>JAIRPK010000066.1 GCA_031257015.1 Tannerellaceae bacterium
AGTGTCGGCACCGGTGCGGGAAGTGTCGGCACCGGTGCGGGAAGTGTGGGCACCGGTGCGGGAAGTGTCGGCACCGGTGCGGGAAGTATCGGCACCGGTGCGGGAAGTGTCGGCACCGGTGCGGGAAGTGTCGGCACCGGTGCGGAAGGTGTCGGCACCGATGCGGAAAGACCCGGCACCAGCGGTGGAGGAACCGGCGCCGGGTCTAAACAATATGCTCTAAATGCTGAAAACTGTTTGGCTGTTTCCGGCTGTATATATGGCTTTTCCAGCGGACGGAAAACATGTGGCTCAAGTCAAAAATCGTATCTTTGCGACACTGTTAAACAAGAATGTATAATTTAATTAAAACAAGAAATGGCAATACCTCCTTTTAAGTATCAAGAACCGTTTCCTCAGGGAACAGATGCAACTGAATATTATCTCCTCACCGATAAATATGTTTCGACTACTGTTTTTGAGGGAAAAACAATCCTGAAAATTGAGCCTGAAGGACTGACTGTTTTGGCTAAAACGGCTTTTCACGATGTCTCCTTCTATCTCCGCAGAGAGCACCAGGAGCAGGTCGCAAAAATCCTGGGCGATCCGGAGGCCAGCGAAAATGATAAATATGTAGCTCTTGCTTTCCTTCGCAATGCTGAAGTTTCGGCCAAGGGCAAACTGCCTTTCTGCCAGGATACCGGTACGGCTATCATTGCCGGAAAAAAGGGGCAGCAGGTATGGACCGACGGCGAGGATGAAAAAGCGCTTTCGCACGGCGTTTACCAGACTTATACGGAGGATAATCTCCGATATTCACAAAATGTTCCTCTCGATATGTACAACGAAATAAATACGGGTTGCAATCTCCCGGCGCAAATTGACATTTACGCCGTCAAGGGCGACGAATACAAGTTTCTTTGTATAGCCAAAGGCGGGGGATCTGCCAACAAAACTTATCTGTATCAGGAGACCAAGGCTATTCTTACTCCTGCCAGGCTTGTGCCTTTCCTTGTCGAGAAGATGAAATCGCTCGGCACGGCTGCCTGCCCTCCTTATCATATAGCTTTTGTTATAGGCGGCACTTCGGCGGAGACTAACCTCAAGACTGTCAAGCTTGCTTCGGCGCATTATTATGACAATCTCCCGACTGTCGGCAATGAAACAGGTCAGGCTTTCCGCGACGTCGAACTTGAAAAGCAGGTTTACGAAGAGGCTTGCAAAATAGGCCTTGGAGCGCAATTCGGCGGCAAATATTTTGCTCACGACATCCGCATTATCCGCCTCCCCCGTCATGGCGCTTCCTGTCCCATAGGAATGGGCGTCTCCTGCTCCGCTGACCGCAACATAAAAGCCAAGATTAACAGGGACGGCATCTGGATTGAAAAACTCGAAACGAATCCTTCACGCCTCATTCCCGAAGAATATCGCAATGCTGGCGAGGGCGAAGCGGTGAAAATCAATCTTAATCGCCCCATGTCTGAAATTCTCAAGGAATTAGACAAATATCCCGTCGCTACGCGCCTTTCGCTCAGCGGAACAATCGTCGTTGGTCGCGACATCGCCCATGCCAAGCTTAAGGAACGCATCGACGCCGGTCAGGGGCTTCCGGAGTATATAAAAGACTATCCGATTTACTACGCCGGCCCGGCAAAAACTCCGGTCGGAATGCCTTCTGGCTCATTCGGCCCAACGACTGCCGGACGCATGGACAGTTATGTTGACCTGTTCCAAAGTCATGGAGGCAGCATGATTATGATTGCAAAGGGCAATCGCGCCGCGGTTGTAACCGAAGCCTGCAAAAAACACGGTGGTTTCTATTTAGGCAGCATCGGCGGCCCGGCAGCCATCCTCGCCCAGGAAAGCATCAAGAAGGTTGAATGTCTTGAATATCCCGAACTGGGAATGGAGGCAATCTGGAAGATTGAAGTGGAAAACTTCCCTGCTTTCATCCTTGTCGATAACAAAGGCAACGACTTCTTTACTACGCATATCAAATAATACTTTTAATTTAATACGATGCGAAGCTTTGCAAGCGATAACAATTCAGGCGTTCATCCTTTAATAATGGAAGCGCTGATAAAAGCTGACCGCGACCATGCCGTCGGATACGGGGACGACCCCTGGACGGAGGTTGCCGTGGGGATGCTCAAGCAGGTCTTTGGCCCTGACGCCTCTCCTTTTATAGTGTTTAACGGAACCGGAGCCAACTCCGTAGCTCTTCAAGCCGTCACCCGACCGTTCAACAGCATCCTTTGCGCCGAAACTGCTCACATATATGTGGATGAGTGCGGCGCCCCGGCGAGAATGAGCGGATGCGCCGTTGTTGCCATCCCGACGCCTGACGGAAAGTTGACGCCCGAATTAATTCAACCTCGCTTGCATAACTTCGGCGTATGCCACCATTCGCAACCCAAGGCTGTTTATATCTCGCAGGTATCCGAACTGGGAACTGTTTATACTGCCGAAGAAGTCAGAGCCATAGCCGATCTGGTTCATCAATATGGAATGTATCTTCATATTGACTGCGCCCGGATAGCCAATGCCTGCGCCCGTCTTGACTGCTCGCTAAAGGAAATTACCGGTGATGCCGGAGCTGACATTATCAGTTTCGGTGGTACGAAGAATGGCATGATGATGGGCGAAGCCGTCATTTCCTTCCGTCCGGAAGTATGCGAGCAAATTGTCTATTTCCGCAAGCAATCTGCACAGTTGGCTTCCAAGATGCGTTATCTCTCCGCTCAATTTGTTCCATATCTTGAAAATGACCTTTGGCTTGAAAATGCGCGTAATGCCAACGACAAGGCTGCACGCCTCGCCGGAATCCTGTCCAAACACTCCTCCATCCGTTTTACGCAAAAGCCTGAAAGCAATCAGCTGTTTTTTACCATGCCTGCGGAAGCTGCACGCAGATTGGCTGAAAAATACTTTTTCTACTATTGGAACGAATCCATAAGTGAAGTCCGCCTGGTTACGTCCTGGGATACCACCGACGATGATATAGACAAAATCGCCGAGGCGCTTGAAGAAATATTACATTAATTACGGAGCGGTCATTATTTTTATTTCCTCCTGATTATCTCTCTTGTTTGAATCTTGGCTTCCTGCCGGAATTGTTAAGCTAATCGCCTTGTAAATGCTGATAAACAAGCATTTACAAGGCGAAATTCTTATGGGAGGCAATGCGCTTTTTTGCCCTGCAATCGGTCTAAACTGGAAAGCTAAGGGGGCTTCCATGATTGTTAAAGCGAGGTTAAATGGAAAAAATATTGGGAAAAATGTATTGTATATAAAAAAGATTTTTACCTTTGCTTTGTCTTTACAAAATCAGTATAAACGTCCCTTTATTCTGAAAGCATTAAAAAAGACAAAACGGTTTGGAAAAGTATTCTTAACAGAATTAATAATGTACTAACAACGTAATAAGCAAAATGACTAATAACATGTTTACAACAGCAAAAATTCAGCCCTGCACATCAGACTCAAGGGGCGTCCAAACAATACCTCAGATAGATAAGAGCCTCCTAAAATCAGAAATGATTCAATATTTTGCCGCAACAGGCGAAACGCTAAAGAAATAGAGCTAAAAAAATGCGAATAAAGAACATTCGCTCTCTCTTTTTAATTTTAGATATTTCCATTTGTAGCGACCGGCATCTCTATCAAAAAACATTAATGTAAGCAATTTGCTAATATCTAATTTTCTTCAACTTAATAATAAATTTTTTTAATACGAATTTAAACATGAAGACTACTTATCAAAGAAGATCGCTGCTAAACAGCCTTATGTGGCTAATTGTAATTGCTTTGTTTGTTTCCGGCAAAGCCAACGCCCAATCAATTTCATGGGTGAAAGAAGGAACGGAAATTATGAAAAAGGTATCTGAGACTGAATATTCAATGCCTCAAAGTCTTATAACCTATCAACTTGAAAATGGGGCATTGTGGCAGCTTAATTCAAATAAAAGATTTGAGAAGCCTTCCGGGTATGTAAAAACAATGCCGTCAGGGAGAATATTCTTTTATGGGCAATGGAATGAAATGCTGGGATATTATGTACCAGCTGAAAAGCGCTACTACTATGCTACCGGCAAAGGCGAAACAATCGAAAAAGAGAGCGCTTTTGCAGTAGTTCAGGACGGCAAGATATATACGACGGGTGCGAATGATGGAAGTCCACGTTATACGGTTGATGATGCTATCTCGCCAATCTGGATTGGTTTCTTCCTATTTATAATATGAAATTCTAAACTATAAGTCATGAATAAGATATTAAGAAAAGGGGGAGTAATAATCTTCCTCAGTTGGCTTACACTCCAAATTTTTGCTCAGTCCAGTATCGTAATTAATCCTGATGGAGGCACGACTCTTGATGACGGACTTAAAACGTTGATTAAACCTACTGGAACAATACATGTATATAGGGATAATCAGACGCAATATTATCCAGGGTATACTTGGGGCGGTGTAAATGGTCAAACTCAAGAATATTCATCTGTTCAAACGCGATTCAGATTTAGTTGTGGCTCTTCTTATAACCAATCTTTTGTAGAGTATTCAACATGTTCTACAACGCCGCCAGTGTTGCTTTCTACTGGAGAATGGGCTGCCTCCATGACTGGTAAGTTGGTATCTCCTTTCAGCAATGGAATTTTTTATGTTACCATGAATTTTACCTATAAATATCCGGAGAGGTATTTTGCGGTAGATTATTATGTAAGAGCGCCTTCCGATTTGACGACACCGGAGACAGTTCATATATATTTGGATCATGATGCCTACATTTTAGGCTTCGACCAATCCAGAGGTTATCAGGTCACAAATGGGACGGGGCATTTTGTAGGAGATTATCGAATAGTTGGCGATAGTCCAGTCAATTGTAATCAGGGAAGCCCACACAACAATAATCTTAAAAATCCGTCAACGCATGGATTTAAAACAGATGGCGCAGGATTCAGAAGTTATTTTTCGGGTTACTACAGTAACAGAACGTCGAACATGACGGCAGATAACAAACTGTCCAATGTTGTAGAGGATAAGTGCCAGGACGATGGAATTGCAGTTGAGTTTGTAACTGGCCCGCTTAGCGCAGGACAAATCGGAGTAAGAAGAGTCCTACATTGCTATGGAAACAGCAAAGGGGAGTTTGATAATATGTATGTTGGAACTCCTCCTTCCCCGATAAGTCTTTCTTCGCCTGTATCCGTTAATTTCACTTCTGCAACGTATAATGAGATTGAAGGAAATACTACGCATGATGCAAATAATATTAAAATAACAGTCTCAGCTGGAGTGCTAGCTCAAGACCAGATTGTGAATTTTACCATTACGCCAGGTACCGCCGCTATAAATACGGATTATACTTATCAAAAAGGGTTTATTATCCCTGCCGGTAATTATACTACTCCTCAAACGCTGACGCTTAACAATATTCATATTGTAGGGAATACGACTTGCCAAAGCAGCAGGACTTTCAATATCGTTATTGACGAAGAGGATTGTAACGACTTGATAAGAAAAGGAACTGTTTATCAGGCAACGGTCACTATTAATGATGATGATAACTCTTCAGTCAATCAGCCGACTGATATGGGGCCTTATTGTGCTGGCACGACTGTTCCGGCTGTAACCTTCACCGGGACAAATGCCTCCGGCTTTACATGGACTAACAACAATACAGCTATCGGACTTGCAGCAAGCGGAACAGGCAATCTCCCTTCGTTCACAGCAACCAATAGCACCGCATCGGAAATAACGGCTACAATCACCGTCACTCCAACCACTACCGGATGTGCTGGCGTTTCCAAAAGCTTTACCATTAAAGTTTATCCTGCTCTTGCCGGAGGAACGATCGGTGCAAACCAAAGCATTTGCGGAGGAAGTGTACCGGCGCCCTTTACCAATGTAGCCTCTGCCTCTGGAGGCAATAGTAGTGCTGCATATACCTATCAATGGCAAAAGAGCACGACAAGCGCAACTGACGGTTTTTCCAATATAGGCGGGGCGACCAATGCAACCTTCACGGAATCTGCCACGCTGACGCAAACAACTTACTATCGCCGGCAAGCCAGCAATTGCAACGATACGAAATCCAGTAATACAATAACTGTCACTGTCTATCCTGCCCTCACCGGAGGAACGATAGGAAGCAATCAAAGCATCTGTAATGGTGCAACTCCAGCTGCTTTCACCAGCTCTGCCGGAGCTTCAGGCGGCAATACCGGCGCGGCATATTCTTATCAATGGCAGAAGAGTACGACTAGTGCAACCGAGGGTTTCGCGAATATATCTGGAGCAACATCTGTTACATTTACGGAAACAACGGCCTTGACGCAAACGACTTACTATCGCCGAATAGTTAATAATTGCAACGAAGCACAGAGTAATACAATAACCGTCTCTGTCTATCCCGCTCTTGCAGGGGGAACAGTCGGAAGCGACCAAAGCATCTGCTCCGGATCTATTCCCGCCGCTTTCACCAGCAGCGCCGGAGCATCTGGTGGAAACACTAGCGTAGCTTATTCATACCAATGGCAGAAGAGTACGACAAGTTCAACCGAGGGATTTGCGAATATATCGGGGGCGACTAATGCAACATTTGCAGAAACCGTTGCCTTGACGCAAACAACTTATTATCGCCGACAGGTGAGCAATTGTAGCGGCACTGTTTCCAGCAATTCGATAACTGTAACAGTTAATCCTCTACCTGTACTGGATGCTATTAACAATATTGCCGTGGATGCCGGCTCAACAGTAGGGCCAATAACATTCTCCGGCAGCAGCATAGGCGCGTCTACAACATGGAGCGGAACTGTCGAAACCATAGGAATGGGCATAAGTGGAACGGGAACAAGCATCTCTGCCTTTACGGCGCAGAACGCCACTAATGCCCCGCTTGTCAACACTGTTACGGTTACGCCTAAATCAACATCATTATGCACTGGGTTGCCAATAACTTTTACAATTACTGTTTATCCCAGACTTGCGTCGCCTAATACTACCAATACAGTGCAGGAATACACAATGGTTGAGCATAATCCGTTTGCCAACGCTTATATCCCTGCGGATGCTTATGCCAATCTTCGCAATCTTGCAGATAGTGTCGTTGGTACTGGCCCGCGTGCAGGGGAGGTGTTCTCAATCGGAACGGGGACAGCGGCCAGAATAGTCTATCGTCATACAGGCTACAATCCTGTTACCCGTGCATCGGACAACTTGTTTCCTAACAGTGTCGATAGCTTTACAATACGTATACGTGCAAAGCAAGCCGTTGGAAACCAAGTCACCGAATTGAATACTAAAGTATATATCTACGTTCTTCGCAGCAATCAGGCAAACTCTGATTGTCAAGGCGTCCTGCATCAGACAACTCTTAAAACTATTCCGACGGGAGGCGTCAACTTTTACTGGTATAATACCTCCGGTGCGGACTTGGGCAGCAACCCTACCGCAACGCGCACGCTTTCCTCTCCGTCAACCAGTATGATTCAGCCTGTTTTCAGCTCCGGTTATTATGCTTCATATACTTTCCCGCAGGGCAAGTTTGACATAAGTTCGGCAGGAACATCCTCCTCTCCCGTCTCAATGCGCTGGACTGGGCAGATAGACAGTCAATGGAATAATCCGGGGAACTGGGTTGTTGTTAACGGCTCATCTTCTACTCCTGCACAATTTGCTCCAACAGCTTGCACAAATGTTACGATACCATCGCCCGCAAACGTGCAGACATATCCCGAACTGACGGATGTGGCGACTTGCGGCACTATCACTATGAATAACAGAGCGATGTTAAAGAATCCGCATCTCTTAACTCATAGCAGTGCGGCGGTGGAAATCAAACTTGACGGAACAGAGTATGACCGATTCCTCCTCTGGTCGGCTCCACTACATGGGATGACCTCTGCAGACTATGGATATAAGGTCAACGGAGTTATGCAACGTGGTGATCTTCGCATGAATCTCTTTCAGCAGAAAAATCCTCTCGGAGGAACGACTACGGCTATGGCGAATCAATTCACCGCTACTTTTGCAGCTTTAGACCAAACTCTCGAAGTCGGAAGAGCGTTCAACTTGAAAGTTACCGGCACAGGCGTAACGAAAAATGGACTTTTAAGTTTTGCCAAGAATACGAAGCTGATAACTTCCGACCTTGTAGCAAATGGCTCCGGTAAATACAATCTGCCGGTTATTCAAGGCGCTGCCCCTTCATACGCAAACAATGGCTATGCTCTTTTGCAAGTAGTCAATCCCTATATGGCTTACCTTGATTTCAGCAAGTTCTATGCTGACAACAACGGAGTTATCAACTCTGGTTATTATACATGGAATGGCGACACGAAAGACGGATTCATCTCGCAAACTCTCATTCAGGATGCCAGCGGAAACCGTTATCTATCTACGGGGAGCTATACCGCGACGACTGGCTTGATTGCTCCGCTGCAATCTTTCTTCGTCGCCAAGCTTTATCCAAGTAACAATGTTTCAAGTCTTGTCATCTCTCCGGAACATACGACGACGAAGGATGCAACTAACCCTAACGGCTCATATCTCCTTCGTTCCTCCGTAGCTGCCGGCGGAATATTGAATCTCACAGTTTCGCAGGAAGACAGAAAGGCTTATGCTGCTCTTGTCTATTCTCCCAGCGCAAGTCATGCAATGGAGCGTGAAGACATGCCTGCCCTCTCGTCTGACGAAAACCCGCTTTCCGTCTATACTTTCTCGGCCATGAATGATGCTCTTGCCATAAACAGCAACGGATATTTTGGCCAGCAACCCGTCAAGCTGGGCATCATTGCCCCCAGTAACGGCGAAATCAAACTAACATTCGCCAACAGTGAAACATTCGGACATAAAGTTGCCCTCGTCGACCGTCTTCTTAACAAGCGAATCGACATCAATTCCACGTCGGAATATACATTCACAACATCAAAGGCGGGTGAAATCAACGACCGCTTCACACTGGAAATAAGTTATACCGGACAAGGCATAACCTATACCGGAGCTGAAGCTCTGCAACGTCCAAGCTTCATAGTCACAGCAGCAAGTGGCAGCATTATAATGCGCTCCGGAGGCGACCTGATCCGCAGTGTGGAAATCCATGACATGCTTGGCAGACTGATATACCGCGAAAATGAAATGAACGTGGCTGAACGTCAGGTTCGTCTAAACTCTCTCCAGCTTTACATCGTTAAAGCCAAAGTAGGCGGAGAAATGTTCGTGGAAAAAGTATTATTGAAGCAATGAGTAATTTTTGTTATATAGTTTTTTAATAAAATGTAGTTTGTAGTTGTAGTAGAAAGAAGGCCGTGGGGATGTGAATCTCTCGGCCTTTGCTTTTTGAAGACTGTCAATAGTGTGAATGTCGACAGGAATTATATTATGAGCGTTTGCCAGGCTAAATGGCAATATTCAGCCTAAACAGTAAAATAATTAAGGAGAACTAACTTCGCATTGTCTTTTTAACAAGTGCGAAGCAGTTCTCCCCTTCCTTATTACGATGGAAAAAATAGATTTTAAAAACTTAAGCTTTTTTATGTTTTTATTCGGAGCAAACAAAATGGAGGAACTGTTTCCCAGCTATTCTCTTCATTTGGAAGCCGAAATGTTATGTCTTTTCAACCGATTCCTCCTCCGCCGACCCATTCGTCATCGTCTTTATCGTGCCCGTGTTTGTGAGAGTATGTCTTTTTGGTGTGGTTGATTGTGGAATTAATGATAAAGGCGCATTTCTCGTATACGCCGCGGAGGGACAGATTGGGCGTTGAAAGCTCGTTTGATTCGTGGATGGACTGGAGAGCAATGACCAGGGCTTTGAAGGCTTCGTTGGTTGCTAGCCGGGCGTCGCTGGCTGAACCGACTATTCTTTGTTGCTGATAGTCGTCGGCGCGTTCGTCAAACTTTGAGATGAAGGCGTTGTTGGCAGCTACCAATTCGTTTTGCAGCGATTGAAGGTGGAGGTCTGAAACGGCGTTTTTCAGCTTGTTTGACTGTAAATCCTGTATCATATTGGTGATGTCGCCGGTTTTTGATTCCAGGTCGAGTTCGCGAATGTTCTTGTATGTATGCAGGATTTCTGTGTTGAGCAATTCGGCGGCGTCGTGCTCGGCCTGGGTGGGACTTTTCAGTCGCACTTTAATGGTCTCAAAAACAAGGCGAAGGATGCTGAGCCGCCATTCGTCAAGCTGTATCAATTGCTGGGTTTCAAAGAGTTTGTGATGCTTATAAGCATCGTCTTCATGGTTAAAGGCGGCAATGTATTTATTCCACGGGGCGGTGAGAAGGGGGGCATTCGCTATTTCCTGTTCCAGGCGGACTTTAATGTTGTTTGCAAACTCGTAATGATTGCTAATCGAGAGTTTGGCGAGAAGCGTACTGAAAGGTTCTATCTTTAACATAAATATTAATACTGTAAAATTGAAGAAGTGAAAATTCATTGAAAAAAATTAATCGCGTGCAAATATACATTTTTTGTTTCACCTGCAAAATTTCAGTGCTTTTTGTATGTTTCGCGGGCTTGGATTATTTCTTTTTGTAAAAACATATCTGTTGTAACGGTTAGGCGAAAATCAAAGTGTGATTTAAGGGATGATAAAAAAGTCAAAGTCTGGCTGATTCTTCATTTTGCATAGTTACGAAAGCTCCAGCCGGAAGAGTTTGAGACTTTTGCATAGTTACAAAAGCTTCAGCCGGAAAAGGTTGAGACTTTTGTATAGTTACAAAAGCTCCAGCCGGAAAAGCTTGAGACTTTTGCATAGTTACAAAAGCTCCAGCCGGAAAAGTTTGAGACTTTTGCATAGTTACGAAAGCTCCAGCCGGAAGAGTTTGGGACTTTTGCATAGTTACAAAAGCTTCAGCCGGAAAAGTTTGAGGCTTTTGCATAGTTACAAAAGCTTCAGCCGGAAAAGTTTGAGACTTTTGCATAGTTACGAAAGCTTCAGCCGGAAGAAGTTGAGACTTTTGCATAGTTACGAAAGCTCCGGGCGGAAAAGTTTGAGGCTTTTGCATAGTTACGAAAGTGTCAGGCGGAAAAGGTTGAGTGTTTTGTATAGTTATGAATGAACGGACTTTTTCTTTTATGGGAAATTGAATTTGTGTGAAAGCAGGGTAGGGGAGGTTGACAAATTTAACCAGGCTAAACATTTTCCCGATTCGTCGGGGCGGGGTCTCTGGCAGGGAAAACGTCCGTTTATTCTGACAGTAAAAAGGGGAGGGGCAGCCTGCTGACGCCTTCGCTTAAATTATCGTAACGCAAGAAATATCAGCGAATAAGTGTTACATTTAATTAATATTTATAACTTCGCCATATCGAAAAACATTGTCAGAATAAACGGACGTTTTCGCTGACAATGAAAAACGGGGGCAATTCTCCTGAACAGCAAGAAGATAAAGAATGAAAAACACTCTTGTACTTTTCGTTGAAAAGACCTCCATCGAGATTGAGAATTAGTTAATGTATTATTGTTTACCTTCTAGAAAGAGTACTGTTATTAAACATTTCATCAACATGAAGAATTATCTAAAAAAGTCCCGATTGGCGGCCGTGGTGCTTGCAATCGGATTAATGATGTGCTTTTCCGCCTTTGAAGGCGTGAAAGCAGCTGCTCCGCAGGACGGAGGCCGGATTACCGGAAAAGTAACAGACGTAAATGGCGAGCCGCTAATTGGCGTGAATGTGCAGGAAAAAGGAACAACCAATGGCAGCATTACCGATTTTGACGGACGATATTCTGTCGCGGTCAGCAGTCGCAATGCTGTGCTGGTCTTCTCTTATATCGGCTTCATCGCCCAGGAGCACAATGCACCGGCCAACCGAGTGCTCGACGTAAGAATGGCGGAGGATACTCATAGCTTGGACGAGGTTATTGTCGTCGGCTACGGAACATTGAAGAAGAGCGACTTGACCGGCGCCGTAGCCCGCGTGACGCTGGATGAGAAGGCTGCCATCCCGAACGTTAATCTCGCTCAAGTCCTTTCCGGAGCATCTGCCGGAGTTAACCTGACGCAAACCGGACTGGCCGGTGGTGACGCCCGTCTGTCCATTCGCGGAAAAACATCTCTGTCGGCAAGTGACAATCCGTTGATTGTGCTGGATGGAATCATCTACAATGGTTCGATCAATGATCTTAATGTGAATGATATTGAATATGTTGACATTTTGAAAGATGCTTCCGCGGCTGCGGTCTATGGTTCACGTTCTGCCAACGGCGTTATCCTGATCTCGACAAAGAAGGGCAAGACGGGCAAGCCGAAAGTGAACTTTAATGCTTTCTACGGTGTTCAGGGTTATACGCCTTCCGAAATGAAAGTGATGAACGCTGATGAGTATGCTTTGCGTCTTGTCGATTATTACTGGCAGCAAGACTTGTACAAATGGTATGCGACAAAACCGACGAGCGATGCAGGCAAGCCTGCCTATCCGGATGTTTCTAACAAGGAAGTTATTTCGCAGCGGCTCCGCACGCAGGAGGAGAAGGATATGTTTCTAAATCGTGCCGGCAGCTCGACTGACGATCCTGACTGGATAGCGCAGAAGCATGATATTGACTGGGTGGATGTCGTCTCCCGCGAGCGTCCCGTCATTCAGAGTTACGATGTTAACTACTCCGGAAGTACTGATGCCGTCAGTTACTACGCTTCCATATCATATAACCAGGAGGAGGGCGTAATGAAGAACGACCAGTTTAACCGGTTGACATTAAACGCCAAGCTTGACACGAAATTTACAAGCTGGTTGAGCGGAGGTCTTAATATTAATTATGCGCAAAGGGATTACTCCGGTCTTCACGCCACGCTGGCGGACGCAAGAGTGGCCAGCCCGCTTGCCAAGGTTGTTGATCCGACGGACTATAATACTTCGCTGGTTTATCTGACTGGCGAGAACTATATGCCTCATCCGCTGAACAGGCTTCGGGTCAGGGATAAGGATATAAGTTCGACGATGTTCTATGTCGGCAATCTTAAACTGGAGGTTCCTTTTGTTAAAGGTTTGAGCTACGACTTTAACTATTCGAGCACGAGGTATAATCTTGACAAGCAAACTTTCTGGCCAAGCAATTCTGCCGATGGTATCGGCGTTAAGGGGCGTGCAGAGCGAGACCCGCGGAATCGTGTTGACTGGATATACAATAATATTGTGACATATATAAACAAGTTCGGAGACCACAGCATCAATGCTACTTTCCTGTACAGTCGTGAGAAATCAGCCTACACCCGCTCGAAAACTCGTGCGGAATATTTCGACAATGAGGCTCTCGGTTTTGACAACATGGCGATGGGTACCAAAATTACGTCTCTAAATAATGAATCGTGGGAGGAGATGGGCGTATCATACATGGGGCGCATAAACTACCAGTTGAAGAATCGTTATATGGCGGCGGCAACTGTTCGGCGGGATGGTTATTCCGGGTTTGGAGCAAACAACAAGTTTGTCACTCTTCCGTCATTCTCCCTCGGCTGGATAATAAGTGAGGAAGACTTCATGAAAGATGCTCTTTCGATGCTATATACGAAGCTTCGCCTGTCCTACGGGCAGAATGGTAATCAGGGTATCGGCCGTTACAGTAGTCTTGCACAGATGGGCAGCGACCCATACGTTTTTGGTTCTTCAACGGTTGTCGGCGTATATCCAAAGTCGATGCCCAACCTTAGCCTTAAATGGGAACGTACCATGTCTTACAATCTTGGTATTGACATCGGATTGTTTGACAGGCGTGTGAACGCTTCGATTGATATGTACACGGCGCAAACGAATGATGTCCTTGTAAAACGTCGTCTTCCATGGTCTTCCGGTTACGAGCTGATATGGGACAATCTTGGCGGCATATCCAACAAGGGAATAGACGTTGAAATCAGTTCGACTAACATTAAGACTCGCGACTTCCAATGGGATCTTGGTGCTGAGTTCTCTCTCAATCGTGATAAGATCACCAAGCTTTACGGTGACGGCAGCGACCGCGACGAAGGTAACGGATGGTTTGTAGGTGAGCCAATATCCGCGGTTTATAACTATAAGATTCTCGGTGTATGGCAAGAAGAGGATCTTTACTCCGGAAATATATACGAAGGTTGGTATCCCGGCCAATGGAAATACGAAGATGTTAATGGCGATGGGAAGATCAATGCTGACGACCGGCAGATTCTTGGCACGAAATCTCCTCTATTCACACTTAGCATTTCAAATACGTTGCAGTACAAGAATTGGTCGTTATACTTCCTTATTAATACGATAGCCGGCGACAAGAATCATTATTTGATTAATACTTATGACTATGTTAATGTTTCCGAACGCTCCGATGATGTTTATCGTATTAACCAGACTTCTGCACGGCATTACTGGACGCCGGAGAATCGCAGCACGGAATCATCAGGTATATACAATTCTCCAGCCGTATATGGCGGTGTATGGAAGAACCGTGGATTTACACGCCTGCAAGATTTGTCGCTGACTTATACTTTTGACCAGAATATGCTCAAGAATCTTGGGAAGATAAGTAACCTCCAGTTATATATATCCGGCAAGAATCTGTTGACATTCACTCAATTCCCAGGCTGGGATCCTGAATACGCATCGCTTAATACAGATGATTATGCTCACCAGCGCGGTATCCGCAATATCGTCTTAGGAATAAAGTTATCACTCTAAAAAAATCGTATATGAAATCATATTCTATCTCAATCCGGAGAAACATACTTTTCATCATAACCGTAATACTAACGGCAACACTGGTCTCGTGCAACGACGACGACTTTTTGACAGAGAATCCAAAAGATTTCCTCGCTCCTGATAATGCTTACTCCAGCCTCGCCGGTATGAAACAGGGGGTAACGGGCTTGCACTTTCGTACTCGATATGACTGGTTCCAACCTGGTGGCGATGACTATCAGGATTGCTTCGCTATATATAAAGGTGTAGGGACGGATATAGCCTTCCACGGAGAAGATCCAGGCAGTACGCGCTTCCTGTGTAACTATGAAACCTATCTGGTGCCTACATCCGGTTATGTTCAAGACTATTGGAAGCGTCCATTTATTGTCATCCAATATGCAAACATGCTCATCGACGCGATTGATCGAAACAACGAAGTGCAGTGGACAAGCGAAGCCCAGAAGCAGGCTTATCGTGCAGAGGCTCAATTCTTCCGGGCTTTCATGTATCGTCACCTCGTCTCTTTCTTCGGCGATGTTCCGGTTATAGAAGATGTAGTCAGTGCTGCTAAGACAGATTTCGTCAGAGACCCCGTATCCAAAGCCTACGAGCTGATGGAGCGTGATCTTAAAGCTGCGGCGCAATATCTTCCCGATCCGGGCAAAGAAGAAGATCTTGGACGTATAACAAAAGGCGCAGCCTTGCATCTTCTTACTGAAGTATATCTCATGCAAAAGAAATATGATGACGCTATCGCCACTGCGACCAAGGTCATTAACGACTTCGGCTACCGGCTCATGACCGAGCGCTTCGGCAAGCAAAACGATGTCTTCGGAAAAGGTGATGTCTATCAGGATCTCTTTACATACGGCAATCATAATCTTCAGGAGAACAAGGAAGCTATCTGGGTTGTACAGTATGAACCGCCGACTATTACCGGCGGCGGCAATGCCCGTACAATTCGCGCTTTTGGCCCTGCATATTTCCGCATAAGCTTGCCGGATGGGAAAATGGCTTTTCGAGGAGAGCTTATAGACGGGAAATACACAGGATATTCCGACACGTTGGGGCGTCCTGTTGCATGGATTCATCCTTCGATTCTTATGACGCACCAGGCATGGTATGGCGATTGGGACACCGATATTCGCAATTCATCCAACAATGTTAAGCGAGACTTCTACTGCGATAATCCTGAATCAGAGTATTTCGGGCAACGCATAGACTTTTCTTCCGACTTCTTCAAGAATGCTTACGCCACAGGCCGTGACGCCATGCGTGACAGTTGCCAGTACATATATCCTTACTTCATGAAGATGGCTGATCCCTGCAACATCCTCGACAACCCCGCACAATCCGGCGGTGGCGGTATTTTTAAAGATCAGTATGGTATGCGTCTGGCCGAGACATATCTATTTCGTGCCGAAGCTTATATTCAAAAAGGCATGGTTGCCGAGGCGGCTGCCGATATAAACAAAATCCGTGAACGCGCTCATGCAACTCCCGTTGCAGCGAGTGCCGTTACTCTCGACTACCTTCTTGATGAATCCGCCCGCGAACTATACGGCGAGACATGCCGTCACTTTATCCTTCGTCGCACCGGTAAACTTCTGGAACGTGTACGTAAATACAATAACAATCCCCGTTATCCTGCCTGCAACATTCAGGACTATAATATCCTCTGGCCTATCCCTCAATCTCAGATAGACCTGAATATCAGTGTCCCGTTCGAGCAGAACAAGGGGTATAATTAATTGTGAATATTTCCAAACTTAAAGAGGCTGTCCAATAAAAGGCAGTCTCTTTTTTTTCGTTTCATTAAATAAAAATATGGACTAACGGAGTTTTTCATTTACAAATAGTCGGAAATTAACTATTATTTATGTTATGGTTAAGTAGACAGATTCGTTTTAGTGCAATATCATAGATTTCTATGTCACATGAACTAGCGGCTCTGGCTATAAGCTGTAATCCGGGACTGTTGAAAAACTGTTAAATTAAGAATTGAGAATAATGTTTAGTCTGTTATCTTCGTTTTTCATCACCACATCCGTAAAAATATATTCCTTTGATTCACCCTGTTCATTAAAAAAAAACTTACTTTTGCACCCAAAACAATAATATATTTAAACGATGGACAAACTTAGCTACGCACTTGGACTCAGCATAGGGAACAATTTTCGCGCTACTGGCATTAAAATATCGAATATGGAAGACTTCAAAAAAGGTGTTGAAGACGTACTATCTGAATCTTCAACATCCATTGATTACGATGAGGCTCAACAATTAGTCAATACATATTTTGCCACTCTCCGTCATGAAAAGTGCGATTTAAACCGCAAAGCAGGAGAAGAGTTCTTACGCATAAACAAGCACAAAGCAGGCGTAGTTGAACTCCCCAGCGGTCTTCAGTACGAAATACTAAGAAAAGGAGAAGGTGCAAGGCCCAAAGCCAATAATCGAATTAAATGCCATTATCACGGGACACTCGTCAACGGCGTTGTATTTGATAGCTCCGTAGAGAGAAAACAACCGGCTGTCTTTGGCGTATCACAAGTAATACCCGGATGGATTGAAGCCCTTCAGCTAATGCCTGTCGGTTCTAAATGGAGACTGTTCATTCCTTCTCATTTAGCTTATGGCGAGCGTCAAGCGGGAGAACACATAGAACCGGGTAGTGCCCTTATATTTGAAGTAGAATTATTAGAGATTGTAACATAGTATAAAATGAAAAAGATCAGTATTATTTTTTCCATCATAGCGATGGTAATAGTAGGCGTTTCAACCGCCTCATGTGATTCTGTCAAAAGCGCCAAATTGCGCAATGACGTTGACAGTGTAAGTTACGCAATAGGTGTAGTGCAAGGAGCTGGCTTAAAGCAACAATTGCCGACCGCCCCAGGCGGAAGCCTCAATGTGGACGATTTGGTAGCAGGATTCATCGCCGGGATAAAAGGCGATTCTGCAGTTTTAAAAATGACTGCTGCTGAAGCCTCTGCCTACATTCAGGAATGGTTCCCGAAAGCTCAGGCCAGGGATGCAGATCAGACAAAAGCCGAAGGACAGAAATTTCTTGACGAGAACAAGGCCAAAAGTGGTGTAATCACAACTGAAAGCGGCCTCCAATATCAAGTTATCACTGAAGGGACAGGAGAAAAACCTGCTGCCAGTGACAAAGTAACCGTTCACTACACTGGCTGGTTGCTTGACGGAACAGAATTTGACTCCTCTATCGGTAAAGAACCGGCCTCATTCCAGCTGACTGGTGTCATACCGGGATGGACAGAAGGTTTGCAAATCATGCCAAAAGGTTCAAAGTACATATTTTGGATTCCTTCTGACCTCGCTTACGGTGAAAGAGGCTCGTACAACATTAAGGCAAACAGCGTACTTAAATTCGAGGTCGAACTGCTCGACATTGAAAAAGATACGACAGCCGTACAGCCGTAACAGGTAAAGAAAACTTTACTAAAAGAAGGCAGGCAAGAACGCCGTTAAATGACGTTTTTGCCTGTCTTTTTGCTGGCATATCCGCTTTTACATTACAATATGATACAGGAACCAAAATAATTCACTACTTTTGGTAGAATTTTTAATAGAATCTAAACAGAAGTCAATATGGATAAGATGGAAAAATTAGATAAATTAGACCGGCAGATAATAAGCATTATCTCCCAAAATGCCAGAACTCCATTTAAGGAAGTAGCGGAAGTATGTGGCGTATCACGTGCAGCAATACACCAAAGAGTTCAGCGAATGATTGAAATGAAAGTAATAACCGGCTCAGGCTACCACGTAAGCCCCAAATTCTTCGGCTTCAACACATGCACATACATAGGCGTGAAACTGGAAAGAGGCTCAATGTACAAAGATGTAGTGCCGGAGTTTGAGAAAATTCCGGAAGTCGTAGAATGTCATTTCACCACCGGACCTTACACTATGCTAATCAAACTTTACGCCCGCGACAACGAACACCTTATGAAACTACTCAACTCACAAATACAGGAAATACCCGGAGTAATCTCAACAGAAACACTTGTATCTCTGCGCCAAAGCGTAAACAGAGGAATCCCAGTCTTCAAGACCAAAGAAACAGAACGCCTCGAAAAAGACGACTACAACAAAACAGACTACGATATGGAAGCGGAGGACGATTGAAAAAGCATCGCAACATCACACTTCTACTCCTCTGCCTCATTCTCTTCATCCAATCCCCTAAAGCCGAAAAATACTGTTTCCGTGTTTACCTTAACAACAAAGGCATTACGGAAAAACATAATGAGCCTCCATACTCATTCCTCTCGCCGGATGCAATTGAACGCCGCCGTCGGCAAAATATTCCACTCGACACATCCGACATCCCCATCGCTCACTCATCCCTCAATGCTCTAACATCCATCGGAGCAAAAATCCTGACAAGCAGCAAGTGGCTATCAACCGTCGTCGTCGAAAGCAACGACAGCCTGATAGTCCGGAAAATAAGCAACCTCAATATCGTAGATTCCGTAAAGCTCGTTCATCGCGGCGACCGCTCCTCCCTGCCAGACTGCCCGCAAAATACAGACACCCTCAAACCCGCAACATCCGCCATCGCCGGCTCACTCTACGGATATGCAAGACGACAAATTGAAATGATGAACGGAATCCATCTACACGAAAACGGCTACAAAGGCCAAGGCATGAAAGTCGCCGTCATCGACGCTGGATTCAAAAACGTCAACCGTATCTCCGCCTTCGCCTCGCTAAAAATCGCCGGCGTCAGCAACATCGTCTGCTCCGAAGAAAGCGTCTTCACCACCGATCCACACGGCACCAAAGTCCTCTCATGCCTCGCAGCCAACCTGCCGGGAATAATAGTCGGAACTGCTCCGGAAGCATCTTACTGGCTAATCAAAAGCGAAGACACACGCTCGGAATATCCCATCGAAGAAGATTACCTGGTCGCCGCCCTCGAATACGCCGACAGCGCAGGCGTAAACGTCATAACCTCCTCCCTCGGATACTACAAATTCGACGACGAAACCCTCAACTATCCCAAAAACACGCTCGACGGACAAACGGCCTTCATAACCAAAGCCGTCAACGCCGCCGCCGACAAAGGAATACTGCTAATCATAAGCGCAGGAAACGAAGCCGGCGAACCATGGCAAAACATCACCTTCCCCGCGGACGCAAAAAACATACTCACCATCGGCGCCATAACAGAAAATCATGAACGCTCAACCTTCAGCTCCTATGGCCTCACCGCCGACAACCGCATCAAGCCAGACCTTGTAGCGCTCGGAACCAACAGCACGGTAATCACCGACAATGGCGACATCGCCTTCGCCAGCGGAACATCCTTCGCAACCCCCATCATCGCCGGCCTCGCCGTATGCCTCTGGCAAGCGCTCCCACAGCTGACCAACATCGAAATCATTAACCTCATACGCAAAACAGCCTCCAACTTCCCACTCCAGGATAAAGAACTCGGATACGGAATCCCGGATTTCCATAAAGCCCTAAAACATCAACAAAATGAACACCAACAATAAAAACGAAAAAAGAGAAGAACTCACCCTCGCCGAACTGGCTCACAGAATAAAAAACGCCATCGCCGGCGCACTCCCAGGCACATACTGGGTGAGAGCCGAAACAAGCGACGTCCGCATCAACCCCTCCGGCCACTGCTACCTCGAACTCATAGAAAAAAACGAACGGACAGGCCAAATCTCCGCAAAAATCCGCGCCTCCATCTGGGCATCAACATTCTACAAAATAAAATACTCCTTTGAAAGCATCGCCGGCCAACCATTCGCATCAGGAATAAAAATACTCATCAAAGCAAAAGCAGACTACCACGAACTCTACGGCCTCAGCCTCAACATCATCGACATCGACCCCGCCTATACCATCGGCGACATGATCCGACGCCGCCTCGAAATCATCCGACGCCTGCAAGAAGACGGAGTTTTCACCCTCAACAAAGAACTACCATTACCCATCCTCCCAAACCGCATCGCCATCATATCCTCGCCAACAGCCGCCGGATATGGCGATTTCGTCAACCAACTGGAAAACAACTCCGCAGGATACGTCTTCTACCACCGCCTCTTCACAGCCGTCATGCAAGGCGAAAAAACCGAAACATCCATCATCGCAGCCCTCGAAAACATCTTCAATCATGCAGACCTCTTCGACCTCACCGTCATCATCCGAGGAGGAGGCGCCACCTCCGAACTAAGCAGCTTCGACGCCTACAACCTCGCCGCGCACTGCGCCCAGTTCCCCCTCCCAATCCTGACAGGCATCGGACACGACAGAGACGAAACCGTCCTCGACATGGTCGCTCACAAAATGCTCAAAACACCAACAGCCGTAGCAGAATACCTCATAAACCGCATAGACCAGACAGCCAACGAACAGCGCAGCATCCAGCAAACCATCTGCGCCACCTTCAGCGCACGCATTCAGAAAGAAAAACAACGCCTCCACTCATACGCCGCCCGAATACCATCAATCGTCATCAAGCGCCTCGACAGAAACCGAACCATGCTGAACGCCCTGGAAGCACAACTGCCAGTCAAAATAGCCGCCGTAATAAACAAAAACAACACCATCCTCGACAACGCCAAAAACTCCCTTCTCACCAACACCCAAAAGCACATTGCCGCTCAAAAACACGCACTCAGCCTGGCCGAACAATTCATTCAAATGGCCTCCCCGGACTACAACCTCAAACGCGGATACACCCTAACCCTCAAAAACGGCATCATCGTAAAACGCGCATCCGCCCTGTCGCCAGGCGACGAAATCACCACACACTTCATCGACGGCGACGTCAAAAGCCATATCCCCGACAACGACGCCAACAGCTAACCATCCGTCGCCTTCCTCTGAAAAACATCTTCTTCCACCTCCCCAAACACCCTTTCATAAGGCCTCATCCCCCAAAAATCCACCAAAACTATCATCAAATTCGCCATCTATCCCAGTTCGATTTCCGGAAGCGTGGGCACCAGCTCCGGGAGTGTCGGCACCGGTGCGGGAAGTGTCGGCACCGGTGCGGGAAGTGTCGGCACCGGTGCGGGAAGTGTCGGCACCGGTGCGGAAATAGCCGTCACCAGAGCGAAAGACCTCCCTTTTATAAGCTTTATTAAGAAATAATGCGTATTTTCGTGCAGTTAAACATTATAAAAAAGGATAAATAAAATGATTGCGACCGTTCCACTTGCATCTCTGCTAAATTTCTTCTCGTGTTTGCTCCCCGTTTTGCCCTATTTGCTCCCCGTCATTTTTTTGTCTCCCCTCATTCTTCTGTTTTTGCCCACCAGGGCATCCCAGTGGAGAAGCAAAAATAATGTTGTTGCCCAGGATGCTGTCGGCAAGATAAAAAACCAGGAGAAGCTGGCAGAAGCAGCCGCAAAAGCCCGCGTTCCTGAAGCCAGGGCAGCCGCCATCAGGCGATTAATACCCGCTCAGCATTATGATTTACTGGAAAAACTGGCGAAAGAAGACGAAAGTTCGATTGTCCGTAATGAAGCCAGGATTGTGCTGACATCCGTCTATCCTCAGCAGAAGCTTGCCGCAATTGCCTCCTCGACTGAGGAGGATGTTGAGGTACGCATAAGCGCAATAGACGCGCTTGCCTTTGAGGAGCACCAGCCCCTGCTGGAAGAACTGGCGCAAAATGCGGATGAAGACATTGAAGTCCGCGTTTTTGCAATCGGCAAGCTGCTTCCCGAACCCGGAAGGAAAGTATTGGAGGCCATAGCTCTAACTATTTCCCCTGAAGGCGAAGATGAAGATGAGGAAGTGCGCATTGCCGCAATCGAACGCCTGGCTCCCGAACATAGCCAGGAACTTTTTATCCAAATAGCCCTTGGAGATAAAAGCGACGCTGTTCGTGAAGTTGCCGTTGGAAAGATAATTGTAAAGCCTCTGGAAAATGACGGAGATGGCGCTGTGGAATCGGATGCGGTTTGTGACGAAACAGCTGCGGCCTCCCTTCAACTTATGTATGAACGTAATCATGAAATACTGTCCAGGCTGGCAGTCGAGGACGAATACTCCGGTGTTCGCATCGAGGCTGTTTACAAGCTCGTTCCCGAACAGTCGCAGTCCCTTTTGGCAAAGATTGCTACGACAGACGAATCCTTTGACGTTCGCGACGCCGCCGTTGAGTTTCTCATCCCCGCTCAGCATCAGTCCCTTTTGGCGGATATAGCTACGACAGACAGTGATTGGCACGTTCGCGAAAGCGCTGTCTGGAAATTAAGCCCGGAAGAAAACGAGGAAGTCCTTCTTCAAATATCTCTGAACGATGAGAAGGAAAAAGTTCGCAGCGCGGCCAGGAAACGTCTGAATAAGGATGACGACGTATTATAATCCCGTCTCCGGACATCTGCACCTTTATTAAGGCCTCTCAAGAAATAATGCAAGCCGAAGGCTTAAAACATTCGGAAAAGCTTTTTTATTGAAAACTGTATTTAAAAAGATTTTAAGTTTTTTACACCGGGAAGAGCGCCATGGCCTTCGTCCGTGTTGTCCATAAGCGTTTATGAATACGAATCAAAAATTGATAAAAAATCCCCTCCGCTCCGAAGCATGGAATATTGGAAAGAAGAAATAGAAACCCTGTCCAGGCCTGCGCTTGAGCAATTGCAAGTCCGGCGCTTGCAGGAGACGCTTGCCCGCGCCTCTCATTCTCCGTTTTACAAAAGAATGTTTGCGAAAAAAGGCATAGATGCCGGTTCTGTCCGTTCGCTGGACGACCTGAAGACCCTTCCATTCACGACCAAAGACGATTTGCGCAATAACTATCCCTACGGTTTTGCGGCCATACCGTTGAAGGACTGCGTTCGCCTTCATTCGTCCAGCGGGACAACAGGCAATCCCACCGTTGTTCTCCACTCCCGCCGCGACATTGACGAATGGGCAGAGCAGGTTGCCCGTTGCATGTACATGGTCGGGCTTCGTGACACGGACGTTTTCCAGAATACCTCCGGCTACGGGATGTTTACCGGCGGCCTCGGCTTTCAATATGGAGCCGAACGTCTGGGCGCTCTGACCGTTCCAGCCGCTGCCGGCAATACCAAGCGTCAGATTAAGTTCATCAAGGATTTTGGCACGACATGCCTCCATATTATACCGAGCTACGCCATGCGCCTTGCCGAAGTCATGCACGAAGAGGGCATCGACTCTCATGAAACCCGTCTCCGCGTCCTGTGTATCGGCGCCGAGCCACATTCCGAGGAGCAACGCCGGCGTATTGAGCAGATGCTTGGCGTAAAGGCTTACAACTGCTTTGGCATGTCAGAGATGAACGGCCCCGGCGTCGCCTTTGAATGTACGGAGCAGAACGGCCTCCATATATGGGAGGACTATGTTGTGGCCGAGATTGTCGACCCCCATACGTTGGAGCCTGTTGTCGATGGCGAAGTGGGCGAGCTGGTGCTGACGACCATCAACCGCGAGGCGATGCCTTTGCTTCGCTACCGCACCCGCGATCTCACCCGGTTTCTTCCCGGCTCCTGTCCATGCGGGCGCACTCACAGGCGTCTGTCGCGGTTCCAGGGGCGTAGCGACGATATGATAATATTGAAGGGCGTCAACCTCTTTCCTGTCCAGATAGAGACCATTTTGATGCAATTCCCCGAACTTGGAGGGAATTATTTCATCACTCTTGAAACAGTCGGCGCCAGCGACGAAATGCTTGTTGAAGTAGAGCTAAGCGAACTTTTCACTGACGATTACAGTGTTCTTCAGGCCTTAGCCAGAGACGTATCCCGCCGATTGCGCGACGAGCTTCTTCTCACTCCTCGCCTGAAGCTCGTTGCCCGCGGTTCGCTCCCCGTTCAGGAAGGGAAAGCCGTTCGAGTAAAAGATTTGCGAAAAATAATTTAATAAATATGACAGTCAACCAAATATCCATTTTCCTGGAAAACAAGTACGGCAAGCTGGGCGAAGTGTTAACCCTGCTTGCGCAGGAGGAGATTCGCATTATAGCCGCCAGTATTTCCGACACCTCCGAGTTTGGCATCATGCGCATCATCGTTAGCGATCCTCTGAAAGCGTATGCGATACTGAAGCGCGAGAACGTGAGTGTCAATTTAAGTGAGGTTCTGGCCATCGTAACCGGTTCTTGTGCCGGCAGTTTTGCCGACAGCATATCTTTTTTCACCCGTGCAGGCATCAGTATTGAATATATGTACTGCTTTTCAGCCGGCGGCAAGAGCATACTTTTCCTTCGCGCCAGCAATTACGAGGCGGCAAGGGAAGTAATCCGGCGGAACAATTTGGAGTGTTTAAGCGAGAGCGCCCTGCTGTCGCTGTGAAGGAGGCAGGCGATGTTGCAAGGCTTGTGCGCAAAATAGAAAGGCCTAGCCATCACGGCAGAGCTTTAGCGTAATCTTAAATTTTCAGAAGTAAGTTCCTGCATCTCCTGTATTTCCAGAGAGCCTACGGATGCTGACAACAGAAAACTAAAAACCAAAGCTCGTTTAATGGAGAAAAATAACTGCAATTAGCTAAAAAAAGGAAAAACACCGCAGAAAAGTAAAACTTGAAGCAGGGCAAATCATAGCGGTAGTCAGTCACCTTTAGGCAGATAAACGCCAAAAGCAAAATAAAAACATTATATTTGTACCGTTGTACAAAAAATTGAACTAAATAAAGTGATGGATGCTAAAAGAATTTTATTTATAACTCAAGAGATTACTCCTTATCTTCCGGAATCGGAACTCTCTATAATAGGAAGGAATTTACCGCAGGGAATACAGGAACGCGGTCGCGAAATCAGAACATTTATGCCTAAATTTGGTAACATTAACGAGCGGCGCAATCAGCTGCACGAGGTAATACGCCTATCCGGCATGAATCTCATAATTGATGATACCGACCACCCCTTAATAATAAAAGTAGCATCCATACAATCCGCCCGGATGCAGGTTTATTTCATAGATAATGAAGATTTTTTTCAACGAAAAGGCTCTTTGCGCAATGAACGCGGAAAGGAATATGAAGACAACGACGAGCGCTCAATCTTTTATATAAGAGGCGTCTTGGAGACAATAAAAAAACTTCGCTGGATACCGGATTTGATTCATTGTCATGGTTGGTTCTCTGCGCTGACGAGCCTTTACCTAAAGCGAATGTATGCTGACGATCCATGCTTCAAAGACACCAAGATAGTATATTCCATCTACGCTGACGATTTCAACGAACCCCTAAGAGGCGCCATAGTAGAGAAACTTATCATGGACGGAGCGAAGGAAGCCGACATGAAGGAGCTAAGAACCGACACCAGCTTCACATCTCTAACCATGCTTGCCATCAACTTCTCCGACGGCGTCATCCAGGGAAGCGAAACAATCCGCCCGGAAATAACCGATTATATATCCTCTTTAGCCGACAAACCTTTCCTCCCCTACCAGCCGCAAGACACATACATAAATTCAATCAACAATTTTTACGATAGCATCCTGAACAGCAAATAAACAAAAAGCAGCAAACGCAATATGAAAACAACATATTTCATTATCTGTATTCTCTTCACCCTCGCCTTCCTTTCAGCCTGCGACAACATCGGCCTTGTCGGTTCCGAAATGCAGCCGAAAGGAGACATGTCGGTCGTTTACGCCGATACATTCCAATTGGAGGCCTCAACAGTTGCCCTCGATTCCACGTATGCCAAATCCACATACGGCCTTCTGGGTGAAATGTACGATCCCACATACGGCACGCTCAAGTCCGGCTACCTCTGCCAATTCTATTGTCAGGACAACTTCAAGTTTAAGCAAACGCCCCTCGACGGCAAGATCGATTCAATGAAACTCTACATCGCCTACGAGCGCGGAAATTGGATAGGCGACTCTTTAGCCCCCATGCAGGTAAAAGCCTTTCCCTTGATAAAGCAGCTCAGCGGGCACTTTTATACTAACTTCGATCCAGTTGGCTATGTGGATATGCAACACCCATTAGCCGAGCTAAGCTACACCCCGCGTGACTTCTCCATATCCGATTCTATATGGAACCTTTCCGGTTTGTCATACTATTATCCCGACTTGTCCATGCGGATGCCAACAGAATTAGGCCAAGCCTTCTACGATGCGTCGATAAAAAATCCAGGTGTATATACCAACCAGCAGACCTTTAACAACTTCTTCCCCGGCCTGTACATAACTAACACCTTCGGCAGCGGAAATATAATAGTCGTCGAGACAACCGGCATGGCCATCTACTACCGCTACCAGACAAAAAACTCCTCAGGGAATGACACCATCCTCACCGCAAGCGAAGGCTTCCTCGTCACTGAAGATGTCATACAGCTCAATCAATTCCGCAACACCGACATATCCACGTTGCTCACTCCCAACGACGACCACACATATATTAAAACCCCCGCCGGCGTATTCACCCGCGTCACCATCCCAATAAAGAAAATAACCGACACTATAAAAGACCGTAAAATAAACAACGCCTACTTCAGCCTCACAGCCTTTCCCCACGAAGAACAACCATACACACTCACCCCACCCAACTACCTGCTCGCACTCCCCGAAGACTCCGTTGTCAACTTCTTCCGAGACGGCAAAATGGACAACTCAACAACCTCATTCGTATCCATGACCAAAAGCGCCGCCGACCTGACCTACCGCTTCGGAAACATATCCATCATGCTGGATCATTACATGCGAAATGCGCCCGAAAAGGAAGAGCTTAACCTCTTAATAATCCCTATCGAACGCACCGTACAAACAGATCAGCAAACGGGCGAATCCCTCAATATATCCACCTCTGTGAAAAACTACCTTCGCCCATCAGGCTTAAAGCTGCGCAAAGGGGAGAAATTGCAATTCCAGGTCATCTCCAGTCGATACAACGACTAAATCAATCACTCTTCTTACGCTTGGGGTTGGCCGGAAACCAACCCTTTTTTACGCGCTCACGCTGCTCAAACAACTCCTTGATAGACCAGAAGGACGAGAAGGCAAACACGCCACAAACAGCCGATACAAACAAACTGTCCACAACCAGCGCAGCCGCGCAGCCGACAACTCCCATAACAAGGAATATCCACCAAAGCCCTGTCCCCCAATAATACTCTACCTTGATCACAATCGGGTGGAACAACCCGATAATCAGGAACGTCACAACGCCCGTAAGCAAACCTTCAAAATGTATATCCATAGCATATTTACTTTTTTGCCCGCAAATATAATCCCAAATCATGCAAAAAACACATTCCAGCCCGTCAATCTATTGTACAACCAAACGGAAAGCGCTACATTCGCCCATTGTAAAGAAAATATTTCAAGGTGTGGATAGAAACATCACTATTGAAAGATTTAAGCAAAGAAAATGAATATTATTGAAGAAGTCCCGCCCGCGAGGGTAGGGCTTTTTTTAATGCCCGTACAGCTGACCGATCTGCCCGTCAGTTGCATCAGTAGGTAATCTTCCGAAGGTTCATCTTCTTAATATCCTCCAGCGTATTCGTCGGTCGCTCGATGTCAAACGGGATGGGCATCCTTGAGAAGGTTTGGAAATAAAGCAGGCAGGCCTCTTTCCACCATTGAGCATCCCGCGTCTGAATCATCAGCTTGCGTTGCACTGCCTTGAACCGTTCCTCGTCAACCATGTGCTGAAGCCTGTCCCACTGCATCTGGTAAGCCCTCGCCTGCTGCAGGCCTGCATCATAGCGATAGCACAGATTCTCCCACAGCGTCCGCCCGTTCTTCATCCGGAAATCCCAGCGGACGCGATGAAACCACAGCAGCAAATTCTCCGGGCATCGCCGGACGTCGTCCAGCTCATCGCGTAGAGGCTCGTTATACTGCGACACGGCATCGCTTCCCCGCCTCGTCCGGTCAAAGCCAATCCCGCCCGTGTCCGCGCGATGGTAGTACACTGGGTTCCAATCAGCCCGTCCACGTGGGAGGTTGCCCCAAGGCTCCGGGCCATAGTGCTCGTTAAACGAAAAGGCATGATGCAGTCCAAGCGGCATCATGTAGTCAACGCAGGTCTCGCGTGAAGAGCACATCATCTCCCGGACGGGAACGAGGAACTCATCCCGGTCGGTAAACGTCTGCCGTATCCATTCATCTGCAATCTCCCCGGCGCTCAGGTTGCAGTTCCACGCCAGCCTGCCGAAGGCATACCAGTTTGCCTGTGCGAAATGATGCCCGCACCAGTTGGCGCTGTCCCCCGTATTGGCGACGCCCGCAATGGCAGTCACCCGCGTTCGTCCAGCCCGGCCGTTCGTCACGTTAGCCACCGTCGAGCCGTCGCCATCCCTGAATGTTTCGCTGTCGAGCGTCTCCTTGAAGAGCGGCGCAAGGAAGACCAGATGATTGGAATGACCGAGGTATTCCTGGGTGATCTGAAATTCGATCATGCTCTGCGTCTGCCTCAGCGACCCGAAGAGAGGGCTGAACGCTTCCCGTGGCTGAAAGTCCACCGGCCCGTTCTTGATCTGGATAATCACATTATCGCGGAATTGTCCGTCGAGCGGCATAAATTCAAGGTAAGCCTGCTTCGCCCGGTCGTCCGTGCTTGGAGCGTAAACGAAAGCCCTCCACATGATGATGCCCCCATGTTTCGCGAGCGCATCGGCCAGCATATTTGCCCCATCTGCATGAGTGCGACCATAGTCTTGCGGCCCTGCCTGCCCTTCCGAGTTAGCCTTCACCAGGAAGCCGCCGAAGTCAGGCACTAGCGCATATATTTCGTCCGCCTTGTCGTTCCACCAGCGCTTCACCTGACTGTCAAGCGGGTCGGCCGTAGTCAGCCCTCCGATGCTCTTCGGCGCGTTAAAGTTGACGGACAGATATACCCTGAGTCCATAAGGCCTGAACGCATCAGCGAGCGCCTTCACCTTGGCCAGACAGTCTGCCGTCAAGACCGTGGGGTTGGCGTTCACATTATTCAGCACAGTCCCGTTGATGCCAATCGAGGCATTAGCCCTTGCATAGGCTTCATAGCGTGGCGACAGCGTCGGCAGTTCCTCCCATTTCCAGAGCGAGCGCCCGGCATATCCACGTTCGATGCTCCCGTCCATGTTATCCCAGTGATTCAGGATTCGCCTTTCGAACGCCGGGGCTTCGGTCATTGCGATTGTGCCCGTGTCCCGGCCTGTCGCCTGCAGCCTTAGCAGTGCATAAGCTCCGTAGAGCAATCCCCGGTCTGACTTTGACGATATGGTCACGCCCGTCCGGGCATCTCCAGTGATGGAGAATGCCTCGGCCGACACATCTTCGGCCTTTTTTCTGTTATAGGCGAGGGTTACATTTCCCCCGCGCCAATGCGCCTTTATTTCCCGCGCAGCTACGTCGATCGTGGCCGTCCGTCCGGGCGTTGTCACCCTGGCTCCACTTCCTGCTCCCAGCCGTAGCCAGAGCCTGCTCCCGTCTTCTGCATGAAGTGCAATCGACAGGAGGAGAAAAATTGAAACAATTAATTTATACATGTTAAATAATGAGTTAGAATTATAAAATATAACTTGTTATAGATATAAAATATCGCTTGTCGCGAGCCTGAGCTGTTGCGCATGAAAAGCTGTTTCTGCTGCCTGCCATAATCTCGCTTCTTGGTTCGGTATATGCTTCGGCGATTGCCCGGTCGTGGGTTGGCGACTGCCCAGTTGTGGGTTGGCGACTGCCCAGTTGTGGGTTGCCGACTGCCCAGTCGTGGGTTGCCGACTGTACAGTCGTGGGTTGGCGACTGCCCAGTCGTGGGTTGGCGACTGCCCAGTCGTGGGTTGCCGACTGTACAGTCGTGAGTTGCCGACTGTCCAGTTGTGGGGTTGGCGGTGGTTTGCAAAACAGGCCTGCGACTGTTTGTGCGGCAGGCCTGCGGTTGTTCGGAAAAGTTCTCCGTTATGGTTCATTCTCAAGCGTTTTCAATATGGGAGGTGTTTGGATGTGCTTACCATGGGTTGGTGATTTCCTCGCCTGTGATGGTGATTTCGCGCTGGACGACGCGCCGTGTTGCGAGGCTGTGCTTATCGGGTTGCTTGCCGCCTATGGAGATGAGCGCTTTTCCGGGAATGACTTTTGAGTAGTCGAACGTGTCTCTGCCTGCCATTTGTTCGGGCGAGAGGGTGAAGAGCAGTCGTCGTTTTTCGCCTGCCTTCAGGTGTATGCGGTCGAATCCTTGGAGTGAGCGCAGTGGTACGTTTAGCTTTGATTCTGGCAGTGAGACGTATAGTTGTACGACCTCGTCGCCGTCGCGGTTGCCGGTGTTTTTCACTTCGACGGTGATGCGAAGGCTGTCGCCGGCGACGATCTTTTGCGGTGCATCCTGTATGGTGTATTCAAATTGTGTGTAGCTCAGTCCTTCGCCGAACTCGAAGAGTGGTTCTCCGGTGAAGTATCGGTATGTTTTCCCGGCCATGTTGTAGTCGTCGAAGGGTGGTAGTTGCTCTGTGCTGCGATAGAAAGTGACTGGCAGCCTCCCTGCAGGATTGTAGTCGCCGAAGAGCACGTCTGCGATGGCTGTTCCTCCGTGTTGGCCTGGATACCATGCCTCGACGATGGCGTTCATGTGTTCTTTTTCCCAGTTGATAGCCAGTGCGCTGCCGTTGAGGAGGACGAGCGCTGTTGGCTTGCCCAGTCGTGCGATTTCGCGGATGAGCGCTGATTGTGTTGCCGGGAGGTTGATGTCTGTCCTGTCGCCCCCGTTGAAGCCTGGTATTTGCACTGGCATTTCTTCGCCTTCGAGCCTTGGACTCAGGCCCATGCAGAGGATGATGATGTCTGATTCTTTGGCGAGTGTCAGTGCATCGTTGAGGAGGTCAGGCTTTGGTGTGTCCCACAGTAATTGCATCATTGACTGCTCTGCTCCTTCCTGGACGTATTCCAGTTTGATGGTGTATGGCTTGCCTGCTTCCATGTCCATTATTGCATAGACTTTGCGTGGGTGGTGGACATCGTTCCATTGTGCAGCGCGGTTGCCGTCGATGTCTAGTGAGAAGCCTGAAAATCCTTCGCCTCCGATGGCGTAAATGCCGCTGACTGGTGGGATGATGACGCCTGTCCATCGTGCGGAGAATGCGTATGGGTTCAGTCCTTCGACTGGTGCATTGGCTTGCCATACAAAGTTGACGGTGGAGTCTGTTCTTGTGTGTGCCGGTCTGCCTTTCCAGTTTGTGTTGTTGAAGTATTCTCCTTTGAGTCCTGGCTGTTTTCCGTCCTTGTCGACGAAGAGGCAGCTTGGTGGCACTGGCAGTAGATATGGGACGCTGTCGGCCAGTGCGCATCCTTGTGCGAAAGAGACTTCGGCGTTTGGGAGTTTTGCTCGTATTCCTTCGAGTGGTGTGATGGGGTTTGTTGGGAATCCGTTGTAGTTTCCGAGCATTGTTTCGACGTCATTTGCATTGGGTCCGATGACTGCGACTTTCTGTATGTTTTTGCTGAACGGTAGTGTGTTTTCGTTTTTCAGCAGTACGATTGATTTTCTTGCGGCTTCCAGTGATATGGCCTTGTGCATGTCCGATTCGACGACTGAGTATGGGATGTGTGCATATCCGACGTTTTCTTGTTGGTCCATCATTCCGAGCTTCAGCATTGCTTTGATTATTCGTTTGACCGGTGCATTGAGTTCTGCTTCTTTCATCATGCCTTTGTAGAGTGCGTCAATCAGATGTGGATATGTGGATCCGCAGTTGAGGTCTGTTCCTGCGCGGAGGGCCATGATGGCTGCTTCTTCTGGCGAATCTGCAATGTGGTGCGCTGTTTGTTCGTAGAAGTCGACAATTGCCCAGCAGTCGGAGACGATATATCCATCAAAGCCCCAGTCGTCTCTCAATATGCCTGACAGGAAGGCGTTGCCGCAGCATGGCGCTCCTCTTAAGCTTTGGTATGCGCACATGACCGACTGTACGCCGGCTTCCATGACTGCCCTCCGGAAATGTGGCAGATATGTCTCGAATAAATCATAATCGCTTGGCAGCACGTCGAATGAATGTCGGGTGGATTCCGGTCCGCTATGTACTGCGAAGTGCTTGGCTGTGGCGATTGTTTTCAGGTATTTTGGATGATTGCCCTGCAGTCCGCGGATGAATGGTATTGCTGTTTCAGCTGTAAGGAAGGGGTCTTCGCCATAGGTTTCCATTCCCCGCCCCCATCGCGGGTCTCTGAAGATGTTGATGTTCGGTGTCCAGAAGGTTAGTCCCTGGTAGATGCCTCGTCTTCCGTTCGCGGCAAAGTGATGATGTTTAGCGCGTGCTTCGTCGGATATGGCTGTGGCGATTTCCTTCATTTGTTCTCGGTCCCACATTGCTGCCATTCCGATGGCCTGCGGGAAGACGGTTGCTTTTCCGGCTCTTGCCACGCCGTGAAGACATTCGTTCCAGAAGTTGTGTGGCGGCACTCCTAGGCGCGGTATTCCAGGGCTGTCATACCGGAGCATGTCGATCTTTTCTTTCGGTGACATAAGTGCGACAAGAGCATCTGCTCTTTCGTCGAATGAGAGTGAGGCGTTTCTGTAATCATTCGCCTGCTTCCCTGTGCACTCTGCGCTTAGCAGTGCGACAACCAGGGCAAGCGGCATGGTAAACATGTTCAGACTGTTTTTCATATTATACATATATTAATGTGTTTGGGATTATAATAATAATGAGTGTTATGTTATTTGGTTGTGCTTTCCGGAGCGCCGAGGAAAGAGTGTTTCAATCCTCCTGTATCGAGTGTTAGTTTTTGCAGGACGATTCCTGGATCAAGAGCGCGGAAGCGTATGGTATGCAATCCAGTGTCGGAGAATTTATGTGTCGTTGATGATTCGATTATACTTGCGGCGACCCATTGGTTTATCAGCCGGTCGTTAGCCATTCCGTTGAAGTTGACAATCTGCTCTTCCCCTCCGTCAATGGATACGGCATATCTCAATCCTTTGTTGGCATTATAGTTCAGGGTAGGGGATAGCATGAATGAGAGTTTGAACTCCCCGGTCGATACTGTTTCGACGGAGTATTCGAGCGATATGTTCATCTTTTCCGGGTCAGAAGTAACCGGCCATGTGGTCATTGCCGATAGTGTTTTTCCCATGTGCGGGATGATGATCCATGATATTCCTCCGTCCTCGTGCTTGTTGGCGAAATGCTCGGCTTCGATGGCGATATAGCCGTTGTTTTCCGTAAAGATGCGGCTGTTGGAGATGTTGCTTATGCGGGTTGTTTTCGGCATGATTCTCTGGTTCGGTTGTTGCCAGTATGTATAGCCGATACGGATTTGATCCATGATGTGCTCCCACTTGCCGCCGGCGATGCTATTGTTATAGTGATGCGTCAGCAGGCTGTCACGGTCGTAGCAGGCTTGCACTCTGTCTGCCCATTCATTTGCCTCCGGATCGTTCTTCTCTGCCAGGCGTTTGTTCATTGCCACTGCGTAATACATTTCGTACAGATTGCAACATGCGTTGATGGGAAAGAGTACCAGTTGGTCGAAGGCATCATGGAGGGATGCTGGCATGAGATTGTAGAGTCGCATGGCGTCGATGAGGAGCTGTCGGTAGTCATTGACTACGGTTGCGAACTCGTTGTAGTTGTCCAGGCTGAATGTCCTGTCATTGAGGAGTTCTGGTGTTACTCTCCTGTTGTATTTTGTGTAGAGGTTGATCATTCGGGCAGCTTCCTTTGCGTAATCGGAGCCGAATTGCTGTGCGCACCAGTCCTCGGTGTGCTTGAGCAGGTTTGAGGCATTATAGCGTGTGGGATTCCATGCCATGTCCAGGAAGAAGGAGATGGGGTATTCCATTGGCTTGAGGTCTCCGACATTGACTATCCATATCCTGTCTACACCGTATGAGTAGGTGAGGTTCATTTGCTCCCAAACCCGTTGCACTTGAGTGACGTTAATCCATTTATAGTTCCGTGGACCGCCTACGTAGTCGAAGTGGTAGTACATGCCGAATCCGCCCTTGCGCTTGTGGTCATTCTGTGCAGGGAGCTTGCGGACATTTCCCCAGTTGTCGTCGCATAGCATGAGCGTTATGTCGTCCGGCACACGCATGCCCTGGTCGTAGTATTCCTGCACTTCTTTGTACAGCGCCCATACTTGTGGGACATCTGCTGCTTTCTTGCCTGTGACCCTGGCGATGATTGAGCGCTGGTCATTCACTATCTTTTGCAGCAGGGCTACGTTTGCCTGTCGCGTCATGGGCATATCGCCGTCGCCACGCATCCCTACTGTATAGAGTACTTCCCAGTCTTTCGACCGTTTGACGCCCCTTGCCCAGAAGCGTTGCAGCTCTTCTGCATTGCGTTCATAGTTCCATTCTCCCTTGCCGTATCGCCGCCATTCGTCGTGTGCGAGTCCGAGTGGTTCGTGATGGGATGTGCCGATGACTATCCCGTATTCGTCGGCCATTGTTCCGTTCAGGGGGTCGTCATCGTAGAAGGCGGTTGGTTGCCACATTGCCGGCCAGAGGAAGTTGCCTTTGAGGCGTAGTATAAGCTCGAACACCTTTCCGTAGAAAGCATGGTTGAAGCCTCCGAATGTGGCTTCGCTCCATCCCCTTAGCGCTGGCGCTTCATCGTTGAGGAAGATGCCTCGATAGCGTACTGCCGGCTCACCTTCCGTGTATATGCCGGGCTTGATCGACAGTTCGCGTTGTGGTGTTGTTGGCACGTCAGCCCAGTAGTACCATGGGGATACGCCTATTTGCGCTGACAGTTCGTATATGCCGAAGATTGTTCCTCGTTTGTCGCTGCCGGCGATGACCAGGGCTGAGGCTATTCCGTCAGCAGGTCGGTCGATGGTGACTGCCAGGTATTTCTCTCTTTTTCCGGCAAGCTGCTCTGTGTTGATCTTCCCGTCGCGGACAAGCTTGTCTATGAAGGGGGACTGTCCGTAGACGCCGACGAAGATTACTGCTTTTGCCTTGTCGGCAGAGGAGGCTGCGGCCTGGCCTGTGACCTTCCGGAAATCATCTCTCAAGTCATCTACTGCCCGAAGGATGCCTTTGTCGACAGCGTCGGTAAGGACTGGTACTGGATTGCCTCCGGTTACGATTTTCATCCATGTTTCGCTGGCGTTTGCATACACATAGCGTTCTGCTCCGGATGCAGTTGCTTGCATGGCAATGGCTAGTGCAAGAAAAGTATATAGCACTATTATATTAATGTGTGCCGGTCGTGTGCCTGTCCGTTGCATGCTGCCTTTATTGGCCTGCTGCCGGGAGGTTGTGTTGCTTTTCTGTGCGTTCATGTTAAGTTTATTCGTATTCATATTTATCAGATGTTAAAGTTCATTCGGTGGTGAACGGCGAGGCCGGTAGTCCGCTTCGATTGCGCAGGTTGGCCTCCTGTGGATTATTCGCCCATGCGTATCGTACATGCAGGGGTTGTGGTACGTTTTTGCTTTGTACGATTACTTTCGAGCCTTCGGTGATTGTGGCTTTTGCTTCTTTGTATATGCCGTCGGCTCCGGCTATGAAGAAGCCTCGGAGATGGTCGACCGGGAGAAGGTCATTCGTTCCGTCGGCAAAGGAAAGTATGATTGTGTTTCCCTGTATTTCGCTGGTGGTAAAGACTGGCCCTTCGGCTATGAGGGTCTTCTCTCCGTATATGAATTTGCGTGCGAGTAATGCCAGTCTGTTGGCTACGTCTTTCTTGTTAAGTGGATGAACATCGTTCCATTCGCCTAGGTCTATCGTGACTGCGAGTTGCACTCCTTGTGTATTGTGCGCCACTTGCCTTTGTATGTTTCTCATTTCTGCCCATGCGCTGTTGGGGTTGTATTTGCCTGGTTCCATGTAGTTCGGAAGCTGTACGACGAGGAAGGGTGTTTCCGGGTTCCAGAGGTTGCGCCAGCTGTGTATGAGGGCTGTCAGCATTTGGTGATATTCATGGTGCCTGCCTGTATTTGATTCGCCTTGATACCAGATGATTCCTTTTATTTTCCATGGTTGCAGTGGTGCTATCATTGCGTTGTAGAGTCCTGTCGGCTTGCCGGCGAATGAGATGGTTGTTCCTTCCGGCGGAGGCATGATGACTCCTGTGCGATATTTCCATGTTCCTGCCAGTGGTATTTCCTGTGCGGCGGTTTGAAAGACTAGTTTGTATGGTTTGTCTTTAACGAATGATGGCGCTCCTCCGCTTATTCTTGCGACGATCAGGTTTTGCCCTGGCTGTAAGGTGCCTGGGGGTATGGCATATATCCGTGGAGGGTATTGATAGGTGGTGTTGCCGACGAATTTTCCGTTTATGTAGACGGAGTCTGCTCCTTCGATTCTTCCCATGTAGAGTGTTGCGGCTTGTGAGGCGAGAGTGTCGGGGATGTTGATGTGTTGCCGTAGCCAGAATGTTCCGAAGATGGGTTGCTGTTTGTTCCATGCCCAGCTGTTGTCGAACATTTCGGTTGATGGCCAGTCGGTGTCGTCGATGGTTGTTTTGCTCCAGTGTATTGGGCTGTTTATTCCTCTGTCTTCCTGTGTCATTACTTCTGCATATCGTTTGGCTGTGATGGCTGCGGATTGTTGCATGGCTTTGACGTATTCGTCGGATTCGCACATGCGTTTGTCGTTGATGATGGCTGGGAAGTTGGCCAGGCTTTCTTCCGGCATCCATGCTTCGATGGGTGTTCCTCCTGCGGATGCGTTGATGATTCCTGTGGGTATGTTGTTATGTTCAAACATGGTTTTGGCGAAGAAGTATGGTATGCCGGCGTATGCCATTGCGTTTTCCGGTGTGAGTTCCAGCCATTGTGCGGGTGGTGTGTCTTGTTGTGGCTGGTGGAAGTTGAATGTTACGGGGAGTTTGACGTATCTGATGGAGCGGTTGGTGTAGTTTCGTATTTCATCTCCGTACAGTGTCATCAGTCTTGGCACTGGGGTTTCCATGTTTGATTGTCCGGAGCATAGCCAGAGGTCGCCGATCATGATGTTGTTCACGGTTTGGTCATTTACTGTTATGGTATGTGGTCCGCCTGCGGGTTGTGCGGGGATGGTGATTTTCCATGTGCCGCCGGTTTCGGCGATTGTTTGATAGTTTTTTTTCTGGAAGGAGATGTTGATGGTTTCGCCTGGTTCTGCCCATCCCCAAAGGGTTATGGGTTTGTCGCGCTGGAGCAGCATCCCGTCTGCCGTCAGGGCTGGGAGTTTTACTTTGCCTGAGGCGGCGAAGGTGATAGTGAGGAATATTATTATGTATTTCATAAGCATAAATAAAGGTAATAAAAATTAGTATTTGTTCTTCTGTTATTTGTTTTTATGTTCGGATGGTTAGAGTGTGGTTGCGTTTTTTTGCTGTGGTCAGTTGTGGGTTGCCGACTGTCCAGTTGTGGGTTGCCGACTGCACAGTCGTTGGTTGCCGACTGACCAGTCGTGAGTTGCCGACTGTCCAGTCGTGGGTTGCCGACTGCGCAGTCGTTGGTTGCCGACTGGCTGTCGGAGGGGTGGAATTGATGGGTTGTGAGGCTTGCAATCCATGTTCTAATCCGAAAGCCGGTAATGCACATTGTGCAGTACCGGCTTCTCTTGTTAAATCCAGCTTGACTGGCTGGTGAACCGATGTTTTTAATATCCGGGGTTCTGGAATGTTGCTTTTTGGTCTTCGGTCATTTCCATGCCGTCGAGTTGTCCTTGCGGTATTGGTCGAAGGTAGTGGAATGGCTGAATGTTGCGGTTGACTGTTTGTGGTGTGTGGTCTCCTTTTGCTGTTCCGCATATTTGGTATGAGGCGGCTGTTGATGCCCATTTTTGTGTTCGGACGAGGTCGAACCATCTGTACCCTTCGCCATAGTATTCGCGTGAGAGTTCGGCAAGGATATAGTCGATGTCTATGGTTGTTGGTGTGGCTGCGGTCATGTTTTCGCTGTGGTCTTCGATTTTTTCTTTGTTGGCGTTGTTGTCCCATCGCCATTTGCCTGCTCTTGCGCGGATGACGTTGATGAGTTCTCTGGCGCTTTTGCCTGCTTGTGTGGTTGCTCCCTTTACGGCTGCTTCTGCGGCGACGAAGTATAGTTCGGAGAGTTTTGCGATATTGAATGGTCGTGTGCTGCCGGCATTTGGTTGTCCCAGTCCGCCGTTGTTGTCGGTGCGGAATGGTCCCAGTTTCCACAGTCCCGGATATACGATTCTGCTGATTCCTTGTGGAGAGATGACGTAGTCTGCGCGGTTCGGGAGTGTTCCTGCTCCGATATTGCTTGTTCCTGCTCCTGTTGGGTATTGGATGGGTGTGTCCGGCTCATTGTCGAGGAATGTCAGAATAGCGTCTCCTGGTTGTACTGGCATGTTGTTGGCATTGTAGAGGACGGTTGCTGTTGCTCCTCCTTTTGGCCAGTTTCCTCGATAGACGGTGACAAATGTGGCATCGTATCGAGAGTCGTTTGTTTTGTCGGCGAATGTTTGTGTGACGACGTTAATTGTGGGGCACATGCGTGTCCATGGTCGTCCGAGATGTTGTTCTGCTTCTCTTTGTACGGAGCTGAGTGTTTCGGTGCCGTCTGCGTTTTGACTGCTGCGTATGTCTGTATAGTTCCAGGTTGTCATCCATCCGGCGAAATTGTCTGGTGCGCCTCCGCTACCGTATGTCAGGCTTCCTCCGTTATAGTATTCGCTGGTTTCGGTATGGTCTGCATAGAGGAGTATTTCCTTGTTCCTGTCGTTGGCTCCAAGATGGACGTCATAGAATGTTTGTTGCAGTATAAATGGTCCAGGCTCATTGATGGCGGCGACGGCGATGTCATATGCCTGTTGGAAGTACCACTGTGCGTCATGTCCGTCCGGATCTGTCCGCGAGCATTCCGGATATGTGGGGATATTTCCTTTGTTTTCCAGCCACCAGGCGTATGTCAGGTAGGCTTTGGCGAGGAATAGCCGTGCCAGTGTTTTGGTTGCTCCTCCGGTTACTCTTGGATTGGCTGGCAGGTTGTTGACGGCGGTTTTCAGGTCTGGGAATATGGCTATTGTATATACTTCCGGGACGGTATTTCTGGTTGAGAAACGTGCTGGATTTGTATTGAACATCAGCTCCCCTGCTCCCAGGTCCAGTGGCACTCCTCCGAATGTTTGCACGAGCTGGAAGTAGTCGAATGCGCGGAAGAATCGTGCTTCGGAGATGGCTGATTCCGGGACGCCTCCTTCGAGTGCATACTGGATGACTCCGTTGGCTGTGTTTATGTTTGGGAAGGCTGTATTCCAGAGGACGTCGGCTCGGCAACTGGTTGATGTGAGCGTTCCGACGCCGGAGAGGTCGGCATCCTTAAAGTTGCCGTCTGCGCTTTGAGCGTAAGTCACCTCGTCTGTCCCCGTAAGACATGCGTTATAGTAATATGCCTGGCCGTATATATATCTCAGATGAGCGTACATTGATGCCAGTCCTGCATAAACGCCCTTCTCCGTCTGGAAGAATCCTGGTTCATAGATGCCTCGTGGTTGCTCGTCAAGGATGTCCGAGCATGAGTTCATGGCGAGTACGGTTGAAAGGGCAAGTCCCGCCCAGTATTTAAAAGAAAGTTTATTCATGATTCAATAAATTATAAGTGTTAGAAAGTCAAGTTCAGCCCGACGAGATAGTTTCGTGTCGTGGGCGTGTTGGTGCCAATTGTAAGGAGGCGTCTGTTGTATGATGATGTGACGGCAGCATTTTCATCTCCGAACGAGTTGGTCTCCGGATCCATGCCGGATTCATTATAGTATGGTGAGAAGAGAACGAACGGATTCTGTATAGTTGCATAAAGTCGAAGCCGTTCGATTCCGGCTGCCTTTTTCATTAGCGGAGTGCTGAAGTTATAGCCCAGTGAGATTGTCCTTACTTTCAGGTATGTGGCATCGAAGTTGGCGAGCGTGCTGCCATATTTTGGGTTGTCGCCGCTCATTAGTCCGCCCGGCTTTGGATATTTAGCTCCGGTGTTTTCCGGCGTCCAGTAATCCACCTGTACATTTCCACGCCTGCCGGAAAGCATGTTCAGGTATCCGCTTGATCCGTACAGTGTGCTGATCAGTATTCCTCCGTTCTTGAAAGCGCCGACGATGCTGAGATCAAAGTTTTTGTATCCGACGCGCGTGTTGAATCCGCCCTGGAAATTTGGTTCGAGACTGAGGATTTGCCGGTCGTCTGGGCCGATTGGTCTTGTTGGTGTGCCGTCGGCATTATAATCCCCGGTGTATTTCACCTTAATCATGCCGACGTTGCCGCCAGGTTCCAGTATATTAAGGTGTGGGTCGCCCTCTTGCCACAGCCCCGTCTTTTCATAGTCAAAGAGAACGTCAATAGGATAGCCGACGAACCATCTGTTGCTTTCATCCCTTTCTTGTCCGGAAGCAAGTGACAGTAAAGTGTTTTTGTTGGAATACAGATTTATTCCAGCTTCCCATGTCCATCCATTGTAGTTGTCCAGAATAAGACCGTTTAGAGACAGTTCAAAACCTTTGTTCCGGCTTTCTCCTATATTGGCCATATAGCTGCTGACTCCTGAAGTGCTGGGGAGATTTACGCTTAGCAGTATATCCTTCGTGTTCTGCACATAGTATTCCAGCGTTCCCGACAATCGACCGTTCATCAAAGAGAAGTCCACGCCAAAGTTCCATGTAACGGAATACTCCCATCCGAGCGCAGGATTAGGCAATTGCGAGACGAACTTCCCTGTCGTATATTCCGAGCCATAGTTGTACGGTCTGGTATCCAGCAATCCCAGCGTTTGATAGGGGTCGACCGCCTGATTGGACGTCTGTCCGTATCCGGCGCGAATCTTCAGCATGTCAATGACGCTAAGACTGTTCATGAATGTTTCTCTCCTGATGTTCCATCCGGCAGACACGGCAGGATAGGTATGCCATTTATGCCCCGGTGCGAGCCGTGATGAGCCGTCGGAACGAACGGTCGCCGTTAGCATATACTTGTTGTCGTAAGCGTACATGGCTCTTCCCATCCATGACATAAGTCCACTGACTTCATAATGCTGTTCGGACGGACTGACGGTAATTTCGCCTTCTGCTCTTCCGAGATTGAAATACTGAAAGTGGTCAGCCGGAATATCTCTTGCAGCGACGTAAGATCTGTTGTAAGACGTTTGTTCAGCAGCGTACATGCCGACCAGGTTCACTTGATGCTTGCCTAAATTCCTGTCGTAAGAAAGCAGGTTTTCGACAGCCCAGTTTGTTCTTAGCGAGTTGCTGATATTAGCAGTTGAAGGCGTATTGGCAGTTGCACTGTTGACTCCCTCGCCTGTATAAGCTCCACCATTGCTCATCCGGAAGTTTAAGCCAAGGTTAACACGGTATTTCAATCCTTCGACGCCTGGGATTTTCGCTTCCCCATATAGCGTATTATACGAACCGAAGGCCTTTTGTCTGCTTAGCCACTTATCCTTGAGATTTTCGACGATTTCACGAGAGTACACCCATTGCTCGTCGAGAGGCATTTTGACTGTCCTCTTCCATGTTCCGTCACCGTTCCTTGGGTCAGCAATAGGCGAAGCGGCGAGTATTCCATAAAGGCCGACGTTACTGCCTTCAGTTACATTATAATTACTGTTGGACGTGACTCCGAAGCGCAGATATTGGCCGATGCCCTGGTCGATGGTAGCTCTGAGCGATATACGGTTATACTGTTGCGTCGGGATGATAGCCTCGTCCATGTAATAGCCGACGCCGAAATTGTAATTGCCCTGTGCCGTTCCACCGGCTATGCCCAAGTCCTGACTGGTGACAGTTCCTGTTCGATAGAGCATGTCCTGCCAGTCCGTATTAACGTCATCCTTTTCGTCTGCCCCGTTGCCGTACATGCCTGCGGCTTTACGAAGAGCAACAAATTCCTGGCCGTTCATCATCGGGTATCTGCCAAACTCATTCTTTGTGCCGTAATAGCTGTTGAACGTAACGGAAGGTTTCTGTCCAGCCTGCCCCTTGTTAGTCGTAACGAGAATAACTCCGTTAGCCCCGCGTGATCCGTAAATAGCGGTAGCGGAAGCATCCTTCAAGATGTCGATACTCTTGATGTCGTTAGGATTAATATCCCCGATAGAACCGGCGAAGGGTATTCCGTCCAGAACAACCAGAGGGTCATTACTTGCGTTCAGCGAGCGCGTCCCGCGGATACGAATTTGCATCTCCGCTCCCGGCTTGGAGGACGTCTGTGACATTTCCACTCCCGCCATTCGTCCTTGTAGAGCCTGCGAGATATTACTCGCCGGCACCTCCCTGATAGCCTCGGAAGTCACGCTGGCAATTGACCCCGTCACGTCCGAGCGTCTCGCCGTACCATAGCCAATAACGACCACCTCTTCGGTCATAAGCATATCCTCTTGCAGAGTAATAACAAACTGAGTTTTCCCCACGGTCGAAACCACCTGCGGAACAAACCCCACATAAGAAATTGCCAGCGAAGCCTGTTGCGAGACGGAAAGAGAAAACTTGCCGTCAAAGTCTGTCACGACGCCATTCGTCGTCCCCTGTTCGAGTACGCTGGCACCTACGATAGTTTCCCCGGCGGCATCCTTGACGACCCCGGAGACATTTTTCGACTGTCCGAAAGCAAGAGCCGGGACAATCAAGAGCAGGCATAGAAGCCTTGTAAACTTTTTTTGATTTGTGTGCATCATAATACTAATATTTAATGTGAATGATAAAAGGTTTTTCACTTGCTGCGAAGTTATGCACTCGCCCTCCGGAGGGCGCAAGGAAAGAGTATCAAAATTTTTTGCCTCCGTTACATGCCGCGCTTATCCAGTAACAAACAGTCGCAATACAATTACATGTCTCTCCGCTTCCGCCTCCCGACGCGACGTGTCGCTTTCGCCCCAAACCGTCATCGAAGTATGCAGTTATCCGTTTTTGCGTGTCTGTTTTCTGCCTTGATCATATTACGATTCGCCGAAGGCGTGTCTTGACACCTTCTTTACGTCTTTAAAGACGTTCTCCACATGTTTAGAGACGTTCTTTACGTCTTTAAAGACGTTCTCCACATGTCTAGAGACGTTCATTACGTGTTTAAAGACGTTCGTCACATGTCTAGAGACGTTCTTTACATCTTTAAAGACGTTCGCCACATGTCTAGAGACGTTCGTTACGTCTTTAAAGACGTTCGTCACATGTCTAGAGACGTTCGTTACGTCTTTAAAGATGTTCTCCACATGTCTAGAGACGTTCGTTACATCTTTAAAGACGTTCTCCACATGTCTAGAGACGTTCGTTACGTGTTTAAAGACGTTCGTCACATGTCTAGAGACGTTCGTTACGTGTTTAAAGACGTTCTCCACATGTCTAGAGACGTTCATTACGTGTTTAAAGACGTTCTCCACATGTCTAGAGACGTTCATTACGTCTTTAAAGACGTTCGCTACATGTCTAGAGACGTTCGTTACGTGTTTAAAGACGTTCGCCACATGTCTAGAGACGTTCGTTACGTCTTTAGAGACGTTCATTACGTGTTTAAAGATGTTCGTCACATGTCTAGAGACGTTCGCTACATGTTTTAGCATGTTCGTTACGTGTCTGGAGATGTTCCGGAGGAGTTAAAAAGCATCAGCTCGCTATTTAATTTAGCGGACAACAATGAATTAGTATCTTTGTCCAGCAAAAAAAATTATAATCAAGTATTCATAATGGAAAAACATTTCAAAAGGACATTAATCACAACCGCATTGCCTTATGCCAACGGCCCCGTTCATATCGGACATCTTGCCGGAGTATATATCCCTGCCGACATATACGCTCGCTACCTTCGTCTAAAAGGCGAGGCCGTCCTTCTGATAGGCGGTTCGGACGAGCATGGCGTCCCCATCACCATACAGGCAAGGAAAGAAGGCGTTTCCCCCCAAGCCATTGTCGATCGTTATCATGCAATAATTAAGCAGTCCTTCGAGGATTTTGGTATCAGCTTCGACATATACTCGCGCACAACTTCCGCAACCCACCGCCGCACTGCCTCCGACTTCTTCCGCACCCTCTATGATAAAAATGTCTTCATAGAGAAGAGGAGCGAACAATACTATGACGAAGAAGCACAGCAGTTCCTTGCCGATCGTTACATCAGCGGTTCTTGCCCCCACTGCGGCAACGAGCGTGCCTTCGGCGACCAGTGCGAATCCTGCGGAACCTCCCTCAGCCCGACTGAACTGCTCAATCCCAAATCCACAATAAGCGGCAGCATCCCCGTTATGCGCGAAACGACTCATTGGTATCTTCCCCTGGACCAATACGATCCCTTCCTTCGCGAATGGATATTGGAATCGCATAAGGAATGGAAGTCCAATGTTTACGGTCAGTGTAAGAGTTGGCTCGACATGGGTTTGCAGCCCCGCGCCGTTAGCCGCGATCTGGATTGGGGAATCCCCGTGCCGGTTGATGGAGCTGCCGGCAAAGTTCTCTACGTATGGTTCGACGCGCCCATTGGTTACATTTCCAATACAATAGAGCTTCGCCCTGACGATTGGCAAACATGGTGGAAAGATCCGGAAACCCGGATTGTCCATTTTATAGGAAAAGACAACATTGTTTTTCACTGCATCGTTTTTCCGGTCATGCTGAAAGCCGAAGGAACATATAACTTGCCTGAGAATGTTCCTGCCAACGAATTTCTTAACCTCGAAGGCAATAAGATTTCCACCTCCCGCAATTGGGCCGTATGGTTGCACGAGTATCTCGAAGATATGCCCGGCAAGCAGGACGTCCTCCGCTATGTCTTAACCGCCAACGCCCCCGAAACCAAAGACAACGACTTTACATGGAAAGATTTCCAGGCCCGTAATAACAACGAGCTGGTTGCTATACTCGGCAATTTCGTTAACCGCGCCCTTGTTCTGACTTCAAAATACTTCGACGGCAAAGTTCCCCCCATAACCGAACTGACGGCATACGACGAGCAGACGCTAGTCTCTCTTGCCGGAGCGAAAGCCGAACTGGAACGCCTGATTGACAGCAGCCATTTCCGCGAAGCCCAAAAGGAAGCCATGAATCTTGCCCGCATCGGGAATAAATATCTTGCCGATACCGAGCCTTGGAAACATATCAAAACAGATCCGCGGCGCGTTTCAACCATCCTCAATATTTCGCTCAGGATAACGGCCAATCTTACCATTGCTTTTGCCCCCTTCCTTCCCTTCAGCATGGTGAAACTTGGCAAGATGCTCAACCTCGCTCCCCAAACATGGCAAAACCTTGGCTCCGATCTTCTCGTCCCCGGCCATCAGCTTGGAGAACCCGAACTCCTGTTTGAAAAAATAGAAGACGACCTCATCGACGCCCAGCTCCAACGCCTCGAAGAAGCCCGTAAAGCCAACGAAGCCGCTGCCTATCGCGCAAAGCCCATAAGAGAAACAATCGAATATGACGATTTTGCCAAGCTTGACATCCGCACCGGCATCATCCTCGATTGCATCAAAGTTCCCAAAGCCGACAAACTTCTCCAGCTGCGAGTTGACGACGGACTGGAGCAACGTACCATTGTCTCCGGCATTGCTGGATACTATAAGCCCGAAGACATGATCGGCAAACAAATCTGCTTTATTGCCAACCTTGCCCCGCGCAAGCTCAAAGGCATTATCTCCGAAGGCATGATTCTCTGTGCCGAAGACGCCAATGGTTGCCTTTCTGCCGTATCTCCCGACAAACCAGTCCATCCTGGAAGCGAAGTCAAATAACCGCACGCTCATGCCCGTCGCCAACATACAAATGGTCGATCTCGTCTCCCAGTATCATCGCTGGAAAGAGGAGATCGACAGCGCCGTCAGTTCTGTAATCGAATCCGGAGCCTTCATTAATGGCCCTCACGTAAAGGAATTTGCTTCCAACCTGGCTGCATATCTCCGTGCCCCCCACGTCATTCCCTGCGGCAACGGAACAGACGCTCTCCAAATATCTCTCATGTGCTCCGGCTTGCATCCTGGTGACGAAGTAATCGTCCCAGCCTTCACTTACGCTGCTGCTGCGGAAGCCGCGGTGTTGCTTGGCCTTGTCCCCGTTCCCGCCGACGTTGATCCTTACACATATAATATAATGCCCGAATCGGCAGAGGCCGTCATCTCGGAACGAACACGCGCCATCATACCCGTCCACCTCTTCGGCCAAACATGCGACATGCACCCCCTCCTGGCCTTAGCCCGCAAGTACGATCTGTTTGTAATCGAAGACAATGCCCAGTCCCTCGGCTCTGCATACAGCTTCCCCGGAGGAGAAACCATTCAGGCCGGAGTGATGGGCGACATCGGAACCCTATCTTTCTTCCCTACCAAAACCCTCGGATGTTTCGGCGATGGAGGCGCCATCATCACCCGCTCCCCCGAAATGGCCGAGCACATTCGCAAGACCACCGTCCACGGCCAAAGTTCCAAATACCACCATGAAATCATAGGTGTAAACTCCCGGCTGGACACTCTCCATGCCGCCATATTAGACATAAAACTCCGCCACATCGACGAATCCATTGCCGCCCGCCAGTCTGTTGCCACCTTCTACAATCGCGCTCTCGCTGGGATTCCCGACATAATTCTCCCCCGCCGCCTCCCGACCTCCACACATATATATAATCAATACACGATCAGAGTGCTTGGCAGAAAAAGAGATAGCCTGCAAGCTTATTTAAAAACGTTGGGAGTCCCCTCAATTATTTACTACCCCCTTTCACTCGACGAACAGAAAGCATTTGCCCCTCACCTTCGTATCCGCACCACCCTGAATAACTCCCGCCTCCTTGCCCGCGAAGTCCTCTCACTTCCGATACATACGGAGATGAAAGAGGATGAGCTGAGATATATAGTCGAAGGCATCCGAGCCTTCTTTACCACAATATGATCCGGTCTTTATAAAGAAACCTTTTGACGTCTGGAAATTAATCTTTATCTCAACAAAAAAAATATCCATCATGGTTTGCAAAACAAAGACTTAATTTAGGCATAGACTTTTTTTTATTCTTACCTATATGGAAAAATATTAATATGTTGTTTATTAATTCTTGCAGTGCTATTTATTTCACTAATTCCCATTCAGGAAAGTTATTGCGAACGGCCCTATCCATTATCCTTATTATCCCATGTAACATCTATTGCCGTAACAGTTTTACTTATTTATTATTTGGCATCTTTAAATTATATTCAATTATTTCTAATAATAAAAATAGGGATATATAATTAATCTTCAGTCGGAAAAGAAGCATTGAAAGCCGAAATATTTTACTTCTATTTCTCACTATATACGTGCATTAATAGTTTCAATTTTATGCGTGCAAAAGTCTAAGTCTGTTTCTCAAAAAGCAACTGTCTTTGCGGTGTAACATAAAAAGGATTTAAAAAAAAGAACTGTCGCCGCGGGATAAGTGAAAACTCCCGTGAAAAAAGCAACTGCCCCCACGGAGAAAGCAAAAGAACCCTCAAAAGAAGCAACTGTCTCTACGGGAAAAGTAAAAATAACCCCAGAAAAAGCAACTGCCTTTACGGGAAAACCGAAAAATTCCATGGGGGAAATAAAAAACTCCATGCAAATTCCCGAAATTTCCACGGAAAAACTGGAAAATTCCGCGGAAATTCTTGAAATCTCCATGGGGAAAGCGAAATTTTCCGCACAAATTCTTGAAATTTCCACGGAGAAATTGAAAAATTCCACGGAAATTCTTGAAATCTCCGCTGGGAAACTGGAAATTTCCGTGGAGATTTAGTATGTCTTTGCGTGGATTAATGACGTTACCGCGGGATTATCAGGCATTTACACGGTGCAAGTTGCCCATTCAAAGAGCAAGGCAAGCGCATGATTAGAGAAAAATGAATATATTTGTTTCCACAAGGATGCAGATAAGAAGGAACCAAATAATTCACTTTAATAAATATATAAGATGATAAGATTGTCTGTAATAACAGGAGTTTTGTTAATAAGCATGAGCGCTTTGTTAAAGGCACAACAAGGTGCGCCCTCATGGGCAGAGGAGAGTGCCGCCAGGAAAGAAGCACGCATGTCGTGGTGGACGCACGATCGCTTTGGAATGTTCATTCACTGGGGCATTTACGCCCTTCCCGGTCGCCACGAATGGGTAAAACGCAACGAGCATATATCGGATGAGGCTTATGCCAAGTATTTTGAGCATTTTGATCCGGACCTTTACAATCCTGTCGAGTGGGCAGCCAAAGCTCGCGCTGCCGGAATGAAATATGTGGTAGTAACGACAAAGCATCATGATGGTTTTTGTTTATGGGATTCAAAAGTCACCGACTATAAGGTGACGAACACTCCATACGGTAAAGACCTGATAGCCATGCTTGTAAAGGCATTTAGAGATGAGGGTATCCGTGTTGGATTTTACTATTCGCTGATTGACTGGCATCACCCGGATTTTACGGTTGACAGGATACATCCTGCCTGGACAGGCGATATGGAGAAGGTTGCAAGCCTCAATGCTCCTCGCAACATGGAGCGATACCGTAAATATATGCGGGAACAGTTAACAGAATTGTTAACCAGTTACGGGCAAATAGACGAACTCTTTCTGGATTTTTCCTATCCGGGTGCTAATGGTAAGGGCAATGAAGATTGGGGCGCGGAAGAATTGTTAAAACTAATACGAAAATTGCAGCCTCAGATTATTGTTGACAATCGCCTTGACCTCGACGACAAGGATTGGGGTTGGGATTTTGTAACTCCGGAGCAGTTCATGCCCCAGGAATGGCCGACGGTAAGGGGAAAGCGCGTGCCGTGGGAGACCTGCCAGACATTTTCAGGCTCATGGGGCTATTATAGAGACGAATACTCGTGGAAGAGTGTTCATCAGCTGATTGTCATGCTGATAGAGACGGTTAGCAAAGGCGGAAACCTGTTATTAAATGTAGGCCCGACGGCAAGAGGCGTATTTGATGAGCGGGCAGTTGAGCGCCTGGACGGCATCGCGGATTGGATGAAATTCCATAGCCGATCTATATATGGATGCACGCAGGCGCCGGAAGAATTTAAAGTCCCGCAAAACAGCCTGCTCACCTACAATCCGGAGACAAAGCGCTTGTATATACATGTTCTGGAATGGCCGTTCAAGTCGCTTCACTTGCCAGGCTACCGTGGAAAAATCAAGTACGCACAGCTATTAAACGACGGTTCGGAGCTTCGATATACGACCAATACGACACCAGGCGGGAGCACGACGGAAAATTCCGGAGCAGAGGACGTTATTTTGAGCCTTCCGGTTCGGAAGCCAGGAGGGGAAGTTCCGGTGATAGAGATTTTTTTGGAATAATTTTAATTTCGTAATCATCTGTTTATCAGATAAAAAGGCGAGAGGTTCCAATTTTTTTTGAGAAAAGAATCAAAAAAAGTGTATCAAATATTTGGAGATAAAAAAAAGTCTCGTACCTTTGCACCCGTCTTGAAAGAGAGGCAAACAAAAAAGAGTTCTTTGAAAGATTTACATATCAACTGAAGTAGTA
>JAIRPK010000068.1 GCA_031257015.1 Tannerellaceae bacterium
GGCTGGGGTTTCGGTGGCACGTTATCACCCTTCGGCATTATCTGTGCTGATGAGTGTTTCGATGAGTTGCGGGAGTTTTTGAGAGTTGTTTTCCCGGCGGGGGGAGGGGGGGAGAGGCAGCTCATTTGCCGATGCAAATTCCGCTTTTACCTTTGTCACAAGCCTTAAAAAATATAGTTATAAACAGGGAGAGCATTAAAGGAGGAGGAGAAAATTTGCCTGCATTGCATTATATTTGTGAAATATTGAAAATATCAAATACAATTATGAAGAATAAAGATTTTTCACGCTTTTTACTAACAGTTCTTTTCATTTTATCTTTTTCCGCAGAAATACTTCCGCAGCGCAGGCCGCGCGTCCCGATAATTACTGGGGCGGAGCAGATGGATGCGGTTGTAGAGGCGATTGCCGGTCGGCGTGTCGCCCTGGTTGTCAATCAAACGTCTATTCTCGAAAAGACGCAGGTTCATTTACTGGATACTCTCCTGGGACGCGGGGTAGACATCAAGAAGGTTTTTGCTCCTGAACACGGCTTTCGCGGGTCTGAGGAGGCGGGCAAGCACGTGGACGACAGCCACGACGTTAAGACGGGAGTTCCGATATTTTCCCTGTACGGAAAGGCCAAAAAGCCGACGGCTTCGCAGCTGGAGGATGTTGATGTTGTTGTTTTTGACATTCAGGACGTTGGGGTGCGTTTTTATACTTATATAAGCACGATGCACTACGTCATGGAGGCCTGCGCCTCTAACGGCAAGGAGTTTCTGGTTCTTGACCGCCCCAATCCGAATGATTTTGTCGACGGGCCGGTGAGACGTAAAGGCTTTGAATCATTTGTGGGGCTCGACCCGATTCCGGTTTTGCATGGGATGACGGTAGGGGAGCTGGCCTGCATGATTAATGCCGAAGGATGGATTGCCGATTCATGCCGCGTGAAGGTTGTTCCGGTAAAAAACTGGAGGCATGGGGAGCCGTATTTTCTGCCTGTGCGCCCTTCGCCTAATTTGCCGAACGATTTGTCTGTGCGGCTGTACGCTTCTCTGGGCTGGTTCGAGGGAACAAACATCAGTATAGGCCGTGGGACATATTATCCGTTTCAGGTTATCGGCTATCCGGACGAGGCTTACGGTACGTTCACTTTTACGCCGCGCCCGATCGAGGGTATGGACAGCAATCCGCTTCACCGGGAGAAGACGTGCTACGGTGTTGATTTGCGGGAATTGCCATTTGAAGGCGGGCTGACGCTCCGGTTTCTGCTGGATTTTTACGAGCGTTCGGGGAAGAAAGCCTCGTTTTTTGCTCGCCCCGAATGGTTTGATCTTTTGGCGGGCGAGAGCAATTTGCGGATGAGTATAAAGGCGGGACTGACGGAAGAAGAAATACGATTTCAATGGCAGGGGGCGTTGGAGGAATATAAGTCAAAGCGTCGGAAATACCTGCTTTATCCTGACTATTCGCGGCCTAAGGAATAATAATTATAAAAAAATAACGTTATTAGAAGAATTAAAAAATAAAACGATATGAGAACATATAAATTGTTGAATAATTTGCTGGGATGGATAGCATTTCTGATTGCATCGACGGTGTATCTGCTGACCATTGAGCCTTCGGCCAGTTTCTGGGACTGCGGCGAGTTTGTCTCTTCGGCCTATAAGCTGGAAGTAGGGCACCCTCCCGGAGCGCCTTTTTTTATGCTTACGGCGAACTTGTTTACTCAGCTGGCTTCCGATCCGACGCAGGTGCCGGTAATGGTTAATGCGATGTCGGCGCTTTTCAGTGGCTTGACGATTCTTTTCCTTTTCTGGACGATTACGCATTTGGCTCGTAAGATTATTGCAAGAGACGGGGAGGATTTTTCGGTCGCTCAAATGATTGCCATCCTTGGCAGTGGCCTTGTGGGGGCATTGGCTTATACTTTCAGCGATACCTTTTGGTTTAGCGCAGTTGAGGGTGAGGTTTATGCGTTCTCATCGCTGTTTACCGCGCTTGTTTTTTGGCTTATCCTTAAATGGGAGGATGTTGCCGACCAGCCTCATGCGGATCGGTGGATTGTCCTGATTGCTTATCTGATGGGGTTGAGCATTGGGGTGCATTTGTTGAACTTGCTTTGTATTCCGGCGATAGTGCTGGTTTATTATTATAAGAAATTTCCCAATCCGAATTTGAAGGGGACGCTTTGGGCTTTGGCTATTTCATTTGCTATTGTAGGACTGATGATGTATGGAGTCGTACAGGGATTAGTTGAAGTCTGCGGTCTGTTTGAGCTTTTGTTTGTTAATGTGCTGGGGGCGCCGTATAATACGGGAGTTTTTGTTTATGTCGTCATCTTGTCAGCCCTGCTGGTTTGGAGCATTTACGAGACGATGCGGCAGAGCGATGGGAATATGATACGTTTGAAGATTTCGTTTATCCTTTCCGTTGTCATGGTTGGGATTCCGTTTATCGGTAGCGGGTATTTTCTTGGCTTGCTTCTGATTGCGGCGTTGACGTTTGTGATGTTCAAACTGAAGAGTGTGAATGTGAAAATGCTGAATACTGTGCTGTTTTCTTTGCTGGTGATTGTGGTCGGTTATTCGTCCTATGCGCTTATTCTGATTCGCTCGACAGCTGATACGCCGATGAATCAAAATTCACCTAAGGACATATTCACTCTTCGCGCTTATCTGGCTCGCGAACAATATGGACAGACGCCGCTATTCTACGGCAATACGTTTGTTTCCGAAATACAGTATAAAGCGGACGGAAAGAGGCTCGTTGCCCAATATACCGAAGGCGAGCCGGTATGGAACCGAATAATTAAGAAGAGCGAGACGGAGAAGGATAAATATATTGTGACGAATCACATGCGTGAGCCGAAATATGTCGATAATCTGAATACCATATTCCCGCGAATGTATAGCCAGACGACAAACCATGTTGCCGGCTACAAGAGTTGGTCGGGATATAAGGGAATACCTGTGAAGATTAATAACGGAAGCGGGGAGCAGACGATAATGATGCCGACCTTCGCCGAGAATCTTACGTATTTCTTCAAGTATCAGCTTAATTTCATGTATTGGCGCTATTTCATGTGGAATTTTGCCGGTCGGCAGAACGATATACAGGGTGACGGAGGCATATTACACGGGAATTGGATAAGCGGTATTCCGTTTATTGACGAGCCTCGCGTCGGGCCGGTTAACGATTTACCTTTCGACATGGCGAATAATAAGGGGCATAACGTATATTATATGTTGCCTCTGCTCTTGGGCATTATCGGTTTGCTGTATCAGGCTTATTCCGGACAGAAAGGGATTCAAAGTTTCTGGATTACGTTCTTTTTATTCTTCATGACAGGAATTGCCATTGTGCTTTACCTGAACCAGACGCCAGAGCAGCCTCGCGAACGGGATTATGCCTACGCCGGCTCGTTCTATGCGTTTGCGATTTGGATAGGTCTTGGCGTTGCCGGATTGGCGAAGGTGCTGGAGAGATATGTTAAGGCTTCTCCAATTGTTGCCTCGGTGGCAGCTTCCGCAGTGTGTCTTTTTGTCCCATTCCAAATGGCGGGGCAGAGCTGGGACGACCATGACCGTTCAGGACGTTATCTGGCACGAGACTTCGGCAGTAATTATCTTGAATCATGCGAGCCGAATGCGATTCTGTTTACGAATGGAGATAACGATACTTTCCCTTTGTGGTATACACAAGAAGTGGAAGGGATTCGCACTGATGTGCGTGTTTGCAATACAAGCTATTTGCAAACCGATTGGTATGCGGATCAGATGAAGCGAGAAGCTTATAATTCACCTCCATTGCCTATCTCATGGCCGCGGGAGGTTTATATACAGGGAACTCGCGATTACGCGCTGATAACTCCGATGCTTGATAAGCCGATTGAGCTGGGATGGGCACTGGATTTTATTCGTTCCGACGACGAACGGTATAAGAAATTGCCTGGGTTTGAACAGAAAATTGATTATATCCCTTCAAAGACGTTAGTATATAAGGTGGATTCCGCCGCCGTCATAAATAACGGCATATTGTCACCGAAATATGTGCCTGACATGCTGAAGGAAATGACCATCAATCTGAGCGATAAAAATATGTTGACTAAAGTGGAGATGTTTATATATGATATGCTCCGTACCAACAATTGGAAGCGCCCAATGTATTATGCCATCACCGTACAGGCAGATCAATATGCACACCTGGACGGATTTTTCCAGCAGACAGGTCTTGCTTTCCAGATTGTTCCTCTGGAAGCGAAAAATTCCATTAATGCCGTCAACTCGGAAAAGATGTACGACAATGTGATGAACAAATTCAGATGGGGAGGCGTAGATAATATTAATCCGGATACCAATCCTATACGCCGCTTATTCAAAAACAATAATATTCCCAACATATATCTCGAAGAGAATTCAATGCGCATGTGTAAATCCTATCGCTCGAATCTCTTTGTCCAACTTGCAAGAGTGCTGATTGCAGAAGACCAGAAAGAAAAGGCGCTTCAAGTGCTCGACCGCTGCATGGAAGTCCTTCCGCCGGAAAATGTTCCGATGGATTACACTGCCTGGTACATGGGCGAGTTCTATCTTCGACTGGGGGCTAAGGATAAAGCGGAAAAAGTTTTCAGTGAAATGCTTAGCTATACCAGACAAAACCTGAATTGGTATTTCCGCCTGCCGGCGCATTTGCTAAAAAGCATCTATAATTCTGTTGAACACAATCTGTATATCATGCAGGAAATTCTTCAATTGAGCGGAGAGCTGGAATCTAACTTCGCCGAAGAATACAAAAAAGAATTTGAAGGGTATTTAATTGCGTTCAGAACTGTATTCCCTCCCTCTTCACAAGGCGGGAACAAATAAAAAATGTTTATAGAACAACCGCCCTGTTTATACAGGACATTCTTCCCAGGAGCGATATGGAGATTGCCCGACAATGACGAAAAATGTGTTTATCTCACTTTCGACGACGGCCCAATCCCGCATATCACTCCTTGGGTTTTGAATACCCTTGACACATATAATATAAAGGCTACATTCTTCTGTGTCGGCGACAATGTGCGGAAATATCCCGACATATATCAGATGTTAATCGACCGCGCTCACAGAGTTGGGAACCACACGTTCAATCATCTTCAAGGCATGGGTTTTAGCACTTCGCACTATTTATCAAATGTGGAAAAGGCAAGTCGCTACATCGACAGCGCTCTATTTCGCCCTCCTCACGGACATTTGCGTCCGGGGCAAGTACTGGCTTTGCGGAAAAATTATACCATTATTATGTGGGACGTAGTGACACGCGATTATAGTCCGAGGATGACGCCCGAAAAAGTATTCAACACCGTAAAAAAATATACACGCAATGGCTCCATCATCATCTTCCACGATTCATTTAAAGCCGAACGCAATCTGAAAGAGGCCTTGCCGCAATCAATCGAATGGATTCTGAGCAAGGGATACAAGTTCAGGGTAATTGAGAGCTGAAACGTCAACAAAGCTCCCGCGTATTTCCCTTAAATCCGTTACATCCCTTGGAAAAACCATTCAAAACAGTAAAACCAATCGCCCAATTAGCGATGGAATTGTTTAAACATTTTATAGCATAAACAGATATGAAAGTACTCATCACCGGCGCGAGCGGCTTCATCGGAGGGTTTCTTGTCGAAGAAGCCTTGCGCAGAGGTTACGACGTCTGGGCGGGCATCCGTGCAGGAAGTAGCCGCGAACGATTGCAAGACGCTCGCATCCGTTTCATCGACCTGAAATATAATGACCCGAATATGCTGAAGAAGCAGCTAATGCAATTTGCAGCCGAATCCGGTCGCTGGGATTTCGTCATTCATAACGCCGGCGTAACAAAAACAACGCGACCAGGCGATTTTTCACGAATCAATGCCGGATATACCGCAGCTTTAGTCGAAGCTCTCGCAGACAATTGTAAACCGGAAAAATTCCTGCTCATGAGCAGCCTTGGCGCATACGGTCCAGGCGACGAACACTCTCTTGCGCCACTAACTTCCGAATCGCCGCAACGCCCAGATTCCCTATACGGAAAAAGTAAACTCGAAGCGGAAAAAATCCTCGCGCAACAATCAGCCTTCCCTTACGTAATCATCCATCCAACCGGCGTTTATGGCCCGTGGGATCAAGACTATTTTGCGGAAATCAACAGCATAAACCTCGGATTTGATTTCGCCGCCGGAATGTCCGACCAGCACATCTCATTTATATATGTAAAGGATTTAGCCCGCGCCGTCTTCATGGCTCTCGAAAGCGATGCCGCAAGCGGAAAAAGATATTTTGTCTCTGACGGACAACAATATACAGACGCGCAGTTCGCCTCCATCATTAAGGACATACTCGGCAAGAAACGCCTGCTGAGAATTCGCGTACCGCTCCCCTTGCTCCACCTCGCCTGTGTCGGCTCCGAGCTTGTCGGCAAGTTGCAGGGGAAAGCCATGACGCTAAATTCTGATAAGTTTCATATCCTCAAAGCCCGCAACTGGCTTTGCGACGCCTCGCCACTGTTCCGCGACCTCAATTTCCGCCCTGAATATTCGCTCAGGCAAGGTTTGGAAGAGGCCATTCAATGGTACAGGGCAAAAGGCTGGCTTTAATCCGCTTCTTTTTGAAATAATTTCAGGCCGGGACACCTCCGCTCGCGTCCCCCCTCTCCACTTTCGCTGCATCATGATTCCAGCCGAAACGGAACTTTATGCTTCTTCGCGTACCTGTTCCAAAACGCTCTGCGATAACGGAAAACCCAGCGGCGACAATCGTTCACGTCTGCACAACGAGCTTCGGCATACTCGCGAGCAATAAACTCGAACATCTCGTCTTGCCCCCAAAGCCGCGCAAAGTTGGCGCACCCGCTCCTGATGCCGACCGCCCCACTCCTTATGCTCATGCGGTTGGTATCCACAAGGCAAAAGGCCGGGCTACCGTCGATGATTTCAAAGAGTATGTTGCCCGGCGAATAGTCCAGATGCGTAATCCCGGCTTCGTGAAGCGCCGCGGTGAAGCGCGTAAAGGCGCGGACAATCTCTTCGCGCCCCACCAAACCACCGCTGCCAAACTCGTACATGTTCCGGCTAAAGCTCTGCTGCTCGGAAATATAGTACGAAAGGTCGATTAGCCCTCGCCGCTTCCGGACGATACAAGCGATCGGGCGAGGCGTCGGAAAGCCGCGGGAAAGCAAGCGACAAGAGTTAATATAGGCACGAAGAGCTTTTGGCTTTCTTATAAATGTATATACAAAACGATTGAAAAGCGCCGGGCGGCGATAACGCTTAATGTTAACTGCCCGATGGAAAATGTCGAACACTTTAATCGTATTTCTCGCCTTATATACAACAACGCCGGCATCATCATCGTCGAACCTGCCTATGGCGCAAAGCAAATCACCTTCAAGCAGCTCGAAATCAGGGTGGATAATTTTAATCATTCTTTCCGTTTTTGTGGTAATCTCTGTAACGCGGATGATGCTCAAGAATCTCCTTCCGAAGCCTCTCGCGTTCAATGTGCGTGTATATTTCGGTAGTGCTGATTCGCTCATGTCCCAGCATATTTTTGATAGCCACCAGACTCGCACCGCCTTCGAGCAGGTGAGTAGCGAACGAGTGGCGAAACGTGTGCGGGCTTATCGTTTTCGTTATGCCGGCCAGCTCCGCGTGCTCCTTGACAATATACAAAATCATCACGCGAGTAAGCGCCGCGCCGTGCCGCCCAAGAAACAGAATATCCTCGTACCCTTTCTTGACCGCTATCTGCCCGCGGTCGTACATATATTTCTCAATCTCGCGAACAGCAACGTCAGAAATCGGAATCAAACGCGGCTTTTGCCCTTTGCCGACAACACGAATGAAGCCCTCCTCGGCATAAATATCGCTACACTTGAGAGACGTCAGCTCCGAAACGCGCAGCCCGCAGCTGTACAGCACCTCCAGCATCGTCCGGTTGCGCTGCCCCTCCGGCTTCGACAGGTCAACCGCGCTGATAATGTCATCCACTTCCTTTGTTGACAAAACTGTTGGAATACGGAAAGCCTGTTCGGGACTTTCCAATAATTCCGTGGGATCTTTGCGTATATAATCTTCGAGCATCAGGAAGCGATAGAAAGCCCTGATGCCGGATATTATCCGCGCCTGTGAACGGGCGGAGATCCCACGGTCGTGAAGCTGGGCGAGAAATTGCTGGAGATGGCCGTAACCAAGCGTGCCGTAATTCACCCCTTCGCTGCCCATAAACGCCATCAGCTTGCTCAGATCCGTCATATAGGCATCAATCGAATTTGCCGACAGGCCTTTCTCCAGGCGCAAATAGTTTTGAAATTTATTTACAATGTCGTTACCTCTATTCATACGTACATCTGTTTTTAAGTAAATATGTGTGTTGAATTATACCGGAAAGGTGTAATTTTCCTTCAACTGTATTCCTTGACAATTTTCCGGCAGCGTCAGATAATTCCGTTAGCCTGCTCATCATCTAATTCCTCTTTTGTATAATTATTCTGTTTTATTTGTTTACCGAAGCGCCCTTAGTCGCTGGAAATCCAAAGCGAGTTTTGCATAAAATTTTCCTCCATTTCTTATTCCAGCCGCCATTCGCACCGCTATATTTTTACATCCCCATTGCCATAATTATACATCCCCGGTTTCGTTCTCCCGAAAAACGATGCAGAAGGCGCCACCACCGCTGTACGGGAAGCAAATGCAATTGCCGGCAACTCCATGCCAATGGACAGCAACAGCCGGTTATCAATGCGCCCAGCCACGCCGGTGCAGGCGTGGGAAATATCGAAATTCTGCCCGCGCTTAAAGCCAATGAGATTATTGATTATGCGCTTCACCCTATTTTTTGACAAAAAGCATCCGTCGCACGGTATACCTCTGTCATATTTCTTCGCGCACCCGGCATAATCCGCCGGAAACCTTGCGCCTGGGGCCTCCTCCAGCGTTTTGGAATGATGCGCAGCCGTCTGCGATATTCCTCCTGTCCATGTTAACTTATTCATTTGCATCATTATAAAATTCATTATTAAATACGCAGAATGTTTATTCTGTTTCGTGAGATTTGTACGGTTATATTGTTGATTGCCGGCGAGACTGTATTTTGGCCGGAATATTAATAGTGTTCGACAATTTTAACAGGTTGCCAAAACGTTTCAATTTACTCATGTAATTTCTTTTGTGATATTTCGATAATTCATCGGTGTATTTGTCTGCATAATCTTCATAGTTTAGGTGACGATTGACACTTCTTATCCCGGATTTTTCACCGTCCTTATGTCGAGGCAAACTCCCATGCTCCCAGTTTTGGCCAACAGCTTGCCGAGGCCGGCGGCAAGGCCGTCTGTCGCGACTCGCCTCCTCTGCATTCGTGAGTTTCTCCAGCTGCATTAATCTGCTCATCCCGGCGGCAGCGGGAGATGGAAACAGGCCTTTCGGCGGACGATGCCAGCGTTGAAAATTCATCACAATACCGTCATTTGTATTCATCTATTTATTCGTTTTTGCTTTAAAAAACATCTTAAAAAATGCCCAAATATATGGATTTAATTTCGATATGCCAACCGGATAAATCCGCCTTCCATTCCGTATAAATCCGACAACGGCTCCGGATTTCTTAATCAGTTAGGCGGATTAGCTTTTCTGCGCGGGCAATTTCTTTCAGCGCTTATGCCGGCTCTGCCTAAGTGCTTTGCTGGGATTTTTCGCCTGTATTATCGGCATTTTTCACCCCTAATATTTATATTCTTTGCATAATGTTATTCTTAATTTAAAATGAACTGCCGGTATGTATAGCCTGTACTGTTAGTATATTTTAATAGTAATGGCAATATTTTCCCCCTGCACATCCGGTATTTTTTATTTAAACAGTTTGGATTTACGGATAAAGTTATTGACATATTTTGACAGCTCGGTTCTTGCCAGTTGACATAGCTCCCGGAATTTTCAGCGTGCATAATCAGAGGAGATTCATTAAGCAGGCGGCCATCTCCTCTGCCTTTGTTTAAAAAATCAAACAGCGCTGCTTGATTTTTCAAACACCGTTGCTTAATTTTTTCGGCAACGCTGCTTGATTTTTTAAGCAACGTTGTTTGATTCTTCAAACAGCTCTGCTTGATTTTTCAAACAGCGTTGTTTGATTTTTCAAACATTGCGTCTTGCCTGCTCTATGCCTTTTGTCTGCTGATATTGAGAGATTTGTCCTGAAAATAATCCTGCATAGGATAAATGTAAAAAAGCAGTGAATTCCAGGAGAAACGAAAAGGGAAATTTTACTCGAAAAAGTTTAATAAGCGGCTGCTGACAGCTTGTCAGAACAGAAATAAAGCCGTAGGCCGGACAGCCCTCCGTTTTCAAGCAAACACGGCTCTGGCAGCGGCTGGCGTTAGCTCAAAAGGAAGGCGCCGGGGACAAATCAGAGGCAGGATTATCGCTAAAGTGCAGTCGGAAAAAGTTCAACTTCCGGCAAGATTTTTCTATAAAAAACCATACCTTTGCCCGCTGCCGAGGGGGAAAATTCCGGCTTCGGCTGAATAAATAAGTTCTTTAATCCTTTAAATTTTATATGATTTATGATGCAATTATTTAACAAAAGTTTAATTTTTCCGATTTTCATCTCGGTTCTTGCCGGGTGCATGTCGCCGAATGGGCAGAATAGCGCCTTGCGTGCTCTGGCTAAGGAATTTGTTTCGCCTCCCGATGCTGCCCGTCCTGGAGTTTACTGGTATTTTATGGACGGCAATTTGTCGAAGGATGGAATTACGTCGGATTTGGTGTCGATGAAGGAAGCGGGCATTGGGAATGTGCTGTTTCTGGAGGTGAATGTCGGTGTGCCGCGAGGGAATGTCAATTTCATGAGCGAGGAATGGCAATCGCTATTCGCGCATGCCGTTTCGGAGGCCAAGCGGCTTGGTATTGAGCTTACAATGGGTTCAGGTCCGGGATGGGCAGGCAGTGGCGCTCCGTGGGTAAAGCCGGAGCAGTCGATGCGTAACCTTGTGGCCTCGGATACGACCGTAAAAGGGCCGTCGATGTTCGATGCTGTTCCTGCGATTCCGTCCCTTCCGCGGCAGAGGCATAATTTTTGGCCTCTGACGGAGAAACTTTCCGCCCTGCGTGATGCTTATTATGAAGATGTATGCGTGCTGGCGTTTCCGACGCCGGATAATGACGAGCGGATTGCCGATATTGGCGAGAAGGCGCTCTATTGGCGTGCTCCATATAGTTCGATGAATGGCGTGAAAGCATTTATTCCGTCAGGCATTGACTGTCCTGTTGGAAGTTCAGGCATTGACCGGAGTAAAATTATTGATTTAACGGATAAAATTGATGATAGCGGACGCCTGAAATGGGAGATTCCCGAAGGGCGGTGGACTATTATGCGCTTTGGAATGAGAAATAACGGCGTTGTTTCGCGTCCTGCGCCCGAACCGGGGCTGGGATTTGAGGTTGACAAGTTTGATGCCGGCCATCTTAACAGTTTTTTCGAGGATTATTACAGTAATCTTCTCCGCATTACAGGAAAAACCGGGAATGTTGAAAAAAGCGGTTGGACTATGCTTCACATCGACAGTTGGGAGATGAGTTCGCAGAACTGGAGCGATAATTTCCGCGATGAATTTACAAAGCGGCGCGGATATGATCCTCTAAAATGCCTTCCTGTTTATACCGGCAGGGTTGTGGAAAATGTCGAAGTCAGCGAGCGTTTTCTCTGGGACGTGCGGCAGACAGCAATGGAGCTTGTTGTTGAGAACTATGGCGCCCGGTTCAGAAAGCTCGGCGAAAAGTATGGCTTTAAGCTCTCCATACAGCCTTACGATATGAATCCGGCGTCGGACTTTGACCTCGGAGCGGCTGCGGATGTGCCCGGCTGTGAGTTCTGGACGGAAGGACAGGGATACAATTGCGTTTATGCATGCACCGAAGCGACCTCGGTGGCACACATATACGGCCGTCCGGTTGTCGAGGCCGAATCATTCACTGCCCAGGGCAATAGTTGGGAAATGTATCCCGGCAATGTAAAAAACCAGGGTGATTGGGCGTTTTGTACGGGGATAAACAAATTTGTTTATCACACTTTTGCGCATCATTCCTTTGACGATAAATATGTTCCGGGCATGACAATGGGGTCTTACGGCGTACATTGGGACAGGGGGCAGACATGGTGGACAATGTCGACGGCATATCACCGCTACATAACGCGCTGTTCGCATCTCCTTCGTCAGGGTCGGGCTGTTGCGGACATTCTTTACCTTAATATAGAGGGAGCGCCGCATGTTTTCACTCCTCCGCAGTCTGCCTTTACATCCCTGCCGGCTGAATCGGACGCACAAGAGTGGAACTTCAGGCATCAAGCGTTTCTCCCGGATCGTCGCGGGTATAATTTCGACGCCTGTTCGCCTGCCGCGTTGATGGAATCGGCCAGTGTGGACGAAAGAGGAAATATAATTTTCCCGTCCGGGGCAACCTATCGCATCCTTGTCCTGCCGAACGCCGCGACCATGACTCCCCGCCTGCTGGCAACGATAGAAAAGTTGGTAAAAAGCGGAGCTACCATTATCGGGAACCCGCCGGTTAAGTCTCCCAGCCTCACCGGTTATCCCGAATGTGATAAAAGCGTAAAGGAAACGGCAGAGCAGATGTGGGGCAGCCTGCAATCTTCATCCGTCGAAAAGATAATCTCCTGCGGAAGCGGCCATATCCTTTTCGGCGGGAAATATGCACAATATAAGGAAGGAGAAATCTATCCCGATTATGAAGTTGTGGCCGAACATTTGCGCAATACCGGCGAGAAGGAAGACTTTGCCTCCGCAACGGGCAATATCCGCTATACTCATCGCGCGCTTGGAACGGCGGACATTTATTTTATTTCCAACAGAACCGACCGGGCGGTGGAGGATGTCTGTACATTCCGTTCTTCAGGCGTTCCGGAGCTATGGGACGCCGTCACGGGCGAAATGCGAACGCTTTCGGGCTATAAGGAAACAGACGGCGCCATTTCTTTGCCCGTCCGCCTGTCGCCTTCGCAAAGTTTCTTCATAGTATTCGACAAAACCGGCGCACAATCGACAAAAGAAAGTTTGCCCGACTTCCTCGTACAAACGGAAATACAAACAATAGGCGGAAGTTGGGAAGTATCTTTCGACACATCCCTCGGCGGGCCGGAAAAAGCGACTTTCGAGAGCCTCACAGACTGGTCAAAACACACTGACGAAGGCATCCGTTACTATTCAGGCAAAGCCGTTTACCGTAAAGTATTCGACTTGTCGGAGAAAAAAGGAACCCTTTTCCTTGATTTGGGCAAAGTGAAGAACATAGCCCGTGTTCGCCTCAACGGTCATGATCTCGGCGTCGTCTGGACATCGCCATTTCAGGTAAACATCACAAAATCCGTTAAGGAAAAGGAAAATATCCTGGAGATAGAGGTAGCCAACCTCTGGGTTAACCGCTTCATTGGCGACGATTACCTGCCCGACGACGGGGTCAAGGACGGCAAATGGCCGGAATGGCTGTTAAACGGCACGGAACGCACAAGCGGCCGGATAACTTTCGCTCCCCGCCGCTTTTATACCAGGGAATCTCCGTTGATGGAATCGGGATTGCTGGGAGATGTGCGGATTGTTAGGGAATGAAAAGTATTGTTTGTGCAAAATCTCGCCTGTTTTTGAGGAAACAGGCGAGATTTTTTTTGTTGCTTAAAATTACATTAGCGCTATTTCATCAATGTTCAATGAACCAACACCTGCATTTTTGCATAAATCAATGAATATTATTAAGTGCATATAAATAAAAGTATTCTATGAGAATTAGCGCACAAGCTTGGAGATAAAGCAGTCCACGGTTCTCAATAAAATAAAGATGTATATTTGCCAATGAAACAAAAGATGGATTCAAATGAATATGCTAAAACAACAGTTACAGCAACGTTTGCAACAAAAGCTCTCTCCACAGCAAATACAATTAATTAAGCTTCTGGAACTCCCCGTCGTCGAACTCGAAGATCGAATTAAGCAAGAATTACAGGAAAACCCTGCTCTCGAAGAAGGTCAAGACACCAATGCCGCTGATACGACCGATATGACAGACGATGAGGTTAGTTCTTCAGGCGATGATATTGTGCTCGGCGATTATCTGACGGAGGATGACATTCCCGAATATAAACTGAAAGAAATCAGCGAGCGTGCAGCTAAAAAGGAAGAAATCCCGTTCGCTGCCGCCATATCTCTGAACGAACGACTTATTCAGCAGCTGAGCCTTCGCGAGCTAACGGAAAAACAATTTAAAATAGCTGAGTACATAATCGGGAACTTGGACAACGACGGCTATCTACGCCGAGAAAACGCCGCCATTGCCGACGACCTTATGTTTCAAGTCGGCTACGAAGTCGAAGAAGCCGAAATAGAGGAAATAATCAAAGTCGTACAGGATTTCGATCCTCCAGGCATAGCCGCTCGCAACCTTAGAGAATGCTTGCTATTGCAGCTTTCACGAAAAGAACACACTGAGACTGTTTCTAATGCTATCTGCATCTTGACTGATCACTTTTCCGAATTTTCCCGCAAGCATTATGACAAAATTCTAAGCATCTTTCCAATAGGAGAAGCTGGTCTAAAAGCAGCCATCTCCGAAATCACAATTCTTGATCCCAAACCTGGCAGCGACTGGAGTGAGGCTGAAAATTATACGACGCATATAACCCCGGACTTCATCGTCGAAGCACATAACGGTGAACTCTTCCTAAGCATGAACAGCCCCGATCTTCCATATCTGCAAATTAGTCCTGAGTACGTTGCTATGTACCACCAATACAGTGATAAGCGCCTCCATGTTCAGGATACAAGTGACACCGCTCTCTTCTTAAAGCAAAAAATAGATTCAGCCCAATGGTTTATCGACGCCATCAACCAACGGAAGGAAACACTCCACCGCACGATGGAGGCCATAGTTGAACATCAAAAAGACTTCTTCCTCACAGGAAACGAATCCTCCCTTCGCCCAATGATTCTGAAAGACATATCCGAGCGTGCTGGCTACGACAAATCCACCATATCCAGAGTAAGCAACAGCAAATACGTTCAAACCAATTTTGGCATATACTCATTGAAATACTTCTTCTCCGACTATCACCAAACCAATAGCGGCGAAGAAGTAACCAGCCGCGAAGTCAAAAAGTTCCTCAAAGAATACATCAACGGCGAAAACAAACGCACCCCTCTCACCGACGACGAGTTGACCCGGATGTTAAATGAACACGGTTTCATAATCGCCCGCAGAACTGTCGCCAAGTACCGTGAACAGATGGAAATTCCGGTTGCCAGGCTCAGAAAAGAAATATAACTTTGCTTCTGTATAATAATTTTTATGACACGATTCGCAAACATAGTTTCCATAATATTTCATCCATTACTTATGATGACCTACGGCGTCCTTCTAGCCATGAGCTATACACACTTGGCCATATTCCCGCTCGCCATGAAAGCCTGCCTGCTAGGCGGAGTCCTCATCAGCACCGTGATTATACCCGGCATATCAGTTGTTCTTATGATAAAAAAAGGAAAAGCAGGAGACATGGAATTGACACAAAAGAACGAACGTATCGTTCCATACATAGTTTTCATGGCCGGAAATATAATGTGCCTCTGGTTTTTCAGTCAGTTGAGAATGCCGTTCTGGTTGCTTTCCATGTTTACAGGCGTAAGTTTCGCATTACTACTTGCATTATGTATAAATTTTGTTTGGAAGATAAGCGCTCATGCCTTAGCCTTGGGTGGCCTGCTTGGAGCCATAATGGGCATGTCATATATACAGATGACTAATCCATACATTTTATTTACGACTGTAATTCTAGCCGGAGGCTTAACCTGCACGGCCAGGATCATATTAGGAAAACATACACTGATGCAGGTTATATGTGGGTTTCTGCTCGGATTTGCCTGCACCTTCACCTCATCCCTCCTAAACATATCTTTATTACTAATCAAATAACAAATACCAGGATTTTATGAATTTTCCCGATAATTTAAAATACACGAAAGACCATGAATGGATTCGTGTAGAAGGCGATGAAGCCTACGTCGGCATAACCGACTACGCCCAAAGCGAATTAGGTGAAATCGTCTATGTCGAAATAGACACCGAAGGCGAAACACTTGACAAAAAAACACCGTTCGGTACGATCGAAGCAGTGAAAACCGTCTCCGATCTATTTATGCCCGTCAGCGGCATCGTATTGGAAATCAATCCCAGCTTGGAATCCAATCCAGAACTCGTGAATGAAGACCCCTACGGCAAAGGCTGGTTAATAAAAATCGCCATCACCTCGCCCGAAGAATTAGACGAACTAATGACAGCATCCAAATACCAATCCAATCTTTGATGCCACAACGATGTCTCCGTTTGTAAGCATAATAATGGGCAGCACCTCTGACCTCCCAATAATGGAGAAAGCGGCTATTCTACTTAACGAGCTGCAAATTCCCTTCGAGCTGCAAGCCCTTTCCGCTCACCGCACTCCGGAGGAAGTGGCCATATTTGCAAAAGCGGCAAAAGAGAAAGGCATTAAAGTAATCATCGCTGCTGCTGGAATGTCTGCCCACTTAGCCGGAGTAATCGCTTCCATGACCACGCTCCCGGTAATCGGAGTTCCGATTAATTCCTCCTTGGACGGCATGGACGCTCTTCTATCCATCGTTCAGATGCCACCAGGGATCCCCGTCGCCACGGTAGGTATCAATGCAGCACAAAACGCTGCCATTCTCGCCGCTAGGATTCTCTCTGTATCAGACACAGAATTGGGAAACAGACTGGAAGTCTATAAGAACACTCTGAAAGAGAAAGTAATAAAAGCGAACGACGAGATTTCCCGAATACGCTATACATTTAAAACCAATTAATCCCATTACCACGAACATTTTCAATTATACCAGACGCAAGGCATCGGTTGTTCGCATCGCCGATACCCCTCTGGGAGGAACCGCCCCCATTCGCATACAGTCGATGACCAACGTCTCGACGATGAATACGGATGGGGCGGTTTTGCAATCTCTACGCATGGCCGCCGCCGGAGCTGAATACATACGCTTCACGGCTCAGGGAGAGAAGGAAGCCCGCAATCTCGGCTACATACGCAATCTTCTCCGCATCCAAGGATGCTTCACTCCCATTGTCGCCGACATTCATTTCAACGCAGAAGCTGCCAATCTCGCTGCTACGCAAGTCGATAAAGTCCGCATCAATCCCGGAAACTTCGCCCCTACACTCGACTTGATTCGCAGCCGCTTCATCTCCTTCCTTAATATATGTCGCAAAAACAAAACAGCTATTCGCATAGGTGTCAACCACGGCTCTCTATCCGAACGAATCAAAGAAAAATACGGCGATACACCGGAAGGAATGGTTGCTTCCTGCATGGAGTTTCTCGAAATATGCCGGGAAGAAAACTTTAAAGATGTAGTTCTCTCCATCAAAGCCTCTAACACCATCGTCATGGTGAAAACCGTCCGCCTCCTCGTTGCCGAAATGGAAAAACAAGACATGAGTTATCCGCTCCATCTAGGTGTAACCGAAGCAGGCGATGGAGAAGACGGCCGCATCAAAAGCGCAGTTGGCATAGGCGCATTACTGGCCGACGGCATAGGCGATACTATCCGCGTATCTCTCAGCGAAGACCCGGAAAAAGAATTGCCAGTCGCCAGAACACTTGCAGACTACATAGTAAAAAGAAATGGACATTCCCCAATCGAAGGCTCCCTTGCCCCCAACTATAACCACCTGGACATGGAACGCCACATCAGTCGTCCCGCAGGTAACATAGGCGGCGGACAAATGCCAATAGTCGCCCACCACCAGGATGAACGCCTCTACATACCCATTACGCTAAGCTCCCTCTCCGACGAAACAATCCGCAGCCTCGCAGACGCCCCCTCCGCTGTCGCCCTTTTAACATCCGTGCATGTTAACCCCGTTGGTGAAATGCGGGCCGCCATGCACCGGTTGATGGCAGCCGGCTGTAATGTCCCTGTCATTTTCCGCATGAACTATAATGAAAGCGACATTGAGACTTTGACGATTAAGGCCTCCGCCGACCTCGGCACCCTCCTTCTGGATGGCTTCGGTGACGGCATAATGCTAACCAACAATGGCGCGTCCGATTCAAAGACCGAAAGTATTTCCCTTGGCATACTTCAGGCCGTTCGTCTGCGCATCTCTCGAACAGAATACATCTCCTGCCCCGGTTGCGGACGAACATTATACGACCTCCAGACGACCGTCGCCCGGATCAAGGCCGCCACATCCCACCTCAAAGGTCTCAAGATTGGTATCATGGGCTGCATTGTCAACGGTCCCGGAGAAATGGCCGATGCCGACTATGGATATGTAGGCGCCGGCCCCGGACGCATCAGTCTCTACAAAGGAAAAAACTGCATGACAAAAGGCATCCCCGAAGAAGAGGCCGTCGAACGCCTCATCCGCTTAATCAAGGATAACAACGACTGGCACGATGCAGATAGAAACGATTGAAACAGGCTGTTTCAACGCTGACGGAGGCGCCATGTTCGGAGCTGTTCCCAAAGACGCATGGATGCGCCGCTACCCCTGCAACGAGGCAAACGCTTGCATCCTCACCATGCGAAGCCTCATCGTGAAGGACGGCAATCGCATCATGCTAATCGACAACGGCGCCGGAAACAAGCATCCACGCCTAATGAGCTACTACAAATTCTTCGACACTAAAGACCTCAAAGAGGAACTCGCCCTCCGGAACATCAGCCCGGAGCAAATAACCGACGTAATTCTGACCCATCTCCATTTCGACCACTGCGGCTACACTACTGAAAAGGACGAAACAGACGACTCCCTCCATCCCACATTCCCCAATGCCACCCACTGGGTAAGCCGCCAGCAATATGACATCTGTAACAGTCCCCATCCACTGGAAAAAGACTCTTTCCGGACAGAAAATATCGAAGCCATTAAGCGAGCCGGACTGCTCCACATGCTAGATACCGCCGCCACGATCAGCCCGCATGTCTCCCTGCGCCTCTTCAGCGGCCACACTCCAGGTCAGATAGCCGCCTATATCCTCATGCCAGACCGCGTTTATGTCTTTGCAGGAGATGTCATTCCACTTGCAGCCCACGTTTCACCTGAATGGATTTCCGCATACGACATGTTTCCCCAAACGTCCTATCATGAAAAAATCCGTATGCTGGAAGAGGCTGCGGCAGAAAGGCAGGCACTCATATACTGCCATGATGCTTACCACGCTTGCTCGACCATCAAAAAAATAAGAGCAGGACAGTTCAAGCCAGACACCTTCCTTTCCTTATAACATATTATTATCGCTTCGCACAATTCTCGGCACAGATAAATATCATTGCGAAATACCCAATCATCGCGCAATTGCTGTTTTTAATCTGTCCTCAAGTCCCGAACCTTAAAATTTTGAGATTCAGCGTACCATTTTTGTATGCCGATGTCACCGTCGGCATAAACTTTCATGTTTGAGCAGCTCAATACATAAAGCCGAGCAAAAAAGTGATGAATAAAAACGCCGGCTTGTTTTTGGGGGAAAGTCTGCACAAGTGATTATTATGTAAATATTAATTCCCCGCACCTTCCAATTTATTCATTTTCTCCAGACAGAAAACTTTCAACATTTTCAACAGTTGCCACAAAGAGAAAAAATCATTCCTCATGCCTTTCATCTTGAATATCTCCCCAAATCGAACGAACAGCGAGTTTGCCCAATCACTTTTCGCCCTGAACTTCGTTGAGTTTAGCCTGTTATAATAATATGTTCAGCAGAAAACAGGCAACGGCAAATAAAAATACTGATAAGAAAGCCTCAATTTATTTTAGCGAAGGATTATTACAAGTATATATATCAGATCTGTATCTACATTGAATATTTGTCTAAGATCAAAACGCTGATACACTTTTACATTATATGTTTGTTGTGCAACAAATACTTCACACACTTTTGCATCGTATAATTTCCATATAACAAATACATAATACACTTTTACATGACATATTTGTCGTACAACAAATACTCTATACATTTTTACATGGCATATTTGTTGAACAACAAATAGATCATGCAATTTTACATTACACTTTTGTTGTTCAACAAATACGCCATGCACTTTTGCATTACATATTTGCCGCATAACAAATAGTCGATGCAGTTATACATCACATTTTTGCTTAACAACAAATACATCATGACAATTTACATTAGTAATATATTAATAAACAAATAGCCGATGTAGTTATGTAACAGTAATTTGTTTTAGAAGAAATTATTGAAACATACTCTCCGCAGGCTTCCCAATCGCTAAAATGCTCAACAGATACATACCGCTAGCTGTAAAACCGATACAATGCTCAACCGGCACACACTGCTGATGGAAAAACCGATATAACCGCTCAAAAAAACATTCAACAGATTTTCATTTTGTTACAAATAGCCAACAGACGAGCACCATAAATGTTAAAACAAGTAGAAACTCATGCTGTCCGGAACGGCAAAGCAACACATCAGCAGATACCACCCAAGACAGGCAACGGCATCGCTACGCATGTATCCAAAAGCCCCGGAAACGAAAGACTTTTAGCATTGTAACAATCTGATAATCGGAAAGAAAGGGCGGGAAAAGCATTGTCAGAATAAACGTCCCTTTTTACTGCCAATTTGATGTCCATTTTCAAGCTGGATTCCTAAAAGAATATTTATTGCGTAAAATCCTTATTATGAGAAGATATAATGCAGCGAAAATAAATTACACAAATCATTGAAAAGTCAAAAAAAGCCCTATTTTTGCGCAAAGTAAAGGGACAAATAAACTGCCAAGCCCTTGCAAAATGTTAAATCATTAAACTGTTAGCCTATGTAGAATGAGTTCTTTGTTTTAGTGAATGTAGAACGGAAGAGGAAACTCATCCGGTTTTTTGTTAAACCTGTTATAAAAATTAAACGTAAAAAGTATGAGAAAATCTTTTTTATCAAACAAACAAAAGCCAAAAGAATGGAGATGCTTAGCACTGATTGCATCTCTGATGCTTAGTACCGCTATGGTCTTCGCGCAGAACCTGAACATCACAGGAAAAGTGACGGACACAAGCGGCGAGCCGTTGATTGGCGTCAACGTCCTCGTTAAAGGAACAACCAATGGAACTATTACAGACTTCGACGGGAAGTACGCCCTGCAACAAGTTGGAAGCCAGGCCACCCTCGTATTCTCGTATGTCGGCTACATTTCACAGGAAGTAGCCGTAAACAATCAACGCACAGTCGATGTTCAACTAAGAGACGACATGCAGAAGCTTGAAGAAGTCGTAGTCGTAGGCTACGGCACGCAGCAGAAGCGTGACATCACCGGTTCGGTAGCCGTCGTTGACGCTAAGGAGCTTCTGAAATCCACCGGATCATCATCCATGCAACAGTTGCAGGGAAAAGCAGCCGGTGTTTATATCGGAACATCCGGTGCGCCAGGCTCGCAAACAATGGTACGAATCCGCGGCGTGAACACGGTAAATGACAACGGTCCGCTATACGTTATCGACGGAGTATCGACCCGCAATCAAGATCTGAGCAGTTTAAACCCCAACGACATTGAGAGTATGCAGGTATTGAAGGATGCCTCCTCCGCCGCAATCTATGGCGCCCAAGCTGCAAACGGTGTAATCCTAATCACGACGAAGAAAGGAAGTAAAACGGGCCAGCCGACGCTCACCTACGACGGTTATTATACTCTTCAAAAGACCGGCAAACGCTACGATCTTCTTAACTCACAAGAACGTCTTCAACTTGAATGGGAATCGCAGAAGAATCGCCTCCAACTGACCGGCGCCGGCGGCCTGCCGTACAATCTCCAGTTCGGCAGCACTGCTGATGGCTTCGTCATCCCGAATTATATGACTTCATCCGGCGCGGGAGGCTCACAGAACATCAATCCGAACGATTACAGCTATCCGGACAACGTGATGGTTAAGTTTTCGGACACCGACTGGTGGGAAGAAATCGACCGCATAGCCCCGATTCAAAGTCATCAAGTAAGCCTGAGTGGAGGCACAGACAAAGGACAGTATAACATGAGCATAAATTATTTCGACCAGCAGGGAACTCAAATATATACCTACTACAAGAAATACACGGCACGCGCGAACTCGTCCTACAACATCCGCCCATGGCTTCGCTTCGGCGAGAACCTGTCTTACACATGGTCGAAAGATCTCGGTCGTTCTCCACAGGGGGCTGAAGACACCCCGTATTCATGGACATATCGCGCTACACCATGGGTTCCAGTATATGATATTCAGGGGAACTTCGCAGGTTCAAAGATTGGCGGCACAGGAAACTGGCAAAACCCTGTCGCGCTTCTTACCCGTAACAAGGATAATTATTGGTCGAACAGTCGGATATTCGGTAACCTCTGGGGCGAACTCGACCTGATGAAAGGTTTGAGTTTCCGTACCTCATTCGGTATAGACTATACGAATAACTATTCCTATCGCATGTCGAAGATGAACCTTGAATTTTCCGAATCCGCAAAAACCAACGATTTAGAAGAAGTCGCCGGATTTAATTTTCGCTGGGTATGGTCGAATACTCTAACGTACAATACGACCATCAACAATATCCACAAGTTGAACATCATCATCGGAACAGAGGCAATCCGTGACGGACTAGGGCGCTCAATGACCGGTCGTCGTTTCGGCTATCTCTATGAAGATAATGTTAACACATGGACGTTAACAATGGGCGAGAACAATGCGCAAAGAACAATTACATCGGATTATAAGGGAGAGTTTGCGCTGTTTGGAATCTTCGGTCGCGCCGATTATTCCTTCCTTGACAAATACCTTGTAACCGGAATTATCCGTCGCGACGGCGTATCCAGGTTTGCCCCCTCGCACCGTTATGGAACATTCCCGTCACTGTCACTGGGCTGGCGCCTTTCGGAAGAAAGCTTCATGGCATCAACACGCAGCTGGCTGGACGATTTGAAAGTACGCATCGGATACGGACAGGCCGGAAACTCAGAAGTCCCACGTAAAACCAACTTCGCCTACGAATACACAACAGCAGCAGACCGTACCAACTACGACTTTGCTGGTGGCAACACAAGCGGCTCCTTAGGCTACCGCCTGCAACGCTTCGGCAATGAGGATACCAAATGGGAATATATCGAGAACATCAACGTCGCCCTTGACGGCAGTATCCTGAACGGCAAGTTCGGCGCAACACTGGAATATTATAGCAAGACGACACGAGACATGCTCGTCGGCGCTGCATATTCCTCTCTCGCCGGCGAATCGGACAAACCATACATAAACTTCGGCGACGTGCGCAATACAGGTTTTGAAGCGACCCTCAACTATCGCGACTCAAAAGGCGACTGGTCATGGGAAGCCAATCTGAACCTGACACACTACAAGAACGAAGTTCTCAAGCTGGCCGAAGCAGACGACTATACCATGTGGGAAAACGGCACACGCCTTGATGGTCAACCGGCAACCCGAACAACAAAAGGTCATCCAATCTCCGAGTTCTACGGCTACCGTGTAAATGGATTCTATGAAAATGCAGCAGATGTACTCGCCCTTCAGCCTCTCGGCCAAAAGCTATCCGCTGAAGAAGCCAAGGCATGGGTCGGTCGCTTCAAGTTTGCCGACATTAATGGTAATGGAGTGTTGGATGTTGATGACCGCGAAGTTCTGGGTTCGCCGCACCCCGACTTAATCGCCGGATTAAACATGAGCGTTGCCTACAAGCACTTTGACTTCTCAATGTTCTGGTACTCCACGATTGGTAATGAGATGATGAACAATACAGTCTCCTTCACTGACTTCAACCTATTCAACGGAAACCGTTCCAAACGTATGTTATACGAATCATGGAAGATTGGCGCCGACAACAGCAAGGCAGTCCTTCCGCTACTGAACGACGGAGACACATATTCACGCAGCTTCATGAGTTCTTATTATGTTGAAGACGCATCCTTCCTGCGCATGAAGAACATCATGGTCGGATATACCTTCCCAAAAGCACTGCTCCGCAAGGCAACCATACAAAACCTCCGCATCTATCTTCAGGCCGAAAATACGCTCACATTTACGAAATATTCCGGACTTGATCCCGAATTTACCAACGCAAACGTAAGTGACGGCGACGGCTCTGACCGTAAACGAGGACTCGATATGGGCGGCTGGCCGAACGTCATGCGCTTCACCTTCGGACTGAATTTTGTATTCTAAAACATTAACAACTAAATGTATCTTATCATGAAGAATAAATATATGAAGGCGATTATCAGCGCCACTACATTATTATTCATCGCAACTTCCTGCGGCGAAGACTTTCTGTACAAAGCTCCACAAGGCAGCATCGACGACGCAGCCCTGGCCAACGAACAAGGCGTAGATCTTCTCGTTACAAACGCATATGCCAACCTTAGCGAAAACGGCTGGGGCGCAAGCGTATTCAACTGGGCTTTGGGCGGTATTTACGGCGGCGATGCCAATAAAGGCTCTGATGCAGGCGACCAGTCCGTGCTCAACAGTTTGGAAACGTATGCTCTTTTGACGACCAACTCTTACGTAAGCGAAAAGTGGGACTGGATATACAAAGGTTCAAAGCGCGTAGCGATGGCGTTCAAAGCCCTGAACAACACAACAGATATAGACCCCGCCATAGCTACCTCAAGGAAAGGAGAACTCCATTTCTTGCGTGCTATGTTCTACTACGAAGGCCTGAAAGTCTTCGGCCCTTACATTCCCTATATCGACGAGAGCCATCAGGAGAATGACCCGAAAGTGCATAACGACAAAGACATCTACAACGATGTTCTGGCCGACGCGGACAAAGCTATTGCCAACCTCCCCAACACGCAGTCAGAGCCAGGGCGCGTCAATGCCTATGCTGCAAAAATGCTCAAAGCGAAAATTCTCCTGCAAAAAGGCGACTATGCAGCAGCAAAGCCCATCATCAAAGATGTCCTGGACAATGGCGTAACCTCCTTCGGTAAAAAATACGGACTTGCCGACGACATGAGCGCCAACTGGGATTCCTTCCGCGACAATACCAGTCCCGAATCAATCTGGGAAATCCAATTCTCCGCCGACGGGCCAAACGATAATGGAAACGCCGGAATGTCACTGTGCTATCCTCATAACACCGGCCCCGGAGGATGCTGCGGCTTCTACCAGCCATCCTTCGAGCTGGCCAATTCATTTAAAGTAAACGAAGACGGTCTGCCATACCTCAACGGCGAATACCGCTCCGGCGAAAGCGTCTCTTACAATGCCTCAACAAACGGGACAGAAATCGTAAGCAACACCACTATTGCCGTTGATCCCCGCCTCGACTTCTCCATCGGGCGCATCGGTATTCCCTACAAGGACCACGGCCTCGCAGACCAGGGATGGATACGCGACGCCAACAACGGAGGCTTCTTCATTCCCAAGAAGCATGTTTACAGCAAAGCTGAAGCTGATGCAGGGCTTGGACGTTCGGGAATGTACGCAGGCTGGGCGCCCGGCTCGGCCATGAACATTCAATACCTCAGTGTCCGTGACGCCATGCTCCTCTACGCCGAATGTCTGGCAAATGACGGGGAACTGGCCCCTGCCATGGATCTCGTCAACAAAATCCGCACACGTGCAGGCAACGAAGTAAACATCATAAAGAATGAAGACGGAACCCCGGCATCGAACTACAAAGTCTCGACATATTCCGCAGCCCATTCCGCATTTACTGACAAAGCCACCTGCATTAAAGCCATCCGCATGGAACGCAAGCTCGAACTCGCCATGGAAGGTGTTCGCTTCTTCGACCTCAATCGCTGGGGCGGCGAATACATGGCAAAAGAACTCGGCGACTATGTTGATTACGAAAAGAAGTATATCAGCAAATTTGCCGGAGCCGCTCATCTGGCCGCCAACAAAACCATGTTCCCTATCCCGCAAACGCAAATCCAAACCATGGGTAACGACGAAAGCGGTCAACCTTTCCTAGTGCAGCCTGCACCATGGAAATAGGGGAGTTCTAAAAAAAGACTTATCTTCGCCATGCTCCGTTGGAAGAATCCCATTCACAAGGCCTCCAACAACGGCACAAACCTCGGAAAAACTATTTTAGAAGTCCCATAAATTAACAAACACAGGAACCAAAGAGCGGGCCACTTCACCGAGAGCTGCCCGCTCTTCCTTTAAATTCATCTCAAAATGAAAACTCTTTTAATTAGCATGTTCGCCTTCTTTCTCCTCCTTCTCAGCGGATGCACAAGCCCATTCTCCATCTCCTTCACAATGGAAAGCATCGGCAACTATCGCGCCGGCATCACCATTGACCGCAACAAAAACTACTCCATTCGCCGGCAGAACATCTACCTCGACCGCCAGTCCGGCGTCGAAAACATCAGTACCGCCCAAGGCAAAATATCAGATAAAGACTATACCGCTCTGAAGGAACTAATCGTCCAAAGCCGTCTATTCTCCATGAACGACGCCTACGGTTTTGACGAAACCAAAGACCATAGCAACACCTCTGCCCTCGAAAATATCCTTTATCAAATAACTTACTCCAACGGTCGCCGCAGTAAAAGCATCACCATACGCCCAAACTCCGGCAACGCCTACCCACAGAAATTCCCGGAACTCATCAGCTTCCTCTCCAGATATATCTCTGAGCATATAAAATAAGTTTCCCTCTTTCAATTTTCAGGCCCCAAGCATATCCAGTGCTCCGCGGAAATTCACGAAACATACCCACGAAAGTTGGAATTTAATAAAGTTATGCTCTTGAACATTTTATAACTTATTCGCGCTTATTTTTCTGAATATAATTTATCTTTGTAAAAAATTAATACTAAGTATAAATGAGAAACACCAACAAGATGAACATAAAAAAATTATTAGCTCTAAGAGGAAAACACTCTCAAGCAGAAATTGTAGACGCCATTGATATACAACAAGCCACATACAATAAATGGAAGACCGACTAAGTGAGTCAAGTCTTAAAAATATACTAAACTGGCAAAAATTTTCAGAACCACTGTCGATGAACTAATAAACAATGAAAAGACTATTTTACAAACAACATAATCACCAGCAAAAATAAGAGCATAACCAATAGAAGTCCGAACATCACTGTCCAGTTGCAAAAGATGTTCTGGAACAAACAATCAAATTTAAATCACATGAAAGACATTTCAAAAATTCTAATTCAATTAAGAGGAAAACGCACCCAAACAGAAGTCGCAACGGCTATTGGAGTAACTCAACCGGCATACTGCAAGTGGGAGAAAGGTGATAGCAAGCCTAGAAGCGATAATTTTCAGAGATTAGCAGGATACTACAAGATTAGTCTTGATGGATTGATGAATGGGCAAATCATTCAGCTGAGCAATTCTACCAATCAACAATCGTTGGATAAGCTATCTAAAGAAGAGTTGTTCGAAGAGCTACGCAGACGATTATAACTAAAGTTATAAATTTTATAACCAAAGTATGCACATCGCAATGAAATCAGTTTTATTTTTGCCATTGTTAATCTACTGAACAACATCTAGCGCACAGAAAATTGGGAAGAAGAGGAACTAAGAATAATAAACAAAAAATATCGCATAAAAAAAGAAAATGAGAATCGCAGTTAATACTATAATGTTCACATTATTAACTTTATATTCCTGTAATGACAGGGAAAATAAACAAAATATCACTCGCCTTGTCAATGAGTGGAATGGTAAAGAGATAGTCTTTTCCGAACATCCGGTCTTTACCCGCTTTACCAAAGACGATACCGAATATAGATACTGTTGATTGCCTTACATCTTTGAAGTCAGAGTATAAGGTTTTAATATATGTGGATTCAACAGGTTGTACCGCTTGTAAGCTAAAACTTCAGATATGGAAAGAATTTATCACGCAAGTGGATTCAGTCACAGATAAGCAAACTCCCTTCCTTTTCTTCATCCATTCAAAAGATTTGGCAGAACTTCGCTATATATTTTTGACGGAATGGTTTGATTATCCTGTATGTGTAGATACCGGCGATGAGCTAAACAGATTAAATAAATTTCCACAGGACGAGGCTTTTCATGTCTTCCTTTTAAATAAGGAGAATAAAGTCACTATAATTGGGAATCCGATACAAAGCAGTAAAGTGCGGGAGTTATATCTAAGTCAAATTAAAAAGGAGGTGAGCTAAAAAACTATTTAGAAAAGTGCAACATGGTTAAGATAAAAAACTGTTCCAATCCTGTAAGGAAGGAACGAAATATTAAATCATATAATTTTTTCAACAATGAAAAAGTATTTTTTATCAGGAGCAATGATAATTACAGTAGCTCTCGCTGGTTGGAATATCAGCAAAAATAATAGTGAGAATCTTCTTTCAGATATCGCAATGGAGAATGTGGAAGCGTTAGCTGATGGTGAAGCCGCTAATAGGAACAATGGTATTTGGATTGTTACTTATACTATTTCAAGTTCATGGTATGGCTCAAATATAACTATATCATGTACAACTGGCGGTTCTTATACCTGCTAATTTTTCTTAATAGCAATAGGGGGAAAACATACCTCCTATTGTTTTATATCTAAAATAGTCATAAAAAAATGAAATTAGATAATTTAATGATAATTATATTTTGCACTCTAATAGTGGTGAGTTGCAAGAATAACAATATTAAAGATAAAAGTTATATGGCTAATATATCCATAGAAGAATGTTCTTTTATAGATGTAACACGATGTGCTTTACAGGAGAATATAGATATATTAGGAGGAATCTCTTCTATTAACTTCATTGATGATAAATATTTTGTTATTGCCACCGAAAAACCATCTGAAATCTTCATATATAATATTAATGGGAGGCAAATCAAAAAGATAGATAAAAATGGGGACGGCCCATACGAATACATTACTCCATCAATTATTCGCACATGCGAAAATAAAATATACGTCTGGTGTAAAGCTCAATTGAAATTAATTGTTTATGATATAGAAGGGAATGGATTAGGAGAACATAGATTTGATAGAGCTATTAATAATTTTATTCCGTATAATAATTTTGTCAGTATGTATGTTATTGGTGATTATAGAAAACCTTTCATTAAAATATTTGATTTGAAAAACAGCAAACAAATTCACGCAACCGGAATAGTAACAAATGAGCAAATCTTATTAAATATAATGTATGCCGCTGGTGGAATCTCAGTATTTGATGACAATATATATTATATCTCCTCAGATAAATTGGAGGTAAAATCAATCAACATAAATACATTTAAGGAAGAAAGTATAATCAAGATAAAAAGCGATCCAGAGTTTGTTGTTAAAACCATTAAGGAAGAGCCAGCCAATATAATAAACAACAACAAACCCGCAATGATTGATTATTTGAATAATAACAGTATTGTTTCCGGGATTTTCACTTCCGAAGAATATATTATAATTCTTTCGGAAGTCGGTGTATATAATCAACTGGAAAATAATAGATTAGAAACAAAAAGAAGATACAATAAATTTTATGTGCTCGATAGAAAGTCTCCGACAAGAGTATATGCTTTTAAGAAATCAATAGAAACACTTAATTCATTATATACATTACATAATAACAATCTTTTTTATATAAAGGAAGATTTTTCAAAAGAAGATATGCGTTATGAGTTAAGAGAAATGAGTTTGGAATTTAAATAGTATCCTTATATTAAAACCAACATATAATGCTATATAAAATTTCAAATCATCGTTACGATATTCTATCATGTTTAAATATTTCCTTCCTTTTACACGATTTTTGGAAGCGTATTAATAATTCGAGAGTGTTTTTGAGAGCAATAATAATTACAGTTGCTCTCGCTGGTTGGAATATCAGCAAAAATAATAGTGAAAAAGGGCTTTCAGATGTAGCATTAGCCAATGTTGAGGCATTGGCTAATGATAATCCAGATTGCCCGAATGGCTGTAAATCATGTGGTAATGGTTGCTATTGTCATACATGGTATCCGTGTTTAAAAGAGGCTCATTGGTAAAGTGTATTAATCTAGTTATGTTGCGTCATCGTCTATAACGCAACATTTTCTCAAATCATTAACAATACAAAACAAAAAAATAAAATGAGAAAAAAAATATTCTCTTCACTAATTATTGTTTTATTCTTTTCAAGTTGTAGATATAACAATACAACAGAAAAACATCATAATGAACGTAACAACATCGTTAATATTCATGATAAAATAAAAGAAATCACAATCGAAAATCCCCTTATCAGTTCTTCTTCGCGTGTATATATAATTGATAAATATCTAATTATTGAAGACTTGCATATTTTAGACACACAAATTCATTTGTTCGATAAAAACACATTTGAATATATAATAAGTACCGCAGCGAGAGGGCAAGGGCCTTGCGAAATTACAAGAATTGGTCATATTGGGATTGATGAAATGAATCGAAAATTTTATGTTTCAGATCATGGAAAAAACAAAATATTCGGTTTCCTATTAGATAGTGTTCTTGGCAATTCATCATACTGCCCTGAAGTAAAGGTAAATATGAATAATAAATTATTCCCAAGCGAATATGAGTATATAAACGATACTTTATGTATTGGTCGGTTTATAGAACCTATTGAAGTAGGAGATTTCAAGCCTACAATAGGGCGATGGAATATGAATACTGGAGAAGTTACACTCATGAAATATAAGCATCCTGAAGTAGAGAAAAAACGTATTGTCTTTGCTATTTCTACAGATAAAAATTTATATGTAGAGTTTTATAACTACCATGATTTACTAACAATTTGCAATCTTGACGGAGAATTACAGTATAATATTTACGGACCCAAGTGGGACAATAAAAAGTCAAATAAAATAGATTATTTTCATAAAGGTTTTTTTAAGGATGATAATATTCTTGTTCTTTATACTGGTGAAGAAAAAACGTCAACAAAAATTATTGTTTTTAATGTAAATGGAGATTATATCAAGACTTTAGAAACTAAATACTCTATAAGGGATTTTTGCTATGACAAAGAAAACAATCGACTTATTATGAATTTAGATGACGAAATACAATTCGCTTATTTGGAACTCGATGGGATAGTCTGAGATATAATGATAAGAATATTTTTAATCATATAATATGCCACGTACTCACACGATCTTCCATTCACATATCCTATCATGCCTGAATATAATTCCCCTCTGCATGATTATGGGAACTGTATTTATTATTCATTCCGATTTGCCTTATGGATTTATTTCAGGGAAATACTTTTGCTTCTATCTTTCAATAGGAATTGTTACAATAACGACCATATTGAATATGAAGAACGCCCTTTCACTTATGAAAACGGCAAGCAGATATTTTGGTAAAAAAAGTTCATTTGAAAAGCTATCAGTTAAGTCTCTAAGCATCTTCGTAAAATATCGCGAGATGCTCAGAGTGTATTCAAACACTAAAATCAGGCTTTCGTAAAAGAGAATTGACTCAAAAAACAGACATCTATATCATTAATATCCATCCAGCGTGCGCCGGATAATACTTTCTTTCGCATATTTTATCTTGAGAGATAAAAATAAAGCTCACTTTAGCGCGTTATAATAACAATCTTAAGCAAGAGAAATAAAAACCATTGTTAAAGAATTAAACAATAAATCAAGAAATATGACAAATTCAGGGAAGTCAACAAAACGAAATATGAAAAAGCATTTATTATCATCAATTTTATTATCCATTATACTCTTCAATGCCTGCAATTCAAACTCTCAAAAAGAAATTGTGCTTTTAGAATATTCCAAAGGCTTTGCAAGCAATGTATTTATAGGTATTCCAGGTTATATTATTGCCACGGAGAAGCATTTAGTCGGCTTTAATACAGGTGCAGATTTATTCTTTTATAAACAAAACACCAGCCAGGCAGATTCAGTATATAGATTCGGGAAAGGAGGGCAGGGGCCGGATGAATTTGTCCATCCTTCCACTTTACAATATATTAATGACAGCCTGGCAGGAACATATGATATAACTCTTAGAACATTCAATGAAATATCATTAACTCCTAATACAGTCCCGTTAAAACAGAAGACCTTAAGGTTCGATAATAATATGAACTTTTCAATATTAAAGACTTCCTATAATCAATATATAGGAATGGGAGCATATCCGGAAGGCATGTTTATAATGTTTGACTCATTAGGAAATACAATAAAAAACTTTTTCGAGTATCCGTTTCAAACTGCCGATGAAAGAAAAATCAAGAATCAATTAAGAGCAATGGCATATCAGGGAAAGATAAGCGCAAACCGTTCCGGAACAAAGTTCGTATATGCCGCCTTTAATGCTGATATTATTCATTTTTATGATATATTAAATGGAGAAATAGAATTGAAATATAAAATTGAAAAACACTTCTGTGAATATCTCCCAGAGGAAATAAACGGAAGCTTTTCAGCCATTATCAAATCGACAGTTAAAAGGACATATTGCGATGTTTATGCTACCGATAAATATGTTTATCTCTTATACTCCGGGAAAAGTTATGAAGAATATAAAGAACATATATTGGACTGTGATATTTTAATAATCTACGACTGGTCGGGAAACTTAAAGAAAGAAATCAGCCTGAATACTCCCTGTAAATACCTCTGCGTATCTCCGGATGACACCAAAATGTGGGCAATTAGCGAAATTCCCGAACCAACAATTATTGAATTTGATCTTACAAAATTAAATACAGACAAGTAATACCCTGAAAAAGAACAGACGCAAAGCATACAATCTGCCTTGCGCCCGTTAGCCTGCCTTCCGGTATTCCCGCAGACAGAGATTTGCAGTACGTCAGCTACGCTCAAATACGGCGTCAAAAGCATGAGCCGAAGGACTGAAATCAATCTTCTTAGTGAACTCGCATGATTCACGTGCACCGGCTTCGCGATCCATGGCGCTGTCCTCCCATTCAATTGAAAGAGGGCCTTGATAACCAATAAAGTTGAGCGCACGGATGATTTCCTCGAAATTAATATTGCCATGGCCGAGGCTACGGAAGTTCCAGAAGCGATCAGGATGACCGAAAGCAACATAACCACCAAAGACGCCGGCCGGCTTGGGAGTCGAACTCCAGTAAACATCTTTCATGTGAACATGGAAGATACGGTCAGAGAAACGATAAATAAAATCAACATAATCCACACCCTGATAGCCGAAATGACTGGGATCATAATTAAACCCAAAGGCAGGATGACGGTTAACAGCCTCAAGAGCGCGAGCCGCAGTAGCAGTATCGAAAGCAATTTCCGTTGGATGAACTTCCAGAGCAAAACGAACGCCAAGCTTCTGATATTCGTCGAGGATAGGAGTGAAACGACGAGCGAAATCCTTATAACCCTCTTCGATCAATTCAGGAGTGACAGGAGGAAAAGAATAAAGATATTGCCAGATAGAACTTCCGGTGAAGCCCACAACAGTATTAACGCCAAGCGCCTTGGCAGCATGAGCCGTGCGAACAAGTTCTTCAGCTGCACGCTGGCGAACGCCTTCAGGCTCGCCGTCCCCCCAGATGTAATCCGGAAGAATAGATTTGTGGCGGAAGTCGATATTATCGCATACAGCCTGCCCGATGAGATGAGTAGAGATGGTGCGCAGCTCCAGGCCATATTTGCCGAGGAGGTCTTTGATGCCCTGATAGTAAGCCGCATCCGTGCGGCGAACATCAACATGGTTCGGGAGTCCAAGCTCCAAACCGTCATATCCAAATGATTTTGCTTTTTGACAAACTGTTTCCAGCGGGAGGTCGCCCCACTGCAAGGTGTACAATGTTACTAATCTTGCCATTTTTATATTATTTAAGATTAAACGAATATCTGCAAATCTACTAATTATATCGGGATCATTGCTGCCGGCAAAGTCAAAAGCAGGCCTTTTAGCTTTCAGTTTCCAGTTTATCATTTTTAATATTCAATTCGGAACATCTCCAGACATGTGGCGAACATGTCAAGACACGTAACGAACATGTCAAAACATGTGACGAACATCTCTAGACATGTAAAGAACGTCTCTAAAGACGTGACGAACGTCTTTAAACATGTAAAGAACGTCTTTAAAGACGTGACGAACGTCTCTAGACATGTAAAGAACGTCTCTAAAGACGTGACGAACATCTCTAGACATGTAAAGAACGTCTCTAAAGACGTGGCGAACGTCTCTAGACATGTAAAGAACGTCTTTAAAGACGTGGCGAACGTCTCTAGACATGTAAAGAACGTCTTTAAAGACGTGGAGAACATCTCTCCTTCGCATTTAAAATTCAGAAGCAAGTTTGCCGGCAGGATTCATGCTGACGCCACAATCTCGGTTCAGTATCGCCTCGCCGACAAAATATTTAACATCCCGGCTGCTTATTTGTAAAAACAATCATATATCTTTATCGCCGTAAAACAAACAGACAAACATCAATAAATCCATAAAAAGACACCATGAAGACACGTTCCTCTTACCACAAGACAAGCTTCATCTCCGGCAACGGAATACATTATATATATAACCCGATTCACAAATCCCTGTGATCACAATAAAACACACGGAGCGATATGGTCCCAAGCGGCATCATGACACGTTCCGCTGTCATAATTATTTAATTTCTAATTTTAAAATGAAAGAACGAATGAAGAAAATGTTCATTACCAACAGATGCAACGCATGGCGAAAGCTTTTAAGTACGTTGTGTATCCTAAGTGTATTTACGCTGACGGCAATCGCCCAGCATCGCGTAAGCGGCACAGTAACAGACGCGAGCGGCGAAGCAGTCATCGGCGCCAATATTGTCGAGAAAGGCGTCAGCGGCAATGGTACGATTACCGACATGGACGGCAACTTCTCGCTGAGCGTAAAACCCGGCGCGACACTGTCCGTTTCATTTATCGGCTTTGCAACGCAAGACGTAGCCGCAGGAAACAAGAGCCATTTAGACATCGTGCTTCGGCAGGATGCCCTTGCGATTGAAGAAGTCGTCGTCGTTGCCTACGGCGCTCAGAAGAAAGTCAACCTGACAGGCTCTGTATCATCCATCGGCGCGACAAAACTAGAGAACCGCTCCACGCCGAACCTCTCGTCCTCCCTCGCCGGCCTTGCAACAGGCGTCACGGTTCGTCAAAGCTCCGGTAATCCCGGCAACGAGAGGACAAGTATTCGCGTCCGCGGTCTTGGCACATTCTCCGACGACTACCGCTCCCCCATGGTGATAGTTGACGGAATTGAAGGAAACATGGATGCCGTCAACCCGAACGATGTCGAAACCGTTTCTATTCTGAAAGATGCCGCCTCGGCCGCCATCTACGGTTCGAGAGCAGCAAATGGCGTCATTCTTATTACAACCAAAAAGGGAAACAGGAACACGACAAACGTCACCTACTCCGGCATGTTGTCAACCACCCAGCCCAGCACCAGGCATGAGTTTCTCTATGACTATGCCGAGCACATGGACTTGCTGAATATTGCTCAGCGAGCAATCAACCCCGACGCCAAACTTCCGTATAGCCAGGAAGAAGTTAACGAATGGCGTGCAGCCAAAGACAACCCTGATGGGATGAGCAAGTATGGCGTTGCCAACTGGCTTGCATATCCAAATACAGACTGGGCGGACGTTCTGTTCGAGAACTTCTTTTCGCAGAATCACAATCTGTCATTGTCCGGCGGCAACGAAAAGGCAACTTACCTGCTCTCCGCCGGTTTGCTGGACAATCCCGGCGTAATGCAAAACACGGGATTGAAACGTTACCAGATGCGCATCAATCTCGAAAGCCAGGTCACGAAGTTTCTCAAGATCGGAACCCAAACCTTCGCCTCGCGACAGGACAAACAAGTTGGAGATCAGGAAACGGCACTGACATATCTGTATCAGACAATGGCAGGAGCTGTGCCTTACTACGACGGTAAGTATGGCGGCCAGACGGCGACTGACGATCCATCTACAACGAACAATATGCTGGTCTTGCTTAACAACCGTGACGGCAACCAGCTCGTCTATCGCCTCAACACAGCCTGGTATGCCTCTGTAAAGATAATGGATGGCCTTACCGCCGACGCCAAGTTTAACTATCAGATGGTTCAGGACAATGAAGAACGCTGGCCAATAACCGTTGACCGTTATAACTTCCGAACCGGACTTGTTGTCAATCAGGGAGCAAGAGAGCCGGACGGCACCGCCTATCGCAAATCAAACGAAGAATATCGCACGACAAGCAACTTCCTTCTGAATTATCTGAAAGACTTCGGAGATCACAGCATCAACGGCCTTCTGGGCGTCGAGCAAATGTATTATAACTACAAAGGCTTCAACGCCACAAAGAAAGGATTGCTCGACATGTCCATTCACGACATCACGACAGCTTCCGACATGCAAACTATTGGCGGCGAATATGAGCGCGACTATGCGATGCTATCATGGTTCGGTCGTATTAACTATTCTTATAGGAACAGATACTTGATTGAGGCCAACTTTCGCCGCGACGCCTCTTCCCGCTTCTCTCCGGACAATCGCTGGGGTACATTCCCATCCATTTCAGCCGGTTGGCGCGTTCTCGAAGAGCCTTTTGCAGAATCATTAAAGTCAGCGATGCAAAACCTCAAGCTCCGCGCCTCTTGGGGAAAGCTGGGAAACACCACATCAGGATATTATGACTGGCAGGCAACGTATGCACGACAGAACAACTCCCTCGGCGGCGCTATCGCCAACGGTCTGGCCGTCGGCAAAATATCCAATCCACTTCTGCAATGGGAGAATATCACCGCCTCAGAAATTGGTTTGGAAGCATCATTCCTGAAGAATCGCCTAATCCTGGAAGCCAACTTGTATGACAAGCTCACGAAAGGAATCCTCACCTCTCCAGCCATTTATGCAACGATGGGAATAGCTTCCGCCCCCACAAAGAACACTGCCGACATGCGCAATCGCGGCGTCGAAATGTCTCTCACATGGAACGATCGTATCAACGACTTCCAATATTCAGCTACCGTCAATTTTTCATATAACCAGAACGAAGTGGTTAAATATCTCGGCCAAATGGTTGAAGGCTGGGAGAAAGACAGCGATGGAAACGACATCTATAAAAGCAATATAGGACAGACAGCAACCATAGACGGCAATAATATCCGCACCGAAGGTCATCCCTATAATGAATATTTCCTGCGCACTGTATATAAAGGAAGCGGAGCATATAATAATTCCGACGGCACTGTTAATCCGAACGGCGGTCCGAAAGACGGAATGATTCGCACTCCTGAAGACATGCAGTGGGTGAAGGACATGATTGCCGCCGGATATTCATTCAACGGACGCACTTCGATAAGTACCACCGGCTTGAACTACGGCGAACTTATTATGGCAGACGTAAACGGAGATAAAAACTACGGAAACAGCTATGACCGCGTATTCACCGGCAAGTCCGACATCCCCAAATACTCGCTCGGCTTCACGGCCAACGCATCATGGAAAGGATTCGACCTGAGCATGACATGGGCTGGAAACTTCGGCATGTACTATTACTTGCGCGAAAGAGGCATCAACCAGAACAATGTTTCGATGGGTAACGTTCTTCCAGCCGGCGCCCGCAGCATGTTCTACTATTTCAACGAAAAAGATCCCTCAGACCCGAACAACAACATCAATGCAGCTCATCCGCGTATGCTGTACAGCAACGACGGCACATATGTCGCCAGCGACTTCTATCTCTTCGACGCCTCGTATTTCAAGTTGAAGTTCCTTCAATTCGGATATACTGTTCCCAAACCGCTCACATCCAAATTAATGCTCAACAAAGTCCGACTGTTTGTGAGCGGCGAGAATCTGTTGACCTTCACCGGCTATCCAGGCATGGATCCCGAAATAGGCGGAACAGTCAACGTTTATCCGCTGTCAAGAGTTCTTTCAGGCGGTCTCAATATCACTTTCTAATACATTATAATTATAAAAAAAGAACATGAAAAAATATATCGCAATAATCGCCATGTGCGGCGTCTTTGCTGCCTGCACGGACATGCTGGACACAGCGCCTCACAATCAAATCGCCACAACCACCATGTGGACAACCGAGAATCTCACCGATATGGGCATGAACGGCATCTATGCCAACCTCCGCAACTGGGGTATCTACGGCACTACAATAAGCACCATCAATTCAGATGGCACATATCCGGACAACAACGGCAAAGGGCAATGGGGCTACGACATACTCGGTCCCCTCAGCATGTCACACAATGTAGCCGACTTTTTGAACGGCAGCCTGAGTCCGGGCAGCGGAAATGTTAATAACCTTTGGAAACGGCTTTA
>JAIRPK010000013.1 GCA_031257015.1 Tannerellaceae bacterium
GGCTGGGGTTTCGGTGGCACGTTATCACCCTTCGGCATTATCTGTGCTGATGAGTGTTTCGATGAGTTGCGGGAGTTTTTGAGAGTTGTTTTCCCGGCGGGGGGAGGGGGGGAGAGGCATGGATAAGCAATATGTATCTATTTAAATTAAAATGTTGATTATTTCGATACAATATTCTCAAAAGATTTTAGCTCGTTATATATAAGCCCAAAATATTCTATTTAAAGGAACATAAATAGTAAATGGCGGGAGAATAATCAAAAAATAAAGAAAAATCCGAAAACCGGCTTGTTTAATACATTGATAATGTATATCTTTGCGTCCTATTAAACATTAAATGACATTAAAGATGGCATACAACGTATTTGACATAGCAAATAAGATTCTGGCAAAGCCCTATTCTTCTGATACAGAGGAACTGGTTTCTAATTTAAAATTGCAAAAACTACTTTATTATGAGCAAGGTTTTCATCTTGCTTATTACGGAACTCCATTGTTTGATGACGATATTGAGGCATGGATGAATGGCCCGGTTGTCCCCGTCATTTTAGAAACGTTTAAATGTTATAAAAACGGTGGTATTGAGTATTCAGGTGATACGATAACACTAACTCTTAATAAAGAAGAACAATTATTTAACGAAGTTTACACTGTCTATGGAAAGTATTCAGCAACGGGGTTAATGGATTTGGCTTATCAAGAAATGCCTTGGAGCACCACTAAAACGGGTGTGGGGAGTATAATTCCAAGAGAGAAAATGATTGAGTATTTTAAAGGACGTCTGAAAAGAGAATAAAAAAGCAAGCAAGCACAGAACAAATGATGGTAAATCTTTTATTATTATCCCTATCAAAAACTAATAATAGACATTCGTAGTATTTAAATGAAGACTATCGTTTTATATATCTTTCATGTGTTGTGTATCTTTTTTAGATATGAATTACGTATATTCGTCGATCTTTTACTTTTAGGGGCGTTTTGTTTTAATTAAGAAGTTTTTTTTACTGTCTTTTCTTACCATGAGCATTTTTGACAAATTTCGAGCATGAATATGAGAATCCTAAGAGAAATTATAGCCGTTTTTACTTTCTATTCCAAAGCAACAAGCATTAAAATAATAAATGAGAATAATAAATAACAAGCATTATAAATGAAAAAGTTTAATCATTTGGCTAAAGTCCCTCTGTTTGGACTTTTATCCCTTTTCCTTCTGGGTTGCGCCTCTGTAAAAGATGTAGTGTATATGCAGGATGTTGATCCGTTAGTGAAACAAAATATCGCGCAAAATTACGAGATGTCCATACAGCGTGACGATCTGTTGGCCATCATGGTTAACAGTAAAAATCCAGAGCTGGCTATGCCGTTTAACCTTCCGATGGTCACTTATCAGCTGGGAACATCAAGCAGTGCCTATGGCCAGCAGCGAGTTATGGGTTATTTGGTGGATAACACTGGAAATATTGATTTTCCAGTGATTGGCAAAATAAAAGCGGAGGGGATGACACGGACTCAACTGACTTCCATGATTAAAACACGCCTTGTAGAGGAGGAATTAATAATGGATCCGATAGTTACAATTCAGTTTCTCAATTTTAAGATATCTGTTATTGGCGAGGTCAATCGTCCGGGGTCTTTTTCAATTAATAGCGACAGAATTACTCTGCTGGAAGCCCTAAGTATGGCTGGCGACCTGACTATTTATGGAAAGCGTGACCGCGTAGCCGTCATCCGTGAAGAAAATGGGAAGAGAACGATTCTTTTTCATGATTTGCGCTCAGCCGATCTATTCCTGTCCCCATTTTACTTTTTGCAGCAAAACGACATTGTTTATGTTGAGCCGAATAGTGCACGTGCGGGACAAAGCGCGATTAACCAGAACAATTCCATTGGCGTATGGCTTTCGGCCGTATCCGTGCTAGTCTCAGTCGTATCCATGATTATAACCCTCAACAAAAAATAAAAATATGGAAACAAAACAGGAACAGTTTGACAGGGAAGAACGGGAAAGTGAAATTTCACTGGGCGATTTGTTTTATCTCGTCCGCTTTAATTGGATGTGGTTTGCCATTTCTCTTTGTGTTTGCTGCGCGGCGGCATACTTTTATTTATTGAGCGCACCAGAGATTTACAAACGCACGGCGACGGTTATGATAAAAGATGATACGAAAGGCTCATCCTTCTCTGAATCGGCAGTGTTTCAGGATTTGGGTATGCTGAATGTAAAGCGTAGCGTGGACAATGAAATTTTGGTCTTTCAAGCCGAGGCGCTGATGAAAAATGTTGTAAAAAGACTTAAGCTTGACATAAGTTATACACGGAAAGAGGGACTTCGCACATTAGAATTATATACACAATCACCCATATTTGTCCAATTTCTTGACTCAGAAGAATCGGAAGAAATCTCGCTAAAAGTAACGCCGTTATCCGATACGGAGGTGTTGCTTTCCGAGTTTTCCGTCGATGGGAATAGTATAAATGCCCTATTGAACGACACTGTTGATACGCCGATTGGAAAAATTATCGCGTCAAAGACATTAAATTATAATGATGAATCTATTGAGCGCCCCATAACTGTTACTAAATCAAAAATGGTTGAAGTAGTCGAGAACTTCCGAACGAATTTAAAGGTGGAAGCTGCCAGCAAGACTGCGACGATTATCAACTTGAGCTTGGAAGATCAGTCTATTCCCAGGGCAGAGGACTTGTTAAATACCATCATACAGGTGTATAATGAGGACGCGATAAACGACAAAAATCAAATCATGGTTAACACATCCGGTTTTATCGCCGAACGTCTGTTAATTATCGAAAAGGAACTCGGAAATGTTGACGAAGACATTGCCGCCTTCAAACAACAAAACCAATTGACGGATATACGCTCGGAAACGGGGATGTACCTCCAGGAGAGCAGCCAATATACAAAAGAGCAATTGAATTTGTTGAATCAAAAGGAGGTCGCACAATACATTCGCAGTTACCTTACAGACCCCACCCACGGTGAAGACCTCATCCCCTCTGCCATCAGCGACCAGAACATAGCCGCACAAGTGAGCGAATACAACGAGACTAAGCTCAAGCGCGACCGACTTATCGGTAATAGCACCAGCCGCAATCCCATAGTCCTTGATATGAATAATTCCCTCAATGCAATCCGTCAAACTATTGTTCGCTCCGTCGATAATCACATTGCGGGAATAGAGGTGCAAATTAGAAATGTAAATGAACGCGAACGACAAAACACACGCCGCATCTTAGCCGTCCCCTCGCAACAAAAGCAAGTCCTCACAATAGAACGCCAACAGAAAATCAAAGAAGAACTTTACTTGTACCTCCTCAATAAACGCGAAGAAAATGCCCTGACGCAGTCTATGACCGAAAATAACGCCCGCGTCATTGACCCTGCAACCGGCAGTCCACGCCCCATAGCTCCGCGGAAAATGATAATCCTTTTGGCTGCAATCGTCATAAGCCTTTGTCTCCCCGCGGGCGTCCTCTACCTGAAGGAAACCATGGATACGACAGTACACAATCGTAAAGATGTCGAGAGTGGCACATCTGTCCCATACCTCGGCGACATCCCGCTGAAAGAAAGGGACAAAAAGCAACCGGCGAACAGTGGGAACTTCCTAGTCACCGTCCGCGAAGGCGGGCGAGATTCCATCTCTGAAGCCTTCCGAATCATTCGCACCAACATCAATTTCATGCAAACCGGCAAAGCTGCACAAGTCATACAAATAAACTCGTTTAACCCTGGAGCCGGTAAAACATTCACCAGCACCAACCTTGCTTTAAGCGCGGCTTTAACAAAGAAAAAAACAATTCTTGTAGATCTCGACATCCGCAAGCGAACTCTCTCTTCACTCCTCCATGAAGAACGCAATTCGCCCGGAATAACTCACTATTTATCCGGCAAGCGCAACGACCCGCTTGCGTTAATACGTAAAAACATATTCCCGGATATGGACAATCTTGATGTGCTGCTCGCTGGTGTCATCCCTCCCAACCCAGCTGAACTGCTGTTGGGCGAACCTCTGGATAAATTGATAGAACAATTGAGAGAATTGTATCAATACATTATTATTGACAGTCCTCCCACAGCCCTTGTCGCTGACGCCAGAATTATCCATCGCATAAGCGACCTCAACATATTCGTCATTCGCGCAGGTCTCTTTGACAAACGTCAGCTAGCCGAACTCGAAAAAATGTACAGAGAGGTAAAATTCCGCAACATGGCAGTCATACTCAACGCCGTAAACTATAAGCACGCCGGATACGGATACCACTATGGTTATCATTACGGATACCACTATGGCAGCTACGGTTACGGTTATGGGAATCATGAATGAAAACTAAATATAGGAAAGCCCCCTCCAAGCATTGCATTTTTATAGCATAAAACCCCACAAAAAGGTTGCCGCCCCCCTGATAAATTCGGGAGGGCGGCGTTTTTTTGTATGCGGTATTGGGAAATGAAAGTGGGCGGAGATGGCAAGAACAACAGCCACAAAATCACATTTTGTGTATCCGTTCGGATATTTCCAGGCAACAGATGCACATAGCCAAGATGCGGCAGGCGGACTTCGGCTTCTATTACAGTAAATACAAGAGTTGAGATTTTTACTTAGTTTTGTGTAGTAACAATTATATATATATTATGGGGAAAAAAAGTCTGGTTTCTATTGACGAATGTTCTAAGGAGTACATTTTGGAAATATTGGATTGCGCAAGGCGCTTCGAGCAAGAACCTAACCGAAAACTATTAGAAGGAAAGGTCGTCGCCACTTTGTTTTTTGAACCTTCCACACGCACACGGCTGAGCTTTGAGACAGCCGTGAATCGTCTTGGCGGCAGGGTAATCGGGTTTCAAGATGCGTCCACAACGAGTTCGACGAAGGGAGAAACGTTAAGGGATACGATATTAATGGTAAATAATTATGCTGATTTAATCATTATGCGCCACTACCTGGAGGGCGCCGCCAAGTATGCGTCGGAGATTTTGAGTATTCCGGAATTTTCACGTGGAGTGCCGGTGATTAATGCGGGCGACGGAGCAAATCAACATCCCTCGCAGACGCTCCTGGACATTTATTCAATTTGGAAAACACAGGGAAAACTGACGGATCAGGTCGTTACCATTGTTGGAGATTTGAAATACGGGCGTGCTGTACATTCGCTTATTGCAGGCCTGTGGCACTTCAATCCGACGTTCCATTTTATTGCGCCCAACGAGTTGAAGTTGCCGGATGAACAAAAAAGCTTCTGCGACGAGAAAGGGATTCAATATTATGAACATACGGAATTTACAGAGGAGATTATTAATCGCAGCGATATTTTATACATGACACGCATTCAGCGCGAACGTTTTACGGATATGGAAGTATATGAGCGCGTGAAAAATGTTTACGTGCTCAAGTTGGATATGTTGAATGGAAGCAAGGACAATCTTCGTATTCTCCATCCTCTTCCGCGCGTAACGGAGATTGCCAGCGATGTCGATAGCAGCCCCAAGGCGTATTTCATTCATCAAGCCGGTAACGGTATATTTATTCGCCAGGCTATTCTTTGCAAAGCGCTGGGGATTAACGCCTGAAAATTGAGGCAACATTTAAGTAATAAGAATTTAAACTTGTATAAACAGGTAATAAAATGGAACAGAATGATTCAACAAAACAAGTAGCGGCGATTAAAAACGGAACGGTTATTGACCATATTCCACCGGAGCATCTTTTCAAAATCATAGACATTCTGGAGATTGGCGACATGGACAATACGGTCACTATCGGCTATCGCTTGCCCAGCGGAAAGATGGGGCGGAAAGGGATGATTAAGATTTTCGACAAAACGGAGTTCGACCAAACGGCGCTGGAGAAAGCGGCATTGCTTGCTCCGAACGCCACCGTGAACAAGATTATTGATTATAAAGTAAGCTTGGATAAAGACGAAAACGGCGGCAAACCTTGCCTTCCGCTACCTGAAAAAGAACTAAGGAATATCGTTAAATGTACAAATCCGCGGTGCATTACGAACAATGAGCCGATGCCTACACTCTTTACATGGGTTGACAGGGGCGATTGGACTATAAAATGCGAGTATTGCGGGAGAAAGATAAAAAAAGAGAATTTTGAACTGAAATGAAGGGAATTTGTTTACATATTCAGGATTTTGGACAATTCCCAATAATTATATTTTTTAACCGTCACGACAGAGGCAAAAGCGGAGTTGACGTTGGAAAATCAGTACTTCGTCGAAGAGGTATAACGAAGCAAGAGCAATTATTATAAGTTTTTTTTTATTTTCTCCACTTTCATCATTGATAATACGAACGCTGCCAGGAAAATTTCATTGGCAGCGTTCTTTGTTTATTGGTATTTGGGGGACTTCTGAAATTTAGATTTTTCGCGGATTGCGGCAAGGGCAAAAGAGAGTTTTTGTTTAGGCAATAAGTTTTTTGTTGAAGGAGCAGAACGAAGAGAAATCATTTTTTAGAGGTGGGCGTATTCAAGGTGTAGAGCTTGCACGTTTACTCTTTTCTCGCAATTTTCCGCGAAAAACCAAGCAGCCCATGAACCCTCTCGCCACGCTTGCCTGTCGCGCTTATGCTTTTCTCTGTCCATCGCAACCGGCGTAGGCATTTGGGGTTGTGAAGATTGTGTTAGAGCATGTTCGGGAAATGTCCGCACCGGTGCCGACACTTCCCGCACCGGTGACGATACTTTCCGCACCGGTGACGACGCTTCCCGCACCGGTGACGACACTTCCGGAGCTGGCGCCGAGAGAGAGATTTGCGGAGTTTTTTGTAAATCCTGTGAGGCGGGGGTAGTTATCTTTCGAGGTATTCGGGTTGTTTGGCGCGGGCTTGGGCTGGTCTTTTTTTTGCCTGGTGAGAATGAGCGAAAATACTGATGTGGACGGGGTGAGAATGGTTTTTAACTGTTGCTCTGTTGCCTGGCTTGAGGAGGCGAAAATTTTTACTGCTGTTCGGTGGCGTTTTTCAGGGAAGTGCTTTGGGGCGTTTCGCCGTTAAAGTCGGGTAATAATGAAGATGCTCTTCACGCGGGTGGGTAAAGAGCATCGAGCGATGGGGAGAGATGGTTGCCGCCGAAAGATTGTGGCGGTTGATTTTGTACTTACGGGAGGGGGATTTGTTTACGGTTTCAGGATTTTGTTGTATTCCTGTTCATCGTTGATGATGCGGACGGCGGCCTGAAAGCTTTCGTTGGAGGCGTTCATGATTTGATAATATTCGCTTGTGTCGAAAAGGTCGCGTGCGATGAGGGCTTTGATTTGCAGCGATATTAAATCGGCGGACAGGTTAAATTCGTCTTCGCTGAAGGGGATTTTTTCTGCTTCTGCCATGTTTTTCATTTCGTCAATCGGGAGGGATGTAAAGTATTTCCTGAATGTGTTTATGTCAGGATATTTGTGTTTGAGTTCCGTCCGGTTAATGTCTACGTAGTTCATGGCGACGCGGTTGATGATGCCGCTTGATACGAGGCGGCGATGGTAGTTTGAGTAGCGTGTGGTGTCCAGCGGGATGAAAACGTCCGGCATTATTCCGCCTCCTCCATATACGGTTCGTTTGCTTGCGAGGGTGTTGAATTTCATGGAGTCGGGGAATTGAATGCTGTCGGCGTTCATCATTTCTCCTTTGAGGTAGCGTTCGTAGAGTTCGTGCTGATAGGCGGTCTTGTCTCCTTTTTCGTAGTTTTTTTGGATGCAGCGCCCGCTGGGGGTGTAATATCGTGCGACGGTAAGGCGAATCATTGATTTGTCTGGCAGGGGGATTGGTTTTTGTACGAGGCCTTTTCCGAAGGTGCGTCGCCCGACGATAACTGCTCTGTCCCAATCTTGAACTGCTCCGGCGAGGATTTCGCTTGATGAGGCTGAGAGTTCGTCTACCATGACGACGAGGCGGCCTGTTTCAAAGTTGCCTTTGGCGGTGGAGGCGGCTGTTTCGCGCGGCTGGTTGAAGCCTTCGCTATATACGATGAGCTTGTCTTTGGAGAGAAATTCGTCGGCCAGTTCGACGGCGACGCCCATGTATCCTCCGCCGTTGCCCTGAAGGTCGAGGATGAGGTTTTTCATTCCTTCTTTCTTTAGTTTGCCGAGAGAGTTCTTGATTTCGTCGAGTGATTTTGCTGCGAAGCGATTTAGTTTGATATATCCGGTGTTTTTGTCAATCATGTATGTTGCGTCGAGGCTATATACGGGGATTTCGCCGCGAGTGATGGCAAATTCGCGGAACTCGGGTTCTCCATGTCGCTGGATTTTAACTTTGACGATTGTTCCCCGCGGGCCTCGGAGGCGTTTTTGGATGTCTGTGCTTTTCATTTTTATTCCTGCGACGATGGAGTCGTTGATAAGGATGATGCGGTCGCCTGCGATTAGTCCTGCTTTTTCGGATGGGCCTCCGGTGATGACTTGTACGATATAAACCGTGTCTGTGGCCATATTGAATTGTATTCCTATTCCGTCGAAGTTGCCCTGGAGGGGTTCGTTTAATTCGCGTGTGGCCTCTGCGTCTGAATATTCGGAGTGAGGGTCGAGTTTTTCGAGCATCCCGGTGATTGCATCTTCGACCAGCTTGTTGGTGTTGGTGGAATCGACATACAGGTTGGCGATGGCGTAGAGGGCGATGGAGAGTTTCCGCTGCTCCATGTTCATTTGCTGGTTTTGGGCGTTGGCTTGCCCGGCGAGGAGGAGTGAGAACAGAGCGGCGAAGAGGGGTGATATACGATTTCTCATGCTTATGTTTATTTAGTGAATGTTTATTTCAGGAACGAAGGCGGATACGTCTTTGCCGTATTTAAGCAAATCTCGGACGATGCTTGAACTGATATGGGTATGTTCCGGTTCGGTGAAGAGGATGAATGTTTCGATGCCGGACAGGGTACGGTTTACGTCGGCCATGTTTTTCTCATATTCAAAGTCATTAACTGTGCGGATGCCTCGGAGGATGAATTGTGCGCCTGATTTCATGGCGAAATCTACGGTGAGGGAATCGTAGGCTTCCGCTCGCACGCGGGGTTCGTTCTTGTAGAGGGCTTTCACGGTCGTTAAGCGTTCTTCAAGAGGGAAGTATGTATGCTTGCCTTCGTTGATGCCGATGGCGATGATGATTTCATCAACGAGGTGCAGTCCTCGTTCGACAAGCGATTGATGGCCGATAGTAAAAGGATCGAAAGTTCCGGGGAAGAGGGCGATTCGTTTCATGCAATATCGTCCTCGACAACAAGATTTTCTATAATGAAGTTTTGCCTCTCCATGGTATTTTTGCCCATATAGAATGCGAGCATATCTTTTACCAAATCTTCTTTTTTCATCGTTACCTGGTCGAGGCGTATATCCTTGCCGATGAAGTTTTTAAATTCGTCCGGTGATATTTCTCCCAGACCTTTGAAGCGGGTGATTTCCGGGTTTTTCCCGGCTGAGGCCATTGCGGCAATGCGTTCTTCTTCCGAATAGCAATACCATGTTTTTTGTTTGTTGCGAACGCGGAACAGAGGTGTTTGAAGAATGTAGACATGATTGCCTTTAATGAGATCCGGGAAGAACTGGAGGAAGAAAGTGATCAGAAGCAGGCGGATGTGCATCCCGTCGACGTCGGCATCAGTTGCTATTATCACTTTATTATATCGTAGTCCGTCAAGCCCGTCTTCTATATTAAGCGCTGCTTGCAGAAGATTAAATTCTTCATTTTCATAAACAATTTTTTTGGTCAGGCCGTAGCAATTGAGCGGCTTTCCTCGAAGGCTGAAGACTGCTTGCAGGTTAGGGTCGCGGCTTTTGGTGATGGAGCCGCTGGCTGAATCGCCCTCTGTTATGAAAATGCAGGTGTCTTCGGTTTGGCGCATTTTGGCATCGCTGAAATGGATGCGGCAGTCTCGGAGTTTCTTGTTATGCAGGTTGGCTTTCTTGGCTCGTTCGCGGGCGAGCTTGGTAACTCCGGCGATGGCTTTGCGCTCTTTTTCAGAGTCCATGATTTTCTTCAGCAAGGCATCGGAGACGTCTTGATGTTTATGAAGGAAGTTGTCCAGTTCTTTTTTGAGGAAGTCGCCGATGAACTTGTTAACCGTCGGTCCGTTCGGCCCCATGTCTTTTGAGCCGAGCTTGGTCTTGGTCTGGCTTTCAAAGACGGGTTCCTCAACCTTGACGCTTATTGCTGCGACTACGCCGGCACGGATGTCCGAGTATTCAAAGTTTTTGTTGAAATATTCCTTTATTACTTTGCAAACGTGTTCCTTGAACGCGGATAGATGCGTTCCGCCTTGGGTTGTATGCTGGCCGTTGACGAAGGAATAGTATTCTTCTCCGTATTGGTTGCTGTGTGTAATGACGATTTCTATGTCCTCGCTCTTTAATTGTATGATAGGATAGAGGGGGGCGTTCGTCATGTTCTCGTTCAGAAGATCGACCAGGCCGTTCTTCGAGAAGAATTTCCTGCCGTTATATATTATGGTAAGTCCAGAATTGAGGAATACATAGTTTTTCAGCAGTGCTTCAATATATTCATCCTTATAGGTGTAATCTTTAAACACATCCTTGTCCGGGGTGAAGAATATGGCCGTTCCGTTCGCATCGGTCGTTTTTACGATCTTCTGCTCCTCCTTTATAATTGCTCGATTATATTCGACCTTCTTCTTCTCCCCTTCGCGGCAGCTTTCGATCACGAAGTAGCTGCTCAGTGCATTGACGGCTTTAATACCGACGCCATTCAGGCCGACGGATTTCTTAAATGCCTTGCTGTCGAACTTGCCTCCGGTGTTCATTTTGCTGGAGACATCGACAACTTTGCTGAGCGGCACTCCGCGTCCATAGTCGCGGACAAAGACGGATCCCTCCTCAATTTTCACTTCAATGGTTTTTCCGTAGCCCATCATATACTCGTCAATAGAGTTATCCAGCACTTCTTTCAGCAGGATGTAAATCCCGTCGTCAGCATGAGCGCCGTCGCCCAGCTTGCCGATATACATTCCTGGGCGCTGGCGGATATGCTCCATCCATTCGAGCGTTTGGATTGCGTCCTCTTCGTAATTAGTCGGAATAACAACTTCTTCTTTTCCCATCTGGTTTATTTTTTTGGAGGGCAAATGTAGTTAATAATCGATCATCAATACTTATGTTTCATGGTCGTCACATCCAGGTCGGCTTTTCCTTCGATTGCCTTGGCAAACTCTTGAAAGTGAGCGCTGGCATTATGAGCGTCGATGGCGGCGGGCGATTTCCAGTATTCGATGAAGGTGAACTTCAACGGGTTGTTAATATCCTCGTACAAGTCATACGATATATTTCCTTCCTCCGTGTGCGTTCCTTTAACCACAGCCTGAAAAGCATTTAGCAATTCCTCTTTAAACTCCGGATGAACAAGGACATGAGCAACAATAATCAGCTCCTCGCCCGTTGGCTGGGTGCAGCAGGATTTTTTAGAAGCCTCATCCTTCGTGGCCGTTTTACAATTGCAGGAGAACATAGCTAATGCAGAGCAAAAGACAGTAAACATTAAAAAAAACTTAATTACTTTTTTCATTTTGAAATCCTATTTGTTAAAAAATTTGAGATGGGCAAAGTTATAGTATTTCCAATTATCTTTGAAGGCATCTAAAAGCAATTCAACGAATAAAACAGTGAATAAGACCATGAAAATAACAGCAATAAACATACTCCTTGTAGGTGCAGGCGGTGCCCTCGGCAGCATCCTCCGATACAGTATTTCCTCCTTCGCCGGCCGATTCGAGCCGACATCCGGTTTTCCATTCGCAACCTTAACCGTCAACATTGCCGGATGCCTGCTCATCGGACTGCTAGCTGGAGTGGAAGGGCGCCATCCCTGGCTGGGTGCAAACATGAAGTTGCTGCTTGTATCGGGATTTTGCGGTGGCTATACCACCTTCTCCACACTTTCTTTCGAAAGCCTGCAACTCTTCTCCGCCCAGCGTTTCCTTGCCCTAGCTATATATATAGTTGGAAGTATTCTGCTCGGTTTTACTGCCGTTGCGCTGGGATATTACATGGTCAAACATTAAAAAAACGTTGGTGCCATCGCTGCCTCATAAAAAAACTAAATAATATGAACGCAAAAAAGACTATCCTCATCCTGCTCGTCATCAGTTCCTCTCTCCGCATTACCGGACAGGAAAACAACTGCAACAACGTATTCGACAGCCTTGCCTGGTCGGAATATGTTTATGCCAACATGCACTACCCGTTAATCGACTGCATTAACCAGGCAGAAGGCGAAACCGTCTATCAAGCCACGACTGACAGTGTCGGGCGCTTTGACATCATCAACCAGATATGCTCAAGCGGCAGTCGCACTCTGGACAATGAAGCCCGACGCCTAATCCTCGGTACTCCATGGAGAGAACGGTGCAGTAGTAATAAGACATACAACATAACAGTCAACTTCAGCCTCGCTGACAATAAAATATATTCGCCGTCCGAAGTTGAATATCTTCCAGAATTTGAAGGCGGCGACACGGAACTTTTTAACTATATCAGACGAAATCTTGAATACCCTCCAGAAGTGTCCGAAAAGGCTGTCAGCGGACGGGTAATCTGCGGCTGCGTTATTGAAAAAGACGGCACGATTAATATCGTCGAAACCCTGCGTTCTATATATCCTCCTCTTGACGCGGAGGCGATGCGTGTTATAAAAAAAATGCCGCCATGGAAACCTGCCAAAATATCCGGAAAAAACGTCCGCTTCTACTATCTTATTCCCATCCTTTTCCGCTTAGAGTAATCATCGTTGTAATGTAGGCAATTAACCCGAAAAATTACCCAGACGTCAGGAATATCCAGCTAGCAGTCGCGAAAAAATCAGCCAGCACCAAGTTAAACAGTTAATTTCATCATGTAAGGAAGATGGCGACAACGCCGCTCTAACCAGTTTAATGATGAATATCCAGGAAAACCGTATCTTTGTATGAAAAAAGAATAATAAAAATGGATAATAGATTAAAATATGCGATTTTATTTGTCTTCCTGCCCATTACATTTTTTCTAACTGGCTGCGAAAATGAATATATGATTGAAGAGGCGAAAGATGCGCAACGAACCATTTTAGTTTACATCGCCGGCGAAAATTCGCTTAGCGGCTTCGGCGTTAATAATGTGTTGGGCATGATTCGCGGTTCTGACGGCGATAATCTGAACGGGGGGAATCTGCTGGTTTATTTGGATTTGAGCGGCTCGTTACCTTGTCTCCTTAAAATCTCGGAGGGGCTTAAGGGAGCGGTGGTGGATACTGTCAAGGTGTATGCCGAGCAGAACTCTGCCGATGTGGGAGTTATGAAAAGCGTGCTGAATGATGTGTTTCGCAATCCGAAGTACGAAGCTCCCAGCAAAGGGGTTATCCTTTGGAGTCACGGCACGGCCTGGCTTCCACAAAATCCAGGAGAGTATTTACGCGCCTTCATTCAAGACAAGAGCGGTGCAGGCAATTTTTGGATGGAGCTGAGCGACCTTCGCGAGGGGTTAAGCGAGTACAAAGGAGAGAACAGGCTGGATTTTATCATTTTTGACGCTTGCTACATGGGTAATATCGAGGTGTTTTATGCCCTGCGCGAGAATGCTGATTATATTCTCGCCTCGCCTACTGAGATTATTGCTGACGGTTTGCCTTATTCACAGTTAATGGGGACGTTTTTTTCGGACAAGGTATCGGTCGAAGAGATGCTGAAAGAGACATCCGACCGTTTTTACAATTTCTACAATAGTCAGATTGGGCTTGCACAGTCGGCGTCGATTGGGCTTGCGAAGATGAGTGCGATGGATAAGCTGGCATCGGTCTCAAAGGAGATATTTTCGGGGAAATATGAAGTAGATGCGCTTGATGTTCCCGTTGGACAGATACAGATTCTTGAGAGGTTGGGTTATGCTAACAATTCGTTGTTCGACTTTAGGGATTATGTCAGCCATGTTGCAACGGATGAGCAGTTAGAGCGCTTCTCATCGGCGTTGGACAGCGTGATTGTGTATAAGGCGACTACCGAAAATGCGTATTATGGCAACTATCCATCCAAAACATTTCCCATTAATCGTTTTTGCGGTATATCATCTTACATCCCGCAACGCAACTTGGACAAGTTAAACGAGTGGTACAAGCAGTTAGACTGGTTTAAAGCAATTTATGAATGATGATTGAAGCCAGAGCTATTGTTAAAAGCTTCGGTAGCCTGCAAGTTCTCAAAGGCATTGACCTAAGCATCAATCGCGGCGAAATAGTTGCAATTGTCGGCCCCAGCGGTGCAGGAAAAACAACCCTTCTGCAAATCCTCGGCACGCTGGATGCTCCTGACAGTGGAGCACTGTACATTAATAATATTTGTGTCTGCAAGCTCAAGAGTAAAGAGCTTGCATCGTTTCGGAATAGCAGCATCGGCTTTGTTTTTCAATTTCATCAGCTTTTGCCCGAATTTACAGCTCTTGAAAATGTAATGATTCCAGCCCTCATAGCCCGTAGAAAAACTGAAGAAGCAGAAGAGAAGGCCATTGAAATACTGGATTTCCTTAACCTTTCCGAACGCCGTGGGCACAAACCGTCCGAACTGTCCGGCGGAGAGAGACAGCGTGTTGCCGTAGCCCGCGCATTGATTAACCGTCCGGCAGTTATCCTTGCCGACGAGCCATCTGGCAGCTTGGATACTCAAAGCAAGAGTGAAATACACAAACTTTTTTTTGAGTTGCGTGACAAAATGGAGCAGACATTCGTGATTGTTACCCATGATGAGCAATTGGCTCATCTGGCCGACCGCGTAATTCATATCAGGGACGGCATTGCAGTAGGTTGAGAGAAACCTTTTTAAAGTTAGTAAGACAAAAAAGAACATAGCCAATGCAGGGAACTACATTGGCTATGTTTCATTTCAATTTATCTATTCATTTATTTGACACCGGTACGCTTATCCCACCAAAGCTGCCTGCCCCAGCAATAATCGACGATACCCTGGTTGGCGGCCTTGTAGTTAGCCTCATTATTGAGGCGCTCATGCTCAGGGTACTGAACGCGGAAAGGTTGAGAGTTGTGCGCCGAACCAAACATTGAGCGGCGAGAAACATAATTAACATCGGCAGTAGGAATACCGGTTCGACGGAAGAGACTCCAGGCTTCAAGATTCTCCTTGAAAAGAGCGACCCATTGGTCCCACCAGATACGCTCCTTTGTATTATCCCATTTCCCTTTCCCGGCAAGGTATGCTTCAACATCAGCCTCATCGACCCCGTTATCTTCCATGGAGAGGCGGACGGCCTTTTCGTATGCCTCTTCGGCGCTTATATTAACGTTCCATCCCAACACTGCGGCCTCAGCGAGGAGGTAGAAGCTTTCGCAAGCTTTGAAGAAGGGGGTAGTGCCTGCCGGGTCGTCGCGATAAATAGCCCCGATACGCGAGTACATGCCAAGGTCGTCGGGTGTTGAGGAAGCGCCATTCTCATATCCTCTGTATTCCCCGTCTGTTTTAGCCGGTTTGGCGATGATCGCTAGACGGGGATCTTCCATTTTTTTTAGATGCTCGATGAAAGTATCGAAGAATCCATGATCATCACGCGAGCGGCTGTTCTCATACCATCTTTCAAAATAAGGAGACGAGTTTACCCATTTGAAATAAGCCTTGCTGTCTTGACTGTCAATGATAGGATATTTGGTGGGGTTGCCGGCGATTTCCTCGACGGTTGTTTTGGCCAGCGACGGCGCGACGGCGGAGAGGCGAATGGCAGCACGGAGGCGCAACGAGTTGCAGAAGCGCTGCCATTTGTTGACGTCACTGTGGAAAAGGACGTCGCCTTCGCCGATGTCGTCCGTTCCATATCCGGCGGCCATTTCGTCGGCAATTGTTTTGAGTTTGGCCAGGAGGTCAGGATATATGTCCTGCTCCTTATCGTATTTGGGCGTGAGTATTCCTCCAAGAGCGGAGCTACCTTTCATGGCTTCAGAGTAAGGCATATCACCGTACATGTCTATATTGCATAACCAGAGATAGATTTGGAAGATGCGGCAGGCCCATCGAATGTTCTTGTTCCCCTCTGCGGTAGCTTCGGTTTTTTCGAGGACTACGCGCAGTTGTTCATTTCCCCGGTAGCAATTGATCCAGCGGTTGCCGAAAGTATTATTGGTCGGCGCAACGCCACCAAGATTGTCCATGTATTGGATTTTACTGATATATCCTGCATAAGTACCGAATCCGTCCATGTCGTTGCCGAGCTGGTCGGCTGTATATCGGATTACGTAGAGAAGAACGTTGGTTGGCGGGGCTTCACTCAGCGCGTCAGGGTCGGTATTGATGTCTTCAAAGTCGCTTGTGCAAGCAGTTAACATGGCTGTTATGAAAATGGCTGGCCATAGTTTAAATAATTTCTTCATATCGTTCTGTTATTAAAATGTAAGATTAAGTTTTAAACCAAAGGTGCGCGAGGATGGAACGGAGGCCTGTTCAAAGCCCACGCCTCGCGTATCGCTGGAAACACCACCCGTTTCGGGATCGAGACGTAATGTATTGGATTTATGCACCCACATCAACCAAAGGTTGGAACCAATGAGAGATATGGAGGCATTGCTGATGAACTTGGTTTTTGCAAGGGCGGAGGCCGGCACAATATAGGAGATGTAGGCCTCTCGGAGTTTGAGGAATGAACCATCGAAGACGTAAAGAGGATTTAGCCCACCGTCTTCAAACCATTCCTGGGCAGTGACTTCGATAGTGTTTGGCACCCATTCTCCGGCTTCGTTTTGCATAGCGAAGCGTTCGTCTTTCACGACGTCTCTGCCTGGAAGTATCATTCTTTCGCGGATGCCATCTTCGGCTGTGATTGCAGCCAGTCCAGCCGTGTAGCTGTGCATCATGGATTGCGACCATATATCTCCGCCAATACGCATATCCAGGAATATTCCTGCGGCGAATTGCTTGTATTGAAAGTCATTTCTCCATCCTGCAAGGAATTTGGGTGTAACATGAGCTATGATTTCTCCCGATTTGCTTTTGAGAAGTCCGGATTCTGTCACTTTGATGTCCCCGATTTTAGCGCCGTTGCCGAGCACGACATCTCCGGATTCGACATCCTCCTTGGTGATTCGATCATATCCGGTGGTGACAAGCACGCCCCACTCTTCGCCCACTTTTGCCTGGTTGGGGATTCCCCAAGTCCAGCCTAGTTCCATTGTTTTGAGATTTGGGTAATTCGGGTCGAGTTCGACAACGATACTCTTTTCCTTGGAGAAGTTGACGGTGCTTGTCCAGTTCAGTCCTTTAGCGTTTTTGAGTATATCGCCCTTCAATTGGATTTCTAATCCTTTGGTGTCAATTTGCCCGGCGTTGAGGAGCATTTGAGAGAAGCCAACAGTATAGGAAGTGGGGACGGTGATGATTTGGTCTGTCGTCTTTTTTTGATAGTAAGCAACGTCAGCATGCAGTCTATTATTGAAAAGCCCAAATTCCAGGCCTGTTTCCCATGTAGCAATGTTTTCCGGTCGCAGGTTCGGGTTGGGGTAGGTCATGCTTCTATACATTTGCGCCACGCCGTTGAAAGCGTTATTTTCTGCATAGTAATAAGCACGGTTGCGATAGGCTGTTGTTGCCGCTCCGATTTCAGCCCAACCGATGCGTAGCTTTAAGAAGGATATTGGCCCGTTGGTTAGGGAGGCGAAAGTTTCGGTCGGTATCCAGCTTGCACTTATGGAAGGATAAAAGAATGGGTCGAGGATGGTAGAGTTCCAATCGTTACGCGCACTTGCATCGACGTAAAGCTGGCTTTTCCATCCGACAGAAGCGGAGGCGTAAATGGAGTTAGAGCGAATCTGGCTGTGATCCATTTCTATCTGCGCAGCACCTTTTGCATTGGATATGGTATAAACGCCGGGGACGGTGAGTTGTCCCGCACCTATTTTGTTTTGTTCCCACGTGGCGTCGCGATAGTTAGCACCGGCGGAGGCTGTGACACTATAATTGCCGAAAGATTTGTTGAACATCGCAATGACGTCCATATTGAGTTCGGCATTTCTTGTATTGCGCTGGTTGAAGCTGCCTTCCGGCACATCCCAGTGGAACAGGAGGCGTTCAAAGGTTTTCACCTGATAATAGTCATAACCCAGTCTGCCTTCGATCTTCAAGAACTCGAACGGTTGATAGAAAACCGATGCTTTGCTAAAGAAACGATCGCGGTCTAGAGAATTGGTATTCTTGTTTATGGTGAAATATGGGTTAACGTGATAGGTTCCGATCCAGTTGTAATGAGTATAGTTACCGGCGGCATCCTTCTGGTTCCAGTTGTCCTTGAGCGTTTGCATGTTGATTTGCCTTCCCGACCATACGGTCAAGCTATTGATAGGGTTGTTGTTACCATATCCCTGTCCGAGAAGGTTCTCGCTGCGTGTGTGCGTATAATTACCCATCATTTCGAGAGAAAAATACTTGTTCAGCGTCATTGTCGAACTGAATTGCCCGCTATACCGTTTTTGGTCTGTATTAGGAACGGTCCCGATTTCATCCCTGACGGATAAAGAGGCGCGAGCGCTGGATTTCTCGCTTTGCGAGAGGACAGAGATGGTATGATTCATAGCAGAGCCTGTCTGAAAGAAGTCGCGAATATTGTTTGGCTGTGAGACCCATGCAGTGGGCTGATAAACACCATCTTTTGCCGGGCTGTCATATTGCGGTATCATTAAGCCGATGTCAAGTCTTGGCCCCCAGGATTCGTCATATCCGGTGTTTACTCCATTAAAATTGAAGCCATATTTTTCGGAATATTCCTGATAGCTCATCCCTGCCCCGTTTCTTTTCCAGTATGTTTCGTCGCCGTTATGCCCCTGTCCGTAAAGATTCTGCAGCCTTGGAAGGTTGGCCACTTGGCTAAGGGTAAGATTAGCGTCGTAGGAGACGGTCACTCCCTTTGAGCTGCGCCCCTTCTTTGTTGTAATGAGGATAACTCCGCGCCCGGCTCTCATTCCGTAGAGAGCGGCAGAGCCTCCTTTGAGAACGGTGATATTCTCAATGTCTTCAGGATTAATGTCGTTCAAGCCGGAGCCGTAATCCACGCCTTCGTAGCGGTTGTTGCCCGATCGTTCCGTATCATTGGAAACAGGCACGCCGTCAACGACAATAAGCGGTTGCTGGTCTTTTTCAAAAGATGAGTTCCCCCTGATGCTTATGCGCGAGGATGCACCGACCGTGCCTCCAAACTGATTCACCTGGACACCGGCAATTTTACCCGTGAGCGAGCCGGAGAGATTCATTTGTCCCGCCTGCGTAAGCTCGGCAGACTTCACTTCCTGCACTGCATATCCGAGCGATTTCTTTTCACGTGAGATACCAAGAGCCGTAACGACAACTTCATCCAACGCATGAGTATCGGAGACCAGCCTGATTACCCCCAAATTGGGTTTAATGGCCACCTCTTGCGAAACCATGCCTACGTATGAAATCACAAGAGTTTTTGCATTAGCGGGGACAGTGACAGCGAACGCCCCGTTCAAATCGGTAATGTCGCCAACGGCGGCGCCTTTCACCTTTACCGAGGCTCCGATGATTGGTTCGCCATCCTCGGACGAGACGACTGTGCCCGTCACTTTGCCTGTTTGAGCAGCGACCATGCACGCGCCTGCAAAGAGGCAGCAAAAAAGATAGATCAACTTGTTCATAGATTATTCTTTAATGTTTAATAATTAAATATTTATTTCTCACAAAAACAGCTAACAAAAAAAACGTCTATTAATCATTCATGTTCAAATCAGTGCTCCTGTATAACACTATGTAAACAAAAACGTACAATTAAATTGACAATAAATATGCACGGATATGGCGGTGATGAATTTTGCGCTTTATGTTGATTATTTGATAGTTGCTTGTAAGTTCAAAAAGTTCAATTTAAATTTGCACCTGTCAATTTAATTGTACGTTTAAATGACTACTTTTTAATAATCTCTGCACTGTTCCAAGTATCTGTGAAAAAAACATTCATCCTCTTCAAAAAATCATTTATAAACAAGGTTAAGGTTATTAATGCTGAAATCAGATTGAAGCGAAGGGAAAAGCGTCTTCTCCTGTTTCTGTATTTCCTGGACCGGCGTTTTTGCAACGATGCAAAAGCTTCATGTTTTGAACAGGAACGATTTGCAACGATGAAAAAGCTTCATGTTTTGAACAGGAGCAATTTGCAACGATGAAAAAGCTCCATGTTTTGAACAGGGACGATTTGCAACGATGAAAAAGCTTCATGTTTTGAACAGGAACGATTTGCAATGATGCAAAAGCTTCATGTTTTGAACATGGACGATTTGCAATGATGCAAAAGCTTCATGTTTTGAACATGGGCGATTTGTAATGATGAAAAAGTCCGAAAGGCAGCTGCATGACAAAAAAGCAAGGAATAAGAAAAGCCTTCGCCTTGGAATGTATCAAATAAAATGTGTTGGATTATTTTTTTTGCGCCTCGTTAAGGTAAAATCTGCATCATGGCTTGTTATTGTCAATTTATACGAACGATTAAATTGCGCATGTTCGGCATACTGCCCATTGCTTGTTCGAAAAACGTAACGTCAAAAATATCAGGCATTAATGACACACATGTTAATTTAATTGATAGCTTTGTATTATTGTCAATTTAATCGTTCGTTTTAATTGACACCTTTACGAATTTAGATTGTTAAACTTTAAATGAATTTTTATGAATAAAAGACTGAATCTTTTTATTTTATCTTTTCTCCTCTTTGCGCTTGCGGCTGTTGACGCCGTTGCGCAATCTCGCGTGACGGGTATTGTTACCGGCGCGAACGGGGAGGCTATCATTGGCGCTAACGTGCTGGAAAAGGGAGCGAACAATGGAGTTATTACCGATCTTGATGGAAAATTCGCATTAACCGTTTCGTCCGGCGCTGTATTGCAGGTGTCCTACATCGGATATATCGTGCAGGAGGTCAGAGTCGGCAATCAAACGGCCTTGCACATCACGCTTGCTGAGGACACCAAGGCGCTGGAGGAAGTGATAGTCGTAGGTTACAGCACTCAGAAGAAGGAAAACCTGACGGGAGCGGTGGCTGCGATTAACTTTAACAAAGTGGCATCCGTTCCGGTGGCCAATACTACGAATATGCTGCAAGGACGGCTGCCGGGCGTGACATTGACCAACAACGGTGCGCAGGCCGGACGCGACAATCCGGAAATACGCATACGCGGTATCGGAACTTTCGGCAATAATAATCCTATGGTGCTGATTGATGGGGTTGAAAGCTCTATTGAGCAGATTTCCTTGATCGCTCCGGATGATATTGATCGTGTTTCGGTGCTTAAAGATGCCGCATCAGCGAGTATTTACGGTGTTCGTGCAGCTAACGGCGTGGTTCTGATCACTACCAAAACGGGATTTGAGCAAAAGCCGAGCATTACTTATTCCGGTAATTATGCAATCCAGGAGGCTACGATCCTTCCGGACTTTGTCAGTTCGTATGAATGGGCAAAAATGTACAATGAGTGCTGGCCGGCAAAGGCATATACGGATGATATGCTCCGTAAGTTGCAGGACGGTTCCGACCCTGATCATTTTGCGAATACGAACTGGGCCAGGGAAATGTTCCGTTCGGCTCCAATGACGTCGCATCACCTGTCCGTAAACGGAGGAAACAAGGATGTGCATTATATGATCTCCGCGCAATACTTCCAGCAGGATGGGATATTGAAGCAAACAGCTAACGAACGGATTAATTTCCGCTCCAACCTGGATGCAAAGATTGGAATACTGAAAGTTGGAATGAACCTGTCGGGCAATCGCCAAGCAATAGACGAACCGAACACGTCTGTAACGGGAGAAGGGCTTATGAGATTCCTTACATGGTTTACTCGCCCGACTGTACCGGTTAAATATTCAAATGGACATTGGGCGCATATAGATGGAAATCCATTCATAGGTCAGGCGGTATTCAAGAATCCGGTTGAGTCCATGTACACAGGGTATAATGATATTAAGAACTATCGCTTTGACGCCCTCTTCTTCGGCGAGCTGGATATTATGAAGGGATTAAAGCTTCGTTCGAGCCTTGCGTATAAGTTTTACATGAATGATGCAACCTATTTCAGTCCGAAAAATACTGTCCGCTATGATGCCGACGGCAAGGCACTGACTACGGTTGGAAACAATAGCCTTAGTGACTACCATTATTTGGGTACTGCATATATTAATGAGAATATCCTTACGTATAATACACGTTTGGGAGAGAATGAAATCGCATTGTTGGCCGGTCATTCCATTCAATCATCAAGATGGGACAGAAATTCTTCCTCCAAGCAGGGTTTCCCGACCGATAATATATACGAGATGGACGGAGGAACGACTAATCCGTCGGCAAGCGGAAACGCAGAGGAAACGGCATTGCAATCTTTCTTCGGAAGAATCAATTATAATTACGGAAACCGTTATTTGGCTGAGGTAAATATTCGTCACGACGGCTCGTCGCGTATGCCGCAGTCGCATCGTTATGCAACTTTCCCGTCCGTTTCAGGAGGCTGGATAATATCTAACGAGTCCTTTATGGAGAATGTTCCCGTTCTTAGCTTCCTGAAGTTACGCGCAAGCTGGGGGGAACTGGGAAATCAGGAAATCAGCAACTATGCTTACTCTGCCTCATTATCGGCTAGCGGCAGCTATTACTTCGGAGACTCAAAGCAAGTCGGAATGAAGAATACCAAGATCCCCAATGAAAATATCAAATGGGAAACGACAACCATCACCGATGCAGGTCTTGATGCTTCATTCCTCGACGGGAAAATAAGCGCATCCTTCGACTGGTTTGAAAAGAATACTTCGGACATTCTCATGCGTTTGTCAATGCCCGGAATATTTCTAGGCTCCCTTTCCGCCCCTTACCAGAACGCGGGAAAAGTGCAGAACAAGGGATGGGAGCTGTCGGCAAACTATGTCGATCGCAAAGACGACCTTTCATGGGAAGCCGGATTCTCTCTTTCAAGCGTAGAAAACAAGATCATTGACATGCGCGGAATTGAAAATATCTCCGGAAATACAATCAACAGGGAAGGACACCCTATCGGATCATATTTCGGACTGAAAGCTATCGGAATATACCGCACCCAAGCCGACCTTGATCGCGTCAATGCCAACGGGCAAAAAATACTGCAAAACAATCAGCCTCCACAGCTGGGCGATATTATGTATGAAGACTTTAATGACGACGGTAATATCAATAGCAGCGACCGCCAAATTATTGGGAATCCTTTTCCGAAGATGCAATACTCCTTCAATCTCGGCGCGACATACAAGAACTTCTCCATTAACCTCTTCTTCCAGGGGCTTTCAGGCATATACAGATACAACTGGGACGAAACAACGATTTCCAATGGCGGAAACAAAACCAGCAGATGGCTGGACAGATATTCGACAACCAATCCCAACGGAAGTATGCCGATCATGGGAAGAAGCGTAAACGATGAATACTCCTCATTCTGGCTAAGCAAGTCCGACTATCTGAGACTGAAGAACGTCGAAGCCGGCTATACATTTAATAAAAAAGCTCTTCTCAACAAGCTGGGCATCCAAAGCCTTCGCCTTTATATCGCCGGCTCCAACCTGCTCACATTTACTTCCCTGAAAGATTATGATCCGGAGAAGTTCAGCTCCGATGCAAGAAACGATGTGCATCCGAATACAAGAACATATTCCGTAGGCATTAATGTTAAATTTTAAAAGCAGTTATTATTATGAAATCAATAAACAAATGTATTGGAACAATACTGTTAACCTCCTTGCTCCTTTCCTGCTCCGACGACTTCCTCCAGAAGAACTCCCTCACGGAATCCTCAACGGCAACCTTCTGGAAAACCTCCGACGATGCCCTCATGGCGCTCGCCTCTTGCTATGACGCCCTTCAAAGCATGAATCTTTACAATGGCGACCCGTGGAGCTTCGGCCCCATCAACATGGATTTAATGACCGACGACGGAGGACACTTCAACTGGAGCGGATGGGTGCCGGGCTATAATATCCCAATGGGAACCTACACGCCGGCCAGCGGAATCATCGAATCATACTGGAAAGCCTGCTACGAAGCTATCAGCCGATGCAACGTCCTTATTGCAAATGCAGAAAACATTGACATGGATGATGCCCTGAAAGCCTCTTACATTGCTGAAGCCAAAGTAATCCGCGCCCTGATGTACATCCACCTCACCATGACTTACCAGGACGTCCCCTACCTTACGGTGCCCCTTACAATTGATAACGCAGAAAGCTCAAAGACCGACCGGGCCACAATCGTTGCCGGCATCTCAGCCGACCTCAAAGATGCAGCCACAGTCCTTCCCAAAGACGCCACGGCAAGAGGACGCATAACCAAAGGCGCAGCACTCGCACTCCTCGGCCGCCTTTCGCTCTACAACGAGAAATGGGACGATGCTATCGCCGCATACAAGCAGGTTATGGAACTGGGCTACTCCCTGCATCCGAGCTTTAACGATCTATTCACCACCAAGGGGGAAACATCCAAGGAAGTAATCTTCGCCATTCGCTATGAAGGCCCCGGACAGGGCGAAGGCGCCGGATTCAACGGCCACTGGAATACCCCGCTCGAATCAATGAACGGAACAATCGACCTAGCCGAAGCATTCTACTGCACAGACGGCAAACCAACCTCGGACACCAAGATAGCCGAGCTTCTCGATAACGGAAAACTGGACGTCGCCAGGCCAAATCCCGACCACTACCTCAACCGAGACCCCCGCCTCTACCGAACCCTCTTCGTGGCCGGCATGACATGGAACGGCAAAGGAGGCCTGAACCCGGAAGCCGCCAACCCATACGCCAATATCTACGGAGGAGCAGCCGCATCCCTCTCGACAATCTATGTCTACAAATACTTCGACCCATCCATCACCGCAAACCAATTCGACAACAACCAGGACTTCTATGTCGTCCGCTACGCCGAAATACTCCTCTCCCTCGCCGAAGCAATGGTTCGGAAAGGCAACTATAATTTTAGCGAAGTTGCCGCTCTCGTTAACCAAGTCCGCCAGCGGGTCAACATGCCCACGGTTGAGGACGTCGAAGGAGCCGGACTGTCCGGCGAGGAACTTCTCAAAGTCATCAAGCACGAACGACGGGTCGAACTGGCCTTTGAAGGCCTCCGCCTGTTCGACCTCTACCGATGGAAGGAATGGGGCGCCGCTATAACAAAGATCGAAAACGAACGCACCACCTACGGACTGGCATACGAGCCGCGCAAGTCCATCGGCGAACGTGATTACGTATGGCCGATTCCAACCCCCGAATTAGACTCGAACACCAAACTGGAACAGCATAATGCTTGGAAATAATCACAATTAGAGATAAATGTAAAGGCGCGGAGGAATTTCCCTTCGCGCCTTTATGCTTATATAGCCGGGCTTTTCATTGAAGCATGGCAATCCAAAAACTCTGCCCACAAACATTTCCCGAATTAATCCGATGAATAAATTATAAAAAGACAAATAAAAACAAGGTCCTAATTATCCTTGGCAAAAAGATACGGAGCAAGCAACGCTAACTATTGATATAAAGAAAACAATTGTAGCCTGCCATACCGTTAATACTTCATCTACAAGCGTCCCGACGGGCTTTCGGAAATGATGTAACAGCACTTCCGTCACCGGTGCGCGAACTTTCCGCATCGGTGCGCAGACTTCCGGCGCACGCAATGGAATCTTCGGAAATAGTCCGGATTCTAATGTTCGTGATTTCTTTTTAGGATTCGCGTGTGATTCTCGTTTTAGAGGAAATCCCTGAGCTTTGAGTCTCTGGAATTATGCTGATAATTGACAGGCTATGCGTCAGAAACAAAAAGATGGATACTCGCATTTTTGTATTTAGGAAAACAGGTTCAAGACTGTTTTGAGTGATGGATGAATAGTCAATTTTGCATGATTGCTTGCTTATTCTGTTTTTTATGGTGGAATAAGTGAAACATTATTCTAAAATCGCAAACGCCGGTGCATCACCGTGTCAGGCAATGGAGGAGAGGAATGAGAGGAAGCTTTGCTTGTAGGAGATTGTTTCTTGAACGTCCAGGACAGGAATGATATAGAAGGAGTAGTTTTTTCTGTTTTTGCTGTCGCAGTATTCTACCAGTTCGTCCTTGATTATTTCCGGAGGAAGTTTTTGTCGGAAGATGGAGGAGAGTTTGTCGTCGGTAATACTGCCCATGCTGTTGTCGCTGGTGCAGAGGAAGAAATGGTCGTCAGGCTGAAGGTCTCGGATTAGCCGGACGGAAGCGTTTGTCTTTGAGGCGGTGCGGTAGATTATGTGGCCATGACGAAAATGATAGATGCGGCAGTTGCCCGTATGTGCAACAGTGATGCCTTCGGAGCTGATATAGAGCATGGCTAGCGAGAGAGGAACGGCTGTGTCGTTGGGTCGCTCTTTTCTATACATTTCGAGGTTGGCTTCCGTGTATTGAATGGCTTTACGGATAAAGTCGGGCGATGGGGTTTCGGCGTCGAGCATGGCAGTAAAGAATGTGAGGAAGGATTCGCAGGCGAGTGAGCCTGTTGCATGTCCGTTGTCGTCGTCGCCTTCACAGAGGAGGAAGAGGCGTTGGCCGGCCTTGACGGCTTCCGGTGAGGGGAAGATTTGTTCTTCTCTGTTTGTTGGGGAAGATTTTTCGCTGATGGCACAGGGTTTTGTGATTGATATGTTCATAACAGCATGTTTGCGATTATTTGTTTATTCGTTGAATCGGAGGGTCGTGTTTCCAATAATTATTTCGTCGTTATTGTTGAGAATCACGATTTCTCCTTTTTCTAAGTAAGAGCTATTATATAACGTATGATTTTTGCTGTTATTGTCGGAGAGGAAGTGTTTGAATCCTTTGCTGTCTTTTCTGACTTCTATGCGTATATGCTCGCGGCTCATGGTTCTGTCGGCGGTTTCTATGTGGATAGTTGCTTGTGAGCTTTGCGATGATTTGCGGCCGATGATGTTTATTCCTTCTGGCAGGGGGAAGATTTGTTGTCGGGTGTTTTCGTCTGCCATGATGGTTATTGTTCCGGCTTTTTCGTGTGATTTGAGTATTAGCTGCGTGACGTCGTCGGTGGCAGAAAAAACATCTCCGCCTTTCGACGAAAGGACGGAGATGTTAATTGGTTGTTTGCACTTTGGGCATTTAAAGGAGGTTATGTTTGGCGGTAATTTGCCTTCATCTACCTTCAGCCCTACGCGGCAATGTGGACATTTAACTGATATCATATTATGATAGAGATGTCCATATCGCTGATGTCGCTGGAATATGAGTCGATCATATCAGCATCCAGAAGCATAACGGTATCATCGGCTAATGTTATAAAGTCGGAACCGTCCGTGCTTTCGTCTATAACGATTGCATCCATAATGTCGCTGTCGTCGTCCAAATCAATGACTACGGCGTCGTCGAAGAGAGTTGAATCGTTATCGTCGATCGTAACAAAAGTATATTCTTCTTGTTGCATATAACTGTACTTTATCACGTTTACTTATATCGGCAAAGATAGATAGAGTTGTGAATATACTGTTTGTTGGCCATGGCTATTAATCCAAAGTTGGTTGTTCTTGTACCAAATGGTTGTTTTTCAGGACGAACCCGTTTATGTTCTGTTTGCCCATTTGGCTTTGCAGCTTTGTACAGAGCAGTTTTTTTTGTTTGCCAGCGATTCCCATGGGATTTCGCCAAGGAATATTCCGCATTTGGGGCATACATAATCTATCTTGAACTGATCGGCAAGTTCCTGCAATTGCTGCGGGGCTTTTGCAGCTTGTTGGGCTCCCATGTAAATGCCAGCCGCCGGCGCACAAACGGCTATTGCCAGACATATCGCGCGGAAAATCATGCCTCCGCTACCGGAAAAGCTGATAACAAACCCGACTATTCCGGGCAATGCGAATGGGGCGGCTTGGAATAGACGGGTGCGGAATGTGGTTGCTGACTGAATACGTACTTTCTGTGCAGTGTATTTTTCGTACACTTCCTTCAAGGCGGCAAATTCCTGAATATAATCATTGTTGCTGTTTAGCGCTTCGGATATGTTCAGGGGGGATTTGCCCAACAGCACCGTGTCAGTACATGCTATGCGCTTTTTCAATATTTGTATGCCATTAACAAAAGTTCCGTTCGTGGACGATAAATCTTCCAGAAACAGAGAACCGTTTTCATCGCGTTTCAGCAGTGCATGGTGGCGGCTTACGCTGGGGGCGTCAACAACGAAATCGTTATCCTTCGCCTTCCCTATCTTTATCGTTAGCATCGTTTTCTGGAGTATTATCAGTATCGGGCTTTCCCAGTTCCTTTTCAAAGGAATCTTTCAGCATCTTCAAAGGCTCTTTTGATATGATCAGTTCTTTGAGCTTATTGTCTGCAGTTGTGAGCAACAGTAAACGCTGCTTGGGCAAATTGATTTGCAGAATATGATTTTTGTTGATTATGTGGCTTTTGCCCACGCGAATCAGGATGTCTTGGCTTCCGGCAACTTGTTTCTCAAGTATCTCCTCTATCTTACCTATATTAATAGCGAATGTGAATTGTATTCCATCGGAGAGAATCAGCTTTGTGTAGTTCCTTTCAGCCTCGAAATAAAGAATTTGCCCGATCTTGATGCGTAGCAACTCGTCTCTAGTCTTAATTATAAGGTACCTGTCCATGTATTTCTAAGTTTTTAGATTTAATGTGAATGCAAAAATAATTCTTTTTCTAAATCCTCAAACAGCCGCATCAGGAGAGTTGTGCAGGAAGAAGCCTTGCTTATCGCTGCCTGGTTTTCAGCAGAGTCCAGGGAAAAAAGAGGCGCCCCTGCAACAGGAGCGCCTTCAGACAACCTAATCTTTTGCCTGTTCAGACAAAACTTCTATTATAACACAACAAAAATTAATTGCGCTGCAAATATATGCTCATATGTGCTTGCAAAAATTCATCATTCACAACGATTTTTTCATCATTTAATCCATCTGAAAATCTATTTTTTCATTCTCAACTAAATTCATTTCACGTCAAATCGACAGGAATGGTGAAAAATGTGGACGATCGACCTATGTTCAACTTTTCCAGCCATAACTGCAAAGCATCTGTCTGGTTTCCGCTATCGGTATGACAAGCGCTGCTCTGATCGAGAATAGAACAATCTTCTGCCAGCGGCATATCATGTGTAACAGTCTATACGCGCAGTTGTTGAAAATTGGATAAATCAACCGCCGCCATTTGTATTTTCCGCAAATTTTTCAATTCGCTTCGCCGGCAGTTATTTTATAATGATTCAGAATACGAAAGCGCTCAATGCACAGGGCAAATGAGCGCTTTATGATAAAACGTAAACGAGTTAAGGGTTTTAATTTAAATTAAACAGTCGGTTAAAAATTTAGTCTTCATTAATGTTTCTTTCATTTGAATTTAATCTTTATTTCGATGCAAAGGTAGGAGGATTATAGTCAATGATTATTTTCAAAATTTATATTTCGATTGGTTATTTCTTTAAAAAACAATTAAAAGAGTCATAATCTTTCGCCTGAAGATGTTCGCATTTTTTGTACGATTCTCCATTAAATTATCCATGGTTCCGACAACCCATTTACAACTTTAGCGTCAGTAGAAATACAAATACGAAATTCTCTTGAGAGAAAATGTCCTGCAACTCGCGGGATGTTTTTTCCGCAATAGAGAAACTGGCTGTTAGACTTTTGCATTATTGCAAATCGCTCATGTTCAAAACATGAAGCTTTTGCATCATTGCAAATCGTCCATGTTCAAAACATGAGGCTTTTGCATCGTTACAAATCGTCCATGTTCAAAACATGAAGCTTTTGCATCATTGCAAATCGTTCATGTTCAAAACATGGAGCTTTCGCATCGTTGCAAATTGCTCCTGTTCAAAACATGAGGCTTTTGCATCATTGCAAATCGTCCATGTTCAAAACATGGAGCTTTTGCATCGTTGCAAAAAACGCCGGTCCAAGAAATACAGAAACAGGAGAAGACGCTTTTCCCTTCGCTTCAATCTGATTTCAGCATTAATAACCTTAACCTTGTTTATAAATGATTTTTTGAAGAGGATGAATGTTTTTTTACAGATACTTGGAACAGTGCAGAGATTATTAAAAAGTAGTCATTTAAACGTACATTTTAAGGCTAAAGCGACACTGTATGGCCTGTTCATATCGTTCAGAATGTCGGGGAAATATGACGGCTGAACTTGAACATAATCAGAAAAGCACAAAGAGTTCCGGGTTGCAATTTTCGAGCCTTCAAACCCTCGTGTCGCTCTCTTTTTCATGCAGATAAACGAATTATGCCCTTGATTGCTTCCTTCTCCACGGCGAGCGCTAAGCAAAATCCCCTGTTTCCGGCTGGCAATTCTCCATTCGGAGCAAAAAATCGTCCCTCCCCCCTCTTTGTGCGAATTTTCATACTTTTGTGAGAACAATAAAAATTAGTAATATGGAAAAAAAGAGCAGTCGTTTTTTAGAAATCGTTGAGACGAGCGTGAAGAAGCATTGGGATATGCCAGCTTTTTCCGATTATAAGGGAGACAGCTATTCGTACAGGGATGTTGCCATACAGATAGCGAAGATGCACATAGTTATGGAGCGAGCCGGCTTGCGCAAGGGAGATAAAGTCGCTCTTCTTGGACGAAATTCTTCACAATGGGCGATGAGTTTTTTCGGAATCCTTAGTTACGGCGCCGTTGTCGTTCCAATTCTGCATGAGTTCAAGCCTGATAATATTCATCATATAGTTAATCATTCCGAAGCCCGGTTTATGCTGGCGAGCGAAGGAAATCTGAAGTCTTTAAACATGAAAGCCATGCCGGGCGTGGAATTATTCATGCAGTTGGAGAATTTTTCAGTCGTCAGGGCGAAAGACAATAATATATATAATGTAAGGGAGCGTATCTCCGAGCATTTCCAAATGAAATATCCGAACGGATTCGACCGCTCGTGCATATCATATCATGTTGAAAAGCCGGACGAGCTGGCCGTTCTGAACTATACATCGGGAACAACCGGCTCCTCGAAGGGCGTTATGATTCCTTTCCGCAGTTTGTGGAGCAATACGCTATATGCCAATGAAAATATTCCTTTTGTATATGCCGGTGACAACATCGTTTGCATGTTGCCAATGGCTCATATGTATGGCCTGGCTTTTGAGATACTGAACGGCTGGGGAAAAGGCTGCCATATTCACTTCCTTCCACGTATTCCGAGTCCGAATCTTGTCTTGGAAGCCCTGGCGGAGCATCGCCCGACGCTGATTCTGGCCGTTCCGCTTATCATAGAGAAAATCATACGCAACAGAGTGTTCCCGGAGCTGGAGAAACCTCTGATGCAAAAGTTGATGAAGCTGCCGCTGGTGAAGAACATCATTTTAGGCATGATAGCCGGCAAGCTGAACAAGGTCTTCGGACAAAAATTCGGCGAAATCGTCATCGGCGGAGCTGCCTTAAACAAAGAAGTCGAAGATTTCCTTCACCGCATAAAATTCAGATACACCGTTGGGTACGGACTGACAGAATGTGGTCCGCTGGTAGCCTACACGCAGTGGGATTCGTTCAAGCCCGGCTCCGTAGGCCGAATTGTTGAGCGAATGGAGGCTGACATACGTAATGTTAATGAAGAAGGCATTGGAGAGATTTGGGTCAAGGGCGACAATACAATGCTGGGCTACTATAAGAACCCGGAGGCGACGGAGGCGGTAATGGATGCCGACGGATGGATGAACACGGGCGACCTTGGCATGTTGGACGCTGATAACTTCCTGTACATACGCGGTCGGAGCAAAACGATGATTCTAAGCTCCAACGGGCAGAACATTTATCCAGAAGAGATCGAAAGTTTGCTTAATACATACCCGCTTGTAGTCGAATCTCTCATCGTTTCGGAAGACGGCAAGCTAGTTGCCATTATCGTTCCGGACATGGAGAAAGCCGGCGACGAAAACATGGATATTCGGATGAGGGAAAACATCGCAGCTTTGAATGCTGTCCTTCCTGTGTACAGTCAAATCAGCTCGTTCCTCATCAGGGAAGAAGAGTTTGAGAAGACGCCCAAAAAGAGCATCAAGCGATACCTTTACCAGAAATGAACGGGACGAAATCCAGAATAACGAGCCTTCGCCGGGAGTTGGAGCGGCATAACTATAATTACCACGTGCTTTCGGCGCCTACAATAGCCGACTGCGAGTTCGATTATATGATGCGAGAACTTCAACAGCTAGAGGAAGCGCATCCTGAATATTTTGATCCTTATTCACCAACTCAGCGCGTCGGCAGCGACCTGTCCAAAGATTTTGAGCAGGTCTCGCACAAGTATCCTATGCTGTCGCTTGGCAATACATATTCGGAAGCCGAGGTGCGAGAGTTTTACGGCCGCGTAGCCCGCTCGCTTAATGAATCTTTTGATATTGTTGCTGAATTAAAATATGACGGAGCCTCAATTTCACTGACCTACAAGAACGGAAAGCTTGTTCAGGCCGTTACTCGTGGTGATGGCTCGCGTGGTGACAATGTGACGGCTAATGTTCGGACAATTCGCTCCGTTCCATTGAGCCTTATTGGCGATGATTATCCTGACGAGTTCGAAATTCGGGGTGAAATCCTCCTTCCATGGTCTGAATTTGAACGAATAAATAAAGAACGCGAAGAGCAAGGCGAATCATTATTCGCAAATCCTCGAAACGTTGCGTCCGGAACATTAAAGCATCAAAATCCTTCAGTCGTCGCCGCCCGCAAGCTGGATGCGTACTTCTATTATCTTCTTGGCGAGGATTTGCCGACTGACGGTCATTATGAAAACATGGAGGCTGCCCGCAGCTGGGGCTTCAAAATCCCACCGGTCATACGCAAATGCAGCAGCTTGGAAGATATATCCGAATATTTGTCTTACTGGGAAAAAGAGCGTGAACATCTTCCTGTGGCCACCGACGGCATCGTCCTTAAAGTAAACTCCATCAAGCAACAACTCAACCTCGGCTACACGGCCAAAAGTCCTCGCTGGGCTGTGGCCTACAAGTTCCAGGCGGAGCGAATTGCAACCCGTCTTAACTCCATCTCATTCCAAGTGGGCAGAACTGGAGCGATAACTCCAGTGGCAAATCTGGAGCCAGCCCTATTATCCGGAACAACCGTCAAACGCGCTTCGCTTCATAACGAAGATATAATCATTGGCCTTGACCTGCACATAGGCGATAATGTTTATGTAGAAAAAGGAGGTGAAATCATACCCAAAATAGTAGGCGTCGATACCGAATCGCGCACGACCGAAGTCGGCGAGAAAGTGAGTTTCATAAAGAACTGCCCCGAATGTGGAGCGGAACTGATACAGCCTGAAGGTGAGGCCGCTCACTACTGCCCAAACGCTTGGGGCTGTCCTCCACAGATCAAAGGTGCTATCGAGCACTTCGTCACCCGTAGGGCCATGGACATTCGCATCGGTCCGGAATCGATCGAAGACATGTATAATGCCGGCCTGATAAAGAACGTTGCCGACTTATATACGCTTGGCCTCACAGACCTTGTCAAGTTAGAGCGTTGGGCAGGAAAGAGCGCCCAAAACCTGCTGGACAGCCTGTCGGAATCCAAATCTGTTCCATTCGAACGGTTTCTGTACGGATTAGGCATACGATATGTCGGCGAGACCGTCGCCAAACGCCTTTCCCGCGCCTTTCCACACATTGATAAGCTGAAACAGGCCACAGCTGAAGACCTGACGGCTGTCGATGAGATCGGTGAACGCATTGCGCAAAGCGTAACGGCTTATTTCGCCGACGAACGGAACATTGCGCTCATCGAACGCCTTGCCACCTTCGGCCTGAAAATGTACATGGAGGACGATGGTTCAAGCAATCGCACCAACAAGCTTTCCGGCCTAAACATTGTCATAAGCGGCGCCTTCGCCAAACACTCCCGCGATGAATACAAGCAATTGATAGAGCTGCATGGAGGAAAGAACAGCGGCTCTGTAAGTGGCAAAACCGATTATCTCCTTGTTGGAGAAAATATGGGGCAGGCTAAGCTGGAAAAAGCATCCAAGCTTGGAATTAAAATACTTAACGAAGATGAATTTCTAAACCTGTTGGAACAATGACATTACTTCAAAACTATTGTCTCAAAAGAAAAATCAACTCAATACTAAACAACGCTACCATACGTAAATCCCGATCCTACTCTCTCAATGACGCAAGGAGTTTTTTCATTTCTTACAATGAAAACGATGCCGAAGAAGCCATCCAATGTGTTATGAGCCTGACAAGCCTCGGCAAAAAAGTCCACATTTGCACATTTATTCCGCGCACTCCTTCGCGAGCGAAGTATGAGTCCAATGTGTCCCCGCTCGTCATTAAGGAGAGTGAGCTGAGCATGACGGGAATGCCGGCTTCTCAATTACGCGAGGCTTTTAACAATACTCAGGCCGACATACTCATCGACCTCACCCGCGAGGAAGATATGGTTATGCACTATCTCCAGCTTCGCCATCCTGCACCGTTCAAAGTCGGTAACAAGTCCTCAATTCGCGACATGTTCGATCTTACGGTCACTAAAAAGACTGAAGATGACCTCCCTACCTCTTTCGGACACATGCTTGGTTTTTTACAGACGATTCGAACAAACGAACGGCCGCTAAAAGATTAAATCCTTACATTTGCTCGCAAAAATAGAATATACACGTATTTAAATCCTTATGATAGAGATAGATTTGAAAGGAATGGGAGTAGCTCTCATCACTCCGTTTAAAGATGACGAAAGCGTAGATTATGAAACGCTGGGCAAACTTGTCGATTTTCAAGTACAGAATGGAACAGACTACCTGGTAGTTCTTGGCACCACGTCTGAAAGTCCCACGCTGACCGATAGCGAAAAGGACAAAATAGTAGAACTAGTCGTCGCCAAAGTGCGCCAACGTATCCCCATCGTCTTAGGTGTAGGTGGAAATTGTACCTGCTCAGTCACGAACAAGCTCGAAAAAGGGAATTTTGAAGGTATAGACGCCATCCTTTCCGTCGTCCCCTACTACAACAAGCCGTCCCAGGAAGGCCTTTACCATCATTACAAAGCCATATCCGAATCTACCTCACTCCCCATCGTTCTTTACAACGTTCCAGGTCGAACGGGCGTTAACATGTCTGCCGAAACCACATTGCGAATAGCCCGCGATTGCCGAAATGTTATAGCCGTTAAGGAAGCATCTGGAAATATTGTTCAAATGGATGATATAATTAAGAACAAGCCTGCCGATTTCAACGTTATCTCCGGTGACGACGGGATAACCTTTCCGTTGATCACGCTAGGCGCAATCGGCGTGATTTCTGTGATAGGCAACGCCTTTCCTCGTGAATTTAGCCGGATGGTACGTCTTGCACTGGTAGGTGACTATGCCGGTGCCCGTACTATTCACCACAGCTTCACTGAATTGTTCGACCTTTTATTTGTTGACGGAAATCCGGCAGGCGTTAAAAGTATGCTGAACGCCATGGGGTATATAGAGAACAAGCTACGATTGCCGTTAGTTCCCACACGCATAACCACATTTGAGAAAATCCGTAACGTGCTTCGCGAATTGAGAATTCGCTGTTGAGTTACACTCAAGGAGAAAAACTGCTTTCTGGTCATCCCATATTTTTTATCCCTCAAAATGGTAAACAACGAGGTCATATAATGATCGTCTGATGGATGATGTAAAAAAGTTTATTGTTTATCCAGCAAAAATAGAATTATTGCACAAACAGCTATTAACAGAAACGAAAAGGCGGTAAGGCAGCATTTGCTTTTCAACAAGCTCACAGGACTTCAAACGAGACGTCCCCGCTCCTCTTAGCATGACTTTCGGGACATCAAACTGCCGGAGAAAAACTTTAGTCTGTATCGCAGGTCTCCAAAATCAGAAGAAATGTTAGCCTGTTTATCCCGAACCAAGCTAAGAGGACTCACAAATCTGCAAACCACGCAAACAAAGTAAAGTTCCCCGTGATAAGGGCTGACTTTACTTTGCGATTAAGAGCCACAAGCCAAATCTGTTCCGGTTCCGATTCCGATTTTCTGAACAATGAGCCGTCAGATTATTCCTAACTCTTTAGCTCTCTCTAACATGAAGGCATGAGCAGCTTCGTATTCATTGGGAATGACACCGTCGAGGATAGCGTTTTTTATGGCGCTTTTAAGTTCGCCGACGGGTCGGGAGGGGGTAAGGTTGAAGGTTTGCATGATTTCTTCACCGGATATGGGTGGCTGGAAGTTTCTTATGCTGTCGCGGACTTCGAGGTCAGCGAGTTTTTCACGCACGCGGCGGAAATTGTCGAGGTATCTCCGGACTTTGTTGGGATTTTTGCTGGTTATGTCGGCTTCGCAAAGGAGCATGAGGTCGTCAATGTCCTCGCCGGCGTCGAAGAGGAGGCGTCGGATGGCGGAGTCGGTAACTTCGTCGTCGGAGATGCAGATGGGGCGCATGTGGAGCATGACCATTTTCTGGACGTACTTCATTTTTTCGTTCATGGGGAATTTCATTTTTCTGAATATGCCCGGGATCATTTTTTCGCCGATGAAGTTGTGGTTGTGGAATGTCCATCCGAGGCGGTTGTCCCATCGTTTGGTGGCGGGCTTGGCTATGTCGTGAAAGAGTGCGCTCCAGCGCAGCCAGAGGTTGTCGGTGTGTGGAGAGAGGCGGTCGAGCACCATGAGGGTGTGGTTGAAATTGTCCTTATGTCCGATTCCTTCTTTTGCTTCTATGCCTTTGAGTGCGCTTAGTTCGGGGAAGATGAGGGGGAGGAGTTCGAGTTTGTCGAGCAGTTCGAAGCCGATGGATGGTTTGGGGGAGAGGACGATTTTGTTGAGTTCGTCGATGATGCGTTCTTTGGAGATGATGGAGATGCGTTCTTTGTTTCGTCGGATTGCGTCGAAGGTTTCTGGTTCGATATAGAAGCCGAGTTGGGAGGCGAATCGTACTGCGCGCATCATGCGTAGAGGGTCGTCGCTGAAGGTTATGTCGGGGTCGAGTGGGGTGCGTATGGTTTGTGTATGGATGTCGTCGAGGCCGTTGAAGGCGTCGATGAGTTGTCCGTAGTTTTCTCCTTTATTGAGGCTGATGGCCATGGCGTTGATGGTGAAGTCGCGTCGGTTGAGGTCGTCTTGCAGTGAGCCATTTTCGATTATGGGTTTGCGGCTGTCGCTTCGGTAGGATTCTTTTCGTGCGCCGACAAATTCGAGTTCCCATTCGTCGTTTTTGACTTGTGCTGTTCCAAAGTTGGCGAAGACGGAGAGGTAGGTGTTACGTCCCATTTTTGAGGCAACAAGGTTTGCCAGTTCTATTCCGCTTCCGACGGTTACGATGTCGATGTCCTTGGATTCGCGATGGAGGAAGATGTCTCTTACGTACCCACCAATCACGTAAGTAGCCGCTTGCAGTTTTTGCGCTGCCTCGGCTACCAGATGAAATGGGTGGGCATCGACTTTCGCCCTTATGTATTCATAGTCTTCTTCTTCGATGTGCATTATAAGTTTATTGTTGTTATTCTATATTTGGTTGTTTTAAATGATTATTCGGATGAGTTATCCTTGTATTTTATTGTTAATTCATCTTCAAGTGCGAAATATTCAAGTGTGGTTTTTATTTTTTCAAATTTATCAGAACTGCTTGTATTTGTCAGGATGAAATAGGTATCATTTAATTTGGCATAATTTCTATTATTATAGACTGTTTCGTTTTTGCTAATCTTTATTTTTTTTCCGATTTCGCTATCAATAAATATAGTAAACCTTTCCGGTTGTGAATCAAAAAGCATTTGCATAATACTAATATAAAATTCAGACATGCTTAATGGATTAATTCTTTGTCCCAAAAATATTGCGTATTCAATTTTCTTGTTTGTCGGGTCTTCGGCATCAAAGATATTTATGTCTTCATTCTCACAATTATTTCCAATAATAATATCGGGATAAGACCAGACTTTCAAAAAGCGCTCTGTAATTATTTTTGCTCGCTTAGTAATTTCTTCTTTATTCCAGGCGTCTTTAGCTTTCAAATCGCGGTTTAGCCAAAGTCGGCTGAATTTGTATCCCTGTTCCTTGTCTTCAAAATTCATATCCCGTTTTTCAACGAATGGTTTATTGGCAAGTTTTCCATTATTTCCGGACAATGTAATATTTCCGACAGTGTGCAAATAATTTTCCTTGATAAAATTATATTCCTCGTTGCCTAATTCTTCTTTCCATTTAGGATCTGGATTTTGGGGGAAGATATGTTCTATTGTGAGATTTTCAATAGAGACCAATTCTTTGTTGTCAAAATTTTCGAGTCTTTCTAATAAGTAAATTCGGTTTTTAGATTTAATATTATAGACATCTTTATCCTTTAACAAATTAGTTATTTCATTATTCTTGGGAAATCGCGCTGCTCCGAATCGTGATACTAATGATTTTTGAATAGAATATAAGTAGTTTTCCGGGGCAACCTTCTCGTATAAACTCATGAATATCTTATTCAAGGCATTTGTAGGCAAGCCAACAATAAACCGTCGCCAGACGAATGACTGAATCAGCTCCAGAACGGCAATAAATGTGTCTTTATCAATAATTCTGTTCTCGTAATCCTCATACACCTTCATTAAAAAGGGATATGCAACATTGATTTCCAACTGATGGATGTATAATAATTGCCGCCTTATTTCTTTATCAGTTTCATGTTCGGGATTGAGCAATCTATTATAGAATTTTGCAAGGGATTTCAACTCCGAAAGCATAGTTTCCAAGTCTTTCAATGTTGTTGTAGGATATTTAGATTTGAAAATTGAATAAACATCCTTTTTATTGGGAATTTCTTTATTTTTAAGAGTGAGAAAATCGCGAATGAAATCCGATATTTTAGGTGTAATACCATCTTTAGCTAAGGTCTCTATTACTTCCCAATAGTTTTGATAGATTTTATTTTGATCATGTCGTTTTAAATCCATCAAAATATAATTTCTGATTAAATCTGCTTGAGATAAATCCAGTCCTGTGGAATTTAAACTTTCGAAAATTCGCTGGGCATTATCTTTGGTTCTGTCAAGAGCAATATCAATAAATACTAATTTTGCCAAACCTTTCCACACTGATTCGTAATTTGATTCATTGATTTCATTCTTGAAAAGAATATAGTTTTCTATAACATGTGAATACCCCTGGAAATCGGCAGGTTTTTCCGAGTTAAGAATATGCCTGAAAGCCTTTAAGTTATTTTCGGTTGGCTTTAATTTTAGCTTTTCTGTTTCGGAAGCAAATTCATTAATCAGATATTTCTTATGTATTTGATTTGCGCGATTTATGTCGTTTATTTGCAGAGCAAACTGGTACAATGATATATATATAAGAGTAATTGTTGTTAATCTCTGTTGTCCATCAATGATTATGAGTTCGTTTAATTCTGTAGCAGAATATACATCGTCATGTACATAAACAATACTGCCAATAAAGTGAGCGTTTCCCTCGCTTTCTCCAATCCAGATAATATCATTCAGCAGTTGCTGACATTCCCTGCGCGTCCAATCGTAATTTCGCTGATAGACAGGAATAACAAAAGCCGTATCACTTGTAGCTAAAAAACGATCGATTCTTGTTTCGCTAGCTCTCATTATTACATGTTATTACATTCTTTCAACAATCCAAGCAGGTGCTGCCACCATAGCGCGACTGTGGGAATGAGTATTTTTTCATCTGGCGAATGTACGTTTCGCAGCGTTGGTCCGAAGGAGATCATGTCAAGCCAGGGGTATTTTTCGAGGAAGAGGCCACATTCGAGGCCTGCGTGTATGGCCTTGATTTTTGGCTCTTTGCCGAAGAGTTTGAGGTAGGAGGCGATTGCTGCCCTGAGGATAGGAGAATTGGTGTTGGGCGTCCATCCGGGATAGCCTTCGCTTTGCTCTACGACAGCTCCAGCGAGGGTGAAGAGGGAGCGGATTTGCCCGGCGATGTCTTCCTTGCGGGATTCGACCGAACTGCGCTGGCTTGTGACTATAGTGATCGCCCCCTGATCTGTCTTGACGGAGGCAAGGTTGGTGGATGTTTCGACAAGGCCGTCTATATCGCTGCTCATGGAGATGACGCCGTGCGGGCAGGCATTTAGAGCATGAATAAGGCGGGTGGCAGCAGATCTGTCTATACATGAGGACGGGGCGGGGACAGATTCCATTTCTATGCTGACTCCCTTATCCGTATTCTTCAACTCTTGCTCGATTTGAGCAATGAAATGATTAAGGACCACCCGAACATCTTCTTTTTTATCCGAAAGAGTACCAATTACGGCAGAGGCTTCTCTTGGAATAGCGTTATGCAGGTTGCCGCCATTGAAGGACGCGAGGGCTGTATCCATTTTGTTCATGGTCTGGAGGATGAAGCGAGCGAGGATTTTGTTTGCATTGCCAAGTCCGAGATGGATGTCTCCTCCGGAATGTCCTCCTTTCAGTCCTTTGACGGATATGCGGAAGAAGTTCCTGCTCGTGTCTGTCTGCTCTGCCTTGTAATCAAAGCGGATTTTGGTAGACATACCTCCGGCGCATCCGATGAAGATTTCGCCCTCGTCCTCGCTGTCGAGGTTGAGGAGTATTTTGCCTTGGAGGAAGCCGGATTGGAGAGCTTGGGCACCTGTCAATCCGGTTTCTTCGTCAACAGTGAATAAACATTCCAAAGGGCCGTGGACTATATCGTCGGAGGCAAGGACAGCTAATTGTGCAGCTACTCCGATACCGTTGTCCGCTCCAAGCGTTGTTCCATTAGCTTTGAGCCATTCGCCATCGATTATAGTTTCTATGGGGTCATTCTCGAAGTCGAAAGATTTGCCGGCGTTCTTTTCACAGACCATATCGACATGTGACTGAAGAATAATGGTTGGATAGGCTTCGCATCCGGCAGTGGCCGGTTTCAGCATAAGGATATTTCCGACGGCATCTTTTTTGTATTCCAGATGAAATTTCCCAGCAAAGTTTTCAAGGAAGGCAATGATTTTTTCTTCTTTCCTGGAAGGACGGGGCACTTGCGTCACTTCGTGGAAGAAACGCCATACGATTCGGGGTTCTAAATCTACAATATTCATTTTATTAAGAGAGTTATAAGTTATTTGCGTCACAACGTTCGGGCTTGTCGCCGCGATGAGTTTTTACGAAATTTTAAGCTTTGCGAAACATGAAAAGATGCTTGTTATCGGTTAAAACTCTTATATTTGCGCCCACAAATATATAGAAAATGCTTAATATTTCTCTAATAACAATCGCTATTCTAATGGTATGTGTCGCTCTACTTTCGGTTGGCATCATCTTTAAAAAGAACGGGAATTTCCCCAACACTCACATAGACGGAAATGAACATATCCGCAAAAAAGGTATCCACTGTGCAGCTTCGCAAGACCATGAACTTAGAACTCGGAAAAATCTGGAAGAACTATTAAAAAAATAAACTTGTATTATAATTAAATAATTTCCTTATGAAGAACATTAACTATATTATTAACGGTGTCCTCGCCCTTGCTGTTGTAGTCCTGTATATACTCCATTTTTCAGTAAAGGATGAACCCGCAGGCATTCCAGGAGCCGCATCTTCTTCCGTGGGCGAGATGAACTCCATGCCAGTGGCTTATATCAATATGGATTCGTTGTTGCAGAATTACAACTACTCGAAAGACCTAAACGAAATCATCATTCGCAAGGAAGAAAACATGAGAGCCAACATTAATCAGCAACGCTCCGCTTTGGAAGTAGAAGTTCAGGACTTCCAGCGCAAAGTGAACAACAACGCCTTCCTGTCAAGGGAAAGAGCGGAGCAGGAACAGCAGCGGCTGCTCAAAAAGCAAGACGAACTGCAAAACTATGGCGACCGCCAAACGCAGGAACTCCTCGCACAGCATCAACGACTAACCGAGCAGCTGCGGGATTCGCTTATCTCACAGCTGAAAACATTCAACATGGATAAAGGCTACCGGATTATTTTCAGTAATACCGCTAAAGACAACATCATCCTTGCTGACGATTCTTACGACATCACCGGCGAGCTGATTAAGTATCTCAACAGCCGGTATTCGCCTTCGTCCGCTCCGCTGAAATAAGTTGCAGGCAGGACGAAAGCAAACATCCCCAGTATCTGAAATTCGGCATTTCATATTCAATACCTATCCTTCGTTAATGAAGTCGATAGGTATTTGTTTTTTGAACGCCTCCTTGAACGAGATTAACGTTTCCGTACGAGCAAGGCCCAGGGGCTGCAACTTGCGGTGAATCAGGCTAAGCAGATGCTGATTGTTCTTCGCATATATCTTTATGAACAAATCATATTTGCCCGTTGTATAATGACATTCGACAACCTCAGGAATTTTCATCAGCGCCTCAGCCACAGCGTCGAACGCTCCGGGGTCATTCAAGTACAAGCCGACATACGCGCAAGTCTCATAGCCCACCTTCATATTGTCGATTATAAACTCCGAGCCTTTTATAACGCCCTGCTTCAACAGTTTCTGGTACCGCTGGTGTATGGCGGCGCCGGAAACGTTACATTCGCGTGCCACTTCAAGAAATGGAATACGGGCGTTACTCCCGATCAACCTCAGTATCTTCTCGTCTAATTCGTCTAATTGATAATTCGTCATATTCAGTATTCTTTAAAAATTTCGCTTCTACTGCGCATCCAACGCTGCTCCAAGTATAACTTCCGCTTAATCAAGCATCAAACTCATATAAGCCCGACGGTTAGTATAATCCAGCAAGAGAGACGTCAACGAACGCACATCCATGCCCGCCAGTTCCTCTTTTCGCCGCACGCTCTCCGGATGAGCAGCCAACCATATATCGATCATCCTCTCCACGTCTATCACTCGCGCCATTCCATACGGTTGAGGCAACTGCGAAGCCTCGCACGGCGTGCGGTAAACCACGCTATTGACGCCAAAATAATCCGCAACATGGGAGAAAAGAACATCGCCCGCCTCACTATTCTCGTAAAACCACTCCTTCACCAATGCAACCGCCTCCGAGTTCGGAGCAGCAGTTTTGGCCGGCATTGCAAAGGCCATTCCGCAGACCTCATGCACATCTTCACTGAAAACGACAAACAATCGCCCGCCTGCCAGCTCCATATCCTTAATGATATTGCTCAAATCCTTAAAATCATGCAAAACGCATATCATGCGCATCCGCAACCGCCTTGCGAAATATTCGTAAACCCGCTTGTCGGTCTTACCACACTCAAGCCGGACTGAATAAGCGTTGCCGAACGTAGCCGACTGCTTCCGGCGAGCGCGATAAAGCCCGAATGAATACTCAAAAGCCTTGACAAATCCGAATTTTCCGTAAAAACTGAAGAGGCCAGCCTCGGCCGGAATAAGCGCAGCCAACGCAACACCTCGCCGCCGCATCTCCTCAAGCGACTGCTGCATTAACTGCTGCATCCAACCCTTGCCGCGCTCCGCTTCAGCCGTGCAGGCGCCGGAAATATAGGCCACCGGAATCTCCGTATTATGAAAGTTCATCGTATAAGGCAGCAACTGCAAAGAAGAGACTATCTTTCCCTTATGCTCAAGCGTCATGGCATTTTCGTTCCTGTAAACTCGCTTGAAATACAATTCAACAAATGCCTCGTCGTCCTCAAATGCCGCTTTCCAAAGCTTCTTGAGCTGCCGCTTTTTAGTATCGGTATATATCATAATGCAAATGTATGAAAAACCCGTGCCGCTTTCCTGAACCGGGAATTTAGAATGAGAAATGGACATGTATTTGTCGTCTGCCGCAAGGTTGCAGATGCTTTTAAAGATATTAATGACAGAAAACTTCAAGCCGCGGACTGCGAACTTGAGAACAAAGGCGTTCAGCATGAACAACCATGTACAGTCGATAAGGCGCAATGCAATGTACGCGGACTTCCACCCATTCTTGAGAAATCCGAAGGAGTTCGACTTTCGGCTCATGTTTTCTCCGCCATGCCCCATGTTTTATGACAAAACCTCCATTCAACTTCCGGGAGAGGTTTTGATCTGTGACAAAACCTTGTTTCAGTTTCCGGAAATGCTTTTGATCGAGATCATGAACGACTTCCGACTTCCGGGGAAGGTTTTGATCTGTGACAAAACCTTGTTTCAGTTTCCGGAAACGCTTTTGATCGAGATCATGAGCAACTTCCGACTTCCGGGGAAGGTTTTGTTCTGTGACAAAACCTTGTTTCAGTTTCCGGAAATGCTTTTGATCGAGATCATGAGTAACTTCCGACTTCCGGGGAAGGTTTTGATCTATTACAACACCTCCCCGGCAATCCCCGGAAGACTTTGTAATGACAACAAAATATTACCGGAAATTCCAATGAAATGAAATATGAACACAAAGGCTATAAGGCACGAAGGATTATTAATTGATGCTTCACGCATTAGTGTCTTCGCATTTCAAATCCAACCGCAAGTTTCACCGACAAAACCCCCGATTCCCCGCTCTCAATACCAATCCCAATATGTTAAATACTCTGATTTTTCACTACTTTTGTTCAAATAATATAATTTAAACAGGTAAAAAAACAATGGCAAAAGAGCTGAAAGAGTTAACTTCCCGGAAAGAAAATTATTCACAGTGGTATCAAGACCTTGTTATCAAGGCCGATTTGGCGGAGAACTCTGCCGTAAGAGGATGTATGGTTATTAAGCCGTATGGTTATGCAATTTGGGAGAAAATGCAGCGAGCGCTTGACGATATGTTTAAGGAAACCGGGCATGTTAATGCCTATTTCCCCCTCCTGATTCCGAAATCCTTCCTGAGCAAGGAGGCGGCACATGTTGAGGGATTCGCAAAAGAATGTGCCGTCGTTACGCATTATCGTCTGAAAAACTCGACAGACGGAGCGGGCGTCATCGTTGACCCGGCGGCCAAGCTCGAAGAGGAGCTGATCATCCGCCCAACTTCGGAGACTATCATTTGGAATACATATCGCAATTGGATTCAGTCCTACCGAGACTTGCCGATACTGGTTAACCAGTGGGCAAACGTAATGCGTTGGGAAATGCGCACCCGGTTATTCCTCCGCACGGCTGAATTTCTCTGGCAGGAAGGCCATACAGCTCACGCAACGCGAAGCGAAGCAGAAGAAGAGACGCGGCGGATGCTCGGCGTTTATACGCGCTTCGCCGAGGATTTCATGGCCTTGCCGGTTATTCAAGGTGTTAAGACAGAGAGTGAACGCTTTGCCGGAGCCATAGATACTTATTGCATTGAAGCAATGATGCAGGACGGCAAGGCGCTTCAGGCCGGAACCTCCCATTTCCTTGGACAGAATTTCGGACGAGCGTTCGACGTTACTTTCATAGACAAGGAAGGCAAATCGGAATATGCCTGGGCTACTTCATGGGGAGTATCGACTCGGTTGATCGGCGCTCTCATCATGGCTCATTCCGACGATAACGGCCTTGTCCTTCCTCCCAAACTTGCACCGATACAGGTCGTCATCGTTCCTATATATAAAAGCATGGAGCAATTGAAACAAATCAGTGAAAAAGTTGATGCCATAGCTGCCCGGTTTAAGTCGCTAGGCATAACCGTAAAGTACGACGATGCCGACAATCGTAAGCCCGGCTGGAAATTCGCCGAATACGAACTTAAAGGCGTTCCCGTCCGCCTGGCAATGGGAGGTCGCGACCTGGAGAACAATACAGTCGAAATCATGCGCAGGGATACGCTTGAAAAGGAAACTCTCTCCTGCGACGGGATAGAGGAGCATGTCCGCGGCTTGCTTGAAGACATGCAACGAAACATATACAAAAAAGCATACGATTTAAGACAATCGCGCATCATATCCGTAAACGATTACGAAGAATTTAAGAGCAAGCTGGAAGAAGGCTTCTTCATTATGTCCCATTGGGACGGCACGGCGGAAACAGAAGACAGAATCAAGACCGAAACCAAGGCAACAATTCGCTGTATCCCTCTCGACAGCGAAGCGGAAGAAGGGCGTTGCATACTGACCGGAAAACCGTCATCGCGAAGGGTATTATTTGCAAAAGCATATTAATGATGATTAGAACCATCGTCATCGCTCTGTTGGTCGGAACAAGCGTTTTGAAAGCGCAGGACACGATGCTTAATCCGCTGGATTTCCCCATCCTTCTTAGCGGGAGCTTCGGCGAGCTACGCACGAATCACTTTCATTCAGGCATCGACCTCAAGACGCAAAGCGTTGAAGGGAAGGCCGTACATGCCGTGGACAGCGGATATATCTCGCGTATCGTTGTCAGTCCCTGGGGGTACGGCAATGTTTTATACCTTATTCACCCCAGTGGATTAAAGACTGTTTATGGTCATTTGCAGCGTTTCTCCCCGGCTCTGGCCGCTTATGTAAAAGCGAAGCAATATGAGGATGAAACTTTTTCAATAGATGTTGATTTACCTTCTGATGCTTTCCCTGTAAAGAAAGGTCAGCTTATCGGCTATTCAGGAAATTCAGGCAGCTCCGGCGGTCCGCATCTGCATTTTGAAATCAGGAGTGCGGAAACTGATGATGTTATCGACCCGTTGATATATTATAAAAATAAGATTACGGATACTCGTCCGCCTCAAATCCAATCGTTCATGCTATATCCTGTTGAAGGCAAGGGAAGCATCAATCAAGACAGCAAGAAAGTCGAACTGAAGCTGCATGCCGACGCAAATGGTAGGCAATCCATATCTCCCAAAGCCGAGGCATGGGGGAAAATAGGTGTTGCAATAAAGGCTTATGACTATATGGACGGGACAACGAATATTTACGGTGTCAACCAAATTGTCATGGCTCTGGACGGCAAAGTTATCTTTAGTAGCTCTCTCGATACATTCTCCATTGGTCTCGAAACACGATACATAAATTCTTTCATTGATCCGGAGGAATGGCGCGACAACCACTCCTTCTACATGAAAAGCTTCATAGAGCCGGGCAACCGCCTCAATTCACTCAAGGCTTTGAACAGTGGTATAATCTCAATCGACGAGGAACGCGCCTACCATATCACTTACCTGCTGAAAGACCGATATGGAAATCAGAGGAAAGTGACCTTCCAGATCGACGGGAAGAAGCAAAATATACAAGCCCCTGATACAGCCGGAACTGTCTATTTCCACTGGAATGGAGAGAATCGCTTCGGCGCTAAAGGCATAAGGTTGACTATCCCTGATGGGAATCTGTATAAAAGCCTGTATTTCCGATATTCCGTCAACGAATCGCCCTTAGCACTTTCCTCCGTCCACCATTTGCATGACAAATACGTTCCCCTACACAGCAAAGCTCGCTTGTCCCTGCGTTTACCTTCGGATACAATAGAAGATAAACGCAAATACGGCATCGCAAGGATGCAGGGCAGCCGCGCCGTATGGATCGGAGGAGAATACCGAGAAGGCTGGATAGACGCCGACATCCGAGAATTGGGAGATTATGCAATAATGCACGACCAAACTCCGCCGACAATAACTCCCGTCAATCCTAAAAAATGGACTATTAATAAATGTATAGCCCTCCGCATAACTGACAACCTTAGCGGAATACAAACCTATCGCGGCGAGATAGACGGACAATTTGCGCTTTTTGAGCTGGACGGAAAAAGAAATCTTGTAACCTACGTTTTCGACGGCGAAAAGCTCTCCAGAGGCCGCCATCGACTGACCTTCACTCTCATTGATGCCTGCGGAAACAACTCTTTCTATGATTGCACCTTCGTTTGGTAATTTTTTAGGTGTTATGAGCATTAAAAAAGCGGGAATGTTCTTCCCGCTTTTTTAATGGAGGTGACTTTAGAAGTCGTTTATTTCAGTGAATAATTATAAGTAATCGTTCCGCGTTGATTGTTTGCTCCGCTTATGCTGGAGAAACGATAATTGCGGGCGGTGTTGAGAGCGCTTTGTCGCAGGCTTTCGCTGATGATTCCTTTCGTACCCTTGCCTATTTCAGCCAATATCACCTTTCCTTGCGGATCGACCGTAATGTCGATAACTATTCGCCCATCTTCAGGAACATTGAATGACGGATGTGACATTTCTCCCATAAGGTCTCTTCCGGCCAGTTGCCACGAGCTGGAACCGTCGCCCGTACTGCCGCTGCCTCGCCCGTTGCCGAAAGGATTATCGCTCTGTCCGCTGCCGGAATTACTTGACCCTTGGCCGGAGCCATTCCCCTTGCCTTTGCCGAATGAACCGGCTACTTGGTTGCTTATGGCGTTGGCGGCTGCCTGTTCGGCTTTGCGTATGCGTTCAGCCTCTTCCTTGCGGCGCTGCTCTGCAAGTTGCTGTTGACGACGTTCGTTGGCTTCTTTCCTTCTCTTGGCTTCTTCTATTTTGACGGATTCGTCTTCCTGCTCAACAATGGCAGGTTTGGAAGGCTGAGGCGAGGAAGGTGGCTGAGGGGGAGGGGATGATACAGGCTGTGGAGGGACGTATCCCGAATTTTGCGATTGGGATGCTGTGGAGCCTCCACCAAGATCGACTTCAATGAATGAAATTTCTTCCGGAACGTTGGCCTTTAATACGGTAATGGCTAATATCAGAACGATTAACAAGTGAAATATTAACGAGCCAAAGATGCCGAATATCTTGTCCCAGCTATTATTCATGTTTCTTATTTTTTAGGTCTCGTGACGAGCACCATTTTTAATTTATTCTCATTCGCAATGTTCAGAATCTTCACTACTTCGCGGTAAGGAACATCCTCGTCGGCATATAGAGCGACAAACATTTCCGGCTCCTTTTTGCTGCTCTCCAAAAGGAATGGGGCGATGTCTTCAAAACGGACACGCTTGGCGTTTTGCTTGCCGGAAGCGACGTAGTAGTTTAGCTCCTTATCTATCGTTACGCGCATAAGTGGCTTGGCGGATGTCTGTTTTTGCGCTTGCGGCAGCGTAACTTTAATTGAGTTCGGCATGACTACCGTCGAACTAATCATAAAGAATATAAGAAGAAGGAAAATGACGTCCGTCATCGAAGCCATGCTGAATGTTGCATTTATCTTGCTTCGTCTTTTTAACGACATATTATGAATATTTTTAGCGGCTCGGCTCGTTTAACAAATCCATAAACTCCATTGTCCGGGCCTCCATTTTATTGACAACGTTGTCCACCTGCGATACCAAATAATTATAGGCAAAAAGAGCAAGAATACCCACAACCAGCCCTCCTACTGTTGTCACAAGCGCAACATATATTCCACCGGACAAAACCGTAATATCAACATTTGAACCTGCATTAGCCATATCAAAAAATGCTTGAACCATGCCGATAACCGTTCCTAAAAAACCAATCATTGGAGCGCCACCAGCTATGGTTGCAATAATTGGGAAACCTTTCTCCATCTTGGCCACCTCCAGGTTCCCAACATTCTCGATTGCCACTAACACGTCGTTCATCGGCCTTCCCAAACGGGTTATCCCCTTCTCTATCATGCGTGCCGAAGGTGTGCGTGTCTGCTGGCACAGATTGAGAGCCGAGGCAACCTTTCCGTCATGAATATAATCCTTAATCCTATTCATGAACGATTCGTCTTCCTTGCCCGCCCGACGGATCAAAAGGAAGCGTTGAAAAAAAATTGATACCGCTATTATCGACAGAATCAAAAGGACAACCATTATCCAGCCTCCTTTCATAGCCAATTCGATAATATTCATCTCGGCAGGCGTCGCCGCTTGAATCATCGTCGCCAGCTCGTCTGCCGGCAAAGGATTTGAAAGTAAAATAATCATTTCTTCGTTTAAATTTTTACGTTGTTACTATTGAATTTCTTTATATTTGCGAAAAACACTATACGACAAATGTAGCTGATTTTAGGGAATAAGAAATATAAGTCAAACGAATGAAACTTAAAAAACAGAATGAAAACAGGCGTTTTCGGTAGCGAGTACCGCAAAGACAAATTAATGTTAGTCAAGCATCTTTTCAACAAACTTGATTCCCTCAAAGCTGAAATATATATCGACCGTGAATTTAGCCGCATCCTCAACAATGATTTCGGTATCCGCCACATCACATCCGGAATCCTTGATGACGATCTTCGCAATCTCGACATCGCTCTAAGCGTAGGAGGCGATGGCGCCTTTCTTCGTACCGCTGCCCGCGTTAACCGGCAACGTATCCCCATCCTGGGCATAAATGCCGGCAGACTCGGCTTCCTTGCCGATACAGGAGGGAGCGAAATGGATGACTTCCTCGAAGAAGTCTTCAAAAATTACTATCGTGTCGAAGAGCGCACACTCGTCAGTCTCAATGTTAAGGACACATCTATTGCCGGCCACAACTACGCTCTCAACGAAATAGCCATCCTTAAACGTGATACCTCATCCATGCTCACAATCCATGCTTCAATAGACAATGAGTATCTCGCCACCTACATGGCCGACGGACTGATTGTCGCTACGCCCACCGGCTCCACCGCCTACTCTCTAAGCGTTAATGGCCCCATAATTGTGCCGCAGAGCAACTCTCTTCTCATATCTCCCATAGCTCCACACACTCTCAACATGCGTCCACTCGTTATTCCCGACACATCCGTAGTATCTCTCACTGTCGACTGCCGAACCGATTCTTTCCTCGCAGCCATAGACGGACGCTCCGAACCACTTCCTGCCGGCTCCGTTCTTACCATCGCCCAAGCCGACTATAAAGCCCTTATTGTTAAGCGGCACAATCATACTTTCTACGACACTCTCCGCCGGAAACTCCTTTGGGGAGCCGACGCACGCTTCTACTAGCTCGCCATAAAAAGTTCAGGGCGAAAAATCAAAACCGGATAAATATTCATTGCCCGGCAAATGGAAGGTTTGAATGAGAATTGTCTTGCCTTAAAAGCGTTTGCTCACAGTGTTTATAACTATGAAAAAAGATTCCAATATTATTCTTTTTGATAAATCCCCAAAAAACAAATCGAAGATTTAGGAGATAAAATCAACGGACTAATATATACTCTATTTTTTTACATGTACAGACAATGTTTCGGTGTTCGGAGCATCTCATTTGACACTCCGAGAGTCACCGTTGATTCTCCGAGTATCACGTTTGATTCTCCGAGAGTATATGGTTGATTCTCCGAGAGTGTCGTTTGACTCTCCGAGAATCACCGTTGATTCTCCGAGTATCACGTTTGATTCTCCGAGAGTCACGCTTGATTCTCGGAGAGTATATGGTTGATTCTCCGAGAATGTCATTTGATTCTCCGAGAATCAACGGTGACTCTCCGAGTATCACGTTTGATTCTCCGAGAATCACGCTTGATTCTCCGAGAATCAAACTTGATGTTCAGAAATTTAACGGTTGATGCCGGAGCGTTTCACGATATGCTCCGAGCCTTTTTGAAACAAAAAATACAAGCTCTTTCCTTTTTGTTTCTTCCACGCAGGCTGTCAAAAGCATTTTATGCAATACGTCTGTTTTGTGGCGGACAGCAACGAGTTTGTTTATGTAAACAGGCGGTTTATTCCGGAACCAAGGCTAATTTAAATCAGTTTCTTGCCGTTTGGCGAGACTCTTTTTTAACGGTGGAAGACATGATAAATTCATGAATCATTATTGCGGATCAGGAGGCTAAAAAGAGTTTCGTTTTTTTGATATATGTCACATTTTTATCAGACATAAATTATGCAGATAAATGCTTGTCTCCTGAACCGGCCACGCTTTTAGACTATCCGGAAGCAGGAGAATATATGGGAAGATGCGAAAAAACAGCATGGAATGAAAGCGTAATTTTTCAAAAAATCACTATATTTGGTTCGTGTTAATTAAATCTATAAGTAAAACCCTAAAAAATTAGATCATGGAGAAAAATCAAGAAAAAACAATCAGCAGAAGAAAATTCCTCGGATATTCAGCTTTAGGCTTAGCCGGACTAACCATCCTGCCGAGTTGGGCTATTGACGGCGTTAAGATAGCGCCCAGCGACCGCGTGGTAGTAGGTTTCATCGGCCTTGGGCGGCAGGGCTTGAGCGATTTCCGCGGGTTTGCCGGATGCCCTGGCGTTCAGGTAGCCGCATGTTGCGACGTTGATACTATGAAAGTAGAACGTTTCCAGCGCCGTGTAAAGGAATGGCAAAAGGAAAAGGGGATGAATCAACGCTGCGACGGATATGAGTTTTACGAAGATCTTCTCAACCGGAAGGATATAGACGCAGTTGAAATTGCCACGCCCGACCATTGGCACGCGCTTGGAGTTATCCATGCTGCCGAATCGGGAAAAGATGTTTATTGTCAGAAACCATTGGCCTATACGATTACCGAAGGTCTAGCCATGGTTCAGGCCATTCGCCGTAACAAGCGCGTCCTTCAGGTAGGCAGCCAGCAGCGCTCAAGCAAAGAATTTCAAAAGGCAATAGAGCTGGTGCAAAGCGGTGCCATCGGTCATATTGAAAAAATATATGCAAGAGTAGGCGAACCACCCACACCGTATAATCTCCCTGAACAGCCGGTTCCTGCCAATCTGAACTTTAACCAGTGGATGGGACCTTTGAATGATCCCAAAATACACTACAATTCTGACATATGCCCTGTCATATCCCTCGAACCGGAAAAGGCAGAAACACTTTGGGGTGCATGGAGATGGTACCAGGAAATGGGGAACGGATATACGGCTGACTGGGGAGCGCACATGTTTGACATTGCACAGGCGGCAATCGGCATGGATGGTTCCGGGCCTGTTGAGTTTTATCCCAAGGGAGTCAATGGAGCGCAATACGCAACGATGAAGTATGCTAACGGAATAATCATGACAGAGCAGCCTTATCTTGATGATAATGACGATGCGCAAGGCCTGAAGTTCTTTGGAACAAAGGGCTGGATAGAGGTGGCTCGCGGCTATCTTGCTGCATCTGACCCCTCGCTCATTCCTTCCGAACTTGCAGGCAACCGTCCGATGACGCCGGCTCAACGCGAGAAAGCCATGCAGGAACGCCAACAACAAACGGCCGCTCAACGCTCTCAACGCGGAGAACAGAATCGCGCCGGCGCCCTTCGCTTTGAAATCAGCTCACCACACATGCAAAACTTCATCGACTGCATCCGCTCGCGAGAGAACCCAATCGCTCCCGTTGAAGTAGGAGCAAGCACCAATACGTTATGCTGCCTAGCCAATATCGCACGCGAACTGAACCGCGCCGTACGCTGGAATCCTGCAACGCTCAGCTTCGTTAACGACAGGGAGGCAGAGGCTCATCGTTTGTATTATTATCCTTATCGCAGACCGTATTGTCTGCCTCGCTGACAAATCTTATTATGACACTTTCGGGAATCACTTTTTGCAGTTGTTTGCACTATCGGTAATATGTTACGGTTACTAACGCAAAAACCGCTTTTGCAACATTGAAAAAAAAGATATTCGGAAGCCTGTCGATTATTTATTCACTTACTTAATATTAAATTAAATGACGAACAGAAGACAATTCTTGCGGAATGCAACGCTGACCGTAGCAGGCAGCGCCTTGGCCATCAACAGCCGCACGGCTGCCGCCAACGTTCCCGTATCGACCACTGTAAATGCAAAGAAAGAACTTGGCCTGCAAATCTATTCACTCGGACGTGAACTCGCCCCTGACGTTCCCGGAGGATTGAAAAAAGTAGCTCAGATGGGTTATACCGTCATCGAGCTTGCCGGTTACAACTCCGAAGGAAAGATTGGCGCAGCCTCCATGGCTGATTTCAAGAAGTATGCTGACGACGCCGGACTGAAAATTACCAGCTCCCACCTTAATCCCCCGGCACGCGAATACACCAAAGATAACCTTGAACAGATCAAGGACTTCTGGAAGAAAGCTGCCGAGCACCATGCTGCAATAGGATGCAAATACATCATCCAACCCGGCCAGCCATCTACCCGCAGTACGGAAGAGGTGGCCTACGTCGGCGAAGTGTTTAACGAGGCTGGGAAAATAGCCAAGGCTGCCGGTCTCCAATTCGGCTATCATAATCACAATGGCGAATTTGCCCGTGTAGTGCCCGGCGGGACAGAACCGCTTCCTGCTTCACGTGGATTCGGTCGTCCTCCCGAAGGCGCGAAAATCATCTACGATGCCATGCTGGAAGCAACCGACCCTGAGCTTGTGCAATTCGAGATGGACGTATATTGGACTGTTATGGGGCAGAAAGACCCGGTTGCTTATATGAAGAAATATGCCAACCGCATACGCCTTCTTCATATCAAAGACGTGGCCGTTCTCGGCGAATCAGGGATGATGAATTTCCCGAAAATATACGAGACTGCATATGCAAACGGTATTAAGGATTACTTCGTCGAACTGGAGAATTACACCGGAGGCACGCAGTTTGAAGGAGTGAAGGGATGTGCGGACTATCTGTTGAAAGCTGCATTTGTGAAGTAGTTTATCGGTGTGAATGTATCTATATTTAATGTAGCCAGGGCGTATAACCATTTTTCGGTTATACGCCTTTTCTGATCCATGGCAGGACTATACATTCATATTCCGTTTTGCGCGAAAAGGTGCCGCTACTGCGACTTTTTCTCCACGGTTGGCAAGTCGCAGACAGAAGCATTTACGACCGCCGTCTGCAAGGAGCTGGAAATACGCAAGAATTATTTGCATGGCGAGCCGGTGGATACAATATACTTTGGCGGCGGAACGCCCTCGCAACTGACAGCTGCTGAGCTATCCCGCATCTTCGATACTGTTTTCCAACATTTCCACATCAGCGATGGAGCCGAGATTACGCTTGAGGCAAACCCGGACGATATGTCTCGCGAGTATGTCGCATCGCTTTTCCCTCTGCCAATAAACCGTATCAGCATGGGAGTACAAAGCTTCTCGGACGAAGAACTACGCCTTCTCGGTCGCCGTCATAGCAGCGAACAGGCGAAGCGAGCCGTCGAACTCTGCAGAGACAGCGGCTACCATAATATAAGTATAGATCTCATGTACGGCCTTCCAATGCAAACTATGCAGCATTGGGAGAAAACGCTGGAAAAGACCATTGCCATGGACGTTCCCCACCTTTCCGCCTATCATCTTACATACGAGGAATGCACGCCGCTATACAGGCTTTTGAAAACCGGCTCCATACGCGAAGTGGACGAAACGACGAGCGAGGCGATGTTCAACCTTTTGATCGACCGGCTAACCGTCGCCGGCTATGAGCATTACGAAATATCCAACTTTGCACGTCCAGGCCGTATGTCGCGGCATAACTCCTCCTACTGGTCAGGAAAAAAATATCTGGGCGCAGGGCCTTCGGCACATTCGTATGACATTGAAACGCGGGAGTGGAACATATCCTCTCTCGACGAATATATAGATGGAATACTGCGCGGCGCCCCTGTTGTTGAGAGGGAGAAAGCGCATGGCTATAACGAATATGTAATGACCGGCTTGCGCACATGTTGGGGAATAAGCGTGAAAACAATAAACGATCGTTACGGAGAAAATGCCAGCCGCTACTTTCTCGAACAGGCCGAACCATATATACGTGCCGGAATGCTTGAAATTAAAGGAGATACGCATTGTTTAACGCGAAGTGCGCTGTTCGTCTCCGATTCCATCATAAGCGCTCTGCTCCAAGTCGATTCTTATACGAAACATGGACTTTAATGGACGAATTCCTGAAAAATCAGTATATCTTCTGCACATTTTCTTCCAAAGTGTATTGCTATATCAAACTAATCTATATCTTTGCATCAACAAAAACGAGAAGGTGACATACTTGTATATCATATCAGGATGCAACGGCGCAGGAAAGACAACAGCTTCTTATACTATCTTACCGGAGATGCTAAAGTGTAAAGAATTTGTTAATTCCGACGAAATCGCAAAAGGGTTATCCCCCTTTAACTCGGAGAGTATAGCTGTCGCAGTAGAGGCTGGTAGAATTATGCACAAGCGAATAAAGGAACTCATAGCCGCAGGCGAAACCTTCGCTTTAGAAACCACTCTCGCAACGCGCTCTGTAGTAAAGTTAATGCAAGAAGCCCAAGAGAAAGGTTATTTCGTTACTCTGCTTTATTTCTGGTTAAATACTCCCGACTTGGCAGTAGAACGAGTGAAGATGCGAGTTGCATCCGGGGGACATAACATTGCAGAGAGCACAATTCGGAGGCGATATGCATCTGGTATTCGGAATTTATTCGAACTATATATACCGGCAACCGATTATTGGATGATAACCGACAACTCGATGTCGCCGATGGAAGTTATAGCAACAGGATTCAAAAACGAAAAAAAAGAAATACATAACCCAAGAATTTTCAAAAAACTTGAACAATATGGATGAACAAGAGATTATACGATTCGAGGAGAATGTTGTAAAAGGCGCTAATATCGCATTTCAACGCTTGGTGACACAAAAGAAAAAAGAAAACGGCGAACTGGTTTTCTCTCGTAACGGACAAATATTCCGTGTCAAAGCGGAAGATTTAGACAAATTAAGCTAATAAAAAAATGCTTGTTTTCCTATAAAAGAAGGCGTATCATTCTTTTCGATACGCCAATCTTTTACTAGTTATGATAAGACCTTTCCTTCATCAGATTGCATCTGGTATGTACGCCGAATATGGCGCAGAGATAGGAGAGTTTGCTTTTATATTCCCCAACAGGAGAGCGGGGTTATTCTTCCGAAAGTATCTGACTGAAATATCAGACAGTCCCTTATTTTCACCAGTAATAATCACGATTAATGATTTATTTATACAGCTAAGCGGGAAGCAGTCGGCAGACCGTATTAGTATGCTTTTTATATTATATAGTATCTATATAAGGGTAAGCGCATGGGATGAAACGTTCGACGAATTTGTCTTTTGGGGCGAAATGCTGCTTAATGACTTCGACGATGTGGATAAATATATGGTTGACGCCAGGATGCTTTTCACCAATGTCACTGACCTGAAGGAAATCGACGCCGGATACGGACATCTGAGCGAAAACCAAATAGCTGCCATTCGAGCCTTCTGGTCTTCGTTCAATCCAAGAAGCGCAAGTCGCAATCAGCAAAGCTTCCAATCAGTATGGAAAATTCTCTACCCTCTATATATGGAATTTAAAGCTGCACTTGCAGCTCAAGGCAAAGGCTACGAAGGAATGATCTTTCGCGAAGTCGTGGAAAAACTCCGGAACGAAGATTCAGACATGCAATTGCCATACCGCAAGCTCATCTTCGTCGGCTTGAACGCCCTTTCCGTTGCAGAAGAGAAGATGTTGACATACTTCCGAAACAAAGGTATAGCCGACTTCTACTGGGACTACGCCTCACCCAACGTAAACGACCACAGCAACAAAGCATCACTGTTCGTGAAGCGCAACTTGGCTGCCTACCCATGCCCGCCGTCATTCTCCTTGCACGACGAAGAGAAAAACACGCTGCCTGAAATAGAAATCATCGGCATCCCTTCAGCAATCGGACAAGCCAAACACGTATATTCCATACTCGACGAAATGCAGCCGACCGACGAAGATGCACTCCGCACTGCCATCGTACTGCCGGACGAACGTCTCCTCCTTCCCGTACTCAACGCTATCCCAGAATCTGTAAAAAATATTAACGTCACCATGGGATACCCGCTGGCCATAACGCCGGTCGCGTCACTAATAGACTTTGTCGCATCGCTCCAAAGAAACATCAGATACGTTGACGGACAGCCAATGTTCTACTTCCGCGATGTATTGCCAATCCTCAACCATCGCTATGTGACAGGTACAGACGCCGGAACTGTTGCAAGGCTCGCGCATGACATCGCCCGGCGCAAAATGATAATGATCAGCAGCGAACAGCTGCAACTGACCGAGCTCCTAGCCTGCATATTCTCTCCCGTTGAAGACCCAGGACAAATGGCGGATTACCTGCTGAAAATTCTTGACCACTTGGCGGCCTCGCAAGGGCAGGACATAGAGAACGAATTTATCTTCCACTACCATGCAACCATAAGCAGGATGAAAGACGTCATGCAGGAAACAGCAGTACAGATGAACCAGCAGACATTCTTCCGCCTCCTCAAGCGACTGACTGCTTCCATCTCCATCCCCTTCCAGGGCGAGCCGCTCTCAGGCCTGCAAATAATGGGCATTCTCGAAACCCGTGCACTGGACTTCGACCGCCTCATCATCCTCTCCATGAACGAGGGAATATTCCCCAAAAAACAAAGCCAGTCGTCGTTCATCCCCTACAACCTCCGACGGGGCTTCGGCCTCCCGACTTACGAGCATCAGGACAGCATCTGGGCTTACCATTTCTATCGTCTAATCCACCGTGTCAAGAAACTAACGCTCATCTACGATTCTCGAACCAACGGACTGCAGACAGGCGAAATGAGTCGATATATTCACCAGCTTCATTACCATTACAACCTCCGAATGAACAAAAAGCTGGTTATCTACAACGTATCATCTTCAAAACGCAAAGCCGTCGAGATTAAAAAAAACAACGACATCCTGCAACGGCTTGATCTCTATCGTAAAGACGGCGGCGACAAAAACATCTCCGCCAGCGCGATCAACACATGGCTCGATTGCCCGCTGAAATTCTACTTCTCCGAAATAGAAGGCATCGCCGAAGAAAAAGAACTGACCGAAACAGTCGAAAGCGACGAGTTCGGAAGCATCGCACACAAAGCTCTCGAAGAACTTTACAATCCCCTCTGCGGAAAAACAATCGACGCTGCAACCCTTAAATCAATACGCAACAACACCGCCCTCATCAACGATACAATCAACAAGGCCTTCGCCGAGATTCACCTCCGCTCCACCTCCCCGCGCCCACTTGACGGGCAAGACTTCCTTGCAGCAGAAATGATTCGCCGATACGTAACCAAAATCCTCGAACTTGACAGTCTTGAACTCACCCCCTTTCAGTATATAGGCTCCGAAAAGCGAATGAATGATGACATCAGCATTGCCGACGGAACGGCCATCAAACTCAAGGGCGTTATCGACCGTATCGACCGCGTCGAAGGCTGTGCCACCCGCATTGTCGATTACAAAAGCGGACTTGGGCGCTCCGACTTCCCTACTGTCGAAAGCCTCTTCGACGCCGAAGCCGACGACCGCCCCAAAGCCGTCATGCAAGTCTTCATGTACGCATGGATGTACAGCCGCCTGCCCGAAAGTGCATCGCCGCTCCGCCCCACAATATATTATATGCGCAACATCTTCAACCAGAGCTTCGATTCTGCCATATATCTCAAAACCGCCCGCAACGCCCGCGAACGCATAGACGACTTCGCCACATTCGCCACACAATTCGAGAACTCCCTCCGCCAATGCCTGGACAACATCTTCAATCCGGACATTCCCTTCCGACAAACTTCGTCGGGCAAGGCCTGCACATGGTGTTGCTTCAAAGATCTCTGCCGGCTGTAACAACAACGGCATTTTTGCAACTGTTCAAATTCTTCATGTTTTCAGCAGGATGTATTTGCAACGATGCAAAAGCTCCATGTTTTGAACATGAACGATTTGCAACGATGCAAATGCCCCATGTTTTAAACATGAGCAATTTGTAACGATGCAAAAGCCCCATGTTTTGAACATGAACGATTTGCAACGATGCAAAAGCCCCATGTTTTGAACATGAGCAATTTGCAACGATGCAAAAGCCCCATGTTTTGAACATGAGCAATTTGCAACGATGCAAAAGCCCCATGTTTTGAACATGAGCGATTTGCAACGATGCAAAAGCTCCATGTTTTGAACATGAGCGATTTGCAACGATGCAAAAAGGACGCCGGCACGTTCCGCGTCGTTTCTTTGCGTTTCACCTTGTCCACTAAGACTAACGGCGGGGGATTTGTCATGTTAAACCCTGTATTTTTAGAAGTTCGCAGTTGTATTCATCGCTGCCGCCTGCACCAGCTATTAAAAAATGCCTCTCCTGTTTATAATAAAACTTCACCGGTTTATCATCCTTGCCTTTAACGAGGAGCAGAGAACGGAAAGACTGACAACGGAAGGAATTTTTCAGGCAGACATGGCCGATTTGAGGCGCACTTGGGCGGTCTTTCGCATAAGTTCTTTCTTAGATAAGGAATGTTTGAGTATTTTTGTCCTGAATTTACTAAAATAAGAATATGAGATTAAAGATTATTGTTTTAGCGAAGCAGGTACCGGATACCCGCAATGTTGGGAAGGACGCCATGAAGGCTGACGGCACAGTTAACCGAGCTGCCCTTCCGGCAATCTTCAATCCGGAAGATCTGAACGCACTGGAGCAGGCCCTGCGCCTGAAAGACCAAAATCCCGGCTCGACGGTTACATTATTAACTATGGGACCGGGGCGTGCTGCCGAAATCATTCGTGAAGGCTTTTATCGTGGAGCCGATGGCGGCTATCTCCTGACAGACCGCGCTTTCGCCGGGGCAGATACGCTGGCAACGTCCTATGCCCTGTCCATGGCTATACGCTCGATAAAGGATTACGATCTGGTGCTTTGCGGACGGCAGGCAATTGACGGGGATACGGCTCAAGTAGGCCCGCAGGTTGCGGAGAAGCTGGGATTGCCTCAGATTACCTACGCCGAGGAAATACAGAAGGTCGAAAATGGACATGTCTGGGTCAAGCGCCGCCTCGAAAGGGGAGTGGAAACCGTTTCAGCCCCGCTCCCTTCCGTAATTACCGTTAACGGTACCGCTCCGGATTGTCGCCCGCGTAACGCCAGGCTGGTACAGAAGTACAAACATGCCCGGACGGCTACCGAACGGCAGCAGAGCGCAGATTCACCTTATCTGTCGCTGCTCGATGCTCGCCCTTATTTGAATATAGCCGAACTTAGCGCAGCCGGCGTAGGAGCGGATGCAGCTCAATGCGGCCTTTCAGGCTCTCCGACCAAGGTGAAAAAGATTGAGAATGTCGTCTTTCAGGCTAAGGAGGGCAAAACACTGACTGCGGCCGATACGGATATGGACGAACTGATGAAGGAACTAATAGCTAATCATACAATCGGATGAATAACTTATTTGTATATTGTGAGATAGAAGACGGCATCGTGGCCGACGTCAGCCTGGAGCTGCTCACCAAAGGCCGCCAGCTGGCCGAAACGCTCGGTTGCCGCCTGGAAGCGGTTGCCGCAGGTCATAATCTTGAAGGCGTAGGCGCCCAGGTATTCCCTTACGGAGTGGAAAAACTGCATGTCTTTGACGATCCACGCCTTAGTCCATACGCCTCCCTCCCCCATACATCCATAATGGTAAAACTGTTCTCTGTCGAAAAACCTCAGATAGCCCTGATGGGAGCTACAAGCATAGGGCGCGACCTCGGCCCTCGCGTATCTTCTGCATTAGGCAGCGGCTTAACTGCTGACTGTACGGCTTTGGAAATTGGGGAAAATAATTTGTTATATCAGATACGTCCTGCTTTCGGCGGTAACATCGTAGCTACGATTATTAACCCCGATTGCCGCCCGCAGATGGCTACCGTTCGCGAAGGCGTAATGAAAAAGGAAGAGCTTGGCACCGCCGTCGGCATCAAAGGCGAAACTGTAAAGTATGATGTAACAAAATATGTCAGCGATACTGACTTTGCCGTAAGCATAATTGACCGGCAGATGGAGAAAAGCAAGACAAACATCAAAGGCGCACCAATCATCGTTGCCGGAGGATACGGCGTAGGTTCCAAGGAAAACTTCATGCTGCTGCACGAACTGGCCACCGTCCTTGGAGGAGAAGTAGGAGCATCACGCGCTGCCGTCGATGCCGGATTCACCGAACACGAACGCCAGATTGGACAGACAGGTCTCACCGTCCGCCCCAAACTGTATATCGCCTGCGGTATTTCCGGACAAATACAGCATATCGCAGGAATGCAGGAAAGTTCCATCATTATATCAATAAATAATGATCCTGCCGCCCCCATCAACGCAATCGCCGATTATGTAATAACCGGCACAGTGGAAGACGCGCTTCCGAAGATGATTAAATATTATAAGAAGAACACCAAATAACTTATGGCAAACTATTTTTTAGATACGCATCATTACAGGTTCCATCTTCACCACCCGCTGATGAAGCGAATAGTCGAACTTAAAGAACGCGGCTTTGCCGACAAGGATGCTTACGACTATGCCCCAATGGATTTTGACGACGCTATGGACAGCTACGGTAAAGTCCTCGAAATCGTGGGCGAAATATGTGCCGAAACCATAGCACCCAATGCCGAAAGCGTGGATCATGACGGCCCAACTCTCCACGACGGACATGTCACCTACGCCGCCGGAACGAAAAAGAACCTGGACGTAATTCGCAAGGCAGGCCTCATGGGCATCTCAATGCCTCGACGATATGGAGGATTGAACTTCCCTATCGTCCCTTATATGATGGCTGCCGATATGGTATCGCGTGCCGATGCTGGATTTGAAAATATATGGGGATTGCAGGATTGCGCCGAAACCCTCTACGAATTTGGTAATGAAGACCAGCATAAGCGATACATACCTCGCGTAGCCGCCGGTGAAACCATGTCCATGGACTTGACGGAACCCGACGCCGGCTCCGACCTCCAGTCAGTCATGCTCAAGGCAACATATAATGAGAGCGACGGAAGCTGGCGACTGAACGGAGTTAAACGCTTCATCACTAACGGAGATTCAGACATCCACTTAGTCCTCGCCCGCTCTGAAGAAGGAACAAAAGATGGTCGTGGCCTCTCCATGTTTATATATGACAAAAGAAACGGAGGCGTAACCGTCCGGCGTATCGAGAACAAAATGGGTATAAAAGGATCTCCTACCTGCGAACTTGTTTTCCGAAATGCAAAAGCCGAACTCTGTGGAGAACGGCGCCTCGGTCTAATCAAATACGTAATGGCGCTCATGAATGGCGCAAGGCTTGGAATAATGGCGCAAGCCGTCGGCCTCAGCGAAGCCGCTTACTGGGAAGGTTATAAATACGCTCAGGAGCGCAAGCAGTTCGGAAAGGCAATCATCGAATTTCCGGCCGTATATGAAATGATCGCCCTAATGCGAGCTAAAGCTGACGCCTCAAGAGCCATCCTCTACGAAACAGCACGCTTCGTGGACATATACAAAGCCCTCGACGACATCGCCCGCGAAAGGAAACTAACCCCCGACGAACGGCAGGAACAAAAGAAATACAGCAAGCTAGCCGATGCCTTTACTCCAGTCGGTAAAGCCATGACAACCGAGTTCGCCAACCAGAACGCCTACGATGCCATACAGGTACACGGCGGCTCTGGCTTCATGAAGGACTATGCCTGCGAACGCATCTACCGCGACGCCCGTATCACCAACATATATGAAGGCACAACCCAGCTTCAGGTCGTCGCCGCCATACGACACGTCACAACAGGCACCTATCTCGCCCAAATACGCGAATATGACGCTCTCGACTATAAGCCGGAACTCCAGCCCATGCGGATAAAACTACAAGGCATGACCGCGCAATATGAAAAGCTCGTCGCAACAGTTACCGACACAAAGGATAACGAGTACATCGACTTCCATGCCAGACGCCTCGTCGAGTCAGCGGCTCACTGCATCATTGGTTATCTCCTTCTCCATGCCGCCAATGAGGAAGACGCCTATCGCCCGTCTGCCGAAATATACATCGCTTATAGCCAAGCGGAAATAAGCAAAATCGAGACTTATATCGAACGCTTCGACCGCAGCCAACTCGAATACTTTATGCCGCCGAACCGATAACGGAGTATTGTATCTACAATAGCAAAAAAATAAGGAGGAGCGCAGAGATTCCTCCTTATTTTTTGTTATTATATGATTGAGGGGGCTTATTTTCTGCAATACAACATCAGTTACAGTAGCCCAAACATGTATTTCCTTTTTGCAGCGCTTTCACTCGCAATTGTTTGCATTTGTCATAGTCTCAACCATGATATACGTTCTTGACGCGAACGCCCAATAATCTTTTTCTCCCTTTTACTTGAATGGAATCCACGGCAATGGAATTAGGCATTGTGGATGTTGCAGAATAAGTTTCCTGTATTCCATCATTGTTCATGTCTGTTTTCACAGTAAGCCGGTAGGTAATTCCAGGAATACCGGCTGCGATATTTTCGGTTTGATAATGGCCGGGCTTTGCAGGGTTTTAAATGATTTTAAATATATCTCCATTGGAAGCATTAATTTCAATCTCGGCACCCGACAAGGCCTTGTTAGATTGATTATCGAAGTATGGAGAAGAAAGGAAAAACCGTTACCGACTGTTGCTTTAATTCATCGGTAAAACATCCGTAAATAGAAACGACAGGCGTCGAATCCGATGTTTTAATATCTATGGAGGCAGTGCATGATATTATAATGAAAGTGGAAAGGCAAATCTCTATATTATTAATGCTACGTATCATAATTATTAGAATTTGAAATTACAGGTAATCGACGGAATTATGCCGAAAAGCCGGATTGGGAATATAATTTAATGAAAGATCGAGGCGATGATAATCCGGCTTGCGATATTCGTTTCTTCCGAAATAAATCGGAATATTTTCTCCTTTCCGCCCGTAGCATACGTCTGGGTGAAAACTTCAGATGCTCGACAATGAAGCCACTGCCAAGTACGCTTCTTCATATTCAAAAAAAAAGAGAGGCGAATGTCGCTTCTATTTGTATAATTACCATCCGGCATTAGTTGCCCATTTCTCCCTCTTCATTATCCTCCTCGACATGTTCGTATGCGCCGATGTCACAATCGGTCTTATTTTCCAGCCGGGGAACGCCCAGACGATCAACAGGATATAGCCGGGCGACAGCCGTGTCTGCCTGCCCTACCACAGGCTGTTTCTTCTCCGGTTTTCCGTCGTTATCTTTATTAATGAGCGGGCGGAAATCGTAAACTAAAGATTCGGATGAATTGCCATCGCTTATCTTCTTATAAACAGGAGCGAAGCTGCTACTTATATACCGTATCGCCACGAAATTGGAATCCTCAATCTCTGCAGTCTTGATTGCACAATTGCGAAATGCCATGTTGAAATCGCTCTCGTCCATGCGTGCAACGCCAAGTTCGCCCGTGTACGGCTGACTACCCTCATAATATGAACCGTCGATAATACAATTAACAAAAATGGCGCCATGCAACGGAAAACTTTTCTTTTCTCCCTTTTCAGGTTCAGTATAATTGGAAAGAAATAAAGTCGGCTGCCCCATACGCCCATGCTTAATCCGATAAAAATTAGCCAGCGTACAGTGCATAAACTCAACGCTCCCGCCAGTAACGGAAACGACCGCCCCAGCCGCATTGGCAAACTCCGTGTTCACGGCCTTGATACGACTGTTTACAGCCTCCATACCGGACTGCGACATGTTTTTTATCTGCGAATCCGAAATCCGAATCTTAACCTTGTCAAGCATCTCTGCCTCAGTACATACCACGCCGCGGAAAGCGTTGCGCACAACCGTGTGCGACAGTTCGTTCCCATAGCTCCCAGGCTGAAAATACATCCCGTCCCATAATCCCGAAATTAAATCGAAAGGCAAATCCGAGTTGACAAAGTCCAAGCGATCGCCGCGAAAAACAATCGGCTGCTCCACCGTCCCGACTGCTTCCAAAGTCCCGTTAATAACCCATTTTGCCCGATCGTGCATATACAAAATTGCCCCAGCCTCGATCGTCAGTCGCGCCCCGCTATCAACGACGATGCTGTCATATATTAAATAGGGCTTTGTCGCGTCCCAAAGCGTGTCGCGACTGATGAAGCATCCCCCACGCAATGTATGCGTATCCTGCCCCCAAGCCTGGAGAACAACCCGCTGCATTGTCCCGTTTACGCTGAACTCGATCCAGTCTTCAACCAGCGCCGGAACGTTGGTTCCGTTAGGTTTTGACGTAATTTCCACGAAAATGTACAAACTATCATTTGCCTCGATCCGTATGTCTGAAAAAGTGTTACCATTTCGCCCGTCAACATTAATCCGAAACCCCGTCGTCGAAGCCCCTCCAACCAGCTTGATACTTTCAATCAGCAGCGGCGCATCATTCCGATTATAGACCATAAGCCAATGCGTAGCCGAGCCAACGGTCGTCAATACCGTATCAAACGCTAGCGTATCGGTCGAAAAGCCCAATCTTAAACCCGGCGCAACGTTATAATCGTCGTCCAAACCATAGCAGGCGAAAAGCGCAGCTGCCAGCATCATCGCCGCCCAAAAACGTGTAAATTGTTTCATTTTCATACTATAAAAAACGTAATCGACAGGGATTTATTTCGGTTCGCACGGGTTAGTGAACTCCGTCTCTGCGTACAAAAAAATACCTCCATGCGAACTGAAAAAAATAGACGTCGGAAGATATAAATCAAAAGCGGCGCCATTCCCCAAATCCTGTTGCGCTTTTTAATCTTGCAGGAATGCCTGGGGCGGCAAATTTTACGACATTTTTTCTCTCCTTAAAATGAACACAAAAGACAAGTGCCGGCTTGGAGTCATGAGTTTCATCAAACAATATTTATAGCTTGTGCAGTCATATATAATTTAAAGATTATAATCAATCCATTGTGTCACAAATGTTAATTTACTTGAACGACATTATGGAACGCCAAATAAAAACAATGCCCTAATTATCCACGGCAAAAGGATACAGAACAAGCCAGCAGAGTTCTTAATATAAATAACACAATTGTAGCCCGCCATACTTATAATTTTTCATTTACAAGCATCACGACCGGCTTTCGGAAATAACTCAACGACAACTTCCGCACCGGTGCGCAGACTTCCGACACCGGTGCGCAGACTTTCCGCACCGGTGCGCAGACTTCCGTCACCGGTGCGCAGACTTTCCGCACCGGTGCGCGAACTTCCGTCACC
>JAIRPK010000032.1 GCA_031257015.1 Tannerellaceae bacterium
GGCGCACGCGACGGAATCTTCGGCGCACGCGACGGAACTCTCGGCGCACGCGACGGAACTCTCGGCGCACGCGACGGAACTCTCGGCGCACGCGACGGAATCCTCGGCGCACGCGACGGAATCCTCAGCGCACGCGACGGAACTCTCGGCGCACGCGACGGAACTCTCGGCGCACGCGACGGAATCCTCGGCGCACGCGACGGAATCCTCGGCACACGCGACGGAATCTTCGGCACACGCGACGGCGGGTTTAAAGCCAGCTCCCACAAAGCCCTGCACCGATTTGTATGTAATTATGGATGTGGAGACAAAAAAAATGAAGGTCGAGATATTCACATACCCACGACCCCCCTGTTACAAACTATCTTTTATATGAAAAAAACTATTTGGTTCTTCTGAAAAATATATTTTCCGAGGCGTGCGCCATCAGCCAAAGAGACGGTATACCGATGGGAGCTTCTAAAAATCAGATTTGTCAATGTTGATAACATCAGTAAATGCAATACATGTATGAGTTAGTAAGTAGCCGTAGCTGCTCAACAAATTCAAATCCGTTTTTAGAAGTCGTCCCCGGTAAAAGAGTCGATTGTCTGAGTCACATTTCAAAAAAGAATATCATCTTGGAGAACCCCCTATTTATTTAATTATGAACTTTTCCATGAAAATTTCGTCTCCGACCCTTGCTTTTACAAGATAAATAGAAGAGGGCGGAAGACTGACATATCTTTCGACGACGTTCAGGTGTTCCTCTCTGTAAGCCACCCGTCCGAGCATGTCGTATATATCAAAGCTTCGGATTTTTTCTCCGGCTGAACGCAGGCGGACGCCTCCGTTATCGGTGCTGACGAAGAATGTCTGGCGCGGGATGCTTTCGACGTCGGTCAAAACAATTCCGCTTCCGGTATAGACCATTTCCAGCACGAAGCGGTCATTAATCTCTCCCGGCTTTGTTGCGACAAAGGTGTAACTGGGCTGTTTGGCAAGGTCGGTTCTCTTATTCAGCATTCTGTCCAGCAGGACGACCTTGTAGCCGAAGGTTTCCAGTTCGTCAAACATAAGAGTGACCTCGCCGATATTTCCGACGAGCACTCCGATGGTGACGGGCGTCATGTCGAAATACGCATTGGCATTAATAGCCAGCGCATCGTTCGTAGCCGAGAAAGAATAGACTGCCAGGGTCAGGTCGTCATGAATAACGACCGGCATATCCTCTCTGTCCGACGCCGAGGTTGCGGTAGGCGAATAAAGTAATGCTGCATAAGCCTGCCTGTCGTCCTGCGCTACGGTTATGCGCAACACTCCTCCGCTGGCGACGGACGAGCGCAGCAAGGCGTAAGATTCCTCGGCATTATTGGCTGCTGTGGTAGTGAAGTCAGGTGAGATGGTTAATCCCGAAACTGCTGTTCCCGATGTTTTGGCGACAAAGAAAGATTGCAGAGGCGGTATGAGTCCCGACTGCTGCGATGCGGTTCCTGTCGAGACATATCGGTTGCCTGTTCCGTCGGAATGTGGGATAAGCGCTTGGGAGATAAAGCCATCATTGGGGTCGCCGTTCCATGTGTAGAAACCTGAGTTTATTTTCTGGCTGTTGGCAGCGAAGAATTTGCCGAAGTCCAGGTAGGCCATGTAGGGATTAACGATTTGCACGAGCGTATACGGGCTGTTGTTGTAAGACGGGGCATTGCCCTGGAGGATGGGCAGGTTGTATGTTCCCGGCCCTGTGGGCTGCATGTTGTTGGTAATGAACTTGGTGTTTTTGGAGAATTTCATGATGCTGTCTTTCGTAAGCGATGTGCTTGTTACTTTGAGATTGAAGGCTCTGCCGAGTTCCAGGGTTTGATTTTCGCTGGCGATGGTAGCTGTGAACTGATTTACGTCAGCCGCATAAGTTACCAGGTCGGGATTTTTTTGCTGAAACAGATTCATGAAGACATCTCCATTGCGCTGGACGTTTCCGGCGGAGTTGAGGAATCCGTAATCTCCGGAGACCATTCCTTCCAGCGGTGCGGACCACATAAGAAAGCGGTCTCGCTCCGAAGGTTTGAGTTTGATTTCGACAGTTGCCTCGTTATATCCAAGGACATGCGGATTTTTGAGCATTGCCCTGTCTTTCATTGTTATTGAAAGACATTCGGCGGTATCGGCGAGTTCGGGGAAATAATAAGCTGTTCCTGGAATGGTGACATTTGTGCATGGCGATGGACCGACTTCAGCGGGCATTGTGTGGCCGTTTTCTTCCACCACCCAGTTTGCCGGGTTGTTCCAGAGGCTATCTACTTGCCCCGTCCAGGTCATAGAGACAGGCGAGTTGCTCGATCCTAAAATTCGTACTTCATACGGCACCATTGGGAAATCCATTGATGCGTATGGCCCGGCAATAATGTCGGTTTGCACCATTGTATAATAATCCCCTGGCGAATCCGGGATAATCACGTTGTTTGGCCTTTTGTTGCCTGGTTCTGCGAGTCCGTCTCTGTCATACCAGTAGTAATCGACGCCTCCCGGAGGGAAGGATTTTAGAGTTACCTTATGATTTGCGAAGCGGCAGTCGGAATTAACGCTGGTTGCCTGCAACACATATATATATACTTTGGCGGTTGTAGTTACATATTCGTCCGCGATGGTTTTCTTGGCGGTAATCTTTACCGTAAAGCTGTCGATTCCGTATGGTTCAAGGGAGTTGTGGAGGCGTGTTGCGGGATCGAATCCCGTGTGCCTGTAAATTATTCCGGGCTGCCGGTCGTTGACGGAGATGAGTTCGCCGGCGTGTGGTCCGGAAATTACGCTGTCCGCAAGATTGATGAGATTATTTTCCGTCTCCAATGTGAAGTTAAGGGTTAGAATGTGATTGTAGCACATCATATATTCCTGAACGACATTCGTCCTATCCAGTAACTTGGGCAGTGGATATACGTAAATAAGAAAAGTGTCCGGCGCTCCTTCGCATCCGAAATTGGAAACCGGCGTGACGATAATTGAATCGACAATACAATCATATTCCGTATTATTCTGGGCGGTGAAAGAGTTAATATAATCCAGCTGTCCGGCAGCTGCCAGTCCGATAGCCGTTGTTGAGCTTGTCCATCTTGTGTTGGCGGAGACGTTGTTTCCCGTAAATTGAATTTTGGGAATGACCGTGCCTGCATCGACGATGATGTCGGGGAGGTTATCCAAGACCGGGATGGGGTTGATCGTAACGGTTATGGTGTTACTGTAAGCGGTGTTTCCGCAGTTCGTTGCCTTTCGCCGATAGTAAGTTGTTTGCGTAAGCGGAACGGTTTCCGTGAAATACGTATCATTTGTGCCTGGGATGTCGTTAAAGTTGACGTTATCCGTACTTTTCTGCCATGTATAGACAGGGTTTTCCATTACGTTTCCTCCTGAAGCCGCTTGGCCGGTGAACATTTGCGGAACCCTTCCGCTGCAGATAGACTGGTCAATACTTATCAGGCCTCCGGTGAACTTCGGATGCACTTTGACTTTGAAAGACATTTGCGGCCCGTCGCAATATTGTCCGTGCGGCGTTACGGTAATCGTGGTAAATATTTCCGCATTGGTAGTATTCGTCGCAATGAACTCCGGAATATCAGATGTTCCGGAAGTAACCGAAAGGCCGACTGCGGGATTGCTGCTTGTCCATGATGCGCCAGTCATTACAACTCCGGCGAAGCGAGGCAACAGGACTGTTTCGCCGGGACAATATGGGCCGGCGTCAGGCACTTGATAGACGTGTGGCGTATCGTCATCCTCGATGGTGTAGGTCGTCGTTGATATGGCGCCTAGTTCGATTAAGTCATTGTAAATGCCGTAGTCAACGGAGACGGATAGCGTCTTGTCGCTTTCGCATACGGTGTTGCCTATAATATGGATATTGTTCAGCGTGAAGGTCTGCGGACTGTTAGTATAATCTCCGGCGGGGATGATGAAACCCTTCTGATAAGTATAGTTGGTATTCTCAACTGCCGTTCCCGCCGTGACGGTGAAGTTGCACACTTCGGGACGAAGCAGTTTCCCTTCGGATACCGTAATCTTAATCGCGTTTGCATCATGAGTATCGGACCCTTCCGGCTCGCCAAAAGTTGCAGAGGTGAAGCTTACCTTAACAGGAGAGTTCGTTCCGGCGGGGATTGGCGGGGAGATAACCTCAAGGTTGTCAAACTCCGTTTTCGTTCTACCGTAGCAGTGCATTACGCGCCTGACGCCCGTTTGCCCAGCGGAAAGGTTAGGGATCGTGAAGTGAACGGCTAGGCCGCCGTCGTGACAGTTGACAGAGAACGTCCCACTTAATTTATTAGTAGAGTTGACGTCTCTTCTACTATCTACATTTCCCGCACTAGTCGCTCCTCCCACATTTGCAGAAGATGAAAAACCAGTAGCGTCTGTTTTAAACCCATGCGAAGCAGGATCTAACGCATTCCTCTTGTTCTTGTAGCAGGATGAAGTATTACTAACAGCACCTAAACCATTAGGAGTACCGGAATCGCCAGCCTCACGATAAATGCCAGCGTATCTATATTCCGTACTTGCAATTTGACCACTTCTGTATCCTCTAGAATTATCATTTCCCAAAATATAAGTATCGTGGTCCAAATAGAGATTAATCGTTTCTGCGGAAGGCAAGTTTATCGGCGCTCTCACATAATAATCCACAGTAAAATACTGTTGCGGATATTCATATTTAATCTCTATAGTTACATAGAACCGCCCTTGACTAATTGGTGAAGTCACATATCCAGCTATTGAACTAGTATATACATTTCCTGTCTGCGCAGGCGATGTTATTGAAGAAACTGTCATTTGCACAGGGGTGGTATTTATGGTAGAGCCTCTTTGGAATCTAAAGGTCAATCGTACACCTTCATTACCATGGCTGGGAAATGTCGCCAACGCATCAGAAGTAGCCCAAGATTCGCACCTGTTCCTCCGATACACAAACATTTCCCCATTAGGTTCAATAAGCATTTTCAGCCCGTCGTCCAGGTTAGCGCTAGCTCCTCCATTTTGATTAATAACAACATAAGATTGCCCAAACATTTGGGTTGTTGCCCAACATAAGGAGAATATAATTCCCCATTTCCTTAATTTCTTTTTCATGAATGTAGTGTTTTTATTTAATTAAGTTTTTCGATGCCGCGCCACATTCAAGTAAGAATAAAACGCCCGGTACACGCCTTTTCTCCAGAAGAAAAAAAGCGTGCCCAAGGCGAGCTGCAAATAATTAACATCATGTTTTTCCCCAACAATCAATTTGCCTTTTCCATGTCTGCCGTCAGGCATGGCGTCCGCATTGCCGGCAAGATGCAATAGCGGAATAGATAACCATTTTAGTGTCATATTAGTCATTTGTGCTTGTTTAAATAATTCAATTTTCATTCAAAGTCCGTATAAAATTCATTGTTAATCAAGTCAATTTATATCCATAGAGCTACACGCTCAATAGAGATTGAGAATTATAATTTTAAATAGAGGAGTACGGCCATAAAAAGCCTCAAATATTCCTCAAATAGCAGTTTTTATTACGTCTTACTGTTGCGTATCACTATTGTCCGGCTCCGGAGTATATAAATACACCGAAATCAGGATAATATTCATGATTACGTCAGGAGTAACGGCTAAAAAAATTTGTGTTCTATAAATCTGTTCTTCGTCATCGTGTTAATGTTAGTACGTGTAAATAATTATTTGTGTTAGACTTCCTTAAAAAAATATCAATTTATTCTTCAAATAGCTGAAGTAAAGGGACGTTTACTTCCTTAATTCTAAGATGCTGCAAAGATATAAATAAATACTAATACGCTGTACATTTCCCTCTAAACTTTTTAATTATTTTCCATCTTTTTTGCTTTCCACTGCAGATAATTTCCTTCGCTTAAAGAAAGAAAAAGGTTCGGAAGAGAGAGGAATAAATCAAAAATACTTGATTCATAAACAGCTCTTTATCAGCAGCTAACAAATAATCAAGAGATAATTGTCCCACGTTATTGAAGCAATAAGTCTCCTGATTTCCCATCATTATCGCCCGGTTTGAAGGCTCAAAAAAAAATAAAAAAAAGCATTTGCAGCGAATAAAAAATCTCAAAAAAACATCAAAAACAATCATCCGCACATCCTCAAGCCTCCCAAATTTTCCGGTAAATCCTCCCCCTTACGACCAATTATACCCCCCGCCGCCGTAGAAACGCAATGCGTTGCATCACTAGCCCCCAGACAGCAGCGGCAGAATTTCCGGCATAATGAAATGCAAACATGAGTAGAGAAAGACACACAACACGGAGATGAATTTTTCGCCCTTTCCTGCATTTGCCTTCACCCTTAAAGGGGGAAACCTCACTGAAAAAGTTTTCAGCCTTCCCCACAACGGGGAATGTCTCCCGAAAATTTCAGGAACGATTCCCACAACGGGGAAAGCTTCCCGAAAATTTCAGGAACAATTCCCACAACGGGAAAAACGCCACGCTAAAAAATTTCAGCCTTCCCCACAGCGGGGAATGTCTCCCAAAAATTTCAGGAGCAATTCCCACAACGGGGAAAGCTTCCCGAAAATTTCGAGAGCCTTTCCACCGTTGGATAAATCAAAGACAAAAAGAAAAAACGCGAATAATTTTAAATATATCAGAGCCGCATCCCCCGATTTCCATCATTTCGCAAATGGAAGTCCAGCAATCCAGGCATCGGGGTGTCAAATATCCTCCCAAGCCGCGGGAAAAATTTCATTTCGCATATTATTGCAAACATTACCCAACGAAAATGATAAGCGACGGAACCGACAAAGTGAACAGGAACATCACTGCAATCATACTGCAAAACATTCCTCCTGATAAAAGAAACAAAACTCCCCTTAACCAAGTCCCACACCTGAGGATTGTCAAGATTCTCCGCCAGGAAAGGAGCAAAACTCGCCAGGAAACGATTCGGGAAAGGCTTGCGATATACACTTTCGATGATGTCAGCCTGCGAAAATCCATATTTGCAAAAAAACTTCTCGGTAAACTCCTGCGAGAACTGATTTTTAAGCATATCCCCCAACAGTAATTTACCAAGAACAGCGCCGCTACCTTCATCCCCAAGAATATATCCAAGAGGAGAAACGGATTTGACAATCCTTTCACCGTCATAATAGCAGGAATTAGATCCGGTACCCATAATACATACAACGGCAGGCTCCGAACCGGCAAGTCCACGAGCCGCCCCAAGCATGTCCGACCCCACTTCAACATTCTCAACGTTCAAACACCGCCGAAGAAGCCGCTGCATCGGCGCGAGCTTTTCCGGCAAGCATCCAGCGCCATAGAAGTAAACAGCCGAACAGTCATCCATGTCAAAATGCGCAAGGACGTTTTTCCTGATTTCCTCCTCCATATCATTCTCGGAAATGAAAAGAGGATTAAGCCCTGCCGTTACTGTTCTAACGAGAGGCTTCCCATTTTCAGCCGCGCACCAGCAGGTTTTCGTCGAACCCGCATCAACAACAAGTATCATATCTTAACATATATCTTCAGCCTGTACAGCGGATAGCCGACAGCCCAGACAATCACTACAAACATCAGCGCGAAAGCCAGAGAGGCAGGGAAGTCGCCCAAAAGCGGCTGGAGGACATCGCCATATACAAATCCATGGAGGCTCTTCACCTTTCCCTCGTAAAAAACATTCACGTTCCCCATTAAAATGCTTAAAACGGCAGCAACAATATACATGAAGAGCGGATTAACCCCGAAAGCCTCGAAGAACCCCGTCCGCTTCACCATCCGCACATCCGTAAGCCAAATCATAATCGCAAGGAAACTGGCCCCCAGTCCGCAAGTCGTCAATACAAAGGTCGGCGACCATACCTTTTTATTAATCGGGCAACCATAGTTCAAAAGGAAACCTGCAAAAGTAAGAACAGCTCCGACAAGAAGCAGGCGAAGAAGCCTCTGCTCCATGTCCAGCTTGCGTCGCATCAGCAGGCGCCCGCAGCAGAAGCCCAGCAAGACATGAGCCACGGAAGGGAGAGTGCTCAATATTCCCTCCGGCTCAATCCCATTGTCCTTATAAACATGAGTGATTCCAAGAACGGAACGATCAACGATGGAAAGAATATTCGTCTCATTATACTCAAACCCTGCGCCCTGGAAAAGAAGACACGTATATAAAATTAACAGGCCTGCAATCAGGTAAGGAATATACCTGTGCCTTATCCACAAAGCCAAAGTCGCCGCAGCACCGTAAGACAGCGCCAGCCGCTGAAGCACACCGAGGATACGCACGCGCTCAAAATTATTCATTGCCCCCAGAAGCCTGGTCAGCACATCGCCGTCGCCCAGCTCGTGCCATCTCCTGAAGGTCAGCGAGAGCCAGGCCAAAGCAAGCCCGGCAAGAAATATGACAACCGTCCTCCTGACAATTTTCACGAATGATTTGACCGAAGGCTTGAACTCAAATTTTTTTAACGAGAGATAAGTCGATATGCCCATTATAAACATAAAGAAAGGAAAGACCAGGTCAGTCGGCGTAAGCCCGTTCCATTCCGCATGTTTCAGCGGAGCATAGACATAAGCCCAGCTGCCCGGATTATTAACAAGTATCATCCCCGCAATAGTAATTCCCCTCATCACATCGAGGGCTAATATCCGCTTGTGATTCGTTTTCATATCAATACACCTTATATAATATGGCACCAGGAAAATAATGATTCAGTATCTCGCGATAAGAATATCCCCTGGCGCCCATCATAGCTGCGCCGATCTGGCAAAGCCCCACGCCATGGCCCCATCCGGCGCCGTGAAGTATGAAAGAAGTCGGCGTGCGAATGTTCGCGCCGTCAAAAACTTTCTCCACCACAAAAGCCGAGCTGTACAAATGCGAAGAAGAGAGCAATTTCCGTATCTCAAGTTCCTTCCCGACGGTAAGACACTGCCTGCTCCCCACAATCTTCAGCCGAACAATCCGTCCGGAGACGCCCCTCTCGACAGGCACAAGATCAAGAATCTCTCCGAAGTCCATTCCCGTCTTGGCGGAAAGCAAGCGCTGCACTTCATCCTGTTGCAAAGTCGCCGTCCAGCGAAAGAAATCCCTCGTCTCGAAATCATAGCCCGTAAGCACCTGCGAAAGCTCAACAAGATTATCCGTATTGCAGCAGGCGGCAGGCTCAGACATAATCCACCTCTTCGCCTCCTCCTCGGATGTAAGGTCAGGCGAAGGCGCATTTTGTTCTAGGCTGTCCACGACCATTGAAAGATATGGATGTACGACCGGTTCCCATACATTCTCGAAAGCCTCCGTAATTCCCCCGCAACATTTGCTGAATCGGGCGTCGCAAATTTTTCCGTCGTGCATGAGCACCTCCCCGGCGGTAACTCTCATTGCCTCGGCGACCTGGATGGAAGTTGCCTGTGCAAAGCCGTGATAGCGCTGGCAATGGTCGTCGGCGCAAACGTCAAACATCTTGTGCTCCTCCCTGTCGTACCAGCGCATATATCCCTCGTCACTCCGAATCACGGTTTCGTAAACCACTGCTGAGCGTAGCGCCCTTGACTTTTCCATCTGCGCCAGCAACCAGCTGCGCGATATTACTGCATGAGCCTTCAGAAATTCTACCGAAGAAGAAGCGCTCATTTCCGATGCGATAACGCTAAGCAGATATTCCTCAAGCGGCAGGACATTAACGGCCATAATTCGCCCGTCGCAGACCATCAACTTCAATTTTCCCTTAAAGCTCATATTCCGCTTTCGTTCCCAGTGGAACTCCAGGCCGATAACAACGTCGAAGAGTTCAAAGAAAGCATCCTCGCCGCCATCCTCCGGCTCAAGCAAAATCACCTTCTCGCAAATCCTCTGCTCTCCCTCCGTGCGGAGAAGAACAGCATCCCCGTCAGCCGTGCAGGCCTCGCCCTTCATATTGCAGAGATGGTTGGTTCCGGAAGAAAACCTCCCGTTCAATTTAAAAGAAATACAGTCGGCGGAGAATATCCCCACCTCAATTACAGGCTTTTTCATTTACAGTCTGATTACAGTTACATTTTCCAGTACAATATCCGCGGAGAGGAAACCATCCTTCATGGGTTCCTCCTTCGCATAATCCGTAGTAAGATATTTCTTGTTGTCATCCGCAAAAACCGTAACGGCGACCGCCTCATCTCCCAGACGATTCTGCGCAATCACAGCTCCGAGGAAGTTCCCCCCCGACGTTATTCCCACGCCCAGTCCCAAACGCGAAGCCAGGTTCTGCGCCATTATAATAGCATCGCCATCATCCACGGCAATGATTTCATCCAGCTCATCCAGGCGGACGATAGAGGGAATAAACTCGTCGGAAATACCCTGCATCCTGTGCTTGCCGACCTTATGCCCCGTGCTCATTGTCGGCGAATTAGCCGGTTCGAGGGGAAAGACGCTGACATTCGCGTTCATCTCCCGGAGATACGCGCCTACTCCCATAATTGTTCCGCCCGTCCCCACTCCTGCGACAAAGGCATCCGGCGAAAGACCGACAGATTTCAGTTGTGCAACGATTTCCGGTGCAGTGGTAAGGAAATGCGCCTCGCAATTTTTATCATTATCGAACTGCCGAGGCAGGAAAATCCTGTCCGGATGTTCGTTCTTCTCATTCACAGTCATGGCGATACTTCCGAGAAAGCCTCCCTCCTCATGACTTACCAAGCGGACATTCGCCCCGTAGCTTTTTATCAGGTTCATCCTTTCGGCGCTCATCCAGTCCGGCATAAAGATTGTCACCTCATGCCCCATCCCCCGCCCCAGAGCCGAGAAGGCGATGCCTGTATTCCCGCTCGTTGCCTCCATGATGTGCATCCCCGGCTGCAATTCTCCCGTCCGGTAAGCTTCTGCCAGGATATGGTAAGCCATTCTGTCCTTAATGCTTCCGGTCAGGTTATGATACTCCGCCTTGGCAAACAATCTCCTCGGTTTGTTCCTGAACCTGTAAGCGATTTGGAGCAAAGGCGTATTGCCAATTATAGGCGTCAAGCCCTGGAGACGCTCGGCGCACCCCTTCGGCATGTTCTCTTCAGAAATTTGAATCTTATGCAGTTCTTTCATTCTGGTATGTATATATATTAATGTATCCGTTTTAAACTTCAGGCGCAAATATAACGAGTTTTCAGTTCCGGGTTTTCAGTTTTCAGTTCGGAAAGCGAGTAAGAGGCTCCAGAGAGAAAATCTTGCCCCGAAAACTGAAAACAAATCTTAACTTTGTCCACGTTCATTCGGAAAAACCAAGTAAAATAATAATCATAATTTTCAATCATGGTAAAAATCAATCGTATAACAACCATCGTCATCGCAACCATCACATTATTCCCCTTCACCCCCTCGATCGCACAAAAGAAGAAAGCCGCCCCTTCGGTAGAAATCCTCCAGATTCCATCAGACAAGAATCAGTATTACGGCCCCTATTCACCGACGCTCTCCTCCATTCGGAGGCACGAATGTCCCGAATGGTTCCTCGACGCCAAGTTCGGAATGTTCATCGACTGGGGATTATACTCCGTCGCAGGTTGGGCGCCAAAGAAAGAGAAAGGCGCCATGTACCCCGACTGGTACATGAAGAACATGCTCCGCGACAAGGACGTAAAAGCCTATCATGAGAAAACCTACGGCAAGGACTTCCAACCCGACGACTTCATCCCCCTCTTCACAGCCGAAGACTACCGCCCGGACTGGCTCATCGATCTGGCCAACGAAGCCGGCATGAAATACGTCATACCCTTCTGCAAGCACCACGACGGATTCTGCCTCTGGCCTAGCAGCCATACCATGCGCGACGCCATGGACATGGGCCCAAAGCGCGACCTCATCCGTCCGCTCGTAGAAGCCTGCAACCGCAAGGGACTAAAGTTCGGCTTCTACTTCTCCCTCGACGAATGGTACTACCCCGTCATCGACAAGGACGGCAACAAACTCATCCGCGAATGGGCAAACAAAGGCTATTACCCCTGGGAAAGCAGCAAGGAAAAGATCCACCTCACCGGCAAGCGCCCCGTAAAAGACTTCTTCGCCGACTACATCGTTCCCCAGGCCAACGAATTTATAGACATGTACGACCCCGACATCCTCTGGTTCGACGGCGACTGGGACATGTCAGCCGACGAATACCACTCCCCCGACATCATATCCCACTTCTACAACCACGCTGCCGGCCGCAAGGAAGTAGCAATCAACGACCGTAACGGGCGCACCCGCTTCCAGATCGGCGACTTCTTCTGCAGCGAATACCACGCCCTCCCCGAAGGCTACGAGATCCGGCACCCCTGGGAAGAGAATCGCGGCATCAGCCAATCATTCGGCTACAACCGCGAGGACACGGAGAACAACGTCCTCAGCCCCCGCGACTTCATCCACATGTTCATCCGCACCGTAAGCGAGAACGGAAACCTCCTGCTAATAGTCAACCTCGACGGCAAGGGCGCCCTTCCCGAAATGCAGGAACGCCGGCTCCGGGAGATAGGCCAATGGCTCAAGATAAACGGAGAAGCCATATACGCAACCCGCCCATGGCTCACCTCCGTCCAAAAGATGAAAGGCGAGACAGTGAAAATCAACGAAGGCATATTCGGCGGCATAGTCCCGACAAGCGATTCATCCAATCAGGAAAGCGCACCCGCCTCCACCGGAGAAGTACGATTCACTCAAAGCAAGGACGGCAAGACGGTCTATGCCATCTGCACCGAATTTCCCAAAACCAACCTCGAAATCAACTCCATTCACCTTAGCGAAAACGGAAAAGTAACCATGCTCGGCTCCGATGGAGAAGAACTCAAATGGACGCACAAGCCCACGCACGAGCGGCTTACTCTATCCATCGACATTCCCTCCTCCCTGTACGACAAAAGGAAAAGCGAGCACGCCTGGGTTTTCAAGATCACCCTCTGAAACTCCCCCTGAACAATAAAAAAGAACATCAATCACCTAAAATTTAATATCGCATGTTACTGACAAAATGTATCCATCCCCAACTGCTGAAAGCACTGGGGCAATTAGGCCACGGATCGTGGATATTACTGTCCGACGGCGGCTACCCGCACTCAACAGCCTGCAACCCCCTGGCCAAAAAGGTTTATCTGAACCTCACCCAGGGGCTGCTCACCGTCACCCAAGTACTTGAAGTACTGAAATCAACCATTCCCATCGAAGCCGCTGCCGTAATGACCCCCCCCGACGGCTCCCACCAGCCCGTATTCGGAGAATACATGTCCGTTTTGCCTGAAGTGCCATTTGAATATATCCGGCAATTCGACTTTTACAATCGGGCAATGGAGACAAACATCGGCCTTCTCGTTGCCACCGGCGACGTCCGCAACTTTGCCAACCTCCTGCTCAAAGTCGGCTTCGTGCGCCATGCCGAAGGAAAAGGAATATACTGAAGGCTACCGCTAAAAACCGCCTTCACTTAGCCCTGCCCCTTCTGCCGTATGCTTGCTTTTAAGGGGACTTTTTAAAATCATGTTTTTCGATACATGCAACACAGGCAAAAACCACATTCCCGTTATCAACGGAAGACTTTGCCGGCAAAGCATAACAATCCAAAAACAATTTTCAGAAGTCCCCTTATTATTATGGAGAACTTCATAAAAGCCCCCCTTTCACATCTCACAAGAAAAGAGAAGGCAAAGCCTGTTTTATCAAATAACCATTTCACCTGCAAAGCCCGACACTGTAACCTCAATTTTTAAACGCCCACTGTAAATCCTCCCCACAAAATATCACCCCCCCCAACCGCCTCCCCACCCCCATCATCCAACCGGCATATTCAATCCACAAAAGAAAAGAAGGATCACAATCATATTACAAAAGCTCCAGCACCGGTGCCGACACTTTCCGCTCTGGTGCCCACGCTCCTGGAAACGGCGTGCAGACCTCCGGAAATACGATTTCAAAGAAAATAAGCAAAGCCAAAGACAGTCGCCAAACAAACTGGCAGCACATTCATTTAAACAAAATCACCGCAAAAACAGATGCCGGAAAATCCCTCACATTACAAACAAGCAACACGCCGGAAGAATCAATCCCCACCACCTCTCCCCAACACGCTCCAAAGCCTCACAGCTCAATCAGCAAAGCTTCCCACGCCTCCGCGCAAAATCACACAAAACGCCATCCTGACTAAGACAAAAAATAATCCGGAAACAAAGTCAGAGAGGCCTCGTTAAGCCTTTTGTTAAATATTCCACAAGAAAACCTTACATTTGGGGCAAAATCGAATAAAATATAAACATATAAGACAATGATCGAAGCGCTTAAACCAACAGTTGTTTGGAATTACTTTTACGAACTGACACAAATCCCCCGTATAACAGGACACACATTGGCAGTAGCTTCCTATGTAGAAAGATTTGGGAAAAACCTCGGACTGGAAACTCTCCGTGACGAAATCGGGAACATCCTCATTCGCAAACCAGCAACAAAGGGCATGGAAAACTGCAAGCCCGTTATCCTTCAATCTCACCTTGACATGGTTCCCCAGAAAAACGCATCCACAGTCCACGACTTCTTCACCGATCCGATCAAGCCACGCATCGACGGCGACTGGGTTACAGCCAGCGGCACCACTCTTGGCGCCGACAATGGCATAGGCGTAGCCATGGCCATGTCAGTACTCTCCAGCAAAACAATAGAGCACGGCCCCGTTGAAGCCCTGTTCACCATCGACGAAGAAGTTGGAATGGTAGGCGCATTCAATATCGAGGAAACATTCCTGCGCGGCTGGATATTAATCAACCTTGATTCCGAAGAAGAAGGACAGCTCTTTGCAGGCTGCGCCGGCGGCCAGGATATATCCGTAAGCTTCGACTACAATGACATTGATGTCAATCCCAAAGATCGCCTTGCCTTCCGCATCGACCTGACAGGTCTTAAAGGCGGCCATTCCGGTGTTGACATTCACTTGGGCAGGGCAAATGCCAACAAGCTCATGTTCCATTTCCTCCACGAGGCATTCTTTATTCATGACGCCCAACTCTGCGCAATTAACGGCGGTTCGCTGCGCAATGCCATTCCCCGCGAAGCGACAGCCATCATAACAATAAAAAAAGAAAAAGAGAAAGAACTTCGCGACCTGGTCGAGGATTTCCAGCAAGCCTTCCGCACCGAATATGCAGGCATAGAAACAAACATTAGCTTCTCCATCAAAAACGTAGCACATCCCCCGACAATTATCCCCCCAACCATCGTCAGCCGCATTATCCTTGCCATTGAAGGATGCCAAAACGGTGTAATAAGCATGTTGCACGACTTTCCCGACACGGTCGAATCCTCGTCCAACATGGCGTCCATCATTTCCCGACCAGGCAATACGGAAGTAAGATTCCTTATCCGCAGCGCCTCCGAAAGGAAAAAGTCGTGGGTATACAACTCCATAGAAAGCATTTTTACACTTGCCGAAGCAGCCGTTGATAACGAAAACGCTTACAGCGGCTGGCAGCCAAACATCCAGTCGCCGATATTAAATCTGATGAAGCGAACATACGAAACACTGTACGGCAAGACACCAGCTGTTAAAGTAATACACGCCGGTCTGGAATGCGGTATAATTCAAGGCATCTACCCCGATATGGACATGGTCTCCATCGGTCCTGATCTGCAATACCCCCACTCCCCCGACGAGCGCGTCAATATTGCCTCAGTCGAAAAGACATGGAACTATTTAACAGAAACACTTAAACAAATCAAAAACATATAAATAAGCAGCAACATGGAAAAAATAAACAGAAGAAAAGCAATTAAAAGCGTTGTTGCGGCAGGCGCCGCAGCCGCCATATCAGGAATAAAAGCCTCCCCGTCGGCAGAGGTCTCCGCATCGTTGAAAGGCAACATCCGCCATTCGGTAAGCAAGTGGTGCTTCGGCGACTACCCGTTAGATGAATTTTGCAAAATATGCAAAAAGATAGGTATCGAATCCGTCGAGCTACTCGACCCAGCCGATTGGGCAACAGTAAAAGCCAACGGCCTGACGGTCGCAATGGCTCAGGGTGCCGGCCTTGGCATCGACAGAGGCTTCAACGATCCCAAACTGCATGACGAGCTGGTCGCCAGCTATGAAAAAGTCATCCCAATGGTTGCCGAAGCCGGTCTAAGAAACCTCATCTGCTTTGCCGGAAAGCGCAACGGCGTAACAGACTTGCAAGGCTGGGAAAACTGCGAAAAAGGGCTGAAGCGAATTACTCCCATAGCGGAGAAGCATAATGTAATCCTCACCATGGAACTGTTAAACAGCATCGGTCACAAAGACTATCTCTGCGACCACACCGTCTGGGGCGTCGAATTATGCCGCCGCGTCGGTTCTCCCAATTTCAAATTGCTCTATGATATATACCACATGCAAATCATGGAAGGAAACATCATCGAGAATATCCGCAAATACCATGAATATTTCTCCCATATCCATACCGGAGGGAATCCCGGTCGCAACGAGATAGACGAAACTCAAGAACTATACTATCCTGCAATCATGCAAGCCATTGTTGCAACCGGCTATAAAGGCTTCGTCGGCCAGGAATTTGCTCCAAAGCAAAAAGACAAGATTGCCTCCTTAGAGAAATGTATCCGAATATGCGACGTGTAGAAAAAGGCAGAAATGATATATTTTTTCAAATCCACATCTAATAAAATTATAGCAGTTGAAACTGCCGCCGCTTTCACCACTGACGAGATCGACCAACTTATCTGGCTTTTCGGCGGAGCCACTCCCTTAAAGAACGAAAAGCTGGAAGGTTGGTACGTCGGCGCTCGTAAGGAAATGATTACCCCTTGGAGCACCAATGCCGTAGAGATAACACAAAACATGGGCTTGCACGGCATATCCCGCATGGAAGAATACACGCCCGTCTCCTCAGCCGAAACAGAATACGACCGTATGCTGCAAAGCATATACAATGGTTTAGGCCCGGATCTGTTTACCGTCCGGAAACGCCCTGAACCCGTCATTTCGGTAAAAGACATTGAAGCATACAATCAACAAGAAGGACTTGCGCTCAGCAAAGAAGAAATAACCTACCTGAACAATCTCTCCCAACGCCTTGGCCGCAATCTGACGGATAGCGAAGTTTACGGCTTTGCCCAGGTCAATTCCGAACATTGCCGCCACAAAATATTCAACGGCAGGTTCATTATTGACGGAGAAGAAAAAGAATCCACCCTATTTGAACTTATTAAGAAAACATCCAGGGAGAATCCCAACCTCCTTATATCAGCATATAAAGACAACGTAGCCTTCAACAAAGGCCCAATCATAGAGCAGTTCGCTCCATTAAGCGGCGACAAGCCCGACTTCTTTGCAATAAAGAACATATCAACAGTGCTGTCCCTAAAAGCAGAAACTCATAACTTTCCCACAACCGTGGAACCCTTCAATGGAGCCGCAACCGGCACTGGAGGAGAAATCCGCGACCGCCTTGGCGGCGGGAAAGCCTCTCTCCCCCTGGCCGGCACAGCCGTATATATGACATCCTATCCCCGCTGCGAAGTCCGAGAATGGGAAGCCATGCTTCCACCACGGAAGTGGCTCTATCAAACACCGCTTCAAATATTAATCAAAGCCTCCAACGGAGCCTCCGACTTCTGCAACAAATACGGTCAACCGCTCATCTGCGGTTCACTGCTCACTTTCGAGCATGAAGAAAACGGTAAAACATACGGCTATGACAAAGCAATCATGCTCGCCGGAGGAATAGGCTACGCCAATGAACGCGACGCATTAAAAGGAAATCCCCAACAGAATGAGAAAGTCATCGTAATGGGAGGCGACAACTACCGCATAGGCATGGGAGGCGGCGCCGTCTCATCAGTCAATACCGGACAATATGCAGGAGCCATCGAACTAAATGCCGTGCAGCGAGCCAACCCTGAAATGCAAAAGCGAGTTGCCAATGTAATACGCACCATAGCCGAATCAGATAATAACCCAATCATCTCCATTCACGACCATGGTGCCGGCGGCCATTTAAATTGTCTTTCCGAATTAGTAGAATCCACGGGCGGTCGCATAGACATAAATCAGCTGCCCATAGGCGACCCTACACTTTCATGCAAAGAAATCATAGGTAACGAAAGCCAAGAAAGAATGGGCATTCTAATTAAAAGCAAAGACATCGAACAAGTCAAACAAATTGCCGAGCGCGAATGTGCCCCCATTTACGTAGTAGGCGAAACCACCGGCGACATGAAACTCGTATTCGACGCCAATGGAGAGAAACCCATAGACCTCAACCTCAGCGACATGTTCGGTAATACGCCCAAGATAGTAATGAAAGCTACTTCAGTCGCCGAGACCTTCATCCCCATCGCCATCGAAGAAAATAAACTTCACTGTTATCTGAAAAACATTCTTCAACTCGAATCCGTAGCCTGCAAGGATTGGCTTACCAACAAAGCCGACCGTTCAGTAACAGGCCGCGTTGCCCTTCAGCAATGCCAGGGAGAAATACAATTGCCACTAAGCGACCTTGGCGCAGTCGCCCTGGACTATCAGGGAAAATCAGGCATGGCAACATCAATAGGCCATGCCCCTCAAGCCTCCATTATTGACCCCGCAGCAGGCGCCATACTGGCAATAGCCGAAGCCCTGACCAACATCGTCTTTGCCCCGCTTACCCACAAGTTATCCGGCGTTTCCCTAAGCGCCAATTGGATGTGGCCATGCCGAAACGAAGGCGAAGACGCACGTCTTTACAAAGCCGTAGAAGCAGCCTCAGACTTTGCCTGCAAACTTGGAATCAATATCCCAACGGGCAAAGACTCCCTCTCGATGACGCAAAAGTACGAGGATAAAAAAGTTCTCGCCCCAGGAACCGTTATCATCTCCGCCGGAGCAGAAATTAGCGACATACGAAAAATAATATCCCCCGTCCTCATCAACGATACCCATACACATATATATTATATAGACTTCTCGTCAGACGCCTTAAAACTCGGAGGCTCCGCCCTCGCCCAAACGCTAAATGCCTTGGGAAACGAAACCCCCGCCATAAAGGATGCCGCCTACTTCCGTAAAACATTCAATACTATACAAGCGGCAATAGAAAACGGACTAATCCTGTCAGGCCACGATATTTCCGCCGGCGGAATGTTTATAGCCCTGCTCGAAATGTGCTTCGCCAACAAAGACGGTGGCATTGAAATATATACAGAGCATTCCGACGAAACAGAGCTCATAAAACAGCTATTCGCCGAAAATCCCGGAGTCCTCGTACAAATCAAAGACCAGGCAGGCTTTGAGCATCTAATGCAAGAAGCCCAAGTCGCCTTCTCCCTTATCGCTCACCCAATAAGCAAACGTGAAGCAATCATATCCGGAAAAGACATAAAACACCATTTCGACATAGACCATCTCCGAGATATATGGTATCTGTCTTCCTACAAACTGGATATTCACCAAAGCGGCCAATCATGCGCCACCCTCCGCTATAACAATTACGGCAAGCAACCTCTGGAATTCAAGTTCAACAACAACTTCACCGGCCTTCTCTCCACCTACGGAATATCCCCCATGCGTCGCCATTTCTCAGGCATAAACGCCGCCATTCTGCGCGACAAAGGAACGAATGGCGAACGCGAAATGGCCTACGCACTTCACTTGGCCGGCTTTGACGTAAAAGACGTGCACCTTACCGACCTGGCCAGCGGACGTGAAACCCTCAACGACATTAGCTTCATCGTCTTCTGCGGCGGCTTCTCCCATTCCGACGTCCTCGGCTCGGCAAAAGGATGGGCTGCCGGCATACGCTACAATAATACGGCTCAAGCGGCTATAAACAACTTTTACAACAGACCGGACACATTAAGCCTGGGAATCTGCAACGGTTGCCAGCTAATGGCCGAGCTTGGGCTTCTATATCCCGAACACGAAGCGAAGCATAAAATGCTCCACAACCAATCAAATAAATTTGAATCAAGCTTCATCTCCCTGTCAATCCCGCAGAACAATTCCGTCCTGCTCCGCTCCCTCGGCGACACAAAGCTCGGCGTATGGGTAGCGCACGGAGAAGGCCGTTTCTCATTCCCTTACGATGAAACAAACTACAACATCGTCGCCCGGTATAACTACGCCGACTACCCTGCCAATCCCAACGGCTCCCCAGGCGGAGTAGCAGCCATTTGTTCACACGACGGGCGACACCTCGCCATGATGCCACATCCCGAACGCGCCATCTTCCCATGGCAATGCGCCTTCTACCCTGCAGAAAGGAAAAACGACGAAGTGACACCCTGGCTAGAACTATTCACCAACGCATATCAATGGATAAACAATTAAAGCTAATAAACAATTAAACAAATGAAGAAAGCGACTCTAATTATCATGTGGTTTACCATCCTCGCGCTCCCGGTAAAAGCGCAAAGCGGTATCTCTATCACTCCACGCGCAGGCCTGAACATGGCCACAATATCTCCGACAAAAACTAGCATCATCAAGCCCGGCATCAACTTCGGCGCAACAATGGAATGGCTGTTCACCTCCAAGGTCGGCCTCGAACTGGGCGCCCTGTACTCAATGCAAGGCGTAAACTTCCAGCCCAGCACCGCAACGCACGAGTATCAAATCAACCCCAGTCACGACTACATCCTCGTCCCCCTCCTCTTCAAGATGTACATAAACAATAAAGCCGGCGTCACAGAAGGCTTCAACATCTTCGCCGGAGGGCAACTGGACCTGAAAGCAGTCGTAGATAAAGTCGGCTATACCGACGGATACGAAGGCCAGCTCCTGCCGAACGACATCAACCGCCCATACAGCTTCAGCGCAGTCGGCGGCATCGGCTACCTCCTAAGCTCCGGCCTCTGCATCTCCGCCAATCTAAACTGGGGAATAACCAACATCGCCAACAGCAAATTCCTCGTTTATACAGACAAGCCACCAGCCACAAAAGAAGTATCAATAGGCGCCACCACATACCGCAACATCATCTTCCAGCTAAACTTCGGCTACCGCTTCTCCCTCTCAAAAGGCAAAGCCAAACAGCAAGACGTAGAAGCCATCTTTGAACTATTTTAGCCCCCGCCCAATCTCACCGAACAAAGCCCTCACACGCTCCCGTTCGTTCCCCCTTCCAATAATCTCCACAGGAAGACACCCACAATAGCCGCTGTCCCGTATTATACTCATAATACGGGACACGTCCGTTTTAGCCTCCACCCCACCAACGAACAGCGTCTCCTTAATCTGCCACGAAACCGCATACCTCACCGTCCGCTCAACCTCCCCATAAGGATCCGAACGGAAACTCCCCACATCCAGCATCAACCCAACAGCATCAGAACGAATAAGCCCAAAAAGCCTTTCCACATCCTCCGCCGTACGCAAAAAATCATTATGATTCTGAACCGCAAGCACAACCCCGTATCCCTTCGCAAACTCCGCACACTCATCAATATCCGCCGCAACCCAGCGAGCCACCTCCACCCATTCATAACCCTCCGGCACCCCGCCCCCCGAAAAAATCCTCAACGTAGAAGCCCCCAGCTTCGCCGCCACAACAACCCACTCCTTCACCAGCCGCCTCTCCCGCGCACGAGCCGCCGAATCAGCAAGCGCAAAATCATTCCGCACCCCCGTCCCGCAAATCTCCAACCCACGCCTGAACGCATGATACTTAATCCGATAAATCTCCCCATCCGCCGGCGCCGCCGGATAGCCCGCAAAATAATACCCCGTAATATCAACACCCGCGAAGCCCACCGAAGCAGCAAAGTCAATAACACTCTCCAACGTCTCGCCCCCCTCCATCAGCGGCGCATTAAACGAATAAAAATTAAGCGCAACCTTAACAACGCTGCGCTCATTAATATTACCAACCGTTCGCACCTGCGCCCCGGCAATATTCCCCAAAAACAAACAAATAAAGAAGAAAGCCCCCCCAAAGTTTTTCATGATATTTTCGATTAAAAAGCCAACAAACCCAACACCTTAAAACGGAATATCATCCTCCAGCGTCGGAGGCGGATACTCCGGCATATTTGAAGGCTCCGCAACATAATTCGACGAATACGCCCCAGCAGGCGAAGCAACCGCCCCCCCGAAGCCCGTCGGCGCCCCCCCCGAAGCAGCCCGTTCAACCTTCCACGCATTAACATTCGTATACCACTTCCCATTAAACTCACGACTTTCAATGTCGATAAAAGCAGTAATCACCTCCCCCTCACGTATCGCAGCCTGGTCAATCCGATCCGAGCCAAACAAACCAAAGCACACCTTCTTGGGATACTGCTCCTGCGTTTCCAGGACAAACTCCTGCTTCTTCCACCTGTTCCCAGTCCTGCTGACACCCTCCGTCGCAGGCAACGCTAAAACTATTTTTCCTGTTATTTCCATATTATTTAAACTTTATACCCGCAAAGTTACGCTTTCAAATCCATATCTCCCCATCCGCCCCCCTCAAAAGCCACACACACATCAAGTCGCACATGGGACAATCCTCGCCAACCCCCAACACCAAAGCCCAAACCACCCCTTAGGACACCCAAAATAACCCGCCCACAGCCCCATCCAAACCCCATAAAACACACAAAACCACCCAGCCAATTACAAAAAACCACCAACCCCCAAACCCCCACCCAGCCAACAACACAACAAAAACACCCCACACCCACACCCACCAGCGCCCCCCAACCATTGCACCACCCCCTCCCCCCAGGCCCCAAAACACCCCCACACACAGCCAGCCACACCAACCCCCTCCCCCACAAAATCCACGCACGCCCCACCACCCCACCAGCACCACTGCAACACTCCCCCAACACCCAAAGCAAACAAATCCAGCAAAAAACACAGAAAAATCCAGCAACCCAACCAGACAACCGCCGATACAAACCAGAATATCCGCCGATACGTATCGGCATACACCCCGATACGTACCGGATCACACGCCGACACGTATCGGCACATACGCCGGCACGTATCGGCAGAATTACGACAAACCATCCAAATTTTATAACCCGACGATGCACCCCCAGCCAACAACAATGCCAATCGCCGCCAACCCCATATCCGAATCATCCCCCAAAGACAATCGCCCGACAGCGCCCCAGCCCGTAGCCCCACCATTCCACGCCCCCCGCCAAACCAGCAATAGAAAAAAAACCACCACCCCCCATTCCCAAATCAATTTGCCCAAGAACATGACAAAAACACAAACCACTATCCCCATAATTTACCCAAAGCCCCAGCACAATACCCATCCACAGATCGCGACATTTGCAAAAGCAGCCACGAGAAACAACAAACACACCCCAGCATATTTGTACAAAGAGCCAACACAATATTCATACGTAGATTGTGACATTTGCAAAAGCAACCAGGAGAAACAACAAACACACCCCAGCATATTTGTACAAATACACAAAAGATTCAACACACGCTGAAAGAGTTATTTACCCAAAGAGCCAACATAATATTCATCCACTGACTGTGACATTTGCAAATACAGACGGGAGAAACAATCAACATGCCCCAGCATATTTGTACAAAGACGCAAAAGATTAAATACACGATAAAAAAGATATTTAACAAAGAAGGTTGCGAGAACTAAAACCACTATCCACAGTATTTGCAAAAAGACGCAACACAATATTCATGTGCTGGTTGAGAAATTTGCAAATACAGGCAGGAGAAACAATCAACATGTTCCAGCATATTTGTACAAAGACGCAACACAATATTCATACGCTGATCGCGACATTTGCAAAAGCAGCCAGGAGAAACAACTAACATGCCCCAGCATATTTGTACAACGAGGCGAAAGATTCAATACACGCTAAAAAAGATATTTGAAAAAGAAGGCAGCGAAAACTAAAACCACTATCCACAGTATTTGCAAAAAGACGCAACACAATATTCATCCACTGACTGTGACATTTGCAAAAGCAGACGGAAGAAACAACTAACATGCCCCAGCGTATTTGTATAAAGAGGCGAAAGATTCAATACATGTTGAAAGTGAGATTTGCAAAGAGGTGCAAGAGAATATTCATGTGTGAGTTAAGGTTTTTGCGGAATGAGGGGGAGGAAAATTAATCTGTTGTTTGTGGGATCTGCTAAAGGAGGTGGAAGGGATGGAATGTTTTTGCAGCGGGATTTGTTAAGGATGGGAGGGGCGGAGTTGTATGCTGTTTGCGAAATATGCCAAAGGAGGTGGGGTATTAATAAGTTGCTGTTGGTGTTATTGGGGAAAGTGGGGGAAGGAGGTGGAATGGTTTGCTGTGGTTATTTGTAAATGGAGGCGGGCGAAAGTGAAGGGGTGTTCTGTGAGTTTTGCTAAAGGTGTCGGGGGATGTTCAGACTGTGTTTTTCAGCCAGCGCTCGCCCAGTCGATATACTGGATAGCAGGTGGAGATGAATCCGGAGATGGTGACGGCGGCGAGGATGAGGGGGAGGTCGGTCGGGCGGATGAGGACGGGGTAGCTGTTGATGACGAATGTGCCTGCTTCGCCCATCCGTACTATTCCGAGGTGCTGCTGGAGGAGGCAGAGGGCGAGGCCTGTGATGATTCCTGCGGCGGCTCCTGCTCCGGAGATCATCCATCCTTCGAGGAGGAAGATGCGTCGGATGAGCTGGTCGTCTGCTCCGAGGGTTCGGAGGGTTCGGACGTCGTTTTGTTTTTCGATCATGAGCATTGAGAGGGAGCCGACCATGTTAAAGAGTGAGATGGCCAGGATGAAGCAGAGGATGAGGAAGATGATCCATTTTTCTGACTGCATCATTTTATAGGCTGTGTCTTGTTGTTCGTATCTGTCGCGGACGGTGCAGTCTGTGCCAAGGAGTGTTTGGAGTTGTTTTTTGATGTTTTGGGTGTTGGCGCCTGCGGCGAGTTTGAGTTCGATTGCGGAGGCTTGGTCTTCGTATCCGAAGAGTGAGCGGGCGAGGGAGATGGGTACGATGATGTAGTTTTCATCGTATGCTTGTTGGTTGCATTGGAATACGGCGGCGATGTATGCGTATTGTATGTTCATTGAGGCGGCTGGGTTGGCGAGGTTGATGCTTTGGGTGCGTTTGGGTGCCATTATTTCCAGTGGTGCTGTGAAGCCTGGGTAGATGCTGAGTGCTGCTGCGACGCCGATTCCTGTTGTTGCGTAGTTGGCTATTTGGTCGTGCAGGGAGAAGTTGCCGTCAATGAGTATGTCGTTGATTGAGGCGATGTTGTTGTATTTGTCGTCTACGCCTTTGATGACGGCGACGATTTGTCGGTCGCCGTATCGTATGAGTGCGTTGTCTTGCAGGATTTCGCTTGTGGCGGCGATGCCTTGGATGTTGAGTATGTGTTTGATTTTGTCGGCGGATTCCGGATTAAAGACTTTGCCTGTTGTGGGCATTATCTTTAATTCGGGGTCCATGGTGCCGAGCATTTTAAATATGAGTTCGTTGAATCCGTTCATGACGGATAGTGCGCAGACTAGGGCTGCTGTGACGATGACGACGCCGCATACAGATATAAGCGATATTATATTGATGGCGTTGTGCGATTTTTTCGAGAAGAGGTATCGCTTAGCGATGTAGAAAGGGACGTTCAAGTGTTGAGTATCTTATCTATGTTATCAAGATAATCAAGGGAATCGTCGATGAAGAAAGAGAGTTCCGGGATTTTTCTAAGCTGCAGGCGTACGCGCTGGCCTAATTCGTATCGTATTGTTCGTGCATTGCTGCGGATTGACTGTAAGAGTTCTTTGGCGTTTGTTGATGGGAAGATGCTGAGGTATGCTTTTGCTACGCCGAGGTCGGCGCTTACTCGCATGGTTGTTACGGTTATCAATGTTCCGTGCATTGTTTGTGTTTGTCTTTGAAATATTTCGCTTAGTTCTTTTTGGAGGAGGCGTTCTATTTTGCTTAATCTGATACTTTCCATATTATTCTTATTTAGTTTATTTTTTCCATATTACTGTTAATCCGTCGCGTAAAGGTAGCAAGATTTTCTCCACTCGGCTGTCGTCCCGTACCATCTCGTTAAAAGTGGCAATACCTGTTGTTTGCTTGTCTGATGCTCCGCTCATCACTTTGCCGTCCCAAAGCGTATTGTCTGCAAGGATTACTCCTCCGTTTCTCAAGATGGGGAAGACAAGATTGTAATATTGCACATACTGATGCTTTTCTGCATCAATGAAGACTAGGTCGAACACTTCATTGAGACGAGGGATTATTTCTGCTGCATCGCCGAAGTGCACCTTTATTTTTCCCATATACGGCGAGCGGCGGAAGTATTTCATCATGAAGGTCTCCATTTCATCGTCAATCTCTATTGTATGAATGATGGTATTCTCATCTGTTCCCTCCGCCATGCACAGAGTTGCATATCCGGTATAAGTGCCGATTTCGAGGATACGGCGTGGAGCCATCATGCGGCAAAACATTTTCAGCGTCCTGCCCTGCAAGTGTCCGGCCATCATCCTTGGACGCAGGAGGTTCACATGCGCATCCCTCACCAGTTCCTTCAGCAGTTCGCTTTCCGGATCAGTATGCTCAAGTATGTAATCCTCTATGTTCATGTTTATTTATCCGAGCAACGCCGAGTTAAGAATCTTATCCGCCCGGTCAATTTCCATCAATGACGTTCCTCCGCTTGGACTGCCTTGCAGATAAACAACCATGTCATTGCTCGTTATATGTCCGTGGTTAATCAATTCGCGGAGAGCATTTCGTATATACGTGCGCCGATTGTCCGCTTTCGGCTGATAAACCGCCCAGACACCATAGGAAAGTGAAAGACAACGCATCACATCCTCGCTGTAACATATAGCATACACCGGCGACGTCCCTCTGAAAGCCGCCAGATACCGGGCTGTCCTCCCCGTATAACAATCCGTTATAATCGCTTTGACATTCAGTTTCGATGAAGATTTAACCGCTTGCTTCGCGAGGAAAGAAGTAACATCAAGGTCATTCCCCACAAAAGGCACACGAATATCATTCGCCGAGAGCTTCGTTTTCTCCGATTCCGCCGTTATGCGGCTCATTGTCTGCACCGATTCAAGCGGATATTTCCCGTAGGCAGTCTCACCGCTAAGCATAAGAGCATCGGTACGATAGTAGATTGCATTGGCAATGTCAGTCACCTCGGCTCTCGTCGGGCGTGGATTACCTATCATTGAGTGCAGCATCTGCGTAGCCACGATAACCGGCTTCTTCACTTCAACACATTTGCGTATCAAAACCCGTTGGATACCCGGAATTTTCTCCGCCGGAACTTCGATACCCAGGTCGCCCCGCGCAATCATTATCCCGTAAGCCGCTTCCAATATCTCATTAATATTATCCACGCCTTCCTGGTTCTCTATCTTCGCTATGATTTTTATGCGACTTCCATGCTCATTAAGTATGCTCTGTATGTCCTCCACGTCCCGGCGGTTACGGACAAATGAGTGGGCAATGAAATCCACATCATTCTCGATACAATAAAGAATATTATCCCTGTCCCTCTCCGTCAATGAAGGCAAATTAATCCTCACCCCCGGCACGTTAACACTCTTCCTGCTCCCCAGTTCAGCATCGTTCATTACCTCGCAAACCAGGAATCCGTCCGCCTTGTCAATTACCTTCAAGTCAAGATCACCATCATCAATCAGCATATTGTCTCCCACCTTCATATCATCTGCAAAACCCGGATAAGAAACATATATAAATCCTTTGGAAGTCACCCCCTGCGGGTCGCCCTTCACCCTTACCACGTCACCCGACTGAAACGCCAGCGGCCCATCTGTCCGCGTTGTCCGGATTTCAGGCCCCTTGGTATCCATCAAAATACCTATACGTCCGGAGACTGCCCTTACATTTCCGATTATCAGGTCAAAGCCCTCCCTGTTAAGATGAGCCGAGTTCAGGCGGACGACGTTCATCCCCGCCTCGTACAAACTGCGGATAAACTCCACATCACAACGTTTATCCGATATGGTAGCCACAATTTTAGTCTGCTTCAACATAAGTTACAAGTTATTCGGTTAATACATTTATTATATTCTCAATTACCTCTGCAGGAAACTCTCCATCGCCAGCCGGTAGGAATCCAATCCAAAGCCCAGCACCACCCCGCGGCAGACGGCGGAAATCATCGACACATGCCGAAACTCCTCTCTCTGATGCACATTCGATATATGCACCTCGACGACCGGCGTCTCAACCGCCTTAATTGCATCCCTGATTGCAATCGAAGTATGCGTATAAGCCCCTGCGTTCAATATAATCCCGTCGGAATCAAACCCCGTTTTTTGAATCATATCGACCAGCTCCCCCTCGACATTACTTTGGAAGTAAGCGATTTCACAGTCGGCATAGCGCTCTTTTAGCCTTTCCAGATAGTCCGTAAAGGAAGTATCGCCGTAAACCGAAGGTTCCCGCCGCCCAAGCAAATTCAAATTCGGGCCGTTAATAATTACTATTTTTTTCATCTACGATAAACTTTATGAATAGACAAAGATAATCAGGAATCAGCGATTTAGCATTATGCCGCGCAACAGGCATGATGAATAAAAAATCAATAGTGGAGAATCAGGAGCGCAAATCTGCTTTTTGAGCGGTTCATACCGTCCTCCCTCGTGGGATAATATGATTTTGATGCAGATCATGGTAGCCCACCTCGCAGGACAATATGTTTTTGACTCAGATCATACCATCCCACCATGTGGGACAACATGTTTTCGATGCAGATCATGTTAGTCCACCATGTGGGACAATATGTTTTTAGTCCAGATCATACCCGCCCACCATGTGGGACAATATGTTTTCGATGCAGATCAAGATATTCCACCTTGTGGGACGATATATTTTAATAGCGGATCAGGTTATCCCACCTTGTAGGACGATATATTCCGTTCCAAAAGCAAGTCAGTATCCAAAATATACAATCATCTTCGACATTAACATTACAGAAGACGAACCTATCGGCATCAATCATACGAACAAAACCCCAATATGCCCCCCTCCACTGTTATGGCAATCTGCCATTCAAAAAACTTTGCAAACACAGGATACAATAGAGACGCCAACGGAAGAGGACAGCGCAATAAGCCTGTTCCAATCCGCCTCCACACCGGAACAACTCCTTGTCCAACGGAAAGAGCAGCAGCCCGCATGAGAGATGAATCCGCATCAGACTGATATTTAGCCGCCATCAGCCGACTGTTTCATTCTTCAGGAAGACGATAGTCGCCAATGTTCATGCGATTACCTTTATATTCTATTATTTTAAGAGATTCAGCTTATGCCAGAGGTTTTTCCAAGAATAGCGGCAAAGGCGATTGATGCTTTTATCGAATCATTCATAAGCGACGATTAATCCGTCCAAACCAGCAGAAATGGTGGCAGTTGATTTTGATTCATGATTCATTTTGAATCGGATTGTGGTTCGTTGTTCGTGGCAAACTTTTGTTGGGCTTTTTCGCGGTCGAATTTCAGCATCCATGTAGGCGGATTATCGTATGAGAGCATTATCTTGAACAGTTCTTGATTCTTCTCTATTGCCGGATAAAGATAGAGGCTAGTGGAGGAGAAGCCCAAATTTTCCAGTACGACGTACTCCGTATTATTATCTATCAATGCTTTGATTAATTCTTTATCGTTAGATGTGAAAGGATAAGACGTAACTCGGCTTTTGGCAAACATGTAGAACAGTTCGGGCTTCCTTGAGCAGACGACTGTTCCCTTGGGATATTTGTCATGTACAGTCTCGGCCACCTTGATGAAATTGTGATAACCTGGATAATAGGGAGCCTTGTTCTCATTATGTAATAATTTTATTCCGGAGACAGAAGTTAAAATAAGCAATGACAATATCCACGGTGAGCAGGTTTTTCCTGTCCCAAACTTCTTCATCACTAAGTTCAGAGTAGTATACAAACCAATAATTACTCCGACTTGAAGGACAGGCAGAAGAGCAGTGAGATAACGGTTCCCGCTAGGAGAGCTGAATATGGATATTATCCCCAGAGTACCCAGAAAATAGAAAACAAACAACCATTTATATTGCTTAAATCTCCAGAACCCGATAAAAATCAAAAGAACAAGAATAATCCCAACCACACATTCAAGTAAACTTGCCGGCTTGAGATAATCTACATTCAAAAAAGGTGTTATGGAATTAGGCAAGGCTTGTGTTACAAGCATCTTTATTGTAGAGAAGAAACGGGCGATTATTTCGCTTATCCCCAACTGACCATCTTCCGGTCTCCATGGATTAGCCATACTTATTGTATCCATATATCGCTCTTGTGGCAGACCTGCTAACTTATTCCTCACCATCCATGGAACCAGGCAGAGTGCAAATCCGACTATGAATGCAAGCGTTTCTTTCCACCGCCTGGCAAAAGCGAAGTACATCACTATTGCGAATATTAAGGCTATGCCCTGCGTCCGAATATGGTAAGAGTAGGATGCAAAAAGAATTAGAAGATAGAAGTAACGGTCTTTATAAAAAAGTTTCTCCTTGTCCATTTTCATAATAGACCAAATAGCCAGTATGGAGAATAACAGGAAAGACATTTCACTCATCATCATTGTCGCAAAATCCAGAACGCGATAATTGATCATTCCTGCAGAAACAGCTACAAAAGCAAGAGAATAAGGCAAATTATTCTTTTTAAGCAAAAAGAACAAGATGAGAATGGAAGTAAGAAAGAACAACCCGTTTAATATCTTCTGTGGAACAATACCATCTGTAAAAATACGAACAGCGCACATCAGTAATGGATATCCGGGAGGAAAAATATTGATGGGATTATACTCGCCATCAGTAATATCTGCGTAGCCATGCCCTTGTACAATTGAAGTCGAGAGCATATAATACCTGCAATTGTCGCCGTTTGAATCCAGTTTGGAATCAAAGGTGTAGTTAAATACAAATATGAAGATAATGCACAGAGCAATCGTATATAACAATGAAGCAGAGGAAGTAAACAGGCGTTCTTTCATATTCACTTGTATTTTATTTAACCTCCCAAACTTCGCCCTTCATCAGCAAGTCATTGAGCTTGCGTATAGGATTCCGGGATTGAACCTCGGCTATTTGCTGCTCAATAGCGTCATCATATGTCGGAGCAGCTACATCACGGATAACACCGATAGCTGTCGGCATATCACCTTTCATAAGCGAAAGCATTAGATGAAGGGTTATATCTGGCTCGTGAGCGTCGTGGACAAGAATATCATCATGCGTATAACCGTCATGACCGATAGTAACGACTTTTAGCTTCATTCCGTCAAGGATAAGACCTTTATCATTGTTTTTTCCAAACAGCATCTTTTCACCATGACGGAGATATATTACACGATCAGCACGATACTCCTTGTCGGTAATTTGCTTATGAATGCCATCGTTAAAGATTACACAATTGACCAGAACCTCTACGACCGAAGTTCCCTTATGTATCGAAGCAAGTTTAAGAGTCTCCGCTGTGTTTTTAAGATCGACATCGATCGCGCGTGCAAAGAAATTACCGCGAGCGCCAATGGTCAACTCAGCAGGAATGAACGGATCTTCGACGGTGCCAAAAGGAGAACTTTTGGTTACGGTTCCTTTTTCAGTCGTCGGCGAGTATTGCCCTTTGGTGAGGCCATATATTTTATTGTTGAACAGGACGATATTTATGTCAATATTCCTGCGCACAGCGTGAATGAAATGATTTCCACCTATTGCCAAAGCATCACCATCGCCAGTCATCAGCCATACGTTTAGAGACGGATTAGCCGTTTTTACTCCTGTTGCAATTGCAGCTCCACGTCCATGAATAGTATGGAACCCATAAGTATTCATATAATATGGCAGGCGCGACGAACATCCAATACCTGAAATAACGGCGATGTTGTGCGGCTCTATTCCCTCTTCCGCCATTGCCTTGTATAAACAGTTAAGCACGGCATGATCACCACAGCCGGGACACCAGCGTACATACTGATCACTTTTATAATCTTTTGCTTCAAATCTTGTATCCATAATGAGTTTGTTCAAGCTTCTATTAGTTTAGTAAATTCTTCTACCAAGCGCGTCACGATGAACGGCTGGCCTTTAATACGGTTAAACCGGTATGGATTAAAATCGTCGATTTTGCTCCGCAGATAAGTCGCGAACTGTCCGCTGTTTTGTTCAGCAACAACTACTTTCTTGTATTTGCTCAACACAGCAGCAGTGTTTTTCGGCAGTGGACTGATAAATTTAAAATGCGCCAGCGCGACTTTTTTCCCGTTTCCGCGTAAAGTTTCCATCGCTTCGCACAAATGACCGTAAGTTCCACCCCAGCCAACAATCAGTATCTCGGCGTCTTCATCGCCAATTATCTCTAAGGGCGGAATAAAATTGGCTATTCTGTCTATCTTTTCCTGACGGGTCTTCACCATTTTTTGATGATTTAAAGGCTCTGTCGATATTGCACTTGAATCATAATCCTTTTCCAAACCTCCTATACGATGAGTAAAACCTTCCGTTCCTGGTATTGCCCAGTAACGAACTAGCGTTTCAGGGTCGCGACGATAGGCTTTCCAGAGTTCTTTCTCATTATTATAATATTCGGTTACGTATCGCGGTTTTATCTCCGGATATGTATCAAGCTCAGGAATACGCCATGCTGATGAGCCGTTGGCAATAAACGAATCAGTCAGAAGAATAACAGGCGTCATATGCTCAAGGGCAATCTTTCCAGCCCAGAAAGCAGCATCAAAACAATCAGTTGGAGTAGCCGCAGCTATCACGACAACAGGACTCTCTCCATTCCGACCGTATAGGGCTTGCAGCAAATCAGTTTGTTCGCTCTTTGTAGGAAGCCCCGTCGATGGTCCGCCACGCTGAACATCTATTACTACTAATGGGAGTTCGGAAATAACCGCAAGGCCAATCGCTTCGCTCTTCAGGGCTAATCCGGGGCCAGACGTGGAAGTCGCAGCAAGAGCGCCCGCAAAACTGGCTCCGATTGATGTGCAAATTCCGGCAATTTCATCTTCAAATTGAAGAGCTTTGACGCCGAACTCTTTGCGTGCGGATAACTCTTGCAATATATCCGTTGCGGGAGTAATCGGATAGCTGCCTAAAAACAGCTTGACGCCGGCTTTCTCTGCTGCGGCAAGAAGGCCATAAGAAGTAGCTTTATTACCGTTTATGTCTGTGTAAAAGCCGGGCACGGCCTTCTTGCTCTCAATCCTGTACGTGGAAACCTTGGCATGAATGTTATGACCATAATTATAGCCATCGGTCAAGGCTTTGATATTAGCTTTGGCGATAGCGGGCTTCTTGGCAAACTTATTTTGAAGCTGGTGCATCGCATCTTCCAGCGGACGCTCAAATAACCAGCAGACGAGACCCAGTGCAAACATATTTTTACAACGCAGAGCCGATTTGTTATCGAGTCCGAAATCAGCAAGGCCATCCCTGGTCATCGTTGAAATCGGAGCGGCCACGATCTGAACCCCTGTTAATCCCAGCTCCTTGAACGGGTCGCCGGTTGCGAACTTAGCCTTGTCCAAGTCAGCTTTTTGGAATGAATCAGTGTCAATGATGACAATTGCGTGAGGCTTCAGGTTATTGACGTTTACTTTCAGTGCTGCCGGATTCATTGCGACAAGCACATCGGCTTTATCGCCGGGAGTATATATCCCCCGTGACCCCAAATGTACCTGGTAGCCGGAGACGCCGCTTAAGGATCCCTGGGGCGCTCTTATCTCGGCAGGGAAATCCGGAAATGTAGAAATTTCATTTCCCAATATGGCAGACAAGTTTGAGAATATTGTGCCGGTTAATTGCATCCCGTCGCCGGAATCGCCCGAAAACCGAATTACAACTTTCTCCAATGGAATAATTTTTGTTTCTTCTATCATAATAAATAATTTAATTCTGACACGCTCATTTGTAAATATTTTTGCTTGCAAATGTATAAATATTATTGCCTTTTTAAATTGAGGATTGAGAATTTTAGGATTGAAGCAATCGTTTCGCCCGAAGCTCTCATGAAAGAACGAATATGATGATACTGCGTCCGCTTCGCTCCGAATTAAGAATACAGGATTGAACATTCAGGATTATGCTTAGCGCCCGCCGAGCTTAAGGCTGTCAGGCTAATTGTCCATTTCAAATTCTGATTCCTCAATCCATCGTGCCGCCCGAAAGCTCCCCGGAGATTTCCCGGAAACTTTCGGGATTCTGAAATCCTTCATGACGTCAGGAAAAATACTTTCGGACGGCACGAAAGCTTCCCGAAGCCGGGAAAAATACTTTCGGGCGACACGAAAGTTTCCCGAAGCCGGGAAAAATACTTTCGGGCGACACGAAAGTTTCCCGGAGCCAGGAAAAATATTTTCGGGCGACACGAAAGTTTCCCGGAGCTGTGAAAAATACTTTCGGGATTCCGGAAATTCTTCCCGACGTCAGGAAAAATGCTTTCGGGGTTCTGGAAATTCTTCCCGATGTCGGGAAAAATACCGTCGGGGTTCTGGAATGACTTCGGGAAACAGGAGTGGGAGAGGACAGGCAGGCGAAGGATTTTAATAAAAAAAGATTTGCGCCTTCATGCTTCCGTATATGTTCCCTGTTCTCAATTCGAGGCGAAGCGGCATCGGTAGCTTCATGTTTATATTGACTTGAAGTGTTTCGCTGGGCTGTTTATCTGCTGCGCGTTGATGCCGGCGCAACTGTTCGGATTAACGGTCATGGATATAAAGAAAAAGTCCGCCGGGATTATGTAAGCCGACGGACTTTTAAGTTTGAGGAGATTCGTTTAATTATTTTCCGGCCGGAGGCGTCGAACAACCGCTCCTGTCCTCCACATTTCACTGTTGCGGAGAGCGGCAAGTTCATCTTCGAGGCGTTCGCGATAATCCGGCTTGCTGTTAGTGTCTATTGAACGTTGAGCTTCTCTTCCGGAGGCTACTTCAGCATAAAGTTTTTCAAAAAGAGGCTTTGTTGCATCTCGGAAAGGCCCCATCCAGTCCAATGCTCCGCGCTGCGCTGTTGTGGAGCAGTTCGCGTACATCCAATCCATCCCGTTTTCGGCAAAGAGAGGCATGAGCGACTGTGTCAGCTCTTCGACTGTTTCGTTGAAGGCTTCCGAGGGGTCATGCCCGTTCTCGCGCAGCGTCTCGTACTGTGCCAGGAGCAATCCCTGTATAGCTCCCATGAGCGTACCGCGTTCGCCTGTCAGGTCGGAGTAAACTTCTTTTTTGAAAGTTGTTTCAAAAAGATAGCCGGAGCCGACGCCTATTCCGAGAGCTACGACCCGCTCCCATGCCCGGTTGGTTGCATCCTGAAAGATGGCGTAGCTGGAGTTCAAACCTCTCCCTTGCAGGAACATGCGGCGGAGGCTCGTTCCCGAACCTTTTGGAGCAACGAGGATGACATCAATGTCCTCCGGTGGAATGATGTTTGTCCGCTCCTTGTAGGTTATTCCGAAGCCATGCGAGAAGTATAGCGCCTTTCCGGCTGTGAGCGCCGGCCTGATTCGCGGCCAGACTTCTATTTGAGCTGCATCGGAGAGGAGATACTGTACAATTGTTCCGCGTTGAGCTGCTTCGTCAATATCAAACAATGTTTCTCCCGGTTTCCAGCCGTCCGTTATTGCTTTTTCCCAGGTTTTGCCGCCCTTGCGCTGACCGACGATAACGTTAAATCCGTTATCTCGCAGGTTAAGGCTTTGCCCCGGCCCCTGGACGCCATATCCTATGACTGCTATTGTTTCATCTTTCAATACTTCTTTAGCTTTTTCTAAAGGAAATTCATCGCGGGTCACAACATTTTCGTTAACGCCGCCAAAGTTTAGTGTTGCCATTTCTTAATCTTATATTATGTTCTGAAAACTATTTTTTCAATAAAATATTGATGAATCCGATTGTCTGTATTCAGTTCTGGATGAAAAGCCGTTGCCAGCATATTTCCCTGCCTGACGGCAACAATACGATCGTCAACAATAGACAGTACGCTCACTGTCGCGCCGGCCGATTCGACGAATGGGGCGCGAATGAACGTCATCGGAACCATTCCCAGTTCCTGGAAGGGAGCATGAACAAAAAAGCTACCCAGTTGCCTTCCGTAAGCATTTCTTTTAACCGTTATGTCCATGATTCCCAGGTGGACGGTCTGCGTCCCGGCAATTTTGCGTGCCAGGAGTATCATTCCGGCGCAGGTTGCAAAGACCGGCATCCCTCCGGAGATTATCGCTTTGAGGTCATTAAACATATCCAGGTCAGTCAGTAATTTGCTCATTGTCGTACTTTCTCCTCCTGGTAGTATCAGTCCGTCCGCTGGTTTTCGGAGATCATCTTTTTTCCGAATTTCAAAAGTTTCAGCTCCGAGAGCGTTCAGGGCGCGGATATGCTCAATGAATCCTCCCTGCAAGGCTAAAATGCCGATGATTACTTTTCTGTTCAAGACTTAGATGCCTCTTTCAGCCATTAATAATTGAATTTCATTCTCATTGATGCCGATCATGGCCTCGCCCAGGTCTTCGGATATTTCAGCGAGGACGTTCGGGTCGTTATAATTCGTCACCGCCTTAACGATAGCCTGTGCCCTCTTTGCCGGATTGCCCGATTTGAATATTCCGGAGCCGACAAAAACGCCTTCCGCCCCAAGTTGCATCATAAGAGCAGCATCGGCAGGGGTAGCTACTCCGCCTGCAGCGAAGTTAACCACGGGAAGCTTCCCTTTTTCCTGAACATATTTCAGGAGTTCATAAGATACTTGAAGTTCTTTTGCGGTATAGAAAACTTCATCGTCCTTCATGCTTTGCAGGCGTCGGATTTCAGACATCATTGCACGCATGTGGCGAACAGCCTGAACAACGTCGCCCGTGCCTGGTTCCCCTTTAGTTCTAATCATTGCAGCCCCTTCGGCAATTCGTCGTAGCGCCTCGCCCAGGTTCTTTGCCCCGCAGACAAAAGGAACTTTAAAACGATGCTTATCAACATGAAATTTGTCGTCCGCCGGGGACAATACTTCACTTTCGTCAATGAAGTCGATTTCAAGAGCTTCAAGGATTTGCGCCTCTACGAAATGCCCAATCCTGACCTTTGCCATCACCGGTATACTTACAGCAGTCTGAATCCCTTTTATCATCTTGGGGTCGCTCATACGCGAAACGCCACCTGCAGCACGTATGTCTGCCGGTATTCTTTCCAAGGCCATAACGGCAGCGGCTCCCGCCTCCTCTGCAATACGAGCCTGTTCAGGAGTAGAGACATCCATGATAACGCCGCCTTTTAGCATTTGAGCTAAATTTTTGTTCAGCTCATACCTGTTGTTTTCCATCTTATGTTTATTTGATTTGATATTTATTTCACGACAAATATAGAAAACTGTTTTCATTTACCTCCATTTCCCGACATTCCGACCACAAGCGCCCAATGATACATATCAATACCGTCAGTAAATCCCGAAAAGCATCCCTGGCATCAACTTTAACTCCGCGGAAGAATGAAGCCGTTCGGCATAGAAATGCAATCATAATCACCAGTTAATTAACAGCCTATTATTTTTATCTTTGCCCACATAGCGAACTAAAAATGCAGTAAAAAATATGGAGACAAAAGACAATCTGGAACTAATACTATTAAACGTTGCACGCAAGGTGCATGACGCCGATTGGAACTGGAAAGGAGTCAACAGCCCATTTGCGCGTATATACATGGTCGAATCAGGAACAGCAAAAGTCATCATGCCCGATGGAGAACACATTATCGAACCAGGCCACCTTTACCTCATCCCCGCATTTGTTACACACAGTTATGAGAACAACAGCACTTTCACCCTCTACTATATTCACATATACGACGAGTACAACATCTTCGACCGCCTGAACTTCCCGTTCAGCGTCCTGGCATATGATTCAGATACCACATTGATACAACGGCTTCTGGCCATCAATCCGGGTCGTGAACTAACGCGCTCCGACCCGGAAGCATACGATAACCTGCCGACCCTCATCCAATCCATTGCCCGCAATGAACAGCTTTACTTCTGTACGCTTGTGGAGACAAAAGGAATACTGTTGCAATTGTTTTCGCGCTTCCTGGAGAAAGCCGAGTTCAAACAATCATCCATTGACAACCGCATACTGAAAATAGTCCGCCACATCCGGGAAAATATCAATCGCAACATAGGGATAAACGAATTATCCACACTGTGCAACCTGAACAAAGACCATTTCATACGTCTTTTCAAGAAAGAAATGGACTGTACTCCGTTGCAATACATCAATCTAAAGAAAATCGAACGTGCGCAACTCATGCTCATCATTAGTCACAAGTCCATCAAAGATATTTCCTACGCCCTGGGCTTCGACAATATTTCCTACTTCTACCGCCTTTTCCGCCGAATAACAGGTTTATCGCCACGGCAATATAAACTGTATCGCCACCGGGTATAAGAAAAGCCGGCTCATACAGGGCCGGCCTCCATGGAATACACTTGCAATTCCAATTCAATTAATATATGTATCCGAGCGACGCCTTAGAAAATTATCGCCGCAATTCTTAAAACCACGGATGGAAATATTGAGCGATGCGTCTATTTCAACAAGGGCAAAGCTGTTGCTTGTCGGATACGGACCTTCAATCATACCTTTCAGGGTGTAGTAATGAATCCCGTTTGCATAAAGATAGCCGCCCGCATGATGATGCCCCTGAAAAACAGCGATAACATTCCCTCTCCTTTCCAGAATGTCGATTACATCGCGGGCATTAACAACACAATACCCCTTATCCTTTTTAGTAAGATCAAGCAGCTGATGCAGAAAGACCACAGCAGGCTCTCCTTTTCCAAGCTCGGCTGACAACCATTCCAGCTGTTCACCAGGGAGAACGTAAGGCTTGGTCCAGTCGAACTCCCCGTTCTCATGATTGCGCCCCTTTTCATCATGATTGGCATCCAGGATAATAAAACGTATGTTTTTCTCGACAAAGGAATACCACGTTTTGTTACCAGCCTGCCCATGATTGCCGGTATGCTTGAGGAAGTCGGATTTACTTATGTTATCAACATCGTGATTACCGAGGACGTGATAATGCGCCCCTCTGAATTTCCGGTATTCGGTCTCTATCGTATCGAGATAAAGCAAAGTTTGCTCACGATTAACTCCATTATCCTTGAAGTCGCCCAGCTCGATGACGAAATCCGGTTTTTCCTCATTAAAAACCCTCACTGCATCCCGAAGTTTTTGTATCGTATCCACATAGAAACGATTCCCCCTCGCAGGTTTGTCAGCATAGTGCAGATCAGTAATCATGCCGAACCGGACTTTTTCGACCTTTGTTCCGGCAGCATGCAAAGTCGAAGAACGGAAAAGAATCAGCTCCGTCGCCAGGCAACCGGCTTTAATAAACGTTCGTCTATCCATGTTTCATAATCAGGCCGGGCTGAATCAGGGAGATTTCACCCCTTTCCAGCTCGGAGTACAGTTTATTTCATTTTGATAATTCTTGTTTCCCCCTCATTGATAACAGCGGTTTTGAACTTGCTCACCCTTCCGTCGGACAGACGAAACCGTTCCAGCGCCAAACTTCCGCCCAGTACCTGAAGATGGACATCATTCTCCGCCACTCGACAACTTCCCCACGCATAGCCGTTAGACCAGAAATACGAGCCGGGCACAGCAGTGAACTCCATAGACCTTTCCGCTCCGGAGTAGTGAAAGCCCGATACCGCAAGGACACTTGACCATGACGCCATGGCACGAGAATAGAAATGCCCGTATTCAGGATCATCAAACGGATTACGCTTCAGGCCGTCAAAGCGGGAACGTATGCTGCCGATACATTTCAGACCGTTCTCCCTCTCGCCCACATACAACATGCCGATAGCAGCAACATACTCATATCCGGTCATCACTTCCGAAAAGTAAGGAAACGGTATCTCCAGCCGTCCCTTAGGCCAACTGCCCATAATCAGACCCGATTCATCCCCCATGACATACGAGCGCATGTTGTTAAACACGCCGGTGAAATCAGGAACATAATTATATTTCATAATAGTTTGATACGTCTTCCGTATGTTATCAGGCTTGGCCAGATAACCAAGACCAAGGACATGCGCCATGTATTGCCCGACAAGCTGGTCAACCAGACATCCCTCCCCCAGCTGATATAGTGGATTAGTCACATCTTTCGCCCCCATACCAACGATTAAACCCGGATAAATATCCTCGCGAGACTTTGCCGGCATGATCTTTTGAATATAATATTCACCGTTGAACATATTCTCGTCCGTCCACCGGCTTCCATTCTCAAACAATCGCCTGCATCTAGCCTCGAAGTCTTTATCCTTCATCACCTTCGCCATTTCTTCCCCGGCGCGTAACGCTCCGAGATACCAGAACTGCATCTGAGGGTTCGGCCCATAATATTCTACATCCATCGTATTGTGCTGGCATCCCTCCATGACACCATCCTGATCCGCATCCCATCCGCCTTTGACCCATGCAAAGGACAAGGCCAGCTTCACCCTGGTCCAGTAAGCCGACAGGAAAGCCCTGTCTCCCGAAAGAAGATAATCGCGATATAAACGCATGACGGTACCCATTTGCCCGTCAGCGGCAGCTGCTTTCCATTCGCTGGCAAAGGCAAGCGGCAGTTTGGCGCGGAAGCTCATCAGTCCGGCAGAATCAAGACTGTAATTAAACTCGACGTCCCTCATCGTCCGCGACAGTTCGCCGAACAAAAAAGACGTCGCCGTCTCATAGTTCCAAACATGCGTACAACTTCCGTAACCCTTTCCGGAAACCTTATCAATGCCTTCCCATCCCATAAGATGTCCGGAGGCTATGCGGAAAACATTCTGCGACCGCAGATGCGCCAGGGTAAACAGCGCCGCCTCCTTTACTTCATCCGGGAAACTGCTTTGCACAAAAGCGTTGACGAAGTTCAGCGTCCGTTTTTCAAGTTCGCCCATCCTCGGAACCTCTTTGTCCAGAACATCCCATGCGTTAGCATACACAGTAGTATAATGATTGCCGACGACGGCATTGTCTTTCGCCCATGCGATACGGTTCGGAAAATGCCATGTAATATAAAAGGTGAATGTAGATGTCTCCCCGGCCGCAATCGTTTTCATCGCAGCCAGCGAAGCCATCGGATTATCATCAACCAGTTTCTCCATGTCCGTCAGCCGGCCATCATCGCTGAAATCGTCCCAGAAGTTAAGTATCGCATTGCTCCAGGCATCATCGGTTGACGAGCGGCGGAAAGTCACATTGGAGGTCTCCGTCGTCACCAGCGCGACAGTTCCGTATCCCGTGGCGTCCGGAGCAATTCCATCGGTAGTCATGTAAATACCCCTGAAAGACTCCCCTTCCCTGTACGTATTTATATTATTCTTCGGTCTTCCGCCAGGCTCAAAGCCGATGAAATTGCGCATTACTCCGCAGATGGAAACCTCCGCATCGACGGCAGAATGGTTCGTCACCTCATACTTCAATACTGCAATCGGAATACTGCTGGCAGGAACATCACCCGGAATAAACGGATTAAACGCCTTTAGCCTTATACTCACAGGAAGTTTATCATCGCTAAGGCTGACCTGCCCCAGCGGATAAGCGGCATCAAAGCAAGCCGATGAGAATCGCGGCAGTCCATGATGATTGCACGGGACACCGTCCGCATCATTATATTCGCTTGCATGAGCCGGCCCTATCAATGCACGTACAGTCGAAACGTCCCCCTTCGGCTTCACATATATTGCAAAGAAAGGTTCCTGATTCTGATGTCGTGCGGCAAAGGTAGTCCGCTGTCCGATAGCCGGGCGGTTCATGATGGCTATGTCGCGCAATTCCCCGCGCCCGCCTATCCCGACTGTTCCCGTGCCGATACCGCCGACCGGGAGAGAGATATTCAACAGATGCTCCTGGTCATAATGCCTCAGTACGGGCCATTCCTCCTGTGCAACACTCCTGTCCGCCGCGCCGGCAGCGAAGATTAAGGAGAAGATAATAGCGTGTAAAAATGATTTCTTATTCATATCCTATGATTATTTAATGTATTTAATATATGTACATATATGATTACCTCGGACAAATATACTTCCAATTTCAATTTTCGGTTTTCCGTTACCGGCGACAATGCCGCCGTCCATCCGAAGCATACCCATACACCCGTGACGCCAACCTGCCTTTGAGCCGGTTCATACCGTCCTGCAAGGTGGGATAATCTGATCCGGCACAAAAACATACTGTCCCACGAGGTGGAACACCATGATCCGAACCAAAAACATATCGTCCCACGAGGTGGAACACCATGATCCGAACTAAAAACATACCGTCCCACAAGGTGGACTACCATGATCCGAACCAAAAACATATCGTCCCACAAGGTGGGCTACCATGATCCGAACTAAAAACATATCGTCCCACAAGGTGGACTACTATGATCCGAATCAAAAACATACCGTCCCACAAGGTGGACTAACATGATCCGAACCAAAATCATATCGTCCCACAAGGTGGGACATCATGATCCCGGCCAAAATCACGCCTCCCCAGCAAATAAACAAACCCAAACCGGCAATCTGAAATCTAAAACAAGGAGAACGGCCATTCTAAAATCTCCTGCCGCTAAGTAAGTCCCCCCTCTGGAAATATCTTATCTTTGCGCGAATAATGTATAACTAAATAAAAAGAATCATCATGATTACATCAGACCGGCTACATGACGTAGCGGAGCGCGAGCAAGCGCTGAGGAGGTATCTTTGACGTCGATGGTAAAACTGTCAGACTTGAAGAAGAAGAACTAAGGACGCACGATCCGGACTTCTGGACAGACGCAAAGTCAGCCGAGGCCCAAATGAAAATCGTTAAGGATTTAAAGAAATGGATCGAGCTTTACGAAGAAGTCCGAGCTGCGACAGAAGAGCTGACGCTCGCCTTCGAGTATGTACGCGAAGGAATTGTCAGCGAAGAAGATGTTGATGCAGCGTATGCAAGAGCGCTCACACTGATTGAGAACCTGGAGTTCCGCAACATGCTCCGCCAGGAAGCCGACCAGATGAGTTGCGTCCTGAAGATAAACTCCGGAGCCGGCGGCACTGAAAGCCAGGACTGGGCGTCGATGCTCATGCGCATGTACATCCGCTGGGCAGAAGCTAACGGCTACAAGATTGAAATATGCAATATTCAGGATGGCGACGAAGCAGGTATAAAGACAGTTACGATCGAAATCGAAGGAGACTTTGCCTACGGCTACCTTAAAGGCGAGAACGGAGTTCACCGTCTGGTACGTGTATCTCCCTACAATGCCCAGGGGAAACGAATGACCTCCTTCGCCTCCGTCTTTGTCACCCCCCTGGTTGACGACAGCATCGAGGTTGACATCAATCCCGCCGACTACTCCTGGGATACATTCCGCTCTGGAGGAGCTGGAGGTCAGAACGTCAATAAAGTGGAAACAGGCGTGCGCCTCCGCTACAACTATAAAGATCCGGATACCGGCGAGGTGCGCGAAATACTTATCGAGAACACCGAGAGTCGTTCACAGATGGAGAACAGGGACAACGCCATGCGATTACTTCGGTCCATGCTGTACGACTTGGCGATGAAACGCCGCATGGCAGAGCGCCAGAAGGTAGAAGCAGGCAAAAAGAAGATCGAATGGGGTTCCCAAATCAGGAGTTACGTCTTTGATGACCGCCGCGTAAAAGATCATCGGACGAACCACCAGACGTCCGACGTAGGCGGCGTAATGGACGGCAAGATAGACGGCTTCATCAAAGCCTACCTCATGGAATTTGCCGACGAAGTAACAAACGAATAAATCGCCACAGACAATGATTCCACTCCGCTACAAGACATATTTAGCCCTCCTTCCGGTCAGCCTCCTTCTATGTTCAGGCTGCACCGGAAGCGATTCGGGCGATGTCACAACAGATAAATTACTGACCGAAATAGCATCCGTAGAAGAAAACGCCGCATACCCGTCCGTCGCATACAAAGCTATGACAGTATCGGGCGTGCTCTCCGCGAAAGAAGCCAAGTCCACACTGTTAAACGTCCTTGGCCCCGGCACAATCACTCGCCTGAACCTTTCAACCGATGCGAAGAAAGGTCGCCTGAAACTACTCTTCGATGAAAGTACCAGCGGGAGCAGCATTGAATTAACCTCCCTCAACCTTGCCCAGGCAGGATTCCCAGACGGATTCGTCGTCGGGAACACCTCCTATTTCCCGATGCCATTCTCCCGTAGCTGCCGCATAGAGTTTGAACGCGAGAGGAGCGACACATCCTCCGTCAACTACCGCATAGACTACCGTGCCTACGCGGACAGTGTGAGCGTAGAAACCTTTTCCTTCAAGCGCCTCTCCCCATTACGCAAAAAGATTGCGCAAGTAACCCGTCAGCTACGCGAACCAACCGAACACAGAGCCGCTCAAACTCGACAGGGAGCAACCATTCTCCAGCCCGGCGATCCGATTTCCATCCCCCTCCCCACAGGTTCCTACGCCATCTACGAACTGTATATCCGTGTAGAACCACTGTCCGGCAATTACGCGCAAGCCATGCAAGACATGACGGCACAATTCATTTTCGACGGATTAAACACAGCCCGCCTGCCGCTCTCAGATTTCGCCGGCAGCAGTATGGAAGCCAAGGCAGTAAGAAATCGTTATATCGAAGCGGATGAAAGCGGCCGCATCACAAGTCGATGGCTAATGCCATATAAAGAAGCTGCATCTATCGCATTCATTAACGAAGGCAAACATGACAAAAGAATAAGCTACTCCATCTCCCTCTCCCCCATAACATGGGATGAGCGCATGCTCTACTTTCATGCTTCACGAAGCGAAGAAATATCAGAAGGGCAAGACAGCGCAATCATCTCCATCTCCGGCGGACGAGGTGTATACAAGGGCGATGCCATCACAATCACCAACAATCCAACAGGCAACCCCCAACTAATCCTTAAAGCCGACGGAGATATAAACACCGTCAACGCCGGAGGACAATTACAAGACACCTATTGCCAGTCCGAAATCGCAATGCCGCAATCCCTCTTCGGCGGTACGGGAAAAGGAATAGATGAAGAAAACCACGATTACAGCACTTTCCTTCGCCTCATGCTCCTCGATGCAGTTCCATTCACTAACAGCATGGACGTTATTATCGACAGGAAAGACGAAAATGGCCAAATGAACATCACCGCGACCCTATTCTGGTACGGCGACAACAAAGCGAGAGCCGCCCATGTTGCAACCCCTCGCTACCAATCCCTTGCATTGCCCGCATCCTCGGCAGCAGAGTAAGGCTCCCTTCTCACAATCTTAAACCCCAGCGCTGCTACGGCAAGCGTCATCAACGGGCTAATAATATTAAAGAAACAATACGGGAGATAAACGAAAGCCGATACTCCCAAAACCGCTCCCTGCGTCATCCCGCAGGTATTCCACGGTATGAGCGGCGATGTCACCGTCACTGCATCCTCAATCGTCCTGCTCAACAGCCGCGTTTCATACCCCTTGTCAAGATAAATACCCTTAAACATATTCCCTGTCAGCAGTATTGACATATATTGATCCCCCGTCGCCAGATTAAAGAACAGCCCTGAAACAACCGTAGAGCCAACCACGCCAACCCTGCTCCTCATAAAGCGAATAACCGTCGATATAATACTGGCCAGCATCCCACTCGCAGTCATCGCCCCCCCAAAGCTCATCGCGCACAATATCAGCCATAGAGTATTCATCATCCCCCCCATTCCTCCCGTCGCAACCAGCTCATCCAACGCCATGCTGCCCGTTTCGATATTCGTATCCCCGAAAAAAGATACCAGCAAGCCCTTAAATTGCCCCTCCGCCCCCGTAGAGGCCTCCCCCGCAATCGCAGCAAGAATATGCGGCTGGAAAATCAAGGCAAAAATTCCCGCCATAACAGCCGCAATAAACAGCGTAATCGTCGCCGGCGTCTTCCTCGCAATCAACAACCCCGTAACCGCAGGCACAAGCAACAACCACGGACTGATGTTAAACACATCCGCCAGGCGCATCGTATAATCATTCATCTGCTCCGCCTCTCCCGAACTGTGCATAAACCCTGCGACAAGAAACATAACCAAAGCAATCGTTACAGACGGAACAGTGGTGACAAGCATATACCGGATATGCGAAAACAATGGCGTCCCCGTCACTGACGACGCCAAAACCGTCGTATCCGACAACGGCGAAACCTTATCCCCGAAATAAGCCCCCGAAATAATCGCCCCCGCAATCCACGCATCCGAATAACCCTGCGCCTGCCCGATGCCAAGCAATGCCACCCCAATCGTAGCCACCGTCGTCCAGGAGCTACCCGTTATAACCGAAACCACCGCACATATCGCACAGGTCGATGCCAGGAAGACCGACGGCGGAATTATCTTCATCCCATAATAAATCAACGTCGGCACAACGCCGCTAACCATCCAGCTGCCCGAAAGCGCACCGATAAGCAACAAAATAAACAAGGCCGGCGCAATCCCCGTCACATTCCTGGTAATTCCCGTCTCAATCGTTTTCCATGGCGTCCGGCAACAAAGCATTGCAATCAACGTACAAACCCCCGTCGAAGCAAGCAAGACAATTTGGCTGCTCCCATTGAGCGCATCACTGCCAAATATTCGTATAGAGATAAAAAGCAAAGTCGTCAGCGCCAGCAACGGCACAAGCGAGAGCAACGGCGAAGGCCTCGTCCCAAAATCCCCTGGATTTCCCTGTTCATTCATATTAAATAATGTATTAAAATTTTTCGGATGCGGCAAAGATAATCAAGATACAACAGCAATTCAGCTTTCAGTTTTAATATCCCTGCCCCCGGCGCCCCCCACCCCGGAACATGAAACTCAGAGCATGGAAGATGCCCAGGCAGACGCCATCAATACTATCCCCCGCATCGCCGATGGCGTTTTATACACCGCCAATGCGGAGAACAACATTGCCGATATTTATTTAAACATCATTTATACCTGCCCCAACATCACCAATATTGTGAATAACATTGCCGATGCCGGCCTAAACATTGTCAATATTGCCCCCAACATCGCCAATATTATTCCCAACATAACTCATGTTGCCCCCAACATTACCAATGTTATTTCCAACATCGCCAATGCTGCCCCCAACATTACCAATACCGTCTCCAACATTGCCGATGTTGCCTCCAACATAATCAATGTTGCCCCCAACATCACCAATGTTATCCCCAACATAACTCATGTTGCCCCCAACATTACCAATGTTATTTCCAACATAAATAATGTTGCCCTTAAAAACACTCAAATCCCCATTCCCATTCCCCAATAAAAAACCAATTTCCCCATAATCATAACCGATAAAAACACAGTTGAAACAAACATTCCCCTTCCCCTGTTTTTCCTGTTCCAAGTTATAAACTCCCCGCCCAACAGAAAGAAAGACCCAAAAAGCATCAAAATAAAAATCAGGAATTAAATAAACCCAGTCAAAAAAAGATTAAATTCGAGCGCTCATTCAGGAGCAGATTTTCGATATTGATTTAGCTCATTTCATTTAACCGTAATCCAATTGCCCGTAAGCAAAAAAATGATACCCAAAATTAGTTTAAGACACTCCAAAACACTCACCGGTTTCCGAAAAAATAATTCTGATACTCATAAGATGTTGAAAAGTATTTGTATTCTATTAATAAACATTATCTTTGCGCCCGAAATCAGCATACCAATAAAAAGAATATGAAATACTTTTATTATTTGCTCCCGCTTGCGCTATACATAATATTAACGGGATGCACCGCCACGAAGCGGACAACAACAGTAAACGCCGGAACAATGCCAAAACGAGAATTTAGAGGAGTTTGGATTCAGACAGTATATCAAGCCGAATATAAAGAGATGAAACCAGAGAAACTAAAGGCCGATTTCGTGCGAAAACTGAACTATTTAAAGACGTGTGGAATAAATGCCGTACTCTTTCAAGTACGCCCCGAAGCAGATGCTTTTTACAGATCGGAACTAGAGCCATGGAGCCGTTTTTATACCGGCGTTCAAGGACTTGCACCCGACGGAAATTTCGACTTAATGCAATTTCTTGTTGATGAATGTCACAAAAGAAGCATGGAATTTCATGCCTGGTTAAACCCATATCGAGCCGGTTCAGTTCGCAATATGGAATTTGCATCTTCACATATCATGCACACATATCCAAGCAGATTTGTTCGCTATGATAATTTAATATATTTCGATCCTGGTCAGCCTCAAAACCGCAAATTTATTTGCAAAGTAGTAGCAGATATAGTCAGCCGTTACGACGTTGACGGCATCCACATGGACGATTATTTTTACCCCTATCCAGTTGCCGGATTCTCATTCCCTGACGATAAAAGTTTCAATCGCTACGGCAAGGAAGCCGGATATACCGAAGCCACCCGTTCCGATTGGCGACGCCAGAACGTTAATTCTCTAATCAAAGAGATGAACTCAACCATACGTTCCATCAAACCCTGGGTTCGCTTCGGCATAAGTCCGTTCGGCATATACCGCAACATGAAAAGCACGCCCGACGCTTCCGGCAGTTTTACAAACGGGCTGCAATGCTACGATGATTTATACACCGACGTTCTCCTCTGGGCCAGGGAAGGCTGGATTGATTACGTCATTCCTCAAGTTTACTGGGAGATTGGACACTCTGCAGCCGACTACGCCAACCTCGTTAACTGGTGGAACAATCATTCCGAAGGCCGCCACCTGTATATTGGCCAGGACGTAGCACGTACCATGAAAGCCGGTCAATTAACCTCTAAGATGGAATACGAAAGAATGTTGCCATATATTTCCGGGAACTGCTTCTGGCCTGCAAACGAGATTTTACGGAATAATAATGGCGTAAGCGACAGTTTAAAGCACCACTATCACCGTTATCCCGCCCTTCTCCCTCCTTATACTCATCAGTACAGCCAAGCTCCCCAAAAGGTTACAAAGCTGAAGGCCGATTTCTCCCTCGACGGTGTAACAATAAGTTGGGATGCCAAAAACGATCCGGAGAATCCCGCCGAAGCCCGCTATTTTGTTATCTATGCTTTTCCGGGAAAAGGGAAGATGGATGCCGAAAATCCCGCAAATATTCTAGCACTGACAAACGATAATTCCTATCTCGTGCCGTACAAACAATTAGCGAAGACAAATAATCTTCGCATTGTTGTGACTGCCGTTAACCGCTTTCATAACGAAAGCAAGGGGGCGTCGGTTAAAATAAAGCTATGATATTATTTTGTGATTGAGACTTTCCGAAGAACCATGTTGGCAAACTGTCCAATCGTCTTGTCATTATAGTTTTTTTCCTCGCAAAGAAGCTGAAGCTGGCAGTTGCTCATCCAGGATTTATAAGGAATAACTTTCTTGTACTGTATAAACTGTGTAACATCTTTATCGCTTTTCAGCACAGCATAAGCACCGCCTTTGGCAGCTTCTTCGCCGGAAATAGCTACGGCCCGCTCATACATGTGCCGCTTGTTTGTTCCATTAATAATGATAGGAGGAAGACGATACATTTGTTTATTCTTTTTTGTCGTATTTTCTATCAGTACCAAAGTTATCTGCATACTACCGTGACTTGGAAGATCAATATTCGGAAGACGAACATCCATATCCATCGCCAAAGCATTACCTCGCTGAATAGCGCGATTAACTTTCACAATGATGCCTCCCTGATTGGTTTTTTCCGGCTGTTGTTGCGGAGCGGTTTGCTGTGGTTTATTCGTTTGCGGCTGAGATGGAGCTGACGGTTTAGGCTGCAAGTTTTTGGACTGTGGCGTTTTTTGAAGTGGAGGCTGTTGTTTCGGTGGTTGTTGCCTTTGCGCAGGAGGCGTTTGTTGCGGAGCCTGCTGTTTTGGAGCCGGTATTTTTTGTTGCGGAGTGGCTTGTTGCTTCGGAGCAGGATTTCTTTGTTGTGAAGTTGGAGGCTGTTGGCGTTGCCTCGGAGTTTGTTGCTGCTGAGGCGCCTGTTGTTGCTTTTGAGCCTGAATATTGGCACTAAAGGCAAGCACTATGCTCGTAAGTAGGATATAGCTAAGATTTTTCATTATGCTTACATTATAATATAAACGAAAGTGAGACTAATTTGAGTCGGTCCGACATAACTCCTCCCCAATAATCCGGCAGGCTCCTCACCGGCAGGCTGTGGATACTTAGTATATTCATATTTTTTATATGTCAAATTCAAATATCCCATTCCCAGCGAGAACTCAATATTCATACGCGGCGTCAGATATAAATGATACCCGTATGATATTCCTCCACCATAAGCTGTGCCTTCCTGATAAAGGTATTTCCGTTGAAATCCGAACATTGGTAGCGCAAGCCGCTCTATGTTGAAATTGGTATATATGAAATGGAGGCCAGCGAAGTGTTCATTGAAGACTTCACGTAGCCAATATCTTGCTTCCGGCTGTACGAGTATATGCTTCCAGACCATGGGCTTTTTCAACGTCCATCCGTTGTAATTCGCAGAAATGCTGGCGGAAATGTTTTTGGTTATTGCATATTCTGCACCCAAGTTGACGGTTCCCGTGGCATCGTAAAGGATGTTACTTTTTACGGCCAGCTTCTGCGCACTTGCCGTACAAATGGAAGCAATACAGAAAAGGAAACTAATGCATAACTTATTCATATAAAAAATACTTTCTATTGCTCATTAATATTTGCACAAAAATAATAGAAAAATCCCGATCCCAAATACTGGAGAGGCATTTTCAAGCCAAAGGAAGACCGTTATATTCCTTCCCTGCAACCTCCACATAACCAAATTTTTCGCACCCTAATCATGCCTTGCAATGCCTTATAATCGCTTAGAATTAATCTGATTAGCATTGACGCGGGATTCAAAGAAAAACATCATCAGAATATTGATGAAAAACAAGAAAACAGTTGAGCCGTTCTTAGGACAAGGTTGTCAAAACATTAGCTTCTCCGATTTCTATAAATCTTCAAGGTCTGCAAATTCTCTACCCGGACGATTATCCGCAAGTTCTATCACCAACAACTTGCACCACATCCCTGCGACGCAAGACATTCCTCCAGCAGAAAAACAGTTAACACGCTAACTCTTCTACTGCAAAATACAGATGCTGAGTTAACGTGTTAACATTCTTTAGGAGACATCTAAAAATTAGATGTTCATAGGCTTTCGGCAGAAGGAAAACCAGCGAGACTTTTACTTGACAAAGAACGGTTTCTTATAATGCTTCAAAATCCCCGTCAGATGATAAAGCTCAACATAGAATATGTATATGCCGGAGCGGAGTTTCAAATTTCCGAGCGACTGCATGTCCCAGATCATGAAACCCGATGTTCCCAAAATTTCACTATTCAGTATTTCAGCAACTCTATGCCCTGACAAATCATATATATATGCCCGACAACCATAGCCCGGCTTATCCAAATCATAGTCTATGCGATAGCGACCGTCTTCGGCAAGGACAGGAGCGGATATTCCGGCAGGAATATTACCATTCCCTGAATCAGCGCTGAACTGCGAGTTCAAAGAACCGGGAGTCCCGTAGTCCGGAGATGAAGCCGAAGTCCAGTTCGCGGAGTTCTGCCCCTCCTTCATCGGATTAATCCTTTCAAGCGCGACGCCCTTCCGATTTTTAATCAACGGAGAATGCCATGCAGCATTATAGGCCACTTCATCAATGACTTGCCCACCGTTCCGCGTGTCTATCAAAAGCAAAGTCGAGGACACATTATTTAATATAGGAAGCTTAACCTCATGGAGAACATCAGGATTGAGCAGCGTATAGAAGTCCGCCACCCCCTCGCGCTTGGAAGTTAACACAACATAGCCTTCCCCTTTGATAACCGCAGAAGATAAAGCAGATAACGGATAAGCCCCCAATGTCCCACCGGCCTTCCTGATCGCGATCGCCAATCCTCCCAAAGGAATAGGATGACGAGTGTTATTATACAATTCAATGTATTCGCTCCCTCCATTATGCGGTTCAGGCAGCAACTCATTAAAAACAATATCGCCGGGGTTAATGTCCACATCCTCAATGTCAGGAACAGTCGGAACTGAAGGATTCACATCAGGCCTGCCGCCCCCTGTCTCTTCAGAATTAGGCGCACCCGGCGTGCCACCCTTCGGGTCAGAACAAAGACGATGGCCGGCATCGAGCGAACGCTCCCATGAAACACTCTGCTTGGCAGATGGATAGGCAAATCGGTCTATCAGTCGACCGTCAGGGTCTTTGAGAGCGATCGCCTTACCCGTGTTCGCCAGAGCAACAGGAAACTTCTTCAATCCGACAGCAACAGAAGGCGGAGCAACATAAATCTCCCGATCAGCCTTATAAAGAACAGCAAAACCATACGGTTGCAATACATAATTATCCTCAATAAGAATCACTTTTTCGTCATACACAAACGACCAACCTTGCAGCGAAACAGCAAAAGAACAATTACTCTTAACCTCTACATATTCAGTCTGCGGAAGAGCCGTCAATCCTTTGGGATTAGCCATAACCTCACTGATATAAACCTCGCCCGACTCGACGGAACGCAAAGCATGAATCGTCGGAGAAACACCGGCAGCACCTCCATTATCAGTTGATAAGAGAGAAGCTCCACGTCGAGAAACATCATCAACAAACCCGCAAGTATAAACTTCAAGATCATCGACCGAAACATAAGAATCAACAGAGTGGGAAAGCTGCGTAGAAGCAGCGACAAAAGCGCATGTTGCGCAGATAAACGTAAATAATCTCATCGTAAAAAGCTCTAAAAAATCTAATACTAATATCTGTATATTTGCAAGCCTTTTTAACTCATATTGAGTTAAAAGGAGCGCAAAGATAATCATATTAATATCAAACCAAATCATTTACAAGAAAGATGAAAGTAGCTATTGTTGGCGTCAGCGGTGCTGTCGGCCAAGAGTTTCTGACCGTTCTGAGCGAGAGACAATTTCCCGTCGATGAGCTATTCCTTTTCGGCTCATCGCGTAGCGCAGGACAAACATTTGATTTCCGCGGAAAGCAATACATAACAAAAGAGTTGAAACACAACGACGACTTCAAAGACGTGAACATCGCGTTCGTCTCCGCCGGAGCCGGAACATCAGTTGAATATGCCGAGACAATCACCAAGCACGGCGCCGTGATGATCGACAACTCAAGCGCCTTCCGCATGGACAAGGATGTTCCGCTTGTCGTTCCCGAAGTCAATGCCGAAGACGCCCTTCACCGTCCGAAAGGCATAATAGCCAACCCCAACTGCTCCACCATACAGATGGTAGTAGCCCTGAAACCGATCGAGAAGCTCTCTCACATCCGGCGCATACACGTAGCTACCTATCAGGCAGCCAGCGGAGCCGGCGCGAAAGCCATGGCCGAACTCATTGAGCAAAGCAGGGAAGCCCTGGACGGAAAGACACCCACCGTCGACAAGTTTGCCTACCAGCTGGCCTTCAATCTCATTCCCCAAATAGACGTCTTCACAGAGAATGACTATACGAAGGAGGAAATGAAGATGCACCACGAGACGCGCAAGATTATGCACTCCGACGTCGAAGTCAGCGCAACCTGCGTTCGCGTCCCGGTCATTCGCTCGCATAGCGAGGCGACATGGATTGAAACCGAGCGGCCAATCAGCGTCGAAGAAGCCCGCCAGGCCTTCTCTTCTGCAGAGGGCCTCGTCCTCATGGACAATCCATCGACGAAAGAGTACCCCATGCCACTCTTCCTCGCCGGTAAAGACCCCGTCTATGTCGGTCGCATACGCAAGGACATAGCCAATCCGAACGGTTTGACGTTCTGGACAGTTAGCGACCAGATCAAAAAGGGCGCAGCGCTTAACGCCGTTCAGATAGCCGAATATCTTGTCAACAAATAGTTTCATGATTATATATAAGCCGGCTGTGCTCGCCTGACGACGCAGCCGGCTTTTTCAATCAATCGCCGGGCTGCACATTTACTCCCGTCTCCATAAATCCAACTTAGTTTCATGAATACTCTTATAGCAAACCTCCGTCTCCACAGCCAACAATTAGTATTACCCCAGTACCACACCGCCAAAGACATCGCCGAATGGATGGGCGCCATGCAAGCTCAAGATTGCAATATGGCAAAATGGGCGGTGGGGATTCGCCTTCGCAACTGTCATCTCAAAGACGTGGAAAGCGCCTTGGACAAGGGCGCCATTCTCCGCACTCACGTTCTGCGCCCCACGTGGCACTTCGTTTCCTCCGAAAACATCCGCTGGATGCTCGCGCTCTCCGCCAAACATATCATCACCGCCATTCGGAGCCGGGATCGCGAGCTTGGCATCACCGAGGATGTTTACAGCAAGACCAACGACATTATCATCAAATCCCTCGAAGGCGGTCGCAACCTCACACGCGAAGCCTTGAGCGAAATCATCGAGCGCCACGGCCTGGTGGTGAACTACGCCCGAATCAGCCACTTCCTCATGAGAGCCGAAGCGGAAGGCATTATTTGCAGCGGCATCATGCAAGACAATTCGCATACTTACGCCCTGCTGGACGAGCGCGTTCCAGCTCGCCAGGCACTCAGCAAGGAAGAAGCCCTCGCTACGCTGGCCACGACATACTTCAGCAGCCACGGCCCCGCCACTTTCGCCGACTACGTGTGGTGGTCCGGCCTGTCCATCAGCGATGCCCGCAAAGGATTGGAGGATAGCAGGCATAAGCTTTACGAGCTGAAATCCAACGGTAACACGTATTGGATGTCCGAACAGTTCGCCCGGAACGTCTCCGTCGAGCAAGCCGTCATGCACCTCCTTCCGGCCTACGACGAGTACATCATCAGCTACAAAGACCGCAGTCCGGTATTATCCTCTGCGATGCACGCCAAGGTCATCGCCAGCAACGGCGTATTCCGCCCCGTCATCATTGTCAACGGCATAACCGGCGGGATATGGAAGCGCTCTGCATCGAGCGAGAAAACGGTCAGCATAGACTTCTTCGACTATTTCGCCGACATTACCCAGGGACGAATGCTCCACGATGCAATCGACGCTTACAAAGTTTTCATCGAGCGCAAGACGCCGAGCTAGATCATAAACAAGACCGGGAATCCGCCGAAAGCCCCATCCTCCGGCCATTCCCCAAAATCAAGAGCCGGGAATCAGGATTCATCATCCTGAGTTCCCGGCTCTCCTTCCTTTTACGCTATTTCTTTTCCACTGAATTATCCTATTCCCGTTCCGGGAGGCCCCTCGCCTCCATCGACGCCCCCATCACCTCCGTCCGGGTCGCCGCCGCCGGGTCTGTTCCCCGAAGCGGTTATGCCGGCATGTCGATGATAGATGATGGCGTACTGGTCGGTTATAGCATTGAATTTGAAGGCGATCTTTTTAATCTTATCCTTCGTATCGGCATCAACGTGAAGATTGTCCAAAGCCGATATAGCCTCGGCCAAAACATAGATCGCGTCGTTCGCCCCCTTTCTCAACTCGCCGGTAGCTCCGGCCACTCGATTCTTCTCCATCTCATTAAGACGTTCAACGTAGATCGTTTGAAAATCATTGTTGCTCGTCCTGAGAGCATCCATGAGCGAAGTAAGAGCAAGCGTAGCAACAGCGGCGGCGAACTTGGTCGAAGCTGCGGCAGAAAGGAAATGTGTAACCAGAGCCGTGTTCGACTCATAGTCCCTGTCCTGCGCTCCCCTGTAAATATCGGCAAGGAACTTCAGCTGTTCTGCAGCCGCCTTTTCCTGGTCGTTGAGCGGAGCGAATATTGCCTGCTCGATAATAGAAATAATACGCTTCATCATCGCATCCCTCGCATTGTCGAGCTGCACGATGATCGGCGTCTGCATATACCTGCGGGCACGCTTGAAGACGTCGAGAAAAGCCGTGACGGCCTTGTCGTATAGCGTCCAATCGTCCTGCAAGAGAGTGACTGCCGCCACGAGCGTTTGCAATTCCTTGTGCATTGTCTCGTGAAACTGCGCAGTCAGCGGAATGACGGCTCTGTTTAGCCATCCTTTAAAACTCCTTATCAGTTTATTCATGTCAATGAACCTTTAATAGTAAAACAATCAAATTTTGTCAATGAAAAAGGACAAAGCCCTCCTTCGGTTTCCGAAGAAGCCGTTGATCTCGGACAAAACCGTCCTTCAACTTCGGAAATAGCTGATGATCCCGGACAAAACCATTTTCCGACTTCAGAAATAGATTTTGATCTCGAACAAAACCATTCTGCAACTTCGGAGGAAGACTTTGATCTCGGACAAAACCATTTTCCAGCTTCGGAAATAGATTTTGTTCTCGAACAAAACCATTCTGCAACTTCGGAAGAAGACTTTGATCTCGGACAAAACCATTTTGCAACTTCAGAAGAAGATTTTGATCTCGGACAAAACCATTTTCCGAAACCCAACGAGGACTTTGTCGTAAACTTTGAAGCTCCGCACGATTCCATCGAAGTTATCGTGCTTCGACATAATTGATAATTGGGAAAAGAAATATAATACGTTCCAAGGAATTTCATTTATAGCGATTAAATTCAACAAAAACATCTTTGTCTATTAACAAAGGTAATTAAGAAAAAGCTTCATGCAATCCGACATAAAAACAAAGCCAATCCGGACGAACATAATGCTGCCGAACATAAGCCTCTTTGATTCCAAATTATAATACATGTTGGCCGACATTTGCAATTCACGAAATAAATACATATATTTGTCATAGCGAACTTCTTAAAATCAGATTTTTTCGAGGCTTGCGATACAGGCAAAGCAAAGTTTACTTTAGAAAATGAGTGCTTTGCCGAATGACCAAAACAAAGGAAAAAGCAATTTTAGAAGTTCGGCACAGCCCTTTGATGCCGACGCAAGAACGGACTTCCTCGCGCCCCGCCGCAAAGGCATACCGAAAAGCAAAACCAAATCATTGAAGTCCATCAAACAAGATAAAATGCAAACGACATATACAAAGTTTCATGCAGCGACATACCTGCTAATCCTTTTCATCGCCGCAGCGCCCGCCAGGATGTTCTCCCAAACGACGATAGGCAGCGATGCACAGCCCGCCAAAGCCGCCATCCTCGAATTGAAAACGCAGTCAGCCGCCAATCCCCCCGGCGCAACTGACAAATTGAACGTAACAACAAGCAAGGGCGGCCTCGTACTCCCGCGAGTAAAATTGACAAGCCTCACGACGATGGAACCGTTCATTCCGGCGACAGATCCCGAATGGGTGAACAATACAGCAAGCCGCGTGAAGGAATTGCACGCCGGCCTGATGGTCTATAACCTCACAACGGGCGATTTGCTCAAGCCCGGCATTTACATCTGGAACGGCTCTCGATGGATGCCGGCTCATGCAGACGTCCCCGGCGCCGCCAACGGCCTGACGCTCTCCGGCGATACCTTCACCCTTGGCGGAAAATTGACGGCAGCGACAAACATCAACCTCAACGGACAAACGCTCAACTTCACGGGCAACGATTCGATACACATCGCCGCCCCGCTGCGCATCGCCGGCAAGTGGAACTACATGCCCTCCGCCGCAAAGGAAGGCATGTTCCTCATCTCCGACGACGATGGAAACGCCACATGGGAAGGAGAAGAGGATTTGCCCCCCACCCCATCGGCCATATTCAATCCGAACGGCGTCACGTTCGACATTTCCACCATGACGGGCGAAAACAGCTGGATCAACACCAATACCTGGATAGAAATACCCCCCGGTCGATGGTTCGTTGCCGTCACCATGCACACCAGCATAACCAAGGCCAACCCCAACATCAACGATTGGTACTGGGTTCGCAGCACATTCCTCAAAGACGGCTCCAGCGCCGAAGAAAGCAAAGCATACTACGAAGGCAAAAGCCATCTCATTTCCGGTCGGATATACAATGGCGACAGCGTGATAAGCGGCTACGTCATAATTAAAAACCCGACTCAGAGCAACCTCAAGTTCAACTACTACGCAGGCTGGACAGAGGTTCACGCAGTAAACGCCAATTCAACGGCGACGTTAAACAAGTTCGGCTCGCCCACCTGGAAAGAGAGCGCCATCATTGCGTTCGCACTAAGCGAGTAAAACATCTAACAACAGAAGAAAAAGTTTATGAACAGTATATATATAATGAGTAAGCCATTATCGGCAGCGCTCCTCATCCTCTTCCTCCACGCAAGCCGGACAGACGCGCAAACGACCATCGGCCTGAACTCCGAACCGGCCAGAGCCGCGCTGCTCGACATAAAGACCCTCGAACCGTCAACGCCCTCGACAGTGACGGACGACAGCAATATCACCTCCGAGCGCGGCGGCCTGCTCCTCCCCCGCGTCATGCTGGACGAGGCAACGACGCTCTCTCCGCTCATCCCCATCACCGATCCCGACTGGATAAACCATTCGACGACGCGCATCAAGGAACTCCATACCGGCCTGACAGTCTATAACCTCGCCGGAAAGGCCAGTCTGAAACCCGGCATATGCACATGGGACGGCACCCTGTGGCGCTCAACAGGCCCGAACTCCATATCAGCCGGCGAAGGCCTCAGCCTGTCGTCGGAGAGCATCCGGCTTGGCGGCAAGCTCACCCGCCCGCTATTCATTGATATGGAGACATTCCCCCTTAACATCCTCGGCTCCGGAATGACCACCCTGTCCGCCAGCGTTCATCTCTCCGCTCCGCTGCAATACACAAACGGCCATCCCGCGAAGGGCAAGCTGCTCATGTCCGACGCCGCAGGCAACGCCGTATGGAAAGAAAACATCACCAGTCCACCGATGACCCCTACCGGCGTCATGTCCTCCAAAGGCGCAAGCGGCAAGATCAGCACCTATAAGAATAAATGGATTAATACTAACGCCTATATCCAAATCCCCCCCGGCAGATGGATGATAATGGTGACAATGCTCATCCCCGTAAAGGGAGGCAACTCCAACGATCGCATCTGGTTGGAAAGCAGCTTCGTCAAGGAGGATAAAACAAGTATCGATCCGTCCGACTTTGTTGGTTCAAGCAGCTCTATTTCCGGCGTGCTGTCCAATGGCTATAACATTCTGACCGGCTACGTAGTTATGGACAACAAATCCAAAGGCACGAAGAAATTCTACTACTGCGCCGGCCAGTGCAAAATGCTAAACGGGAGCACCGGGAACATTGAGTTCGATAAAATAGGGGCTACCGCCTGGGGCGAGAACTCCATTGTAGCCTTCGCGCTTGTAGAATAATTTAAAAGCAATACGAAGATGAAGAAAACGATAAATCGAATAAAGCTCGGCATAACCTGTGCAGGCAGCATAATCATAACCGCCCTCTCCCCCATGTCCACGTCAGCCCAAGTGACCATCGGCATGGACGCTCCGCCCGTCAAGGCAGCCCTCCTCGACCTCAAGACTCAGGAGGCAATAACGCCGTCCTCCGCCAATGATAATACCAACGTCACATCCAACAAAGGAGGACTTCTCCTCCCCCGCGTTAAATTAAAAGACAAGCATACGCTGGAGCCGTTCATTCCTGTCAGCGATCCGGACTGGACAAACTCATCCGCAACAAAGATTAAGGAAGTCCATGCAGGCCTTACGGTCTATAACCTGACATCCAACGTCGACTTCGTTCCCGGCATGTACACGTGGGACGGTCAAAAATGGACTCCGCAAGACACATATCACCCATACGGCGACAACGGTCTGACCCGCCTGAACGACACAGTCCGGCTCGGCGGCAATCTGACAGGCGCAACGACCGTCGATATGTCCGACCAACCATTCAACATCAGCGGCACAGGGACATTTAACATTGCCTCATCCCTCAACATGCTGCATGGATTCAAATATACCTACGGCCAGCCGGGCAAAGGCAAAGTCCTCATATCCGATGATTCCGGCAACGCCACCTGGCAGAACAACAATGCCCTTCCGACCACGCCCTCTGTCGTCTTCGACAGCCAGGGGGCAAGCTTTAACCCCGACGACATAACCGGCGAACAATGGGCAAATACGAAAGTCGCCCTTATTGTTCCCCCCGGAAAATGGTTCGTAATGGTATCCATCCTCGCAAAGCTGGAGAACGGTGAGGTTGGCAAAGACGCCTTTTGGTTCAGGACATCTTTCATCAAGGAGAATGAAAACAAGGTTAACAACAAGTATTTCATCGGCGACAACAACCTGATCTCCGCCCGCATTTATCCCGGCCTGAACATAATCAGTGGCTATGTACTGATGAAAAACGAAAGCAGCTCGCCGGTGAAGTTCTATTACAAGGCCGGTCGCATCGAACGCATCGGGCAGAAGGCCAATAAATGCAACATATCCAAGCTCGGAAGCACGTTATGGGGCGAGAACTCCATCGTCGCCTTCGCTCTGTACTGATTGAGATAAACATAAACGGGAGAGCGCAATTGTAAAATCCGAAGAAATACCTTGCGCCCTCCCATTAAAACAAATCCGCAGAGGATTAAAATAAATATCCTAAAAAATAATTATGATTTAATCGCGCCGAGCCTGATGCGAAAGCGATCGAACAATCCAGGCTTTCCTTTATATATGGAGAAATAAGGCATCTGTATCCCACCAAATTCACGGAAAAACCGTTCAACGCCCGGAATCATCGATCCCTCAAAATCAAACACGCCGGTATAAGCCGAGACAGCCCGCACAGCCTCCCAGAGAACAAGGCTATGCGCTCCCGAACTGCGCAAACTCGCGGAACTCCCCCCGGCAATATAATAAGCCGAACTTTTTTGCCAGACGATGAAAGCAGCGGCATGAAGATTCCCTTCGCTGTCAAAGCCGCCCCAGATGTCGCCCTGATTACGCTTTCTTGCTTCGGCGACCAAGCGCTTTAGTACAGGGAGATGCTTAGCTTTCAGATTCTGGCGATCAAATGTTTGAGACACCATACTTATGAGTTCATCAACGTGAAGATTACGGCATACGCTTATCTTATGCTTCTCCTTCGCCTTTGATATATTTCGCCGGATGTTAGAGTTCATGTTATTCCAAAGAAGCTCCTGATTATTGATGTCTTTCAAAATATAAGTATAACGAGTAGTTTGTTCGAAGCCCTTCCAATAAAAGGGCAGCCAGTCAGATATGTTGTAGTTGAAGTTTTGCAAGAAAGAAGAGAAGGCAGGCAGATTGACGATGAACTTTTGAGCAATGGCCTGTCGGCTGCTCAGTATGCTCAAGTACTTTGTATCCTCAGTTTCCGGAGCGAACCATATACCCATCGTCTGCGTAAAAGGCGGCATTGAAATAATATTAGAGGCAGGCATATAAACAGGAAAGGCTGCACGTATGCAGTCCTTTTCTTCAAAAAGCAGAACATCCCACCGTTCAGTCCTGCAAACAATATCCAACCACCAATCGCGGGAGAATATCGGGATGTCATTTTCTTCGCGACAAAGTCGTCGGTATTTTTCTTTACTACTTAATTGCATTAAATATTAAGCCAGACAATTCCTCCATCAGTTCCGGGTTGTCGTTAATGCACTGTTTTGCGGCATCGCGACCCTGTCCGAGCTTGGTATCTTTATAGCTGTACCACGAGCCGCTCTTCTTGACAATGTTCAACTCAACACCGAGGTCAACTATTTCGCCAGTGTGCGAGATCCCTTCTCCAAACATAATATCAAATTCAGCTTTGCGGAAAGGCGGAGCAACTTTATTCTTGACGACCTTAACTCGAACTTGATTCCCCTTAACCTCGTCACCGTCTTTAAGTTTCCCGATCCCGCGAATGTCTATGCGGACGGAGGCGTAGAATTTCAGAGCGTTTCCTCCGGTTGTCGTTTCAGGATTCCCATAACCTATTACACCGATTTTGTCGCGCAGCTGATTAATGAAGATGCAAGTGGTATTCGTCTTGCTAATCGTTCCGGTCAATTTACGCATAGCTTGCGACATCAACCGAGCCTGGAGACCCATTTTACTATCACCCATATCGCCCTCAAGCTCGGCCTTAGGCGTTAGAGCGGCAACAGAATCGATCACCACTATGTCAACTGCCGAAGAACGAATAAGTGACTCTGCAATTTCCAAGGCCTGTTCGCCGGTATCAGGTTGAGATATATACAAATTGTTCACGTCCACACCAAGTTTTTCAGCATAGAAGCGATCGAAGGCATGTTCCGCATCAATGAAAGCCGCGATCCCCCCTGCCTTTTGCGCTTCAGCAATAGCATGAATGGCGAGCGTAGTTTTACCGGATGATTCCGGCCCAAAGATTTCAATTACCCTTCCACGCGGATATCCGCCCACACCAAGAGCAGCGTCGAGGGCGATCGAGCCAGTGTGAATAACTTCGATCTCTTCAACAGCAGCGTCTCCCATTTTCATGACCGAACCTTTGCCAAATGATTTCTCAATCTTATCCATTGCAGCACGCAACGCCTTTAATTTATCCGAGCCTTCAGCGGCATCCAATTTTTTTGACTCTTCCGAACTGTTTTTATCTTCTTTCTTCATATTATTATAAGATGTATGACTATAATTCTAGGTTTGTGTTAAATATTTCGTGCCATGGTAAGCCTTGTATATTAAGCTCCTTCATAAACGGGTCAGGATCAAACTCCTCAACATTCCATACGCCCGGTTTTTTCCATATTCCCGTCAGGAAAAGCTTAGCGCCTATCATTGCCGGAACACCAGTGGTATAGCTTACCGCCTGTGCGCCCGTTTCACGATAAGCTTCTTCATGGCTGCAATTATTATATATATAGTAATTCAGCTCTTTTCCATCCTTAACACCCTTGATCCTGCATCCGATAGAGGTTTGTCCCGTATAGTTTTCGCCCAGCGAGCCTGGATCAGGAAGAACAGCTTTAAGGAATTGAATTGGAACAATCTCCACATTATTATACAAGACAGGATCAATACGTGCCATCCCTATGTTTTGAATTACTCTCAAGTGAGTAAGATATTCTTCGCCGAAAGTCATCCAAAAACGCGCCCTCTTTATCGTCGGAAAATTCTTAACCAAACTTTCCAGCTCTTCGTGATATAGAAGATAAGATTCACGTTCGCCTATTTCAGGATAATTAAGAGGCCGATGAACGGAAAGAGGTTCCGTTTCCTTCCACTCTCCATTCTCAAAATATTTTCCACGCTGGGTGATCTCACGAATATTAATCTCCGGATTGAAATTAGTGGCAAAGGCTTTATGATGATTTCCTGCATTACAATCAACAATATCAAGGTAATGTATTTCATCAAAGTATCTTTTAGCAGCATAAGCAGTATAAACACCAGTCACTCCAGGGTCAAAACCACAACCAAGAATAGCCGTCAAACCTGCACTTTCAAACCGTTCCTTATAAGCCCATTGCCAACTGTACTGATATTTCGCCTCGTTGAGCGGTTCGTAATTAGCCGTGTCCAAATAACTTGTACCATACTCCAGACAAGCATCCATAACAGTCAAATCCTGATAAGGCAAAGCAAGATTCACAACCAGTTCCGGCTTAAAGTCACGGAAAAGAGCAATCAGCTCGCTTACATTATCAGCATTGACTTGCGCAGTACAAAGATTTGCATGATTCATTTCCGAAGCTATTTTATCAGCTTTGCTTTTTGTCCGGCTTGCAATCATTATATCGGAGAAGATATTTTCATTCATCCCCATTTTTTTTACAGCGACAGAGCTAACTCCGCCTGCTCCTATGACTAAAACTCGTGCCATTCTAAATATAAAATATTGATGATTAATACACAAATATAGGTCTATTCTTTCTAAACCACAAACCTGCCACAGCCTGAAAAAGCTTTAGCCATTAGGCAAACCGACAATTGCCCGAACGCTTTTTTATCGGCAATTACCACCATGTATAAAAGAAGAATAAACCTGGATAATTATCCTTTGATCTGTAATTTCAAAACCGTCACTGAATTAGGCGGCAATTTACATCTCAAGGCATGACCAAGATCTTGATAACTCTCAACCGGAGAAACATGAACGGCTTCCTCCTGACTGTTGGCAATGGAAGGCAAATCTTTAAACTGTATCATAGAAACACGAGAACTAACGCTCGCCCCTCTAATATCAATTTGAATTATCTCATCATGAATAGCAGTATTTACAACTTTGATCAGAATAATGTTCCCCTTCTTATCAAATGATGCCGAGGCAAGAACAGCCGGCAGTGGAGGAAATATAATCCGGTGAAGAAGAGTATCCCTGAAATAACATTGTAACGTATCGCAGTTATTCATCAATCGGAAAGAAAGAACATGCTCTTCATTTAAGTTCGGAATATCAGCAACGGAGAGCGTATCACAAACAAAACCCGATTTCCGGCAAACAATGCTTTTACCCTCTTCAACAGATAAAAACACCGAAGGCGTAATTTGAATCCTCGCCGATGGATTTTTCTTCATTTGCCTTAGCGATGCGGATATTTCATAATTAAATAACGAATCAATGCCATCGCTTTTGCTCAACGCCATCCCAATCAGGTCAAAACTATCATCCGCGCTTTCAAACCCTGGTTGAGCTTCTTCAACCTGAGGCCGCAAATAAGTATTGACAGAGGAAGAAAGAAGGGCATCACCTCTATTTTTCGCAAACATCTTCAACAAATGCCATGAATGAGCAGGCAAAACAGGCGACGTCCGCCCGGTTGAATATAACAAAGGAGAAAATTTACGCGCCGAATCACCAAAAACTCCAGTAACAGGTATAAAAGCTATGCCGGAAAAAAGCCGCGGGTCGTTCTCCGCACGAATTAACAGACAAGCCTCGGCAACAGCCGCTCCTAAATCGCCAGTTCTTTCTCCGCAAGTAGCAGAAAGGCCAACGGCAAATCTGCGCTGCGTTTCCGAAATTGAATCTGAAGAGGGGAAATACCGTCCGGAGATAAAAAACTTCTCATCTGCGAAATAGTTCCTTTCCATAATCAACGGATCCGAAGCAGATATAAATTCCATATTCAAATCCTGACACAGACTGCTATAAACAGACAATTTATCTTTACTCCCCTTGTAGAGAAGAAAAGTGGGAGAGATGGAATCAATCATCGCCATTATCTCCGGACGCATACCATAGCTATTGGAAGTATTCTCCGGCAAAAGCGAAACCTTATCCAGGAAGAAAACAGACGCCTCGGCAGGAGAAAAAACCAGAGAAGCATTAGAAGCATCTCCAGTTGCTACAAACGTATGCGTATATTGCGTCCAAAGGAAAGACGGCATAACCTCAAAAGAAGCACTTAACGCCCGTCCTCCACCGGGTTCTTCCAAAGCAATACTCACTCGGCTAGGCGTCTCAGTAAAAGTTGTACGAATAAAAAACGATAACCTGTACCTCTCGCCATTTTTCACAGATATACCACCGTAACCATTCGCCACAGCCCCTCCCCGTATTCCATAATCACCGACAGAAACCATAAGCGAATACAAATTATCATTATCAAGAGGCCTTGAGCTACTCAGCGCTATATAAGTAGCAGCCGAAAGAGCCTCCCAGCCAGGAAGAGAATCGCCCATGTCAAAGTCAGGATTATTTATCATCTCAACAAAGAAATTTTTGTCGTCCTCCGGCGTGATACATATCCCGTAAAGCCGCTCATTCAAGCGCATCGTCGCGCTTTCCATATCAACAGTTATAAAAGACGTAACAGGAAGTTCCGGTCGGCAACCGGAAATAAAGGCGGCGGAAATCGCTATCGGCAATAAGAATCTCATTATCTATTCCCACTCAATTGTGGAAGGCGGTTTAGAACTAATATCATAAACAACGCGATTCACGCCCTTCACTTTGTTAATAATCTCATTAGAAACCTTCGCAAGAAACTCATAAGGGAGATGCGCCCAGTCAGCAGTCATCGCATCAGTTGAAGTTACCGCCCTTAAAGCAACAACATGTTCGTAAGTACGCTCATCACCCATCACCCCGACCGAACGAACCGGCAATAAAATCGCCCCCGCCTGCCAGACAGAATCATATAATCCAAACTCACGCATAAGAGAAATATAAATAAAGTCAGCCTCCTGCAATATCCTCACCTTTTCAGGCGCTATGGAACCAAGAATGCGTATTCCAAGACCAGGGCCGGGAAACGGATGCCGCTTAATCAAGCTATCCTTCATCCCTAATTCATACCCAATCCTGCGCACTTCATCCTTAAACAGCAAACGAAGCGGCTCAACCAGCTTCAGACACATTTTTTCCGGCAATCCACCGACATTATGATGACTTTTAATAACCGTCCCGGTAATCGAAAGAGACTCAATAACATCAGGATAAATCGTCCCCTGCCCAAGCCATTTAACATCCTTCAATTTACGCGCCTCCTCCTCAAAAACATCAATAAAACCCTTGCCGATAATCTTCCGTTTCCGTTCCGGCTCCTCAATGCCCTCCAAAGCCTCATAAAATTTAGCCCTCGCATCGACGCCAACAACATTCAGTCCAAGATCCCTGTAATCATTCATCACATCCTCAAACTCATTCTTGCGCAACAAACCATGATCAACAAAAATACAGGTAAGATTCTCCCCGATAGCCCTGTTCAGCAACACAGCCGTCACCGACGAATCCACCCCGCCGGACAAAGCCAGAATAACCTTATCATCGCCCAGCATCCCCTTCAATTCTGCAACCGTCGATTCAATAAAAGAAGCCGCCGTCCAATCACGTTTGCAACCGCAGATGTCAAGAAAATTACCGAGAATCCTCATTCCACACTCCGTATGATAAACCTCCGGATGAAACTGCACCCCGTAAGTATCCTCACCATCAACCATGTACGCCGCCGCCGGAACATCATCCGTCCCCGCAATAATGCGGAAAGACCGCGGCAGACTTGTAATCGTATCCCCATGCGACATCCACACCTGTGCACCAGGTTCAACCCCACGAAGCAAATCAACATCATCAACCGAAGAAAGACAAGCCCTCCCATATTCCCGCGAAGGCGCCGGCTGTACATTTCCACCGGAAGTATAAGCAATAAACTGTGCGCCATAACAAATCCCCAATACCGGATAACGCCCCCTCAATCCGGAAAGCTCAACAGCAAAAGCCTCCGAATCATAAACAGAATAAGGACTGCCCGAAAGGATAACCCCCTTAACGCCCGTTGCGTCCTGCGGAAATTTATTATAAGGAAGAATTTCGCAATAAGTATTTAACTCCCGTATTCTTCGCCCGATCAACTGAGTTGTTTGCGAGCCGAAATCAAGTATGATAATTTTCTCGTGCATATATAATTAATTTTCTTTTATATGGGCAAAGATAAATATAATTCGGATTCCGCAGCCGCAGCGCCGTGACGCCACAAACAGGCCTAAAGCCCCGGCAATGAAATTCGTAGAAAAACATTCCCTAAAAAGCTAAAGATTCCGCCGATTCAGCTCAACAAAAACAAATACCGTAAAAATGCAAATACAACACTAAAACAAACATATTCCCCAAGAAGCAATATAAATTCATTTTTCACCAAAAACATTTCAATCCATAAAAAACTAAAAAATCCAAAAATCATCCTTAAACTTATATTTCAATAATAACAAAAACATATTCAGACGATAAAACACATTTATTTCCATATAAAACCAGTTTAAAACAAAATCATAACCATGATTAACTATAAAATTCCAAATTAACCGAGCCATCAACCAAGCTCAACCCTCCCACTGTGGAAAATTTCCACAACTATTCGAGCATCTGAAAAGCCCATCAACTCATCCCATAATAAAACTTAAAATACTAATTTATAAACAGATTAAACGAACATGCAAACAAAAAAAACATGGCCAAAAATCCGAATTTTTGCCTTCCAAAACATATTTTGGGGACTCCCAAACCTGTTTTGGGAATCCCCAAACTTGCTTTGGGAATCCCCGAACCTGTTTTGGGAATCCCCGAACTCGCTTTGGGAATCCCCAAACCTGCTTTGGGAATCCCCAAACTCGCTTTGGGAATCCCCGAACCTGCTTTGGGAATCCCCAAACTTGCTTTGGGAATCCCCGAATCTGTTTTGGGAATCCCCAAACCTGCTTTTGGAGTCCCCAAAAACTGTTCGGGAAAGGAAAAAAATAACTTCGGAAGACCATAAATCAGTTAAGGAATCCAATAAAAAAGTTTTGGGCCACCCAAAATAAGTTTAAAAAATCATATTTACTAAACTTCATTCCCACATTATTTTTTATTTCAATCCGTAATTAGTTTTCATATTAAAAGATTTGGAAAACGACAAAAAAATATCTTTTCCTGGATATATTAAAGAGAAAAACGCCTGGTAAATTTAAATAAAGTTGTGCTTAACCAACAAAACCAGGCTATAAAAGAATCAATTTTATTACCCAAGCGTCATCAGTAACCGATTTTACAGACAATACGAGCCAGAAAAAAATATTTTTAGAAATCAGTATATCCTTCTAAATTTGCACGATAATATTTCCAGTATGAATGATATAATATCTTACTTAATTAACTTTCTTATTTCCGACCCAGGTTGCAATCATGGGACAAACATAGCCGTCAAGGTGGGCTATACCGCTGATATTTCGCAGTTTAAGGATTATGACCTGGTTATTATCCCATCCGGCTTTTTTAATTCTGAAACCTATGGAAAACCGTCGAGCATACCAAGTCTTCCGTTGGCTGAATGGGAAGGCATACCATTATTATACGGTCATTCAAAGATGGAAATCATCGGCAAAACCCTCGTTCTCCATGCCGATTTAATCGCAAGCGCATATTTTTTATTAAGCCGATACGAAGAAATCATCCGCCGCGATGCGCGAGACGAACATGGGCGATTTCCCGGAAAAGAATCCCTTGCATACCATGCCAAATTCATTCACCGTCCGGTCATTGACGAATACCGTTTGCAATTGCAGAAACTCCTGAAAGACAAACTCCCGGCAGAAGTCCTCGTTAAACCCCGGCTGAAAGCCGTCGAGCTGACTCACGATATAGATGCTCCCTATCTCTACCGAACATGGAAAGGCGTTATTCGCTCCCTCATATTCGACCGCCGCGGTATTGGCGCCACTGTTCGCTGCAAATTCGGCAAAAAGGAAAATGATCCGTATTATACCTTTCCATGGCTTTTTGAACAAGACAATCACCTTAGTTATACATCCGAAAACGTCCATTTATTCCTGTTTTTCAAAGCCGCAAAAAAGCATCATCTCGATAAGCCCCACTATAATCCCGGCGAGCGTGACATTAAGCATATTGCCAATATTTTTTCCAAAAATAAAAAAACAAATATCGGCCTCCATATCAGCTATGAAGCCGGAAAAAAACCATCCGTTGAAATCATAAAAAAAGAAAAGAATCGACTTGAAAAAGGCTTAAATATTTCAACATCCATTGCCCGGCACCATTTCCTCTCTTCGCGAGAACCGGAAGACATGGAACTCCTTCCCTTGTCCGGCATTTACGATGATTATACGATGGGTTATGCCGATATTTCCGGTTTCCGGCTCGGAACTGCCAATGCCGTGCGATGGATTAACCCTTCGAGCCGCCAGTTAACCAGTCTCACTCTTCATCCGTTAATAATTATGGATTGCAGTCTGGAAGAGGATTATTATATGGGATTAAATCATGATGAAGCCAAACTTTACTGCCTTGAGCTAATAAAAAACATAAAAAAAACAGGAGGAGTGATTTCCATGCTTTGGCATAATGTATCCGCAATGGAAAATACCGGCAGTTACCTCCGCAATCTTTACGTTACACTTTTATTATCTATTAAAAACGAATTAAAAATACAATCATAATGAAATTAATTTCAATTGTAGGGGCACGCCCCCAGTTTATAAAAGCCGCCATGTTCAGTCGCGCAATCCAAATACATAATACAGAAGACCGTGCAGAAACCATAAATGAACAAATCCTCCACACCGGTCAGCATTACGACAGCTGCATGAGTGAAATATTTTTCAACGATCTCGGTATTCCCCGCCCCACATGGATGTTAGACTGCGCCGAGCGTCAACACGGTCGGATGACAGGTCGTATGTTAATTGAAATCGAAGAAATCCTGCTGGCCGAACGCCCTGACTACCTCATCGTTTACGGAGACACAAACTCAACTTTGGCCGGGGCATTAGCCGCCTGCAAGCTTCATATTCCCATCGTCCATATCGAAGCCGGACTACGCAGTTTCAACAGAGAAATGCCCGAAGAAATCAATCGTATTTTAGTTGATCACGCATCATCCATACTTTGTTGCCCTACATACGAATCCTTGCGTCACCTTTCTTCAGAAGGGATAACCAAAGGCGTTCATCACGTAGGCGACATTATGTACGATGCAGCCCTGTTCTTCAGCAATATTGCCGATAAAAACTCTGATGCCCTAAGCCGTTTAAACCTCAAAACAAAAACATTCCGGTTATGTACTATTCATCGAGCAGAGAACACCGATAATCCCGAACGGCTGGCAGAAATTATCGAATCCATCACAAGAATGGCCCAAGCCGACTGTCCAGTCGTTTTCCCTGTTCATCCGCGTACTGAAGGGCGTTTACGCGAATCAGGCTTAAAAGACAAGCTTGACAGTTCCAAATACGTCCGCCTTCTTCCTCCTTTAGGGTTTTTAGACATGGTGATGCTCGAAAAACATGCCAAAACAATCATTACCGATTCTGGTGGCATACAAAAAGAAGCCTATTTCCACCGAACCCCCTGCATCACTCTCCGCGATGAAACCGAATGGACGGAAACTGTTGCTGCCGGTTGGAACACCCTGGCCGGACATAAATCCGCCCAGATACTCTCCTGCCTTGACATTGACATGGAGAAAAAAGAAATACCCGAATACGGAACCGGTCGAACAGCCTCAGCCATTATCGACCTTCTTGTATGAAAAAAATATTAATCATCTGCGATCTCTTTCCCCCCGCTTTCGGTCCGCGGATGGGCTATTTATGCAAATATCTGGTAAAAGCAGGCTGGCAACCTGTCGTCCTCACAGAAAACCTTCCCGACCAAACCTTCTCCAACCTCGCCGGAAACTGCCACGTCCATGCCATTCCATACTATTCCTGGGGAAAAAGTCGTAAAGCAACTATTCAACGAGGCATAGCCAGCTTCATGGATTTTTTTTTCGCATATAAAAATCACAAAACTTATCTCGAAGCATGTCGATTGATTCGCCAAAACCAATTTTCACTGATTCTTTGCAGCACATACCGCACTTATCCCCTCCACGCTGCCGCCCGCGCCGCCCGTCGTTACCGCCTCCCGTGGATTGCCGACCTTCGAGACATAATTGAACAATACGCAGGATACGAGTTCATTTCCCGTCCGCTGCCTCCGTTCTTGACAAAACTGATCGCCCCCACTTTTGCACGGATAAGTATTACCAGACGGAACAAATTACTTCGCCGCGCCAACTATGTCGTCACGGTTTCTCCATGGCATGAAGAAAAACTTCGTCCGCAGAATGTGAATATTGCCCTTATATATAATGGATACGATCCTGAAATATTCTTTCCACAGCCTGTCGAATCCGAAAAATTCATTATTGTATATGCAGGTCGCCTGTTGAGTTCAGCCATGCGCAACCCCGAACTCCTCTTCATCGCCCTGAAACGTTTACATAATGATAAACACATAAATCCCTCGATATGCCGCGTCCACTGGTACATTGACAAAGCATCATGGACAATAGTAAAAGAAGAAGCCCGCCGCCAGGATGTAGAAATGTTCATGGATTACAAAGGAATGTCACCTGCAAGCGAAATTCCATCGATCCTCAACCGCAGTTCCATATTACTCCTGCTGACAAACAAAACAAGCTCCCTTGGCCCCAAAGGAATAATGACAACAAAACTGTTCGAGTACCTCGCAATAGAAAAACCCATCCTCTGTGTCCAAAGTGACGAAAGCCACGTTGCCGAATTAATCCGAAAAACCCGATCCGGTCTTGCCGCCGTCGATTCCACCGAGGTATATAATTTCCTTTTAAAACATTATACCCAATGGCAACGCGAAAAAAACATTTCAGTAGACATCGATCGTGATGCTGTATCATATTTTTCCCGCGAACGGCAAGCCCTGATGTTTATCGAACTGTTCGATAAAATCATCGGTTAAAAAGAAATATATAAAGGAACTGAGATTCCGAATTTCATTTAAAATTGCTAACAATAGCTTGCCTATTCACATATTTGATTATATTTGCAGTAATACTTGTAGATAAGCGATTTGAAACAAGAAGGACATAATTGACTAAGAGCGTTTTTAAAATATTATCCATATTTTGGAGTCCGGCAGATTTCAATATTACAAGTGGGTAATAGCAACAGAAAACGCTCGCGTCTGTGTATATAGCCTTTCTCCTCATGAAAGCATATATATTCTAGGCGTGGGCGACTGTTTCTATCCTTTGTAATAGCTTGCCGGAGCTTCCAAATGGGATAGATCAAAACAGTCCCCACGCTTGTTTTTTTGTATTTATCAGAAGATATATGTGTTTATATAAGTTGTTTTTTATAATAATTATAGGTTAAATAAAGTAGTTAATGGTAATTTCCATAAAATTCTACATTAGTTAAATATAATAGTATGTTGCGAAAGGGCAGGACGAAAGTCCCGCCCTTTTAATTGTAATAAAGTGTATCAACCATAATATCGGCAGATTATTATTACGAAAAAATTTAACTTTGCATCCACATAAAAACAAATCAGCAATGAATAGAATTTGCAAACTTTTCAATATTAAACACCCGATAATTCAGGGCGGAATGGTATGGTGCAGCGGATGGAAACTTGCATCAGCGGTTAGTAATGCCGGCGGATTAGGCCTAATCGGAGCCGGTTCGATGCATCCTGATATTCTTCGCGAAAACATTACAAAATGTCGGGCGGCTACGGATAAACCTTTCGGTGTAAATGTTCCATTACTCTATCCTGAAATAGACAAATTGATGCACATCCTTGTCGAAGAAGACATAAAAATAGTATTCACATCAGCTGGAAATCCTAAAACATGGACAGGATTCCTCAAAGAAAAAGGGATAAAAGTAGCACATGTCATAAGCAATTCCAGATTCGCGATAAAGAGTGAAGAAGCCGGTGTTGACGCCATTGTTGCAGAAGGCTTTGAAGCCGGTGGACATAATGGTCGCGAGGAAACCACGACACTTTGCTTAATTCCTGCAGTAAGGCGAACAACATCCCTCCCTCTTATGGCAGCCGGAGGCATTGCAACAGCCGAAGCAATCGCAGCAGCCAAAGCTTTAGGCGCAGACGGAGTACAGATCGGCACACGATTCGCATTGACTGAAGAAAGCTCAGCCCATATCAATTTCAAACGCCTCTGCTTGAACCTTGAAGAAGGAGATACAAGGTTACTGCTAAAAAAGATTTCTCCTACAAGAATGGTAAAAGGAAAATTTACTTCAGCAGTAGAAGAAGCAGAAATTAGCGGGGCTTCTGTTGATGAACTCAAGAATTTGCTCGGCAAAGGTCGGGCGAAGAAAGGCATTTTTGAAGGCGATCTTGAAGAAGGTTTGATAGAGATAGGCCAAGTAGCTTCTCTTTTCCGCAAGATTCAGACAGTAAAAGAAGTAATGCAAGAATTGACGCAAAACGATTTTATCGATTGATATTAAAGAGCCAAACAAAAAATTGGCACTTGAATGGAACAACATGTTTCAATTCTGAACTTATAACAAAAAATAAATTTTTAAAGAGAATATACCAATGAAGAGACAATTATTAACGGCTATAACAGCCATCACAATTTTAAGTTCCTGCAGCTCCTCGCCAAAAAAAGATACTGACGAAGGCGATACGGCAAATCCTCTGCTGAAGGAATTTTCCACTCCCTTTGCAGTCCCGCCTTTCGATAAAATTAAAGTATCGGATTATAAACCTGCAATTATGCAAGGATTAAAAGAAGGCGAAGAAGACATTAACGCAATTATTTCTCAATCCGAAGAACCGACATTTGAGAATACAATTGTTGCCCTGGATGATGCAGGCCACTTGCTATCAGCCACAATGAGCATCTTTAGCTCCCAGAACAGTGCAAACACGAATGATGAAATGGATGCAATTAGCCGGGAAATTTCACCGCTGATGTCGCAATACAGAGATAACATCTCAATGAACCAAAAACTATTCGAGCGCGTTAAAAACATTTACGAAAAGAAAAACTCACTGGGCCTGAATAAAGAACAAGCCAAACTTCTTGAGGAAACTTATAAACGTTTCGTTCGCGGCGGCGCCAATTTAAGCCCCGAAGAGCAAGCCAAACTTCGCGACATTAATAAACAGATTGCCATGCTTCAAGTAAATTTCGGCCAAAACATGCTGAAAGAAACAAACGCCTTTCAACTTATAGTTGATAAGCAAGAAGACCTTGCAGGACTTACGGAAGCCCAAATCTCCAATGCTTCTGAAGCTGCAAAGAAAGCTGGTCTCGACGGGAAATGGTTATTCACCCTGCATAATCCCAGCATCATGCCGTTCCTGCAAAACTCTGAAAAAAGAGACCTCCGCGAAAAGATTTTCAACGGCTACATTATGCGAGGGAATAACAACAATGAGAATGACAATAAAGACATTGTATCCCAGCTCGTTAATTTGCGATTGGAAAAAGCAAAACTCTTAGGATACTCTAACTATGCCTCATACGTGCTGGAGGAACGAATGGCAAAGAACGAGGAGAATGTCTACACATTACTTAATAAACTGTGGGAACCAGCACTGCGTGTTACCGCCAACGAATTAAGCGACATCTCGGATGAAATAAAGAAAGAAGGCGGAAATTTTGCCGCTGAAGGATGGGACTGGAGATATTATGCCGAGAAAGCCAGGAAAGCCAAGTTTGATTTGGACGAAAGCGAAATTCGCCCCTACCTGATGCTTGACAATGTACGCGAAGGAGCCTTCCATGTCGCTAACCGCCTGTACGGAATCACCTTTTCCCCAATAAAAAACATCCCCCTCCCTCACCCGGAAGCCCAAGCCTTTGAGTGCAAAGACAAAGATGGAACACATCTCGGCGTACTCTACATGGATTTCTTCCCCAGAGCAAGCAAAAGAGGAGGCGCATGGTGCGGAAGTTATCGCAGCCAGTCATACGAAAACGGCAAACGTGTAGCCCCCGTCGTAACCATCGTCTGCAACTTCACTCCACCGGCTGCCGGCGAGCCTGCATTGCTTAGCGTAGACGAAGCAACAACATTGTTCCACGAATTTGGCCATGGCCTGCATGGACTTTTCCGCGACGTTCATTATGACGGAATCGGAGGCGTTCCCCGCGACTTCGTCGAGCTGCCATCGCAGATTATGGAGCATTGGGTTCTGGAGCCAGAAGTTTTGAAGGTCTATGCCAAGCATTATAAAACAGGCGAACTCATGCCGCCAGCCCTTTTGGAGAAGCTGGACAAGTCGGCAAAGTACGGCCAGGGCTTTGCAACCACTGAATATCTCGCCGCCTCCTATCTCGACATGGATTACCACATTCTGAAAGAGATACCTCTCAATAAAGAGCAAAACAACATGAACGTAGTTTCCTTCGAGGCCAGTACGCTAAGCAAAAGAAACCTCCCCAGCCAAATCCCCCCCCGCTATCGTTCAACATATTTCAACCACACGATGGGCGGCGGCTACACAGCCGGATATTACAGCTACATCTGGTCTGAAGTTCTCGATTGCGACGGCTTTGAAGCGTTCAAAGAGACAGGCGACATATTCAACCAGGAAGTTGCAGCAAAATTCCGGAAGCATGTATTAACCCCCGGCGGCATAGACGATGCGATGGAGATGTACAAAAATTTCCGCGGAAAAGAACCCGGCGTTGAACCGCTACTCAGAGAAAGAGGATTATTGTAGTAAGATTATATAAACGCAGTCCCGGATTCCGACAAACGGCTTTTTATTGTACCCGCAAAGCCTTAATGAACGGAAATCCGGGATTTTTTGCGAGCCACCGCCAGCAGCGGCATCCCCTGTCAACGACAGCCTGCCTGAATTTTCAGAGAAAAGAATTTGATTTTTCAAACACCGCTGCTTGATTCATCAAACACCGTTGCTTAAATTATCAAGCAACGCTGCTTAATATATCAAGCAGCAGTGCTTAAATTTTCAAACACCGCTGCTTGATTTCCCAAACAACAGTGTTTAATCCTTAAACAGCAAGGCCTGAATTTTCAAGCAAAACAGTCGCATTTATTTCTCCCTCAATCGCCATGTCAAAAAGCGAGAGTTTAATTTAACAACATCAATTTTAAGAATATGATAGAAAATGAGTTTTTACAAATAGAAGAAGCCATCGTCGATGTCCTTCGCACTGTTTATGATCCCGAAATCCCGGTAAACATTTACGAACTTGGGCTTATTTACAAGATTGAAATAACCGACGAACGCAACGTCCTTATTGATATGACATTCACCTCCCCGTCATGCCCGATGGCGGACTATATACTTGAAGAAGTAAACATGAAAGTCGAAGGCATCAAAGGCGTAAATGCCGTTAGCGTCAACCTGGTCTTCGAGCCTGAATGGCACAAGGACATGATGACTGACGAAGCGAAGCTTGAACTCGGACTGCTTTGATTAGCCCATCTGGAGATGACTGTCCCAAAAAAGATATACTTTCTTGCCGATGCCCATCTCGGCGCATCCTACCATCAAAATCCCATAGCCGTGGAGAAGAAGCTCACGTCGTGGCTGGAGAAAATCAAGCATGATGCAGCCGCGATATATTTTCTCGGCGACATGTTCGACTATTGGTATGAATATCGCTATGTTGCGCCCAAAGGCTTCGTCCGTTTTCTCGGAAAGCTGGCCGAACTGTCCGATATGGGCATAGAAATTCACCTGTTTACAGGAAACCACGATATATGGATGTTCGACTACTTGCCCCAGGAGGTTGGCGCAACCATTCACAGAGACGTGCTTACAGTAAACCTGCTCGGCAAACGCTTCTTTATCGGCCATGGAGACGAGGTTGACTATCGCAGCCGCGCCTTCCGCTTTCTCCGTGCATTTTTTCGCAATCCGATTTGCCAGTTGCTTTACGGAGGTATTCACCCTCGCTGGACATTCGGTTTTGCGCTCCGCTGGTCGTACAGCAGCCGCCTCGACGGGCTGCGAAAAGCAGAACACAGGAACGATCAAGGCGAGGCATACCTTAAATCATTTGCCCTGAAATATTTAAATGCACATTCCGACATTGACTTCTTCATATTCGGCCACATCCATACTCTGTTGGACTATTCCCTAAGCGATAAAGCACGTTTAATAATCGTAGGCGACTGGATAAAACATTTCTCATTTGCCGAATGGGACGGAACGACGTTAATGCTCCGAAAAGCATAAAACAGAAAGGGGAAGCATACGGCCTCCCCTCCATTAAAAAAGTGTCGCCGCGAACTCACTTCGCAGCGACACTTAACCTAATCTTCATATATAAAAAAATGAGAGTTAATAATTTTCTTTCTTGGGTTCAAAATAAGCCTGTGGATGTTCACATGCCGGACATTTTCCCGGAGCAGATTTACCTGTATGCACATAACCACAATTCCTGCATTGCCAGCTTATCTCTTCATCTTTTTTAAAAACAGTCTCCTTTTCAAGATTATTCAAAAGTTTGCGATAACGTCTTTCATGCTCCGATTCAACAGTAGAAATCATGCGCCAGACAACGGCAATCTGTTTGAAACCTTCCTCTTCAGCTATTTCTGCAAAAAGCGGATAAAGATCAACCCATTCTTCATGTTCCCCATCAGCAGCGGCAGCCAGATTTTCTTTCGTTGTTCCCAGTTTACCTGCCGGATATGAAGCAGTTATTTCAACCATCCCTCCTTCAAGAAATTTAAAAAAACGCTTGGCGTGCTCTTTTTCCTGCTCAGCAGTTTCCGTAAAGACTCCGGCAATTTGTTCGTAACCTTCTTTCTTGGCAATACTTGCAAAAAAGATATAACGACTACGTGCTTGAGATTCTCCAGCAAAAGATTTTAAAAGATTTTGTTCAGTTCTAGTTCCTTTTATACTTTTTTCCATAAATATACTTTGTTGAGTGAATAAATTATTTCATTACAAAGATAATATCATTTTTGGAATACTTGCAGAATATGCTTTTTAAGCTTACATTTTCCTCACGCATCCTTCAAATATTATTTCTTTTTTACAGCTATATGACTAAGCAACTTTACATTTTTAGGGTTACTATAATCATACAAATAGAAACCATCATCGCCAATCATAAACAGATAATTATTCACCGGTATAACATCATACGCCTTAATATTTGCAAAAACCGATAACTTCTCAATATTCTTTTTATCGCTCGCATCAAAAATCTTCAACCCCTCTGCTCCATCACAAACAAAAAGCATATTCCCGTCTATACCCAAACCATAAGGCTGCGCCATTGGGAAAGAAGCTTCAAGATTCATCAGCTTATAATTTTCGGACATCTTAACAATATCCAGCTGATTAAGATTACCACCACAAGTCGTCCCCCCGCGCATAGTAATATAAGCATAATGATCCTGAACAACAACCGGGTCGCAAGACGTAAAATGCCAATAGCCACCAACATATAAAGGTTGGAAAGGAATCGAAAGATCATAAACACTCATCCCATTGCTTGCACCAAAAAACAAATGCTTGTCTTGAATAAACATCGTTTCATGTCCGGTAATATACCCAACATTATTAACCTTAACCGGGCTAGCATCCAAATCAAAAACAAGCAAATACCCATTTTCAGGCATCACATACAAATAATTTTCATACAAACCCAAGCGTGCCATTGAACCGCTTTTCCCTGACGAAGAGCCATTTCCAGACTCTGGAATTGACGGAGCAGAAGAGTTCGCGTCCTGATAATACCCATCGTCCATTATCCAGTCGCGCTCATTATAAACCGGATACGTAACCTCATGTACATAATGCTTCACGCGCTTAATTTCCCAGCCAATGACAACACCCTTCTGCTGTTCGACAACGCCGCAAGGCAATGTTTTGTCTTCAGGCAACGGAAGCATATACGGAAGATAATCCTTCAAGCGTCCACTCTCACGAATATTATTAATATCCGACACATCAAACAGCACAATATCCATACGACTATCCGCATAAAGCGTTCCATTCCGCACAACCAAATCCACACAAAACGGACATTCAACAAAAGCCTTGTTAACAGGTGCCGCCGGGTCTGACACATCAATAACATGAAACCCCTCGCCCTTCTCTACGACAAACAAGATATTATCCTTAAAATAAATCTTCCCCGGCGCTGTCAATTCCCTGGCCGGCGACTGTTTAGTGGACGAGCGGAAAGATTCATAATCCTGGTATATCGGAACATTCATATCCTGTTCAATCGTATAACTGTCCGTATGTTTATCCGTACATCCAGCGAAAAAAATAAACAAAACAACAAGTGTAAAACTCAAAAAATGTATTGACTTCATGACATAAAAAGATTAAAAAATTATACCGACTTTAAACAAAAAGCGATTGTACTCTATGCCGCGAGAATAATCAAGATCAAACCTCTCTTCGCTCACCTTCAACTCATGCCAAAGCGTCTGATGGCGATAACCAGCCGAAAACGTAAGCCCCAAATCTTCAGAAACTTTAACAATTATACCAACCGAAGGTTCAATCATAACTCCCCCCTTCGATTCTAACAAATACTCCCGATAAGCAGGATAATAATAAGCATAAGAAGAATAAGACCAAGGCGAATAAAAATACGTATCCTTATTCTCCAACGCAATCAAATACCCTGCCTTTAACAAGGCGAACGGTGTGACATTCTTCGAGCCGAAGCGATAAACAACATTCGCCATAACAGGCAGATGCGTCCCCTTGTAAAACTCGACGCCAGCCCCAACGCCTGCTGATAAATTCTGCCAAAAACTATAATTAAGAAAACCATGAAATACAAAAGGCGCCCGATTCTCATTATCAGAATTACCAATCAATATTCCACCCTCAGCTTGCACATTCAATCTTCCCGCATCAAGTGAAGCAAGACCACTGTTCTGCGCCGAAGCCCCAAAACTTGTAATAAACTGTAAAAAAATAACTAAAAAGACGATTGTTCTCATTGAAACGATATTATTTTAAGATGAATACATCAACATATACATTAATATATATGTAACCTTTTCTCTAAATGCTGCATAAACAACAAAAATACCCAATACAAGCAGACAGCAATCATTTGTGTAAAAACAAAATCCTTCTTGAACATGTTTTTTCTTCATTACAACGTTACAAAAGTCTGTCAAACACGTTTCTCAAGCCATTGCACGGTTACAAAAGTCTGTCAAACGTGTTTTCAAGCCATTGTAACGTTACAAAAGTTCATCAGACACGTTTTTCAAGCCGTTGTAACGTTACAAAAATCCATCAAACACGTTTTTATCATCATTGTAAGATTACAAAAGTCCGACGGACACGTTTTCATCGCCATTGTAACGTTACAAATCAGCATAAAAAATTTACAGAAAGCACTTGCAAGATTACAAATTGCTAATGCACTCCTAAAGTGAGATTTTGTATTATCACAAACCAGTATCAACAATAACAACACACATTATATACTATTACAAATTTCACAGACAGCAAAAGCAGACACAATTCCAACGATAAAATTTTACTGAATCAACGTTGATAAAACATTCGCCTCAGCACATCCTTATAAAAGCCTCATCGAAGAAGCCCACAGATAAACAAAAACAGTTGCCATTCCTGAATTTAAGTAATTATAGTCGATAAAAGTCCACACAGGACTGTTTGCAACAAAAAATCCGACTAATTAACCCTAAAAAGAGAAAGGAAAAAACCATTGAATAATAAAATAACAATGAAAACAGGAGGAACGAAGCGAAATTTTCGTTTAAGCCAACCCAACTTTCATGCAATAACAGACAATAAAGATGAAAAAATATCATAATATTTCTCCAGATACAAATAAAATTAAGGCCTCAAATCCCTCCGGATTCATTTCAATTTAAAAAAAGAGAATTTTAACCCTCAAACAAAAAACACAACATTTGTAATCAATGAAACAAAATAATTCAGCTCAAATTACCCTCAAATAATCCCCGCATACACATTCCCACACATACTTCATCACCACGGAGAAGCACAACAGAAGGACGGAAAGAAAGACTGAAACAAAAAGAAAGAAGAAAAAATCATTCGCCGGAAGCTCAAAAACTTTGTTCGATACAACAAAAAAACAACCACAAGCGGTAGAAATTTATGTTTTTTAAGTACCTTTTTTTCGAGTTTTTTTTCATTTTTGAATCTATTTAAAAAAAAGTTGTACTTTTGCACCAGAAACACAAATAAATAAGTATGTTTCCTAAGTACAAATTCTTACATATTATAATAATACTGCTGTTGAAGATTGTGACAATGCAAGCACAGGAAGCCGTCGGAGCTGATGAATCGCCCGCGTTTATTCCGGATTCACTTGCCATGGCTGCCGACACAGTCGTTGCGCTCTCGCCCGACAGTGTGCCGACATCCAAAAATGCCCTTGAAGCAACGGTTACTTATGATGCGGCAGATTCTATAATTATGACGGCAAAGAATATGGCTTATTTATTTGGAAAGGGAAATGTAAAATACATGCAAATTGAGCTTCAGGCTGAAAACATTGAGATGAATTTAGACACCAGCCTGGTTTATGCCACTTACGGTCTCGACACTATGGGTTTGGAATTTGGTTATCCGCTTTTCAAAGACGGCGGCCAGGAATACGAATCCAAAACGATGCGTTACAATTTCAAAAGCAAAAAAGGCTACATAACCGACGTAATCACGAAGCAAGGCGAGGGCTATGTAACATCCGCCAGGACAAAAAAAATGGAAGGCGACATCCTCAACATGGCCGATGGGAAATACACCACCTGCGACGAAACCGATCATCCACACTTTTATATACAAATGACACGCGCCAAGGTACGTCCGAAAAAAAACATTGTGACCGGTCCAGTATATTTAGTAATAGAAGATGTACCGATCTACCTTCTTGGCCTGCCATTCTGCTATTTTCCGTTCTCTGAACATTATTCGTCAGGCATATTATTCCCTACATTCGGCGAAGAATCCACCCGCGGCTTTTATTTACGCGACGGCGGCTACTATTTTGCCGTAAGCGACTATATGGATTTAGCATTGACGGGCGAATTATACTCCAAAGGCTCGTGGGGCATCAATGCCCGCACAACATTAAGGCGACGCTACAAATACAGCGGTAATCTTAACTCATCCTATTTAGTTACTACTTTGGGCGACAAAGGCTTGTCGGACTACAGCCTGACAAAAGATTTCAAGTTGGCCGGCGCCTTCAGCCTCGACCCCAAATCCAGCCCATACCACACCTTTTCCATAAGCGCCAACTTTGCCACAAGCGGCTACGACAAGAATAATATCCAGGGCATGTACCGCCCGACATCGACACAAAATACCAAAAGCACAAGTGTCAGTTATACAAAGCGCTTTCCACGTTCCCCATTCAATATATCCTCTGCATTCAGCATTAACCAGGTTTCGCGTGACACTATGCTGTCTGTAACCCTTCCTGACATAAACATTAACATGAGTAGAATCTTCCCATTCAAGCGCAAGCTGGTCGTTGGAAGTGAACGATGGTATGAAAAAATCTCCATGAGTTATACCGGCTCTATTAGAAACAGCATATCCACGAAAGAGTATCTTTTCATGCAATCAAGCCTGGCTAAAGACTGGAAAAACGGTATGCAACACTCGATACCCGTGAGTGCAACATTCAATGTCTTCAACTTCATCAATATATCTCCATCTGCAAGCTATCGTGAAAGATGGTACACAAATAAAATTGAAAAAGGTTACGACATGCAGCGCAATTCAGTCGTAAACATAGACACGACCTACGGTTTCTACCGAGTTTATGATTACAACACCTCCATATCTGCCTCTACCACTCTCTACGGCTTTTTCCAACCGACCATACCGATGATCAGCAAGCACCTCAAGACCGTTCGCCACCGCATGGACATGTCCGTCAGCCTTGGATATGCCCCAGACTTTGGGAACCGCATGTACGGCTTCTACAAAGACTACTCCTACTACGATAATCAGGGAACGCTTAAAGAGATCAGCTATTCGCCTTATGAGACTGGCATGTTCGGCGTCCCCGGAAAAGGCAAACAAGGTAATATAAGCTTCAGCCTGGACAATAACGTAGAAGCCAAATACATCTCGAAAAGAGACACAACCGGAGAGGGGAAGAAAATATCCATCATCGACAAGCTCTCGCTAGGCATGAGTTACAACCTCATGGCGGATTCTTTTAACTGGAGCGATATGAATGTCGGCCTTCGTCTAAAACTCTCTAAAAGCTACACTTTAAACCTTAACGGCGTCTTTGAAACATATACATACCGCGTTGATCCCGGACCAAACGGCACATATACCTATCGCCGCCAAAACATTACACGCTTGGCTGCCGGAAAAGGGCTGGGTCGCCTCCGTTCAACCGGCACAAGCTTCTCTTACACATTAAACAACGATGTAATCAAGAAATGGTTCACCCGTTCGGAATCATCCGTCAAAACAAAGGAAGACGACCTCGCCGCCAGCGAACCACAATCAACAGTAGATGAGTTTGGCGAAGTTAACAGCCTCGTCCCCGAAACTGCCTCCAGTCGCAGCGGACGCCTGCGTAAAGACCAAGCCGACCATGATCACTCCGGCGATACGGACGCCGACGGATATTACAGGAACGACTTCAGATGGAGCCTCTCTTTCAATTACAGCATGAACCTCGGCTACGGCGATTTCAACTATAAAAAGAAAGAATTTAACTACAAGATAACCCACGCTCTCAGCTTCAGCGGAAACATCCAGCCAACTAAAAACTGGCAATTCAACTTCAATGCGACATACGACGTCGATGCCCGCAAAATCTCCTACCTCACCTGCAACCTCACGCGCAATCTTCACTGCTTCAACATGACTGCAAGCTTCATCCCCGTAGGCAGATACAAATCTTACACCTTCTCAATATCCGTAAGCTCTTCATTACTTAAAGATCTGAAATATGATCGACGTAGCAACTACCGTGAAGGCTTGAACTGGTACTAATAGAACCAGGCTGTCTCTTCCTCACACAAAATTCTCTTTCACATAAAAAGTACAATATTAACCATGCAACATATATTTTTCAGTATATAAAAAAGGCTGTGCAACATACACAGCCTTTTTTAATAGCAGATAAATATATATATATCACAGCAACCGGATTAGATTTCCATTGATTCTAGAAACGCAATTCCTTCTTCTCTCCCTTCTGCATATTCAATTCAACCTCTTTCCCATGATAAACAACTTTCAGTCGATTGCCGAATATGTTTTTCACTTCCGCTCGAACAAGCTTTCCTTCTGCCCATTCCAGATTAAATTCAAAGCCACCGCGAGAACGCAATCCATTAATCTTCCCACTTCTCCAAATATTCGGAATAGCAGGTAACAAATCCGCGATAAAATAAACTTCACCAGGATGCGCCGGATCAACGTATGTCCGATGGCTCTGCAACAACATTTCATTTAATCCGGAGACAAAGCCGAAGTTCCCGTCAATCTGGAAAGGAGGATGAGCATCAAACAAGTTCGGATAAGTTCCACCGCCAGCCCCATAACTTGTCTTTCCATCAGGACTAACATGCCTAAGCTGATAAGTCATTAACTTATATGCACGATCTCCGTCAAGAAGTCGTGCCCAAAAGTTTATTTTCCATGCCAAGCTCCAACCCGTACCGTCATCACCTCTAATTTCAAGCGTCCTTTGAGCTGCCTGCGCAAGTTCAGGAGTTGTTATCGGCGAAATCTGTTTACCCGGATGAAGAGCAAAGAGATGAGAAACATGCCGATGCCGAATATCAATAGACAATAAATCCACATCATCAGCCCACTCCTGCAATTGCCCGGCCCGTCCAACGCGAAAAGGAAGAAGCTGTGCGCGGGTCTGTTGCAGTTTATTACGAAAATCCTGATCAATACCTAATATTTCCGAACTTGCAATGACATTGTCGAACAAGTCGCGAATGATACTCATCTCCATCGTTCCACCTTCAGTAACACTTATCCCTCCGGTTCTAATGACCGGCGTATTAATGTCATGATACCTGTTTTCAGGCGAAGAGGAAGGCGACATCACCCAGTAGCCACTATCATTTTTACTCATTGCTCCAAGATAGAACTCGGCAGCCGACTTCATTACCGGATAGTATTCGCGAAGGAACTTCTTGTCCTGCGTATAGGCATAATGTTCCCAATAGTTCTGCATCAACCAGCCGCTACCACCGAAGAAGTTGCCCCAACCGGTATTCCATCCCGGCGATGTCCATCCCCATACGTTAGTCTGCATGGCCAATACCCATCCAGGGGCATTAAAATAACTTTGAGCCGTTTTTTGTCCGGGCTTTACCATGCTCGCATTGAAACGAAGGGCGGAAGTATGACATTCACTAAGATTGGAAGCCTCAACACACCAGTAATTCATCTGATAATTAATATTTGACTTGTAGTCACAATGCCATGGAAGGTCAAAACCATCGCCCCATATTCCCTGCGAATTAGATGGCAACGGATTATTCTCCCTGCTGGACGAAATCAGCAGGTAACGACCATATTGATAGAACAGCGCAGCCAAATCCGCATCCTCCTCTCCATTTCCGAAAGCCTTCAGCCTCTCGTCAGTCGGAAGATTTCGTTTGGAAGTCTCCCCAAGCTGCAAATCCATACGGTTAAACAACGAACGATAATCCTCAATATGCTCCTTCCGAAGCCTGTCATACACCTTAGACGAAGCCGCAGCCAAAACTTTGGCCAATTTCTCCGACAACAAAGGCTGACGGTAATTCCTGTCATAATCCAATAAATAAGAAGTTCCGCAAACAAGATAAATATAAGCCTCCGTCGCATTCTTCACCGTCAGGCGATTACCTTCAGACTGCACCTTTCCATCCTTCGCAAGCACTTTCAGCTGAACTTCATAATCACAATTCCCCTTCCTGTCCTTATAATCAGTATTTCCCTTCATGATCAACACTGAAGATCCCCTGGCCGTTGTTTTCGCCGAATACTGACGGTCAAGAGCAATGGAAAAATTCAGCTTCGCATTTTCCCCGGCAGCAGTCAGACGAACAACGATGGCACTGTCGGCATGAGAAGAGAAAAACTCTCTGCTGTACGACGCCTCGCCGATATTAAAAGACACTCCGGCAAGAGCATTCTCAATATCCAGCCACCGTTTATAGCCGGAAACAGCCCCCTGCGGCATATTAAAATATATATCCAAATTGCCCAGCGTCTGGTAAGACGGGAAATAAATGTTATTAAACCCATTGCCATCAAAGCCTTCGGGCTTTTTACAAATCATATACTTTAGCGACAGCTCCTCCGCCAACTTAAAGTCCTTATTTTTCAGCGCCTCCCGTATCTCCGGAAGATGCTTGTAAGCATCAGGAATATCAGCATTCTTCTCTACACCTCCCGACCAGACCGTAACATCATTCATCTGAAGCTTCTCATGATTAACTCCTCCGAAAATCATAGCCCCCAATCGCCCATTACCGACCGGAAGAGCCTCCTCCCAAACTTCGGCAGGCACGCCATACCATAAACTGCGCCCATCCTGGGCATTACCGGCAAACAAAAACGCTGCTGCTACACAAACCAGCGTTGTAAAAACAAACTTTCTATTTCTCATTACTATAATCATTTAATTATTAATTCATTTAAAAAACATATTAGTCATTAATAAAACAAAATCTGCCTCATCCCGCGCAAAAAAACACAAATCAACCGGCAAAATTTCGGCAGTGAAATTTCAAAGCATCAAAATTAACAAACGAAAGATATACATCAATTCCCCAAAGAAAAGAAGCCAACACAACGACCACCTGCAACACTCTCCGAAGATGTCCGGACACGTAGCGAACATCTTTAAAGACGTAACGAACGTCTCTAGACATGTGACTTACATCTTTAAAGACGTAAAGAACATCTCTAGACATGTGACTTACGTCTTTAAAGACGTAACGAACGTCTCTAGACATGTGACTTACATCTTTAAAGACGTAATGAACGTCTCTAGACATGTGGAGAACGTCTTTAAAGACGTAACGAACGTCTCTAGACATGTGGAGAACGTCTTTTGACATCTTCGTCAGGCTGGAAAAGATTCCGATAAAAACGATAAAATTTAAAGGATTGAGAAAAAAGGCAAAAATTATTTTTCGCAAGCATCGCCAGAAGATAAAACAGATGAAACTTCAATAAACAAACATCCCATCAGCAAAGAAAAACGAAGAATAGAAATATTTCAGAAAGCCAGGCAAAACAAAAAAGACGCGAAAAGACGGAGAATAAACATCTCCGCATTTTCGCGCCTCTGTATCAAAGCGATTAATTCGCTCCGCTTAATTCCCTACGACAAAAACATATTCCTTCCCGACCTCCGTCGAAATATCATATTCAAGCGTTTGAGGAACATCCGGTGAATTTAGTTTTGCCTTATCCGAAATAATCGGTTGCGGCACATCCGGCGTCCGGAAAAAGGCGTTAGGATTAACTCCTGTTGCAAGCTTCAAAGAGCCGCCGCCAACAATAACCAGCGGAGCCTCGCTACGCAAACGCAAATTCCCTCCAAGCAACGATTTAATCTTCAAAGACTTCAATCGCCCGTTCTCCCATTCGATGGAATTGACAAGAAAACCACCCCTGGCACGAAGTCCGCGTATATGGCCGGTCGGCCAAACATTCGGAAGAGCCGGAAGAATATATATCGCCCCGTCATGACTCTGCATAAACATTTCCGCAATGCCGGCAGTGCAACCAAAATTCCCGTCAATTTGGAAAGGCGGATGAGCGTCAAACAAATTAGCGTAAGTTCCTCCCCCTGTCATGGTCGTTTTCGGGCTGTCGGTCAGCTTCAGCTGCTCTGTAATCAGTTTATACGCCCTGTTTCCATCAAGGAAGCGTGCCCAGAGACAAACTTTCCATCCCATTGACCACCCCGTCGCCGGATCTCCTCGATAATTCAGCGAAGTCCGTGCAGCATCAAACAATTCAGGCGTTCTTCTCGGCGAAATCTGATTCCCCGGATAAAGTCCGTAAAGATGCGACACATGTCGATGATGGTCTGTCGGGTCGTCCCAGTCGAACAGCCATTCTTGCAGCTGGCTGTGCTGGCCTATGTGCATGGGCGGAAACCTGCGTATGGTTTGTTTCAGCGTATCTGCAAAAGCCTGGTCAGTACCCAGCTCCTCGGTAGCCGAAATAATATTCGTGAACAGCTCAAAAGCCAGCTGAATATCCATGGTAGTTCCATAAGTATTCGTAGCCGACTTCTTGTTTCCATCCTTATCCGTATAAGAGAAAGAATTTTCCGGCGAGTTTGACGGTGCAACAACCAGCCACTTATTCGCAGGCTCCTCAACGAAGAAGTCGAGCAGAAAATAAGCCGCACCTTTCATCAGCGGATAAACAGATTTGAGATAAGCCTTGTCTCCGGAATAGAGATAGCGTTCCCAGAGATGCTGGCAGACCCATGCTTCTCCAGTTGGCCACATTCCCGATTCAGCCTGGTCAATCGGCCCGGTCAATCTCCACAAGTCAGTATTATGATGCAAGACCCATCCTCTCGTTCCATACATTTGCCGAGCAGTTTCCGCTCCTGTAACAGCGACGTCCTTCACCATTTCAATGAACGGTGCATGAAGTTCAGCAAGATTCGTCACTTCAGCCGGCCAATAATTCATTTCCGCATTAATATTCGTCGTGTATTTACTATCCCAGGGCGGCAACATCAAATCATTCCACACTCCTTGCAGATTAGCAGGCTGTCCTCCCGGCTGTGACGAAGAAATAAGAAGATAACGTCCGAACTGGAAATACAATGCCGCCAATTGCGGATCATTACCTTGAGCAAATTCAAGAACCCTCACATCTGTCGGCTTGTCAGCCGCTGCAGTCCGTCCAAGATCAATCTGCACGCGATCGAAATAAGTTCTATATTTTTCTATATGCTCCTTCTTCAACTTATCCAACGATTTAGAGAGAGCCTTTTTCATATAATCAGTTGCCTTTCTATCGGGATCAGCACTTATATCATGATAGTTGACCACATTCGTAGCCATGGAAATATACAATGTCGCAGCATCAGCATCAACAAGGACAATTCGATTTCCATCAACCGACAGTCTTCCTTTTTCTGGAACAACTCTTACCTGCGCAGTAAAACGAACCTTTCCTTCCAGTCCTTCCAAGTCACCAGATATACCTTTAAGCAGCAATTCATTCTTCCCTTGCACGGAGACAGTCGCTTTCTGAGGAGAATCCATTCCGGCCGAGAAAGAGATTTTCCCTTTCTGCGAAGCAGTCAGCCGGACCACAACTACCTGACCGGTGAAAGCCGCAAAGACTTCTCGCTTATACTCTGTTCCATTAACCGTATATCGTGTTGTAGCTATAGCCTTGCTTATATCAAGATCCCGATAATACTCTGTCGGCGATTCATGTCCTGGGAAGGCAATCCGAAGATTACCGACCGGTTGAAAAGCCATACCGTGATTAGTTTTAGGGACAACTTTGTCTTTGGCCATATCCTGTGCCTCTTTGAAATAGCCCTCAAACATCAATCGCCTGATTTCCGGCAAGGCTTGCAGAGCATTCGGATTAATATTCGCATTCGGTTGTCCTGCCCATAATGTTTCCTCATTAAGCTGAATCAATTCCTCAGCAGTCGTCCCAAAGATCATTGCAGCCAAACGTCCGTTACCAACAGGCAAAGCCTCACACCACTTCTCGGCAGGTACTGGATACCATAATTTAAGATAGTCGTCAGCACGAAGCGAATGGACGACAGCTGTCAAAGACAGGAGCAAAAAGATAATTTGTTTTCTCATGTTCTTAATTCTTTATTATTATCTATTTATTAATTATTCTATTTCTGAAACAATATGCTAACTCCAAATCCCTCTCCTTTCAGGAGCAGGCGGAAGAAGAAAAAGATGATGATTAACAGCAAATACATATATGAAAGAAGTTTCTTCAAGTATAGATTAGGTAACAGCCACAGATGAAACAACATATTCAAGCCGTTCGAGAGATTTTCACATTAGTAAAGCATAATATTTTTAATCCTTTCAAGACTGCGTTCATCCTGGAGGAGTTCTTCAGTAATATATCTGGCAAGAGATCCCTTTTCTCTCTTTATCTTCTTGTAAGCAATATCAAGAAAGGTTTCGTTGGCCGATACGGCAATACTCAAAGCTTCCTGCATATCAAGACTCATTTGTCCGGCGAGAGCGTGATAAGGTTCAGGATTAAACAATTCGTTTACTTCGGAATAATCACTGAATATCATCTTTTCCGGAACATTCAACGCTGAAAGAATCAAGGCTGAAAGATACCCGGCACAATCTTTCCCCTGCGCATCGGAAATTAATACAGGATAATTCTCTTCATCCGCAAAAAGAGCCAGGAGTTGCGAAAAGGCAGGCGCGTTATCAGTAAACTGAAGATACATATCCTGCATATAAAGAGACACATCACCCTTACGGAATTTACCGCTCAACACTTGCTTTACCACATAATCAATAGAAGTCACCACTGGAACAGAAACAACCCTCGCAGAAGGAAACACAATCGGCGAAGCCGCCGCCTCTCCTTCCATACGCAGATCAACAATCGTCTTTATTTTCAAGTTAGCCAGTCGCAACGAATCCTGCTCTCCAATATGACTAAGATCACCGGAGCGGAACACTTTTCCCCATTTCACAGTCTTGCGTTCACCGTTCATATATCCGCCCAAGTCACGCATGTTTAAAACATTGTCCATCATTATGGAGCGAGAAGCCACTATTTTTTGATAGGTTTTATTAAGCACCAGACGAAAATATTTACGAACAAAATTATCATGCGTCACGTATCTTAGAATACCGTCATCAATTCCGGCAAAACCTGCCGGCGAAGCCTTCACCACATTAGGATCATCCGAGACATACAATTGAACCGTTCCTTTCATCTTAGGGAGCACTTCCCATTTAATAATACAGTTTCCCGCAGAATCCTGACTGCAAATTGTTGTTATCTCCGGCTCATGTACATTACAAGCAAGCAGAAATAAGGAGCCTGCTGCAATCAACACTCCCTGCCTGTTAACGGTTTTGAGCATAAGAAGAAGCAAAAGATTTAGATATATAGTTATCCGAACTCCGGCATGATTCAACAGCAAGCTCAATGCCACAACGAATGATGTCGCGCCAAGTCTCTTTCGTAAGCGAAGACAGATTCTCCCTTCGCAAGCCATATTTCAATATCCCATATATAATTCCCGCATTAAAATTATCACCTGCCCCAATCGCGCTTACTGGTGAAACTTGCGGAACAGGGAATTTTTCACAGCCCGATTCGGAAAAAAGCATAACCTCACCGGCTCCACGAGTAACAATCAAGTTAGGGCAATAGAACTTCACCCTGTCCTTATACACCTTCTCCATATTATTATCTCCGAAAATATTAAAGAAATCCTCCTCCGAGCCACGGATAATGTCAGCATATTCAAAATTTTCCAGTATCGCCGCCCGAAGCCTTACCGCCTCATGAGCATGAGCGCTTCGGAAGTTCGGGTCATAATATAATATAGCCTTGCGCTCCTTCGCATACTCAAGGAACTCAATCGTCCGCTCCCTCAGAGCCGGATTTAGTGCATAATAGGATCCAAAAATAAGTATGTCGTCCTCCTCTATCCTCGGAAGAGGAGATTCAAGCCTCTGGTTGGGATAGTTCTTATAAAAAATATAATCGGCATTATTATTCTCGTCAAGGAAAGCGATTGAGACAGGACTTTTCCCGTCTGGAAAACAATCAACATAATCCTCAGGAATATTATTCTCCCGCATAAAATCACGAATAATATCACCAACCCTGTCATTGCCCAGCTCGCTAATAAAAACAAGCGGCACGCCAAGACGCCCAAGTGAAACAAAACCATTAAAAACAGACCCTCCCGGAACAGCCCTATACGGCTGATTATCCTTAAACAAGATGTCCAATATAGTTTCTCCTATACCGATTACTTTTCTCATATCATCATTATTTATAATCTTTTATCTGATTTTCCCCCCTGCTCTTAGCTCCAAGATAACCGCCATGATGCCTCTTGGCATAATCGCTGCCAGTAAAAGCAATCCTTTTCATCGTCCCAACGACGAGTATATCGCCAATAACTGTCATCACCGTCGTCGAAGTTGTCGGCGTAAGCCCCAGAGTGCAAACCTCGTGAGGATTCCCGGTAGGCAAACATACAGTTGCAGCCTTGGCAAGACTGCTCTGCGGATTGCCTGTAACAACAATAAACTCAATCTCCGGCACCAGGACCCTGGCAAGACCAACAAGTTCAATAAGCTCCCGCGTATGCCCCGAATTGGATATAAGCAGCACCAGATCATTTTCGCGTATAATTCCCAAATCTCCATGCTGCGCTTCACTTGGATGAAGGAAAAAAGCCGGAGTTCCCGTTGAGCTAAACGTTGTAGCCACATTCATTGCTATCTGTCCCGCCTTGCCCATACCACTGGTTACAAGCTTGCCCTTTCTGCCATGCACATATTCGACAATCAAGTCAATTGCCCTGGCATATTCGCCTGATACGGGAATATTCCTTACAGCTTCAGCCTCCTGATGGAGTATTAGTTTGATTTCATCTATTGTCATACCTGATAATTTAATATCCGCAAATATATGGAAAAAAGGATTAGTGCTGTCGGAAGAATTACCACCATTAGCTTTAGCCTGTATATCAAAGAATAGCCATTCTCCTTCCTGAAGATTTTCGCCCCCATCCCTTCATTCCGGACACAGACAAAGCAGACAGGCATCTACCGGTATAACTGCAGCCCTAACCGTTCCCAACCGTTTTATAATCATTAACTCTATCACAAATCAAAAAGCCAAAAGAGAATCACAAGTGAATCAGATAAACAAATACCCTACATCGTGCGAAGCGCTTTGAATATTAAAATAACCGAAGTTCAGTATAAACAAGTAAAATTTGATTCTCCGAGAATCAACGGTGACTCTCAGAGAGTATCGGGTGATTCTCCGAGAATCAACGGTGACTCTCGGAGAATATCGGGGTGATTCTCCGAGAATCAACGGCGACTCTCGGAGAATATCGGGGTGATTCTCCGAGAATCAACGGCGACTCTCGGAGAATATCCGGTGATTCTTCGAGAATCAACGGTGACTCTCAGAGAGTATCGGGTGATTCTCCGAGAATCAACGGTGACTCTCCGAGAATATCCGGTGATTCTTCGAGAATCAACGGTGACTCTCGGAGAGTATCGGGTGATTCTCCGAGAATCAACGGTGACTCTCCGAGAATATCCGGTGATTCTTCGAGAATCAACGGTGACTCTCAGAGAATCAACGGTGACTCTCAGAGAGTATCTGGTGATTCTTCGAGAATCAACGGTGACACTCGGAGAATCACATTTGATGTTCCAAACGTTTCACACGATATTCCGAAAGCCATGCCGGAAGAATAAATCCCAGTCATATAAGCCATCTGCCCCAATAGCTAAGCATACACACAGAAAGGAGATTCCCCCTGAACCGGAGAATCTCCTTTCTGTATAGTTTCCAGCTTTCAGTCCTCAGTTCATGACCAAAGCATCTACACTATATTCACTAATCCCTAGACTTCCGCCCCTTTACCCTTATCAATCATGCAGGCAACAGTTGCATCCCCCGTCACGTTAACGGCCGTGCGCAACATATCCAAAGGCCTGTCAATACCAATAATAAGAGCAAGACCGGCAGCAGGTATTCCCACCGAGGTCAGCACCATGGCCAGTATAACATAACTCCCGCCCGGAATACCAGGCGTCCCGATCGAGGACAATATCGTCATAAGCAATATTGTCGCTATCTGCATCAAGCTAAGTTCAACGCCAAGCGCCTGTGCAATAAAGAAGACGGCAATTGTCTGATAGCATGAAGTCCCATCCATATTAATCGTCACCCCAACCGGAAGTACGAAAGTCGATACAGATTTAGACACTCCCAGCTTCTCCTCAATCGCCTTCATTGTCACGGGTAAAGTCACCGCGCTGCTGCTCGTCGTAAAAGCAAACAGCTGCACAGGATACAATGCTTTAAGAAAATCCTTCGCCTTCATTCGTGAAAAGAAATGGATTACCAGCGGATAGAACACATACATTATAATAAACATTGCAACCGTCACCGTAAGCGCATATAAGCCCAATGCCAAAAAGACGCTCCCATCCCCCTCGAATCCTATAACCAGTTCGGCCATAAGCGCCGCCACTCCGTAAGGCGCAAGTGAAATAATGAAGCCAACCATTTTCATTATAATATCATTCATTCCATCAAAGAAATCAAACACCGCCCTCGTCCGCTCATGCGGAATCATCAGCGCTGCAAAAGCAAAAAGAACGGCAAAGAAAATCACCTGCAACATCCGCGTATTATTCGTCGCCGCAAGAAATATATTATCCGGCACAATTTCATTCAAAAAATATAGCGGCCCATCTTTTTTAGCCGATTCGGCAGCCTGCGCCTTCTCCTCGATTGTATTTTCATACTTCAGCTGAAGCCTCGCCACTGTCTCCTTTTCAATATACTCTCCCGGTTTTACTCCCAGCCCCATGCCAATACCAAAAAGCACTGAAGCCGTAATAAACACAAGATAAAGCGCCATTGTCTTTCCCCCCAGACGGGAGAATCGACTAGCATCCTTCAATCCCGTTATCCCCTTAACCAGAGTAACAAAAATCAGCGGGACTGCAATCAACTGTAACATTCGAATAAACAGCTTTCCCCATGGTGCAATCCAATCCGTAACAAAAACCTCAACGCCAAGCCCCAGTGCCGCAAAACCGATTATGGTTCCCAGCAACATTCCCAGCAGGATACGAATATATAAAGGAATGGATTTAGATTTAGATTCTTTCTTTTGTAACATATTAATAATATTTAGATTTGAAATGCGGCAAAGTTATCTGAATTTCCTTATTTTTGCGACAATAAAACAAAAAGAAGTATTCATCCAACATTTAGTACGATTATGTTAGAACTTAACATTTCTTCCCTCGCTCAAGTAAACTCTCTGGCCGACAAAATGCTTGCCCAAGGCCTCCACTTCGGACTTATTATCTTCAAGGCTGCTGCCATTTTCATCGCCGGCCGATTAATCATAAAGCTAGTCGACAAACTAATGCGTCGCGTAATGGAAAGGCGCCACATCGACGCATCCATAAAGTCCTTCCTCATAAGCATGATCAACGTCATTCTCGTCATCCTTTTGATCATCTCCATTATAGGCGCCCTCGGCATTGAAACAACCTCCTTCGCCGCACTGCTTGCCTCAGCAGGAATAGCGATAGGCATGGCCTTAAGCGGGAACCTCTCCAACTTCGCCGGCGGATTGATAATACTCCTGTTCAAACCCTTCCGCGTCAACGATTATATCATCGCCCAAGGCACGGAAGGAACCGTAAAAGAGATACAAATATTCCATACCGTTTTACGCACAGCCGACAACCGCCAGGTTTACATCCCCAACGGTTCGTTAAGCAGCAGCGTCGTCACAAACAACAATGTCGACAAACGTCGGATAGAATGGATCTTCGGCGTAGAATACGGCACAAACTTTGAAACAGTCAAGGCCATCGTAGAAGAACTTTTCTCGTCTGATCCCCGCATCCTTGCCGATCCTGCCCCCTACGTCGGCATTCACGCCCTGGCAGACAGCAGTGTCAACATCGTAGTACGTGCTTGGGCCAAAGCCTCCGACTACTGGGACGTTTATTTCAACTTTAACAGCATTATATACGACACATTCAACGCCAAAGGCGTCAACTTCCCATTCCCTCAACTCACCGTTCACAAAGCAAAAGACTGACTTTCTCTGCCAAGGCATCGTTAAAAATCCATTCAGCCTGCTGACAATCATGGGACAAAAAAGCTTTTTACGTAGATAAATTCCCTAAAAGATTCACGAATAAGAATAAACAATAAAAACTCCGGAAACATTCGTAAAATACAGATGAATGTTTCCGGAGTTTTTTTAGCCATTCGGCGAATCTTAATTGCTAAAGGGTTAAATAGAAAACAAGACGAACAAAAAAGCTAGAATTATAAGGATGCAAACGCGCTTTTCACTTTCCTTTCAAAAGATGCCTTTCCTTATTTATAATTAGCAGGAATTATAACATCCTTTTTCCTTGCCGCCGGCGTAACTGTCCAGGATATGAGTTTGCCTTTCCTTACGGTTCCTTCTATTACGGTGTTCCTCGGATTGATGCGTATTCTCACGCGCCCTGTTTTCAGTACATTCCCCAGGCGATCAAAAGCATCGGTCTTGCCAAGCAACAAATAAAGATCGCCATTGGCCACCGTATAAACATTCGCTCCCGGAGCGACATTGCCGATTGGCATGGACGAAGCTGCATCCTTGCCCGGCCAGTCCCAAACAACATTATATTTTGCAGGCGGTAAGGGAGTATCTTCCATATTTTGCGCCTGCGCCATCAGTCCGACGGCAAGAAAAAGAGTGATAAATAGATTTTTCGTTTGATTGAATTTAATTTTTTTGAGTTTCAAATATAAATGAAGAATCAGCGTAGCAACCATTTTTAGCAGCATGTATGCAACCAAAAGCACAAAAGAATATATTCAGAAAAAATAATTCATGCGAAATATGAATAACCTTTTTTACATCCTCAATGCAGATGCTTGCAACAACATACTCCCACTTATTCAGATACCCGTTTGAGTCAAACCGCTTTATTCCATTGTATCCCCCCCTTCCCGTTTTTTGTTCCGAAGATATTATGACCTTTCCCGGCAATATCAAGCTATGCTATGAACATACCGAAAGCCGAACACAAAGACGCAACGCATTAATTAAAATTCCGAAACCGTCGGCACCAAAGCCGGAATCGCCGGCACCGGTGCGGGAACTGTCGGCACCGGTGCGGGAACTGTCAGCACCGGTGCGGAAACTGTCGGCACCGGTGCGGGAACTGTCGGCACCGGTGCGGGAACTGTCGGCACCGGTGCGGAAACTGTCGGCACCGGTGCGGAAACTGTCGGCACCGGTGCGGGAACTGTCGGCACCGGTGCGGAAACTGTCGGCACCGGTGCGGGAAACGTCGGCACCG
>JAIRPK010000054.1 GCA_031257015.1 Tannerellaceae bacterium
CCCCTGTTTAAGCATAGACGAAACTAGCCTTTCCCAAGATGAACTTTTGTGACCAACAGGCTAGGACATGGAAAGCAAGGTGCTTTAGTGGCTATGATACAGGGAACCGGGTCAGAGAACGTCATTTCCGCATTAGAGAAGATTCCACGATCCTTACGGCTGAAGGTGAAAGAGATTGCTCTTGACTTGTCTCCAACCATGCATCTGATAGCTAAAAGGGCTTGTCCTAACGCCACATCAGTAGCCGATAGATTTCATGTTCAACACCTGATGAATGATGCTATTAGTGATCTTCGGGTAGATTAGCGCTGGCAGGCTATTGATTTGGAGAATAACGAAATCCAATTTTGCCAAAGAAGAAAAACGCAAACACAGACCTCATGTTTTTGAAAATGGAAATACCCGCAAGCAGCGATTGGCCAGAAGCAGACATGTTGTAATGAAACATTTCAGCAAGTGGACTATAATCAGCAACAGAGAGCACGGATTCTATTCCGGGAATATCCGGCTATTGAAGAAGCCTACCGTGTATCCATGGCACTAACCGGAATCTATAATACAACAAGCGATAAACAGGTCGGCCTAACCCGACTGGCCGATGGTACGATAAAGTAGAGAAGCTTAACCTAAAGTTCTTTAAAAGCGTCATTGATACGATGCAAAACAACTACGGCATAATCGATAATCGCTCAACCAATGCATCCGCGGAATCTTTTAATGCTAAAGTGAAAGTTTTCAAGTCACAAGAGGTGTCAGAGATATTCTATTCTTTATTTTAGCCTAACTAAAAAGATTGAAATACAGTTTTAAAACATGTCAGCTCTGAAAAAAACGCTATGGGATGTTCTGGCCTACCGTGATAGGAGAGGATTGTTGATTTTTTTTTGCAGCAGCCGTGCTAAAATGGATGATTGTAATTCTAAAGTCCTTTTTAATTAACGCTGGAATCAATTTGGTAACAGGTATTAATAAATCGTTTAATGGGTTTGAGAGGCTGAATACTGCATCTATCTGTCCAATCAAACACTGACGCGGAAGTACAGCCAATTTTCTTAGATATTCTTGTTCTTCTTCCTCGGTTGCCTACTACTGCAAGAAGCACTCCATTAAACTTGAGGGAGGAGATACTTCGGCTCAACAGTCTCGATTTTATTAAATCTTATGAGCGGCCTAGCTGAGTCGATCTCAGCAAATTTGCTTTGTGACCGTTTAGAAATGATGATAGTTTCGCATGAATTCAGGTTAATAAGTCTTAATATTAAGAATTTTATTCAGCGAATCATCGAAGCAATCAAAAAAACGTTTAGTTTTGCAAACGAAACTTATTAGTGACCAGAGTTGCATTGTACCACTTAAAAATAAATTAATAAAAAATAGTAACATTCTTAAAACTTACATCAAAATGAGCAAAAAATATCTATTGCCACTCCTAATGCTGGCTATTATCGTAGCCTTTTCGTCTTGTTCAGGCAAATTGAATCCGTTAGCCGAAAAACATATAAAGGCTACTCCACAGCCGCTAGAAGCTATCGGAGGTAAGGTTCCTGTAAGTATAGATGCGACCTTCCCTTCTAAATGGTTTAACAAAAATGCAGTAGTGACTATTACTCCTGTTCTGCGTTATCAAGGTGGAGAAGCATGGGGGACAGCCTACACATTCCAAGGCGAGAAAGTGAAGGGTAACAATCAAACTATCTCCCAAAGTGCTGGAGGCAACGTAACATTGAAATCATTTTTCAACTACAAGCCGGAGATGAAAAAGTCCGAACTCTATCTTACCTTTGACGCTAAGCTTAAAGGAAAGACCATTCAACTGCCAGATATCAAAATCGGAGAGGGGGTTCTTGCTACCTCCGAACTAGCCAATGCAGCCACAGCTAAACCAGCTATTGGCCCCGACAAATTTCAGCGCATAATTAAAGAGGCGCATGAAGCAAGTATCAAATTCCTCATCCAACAAGCTGAACTCCGCTCTAAGGAACTTGGAAAGCAGGAAGTTAAAGATTGGAAAAACTTGGTAAAGAATGCAGACGAAGCTCCAAACCAGAATGTAGCCGTTGAAATCTCTGCCTACGCTTCTCCTGACGGCGGTGTAAAACTAAATACCGGATTAGCAGAAAAACGCGAAGCTGCCACATCGAAGTTTGTCAGCCAAGAATTGAAAAGGGCAAAAATCAATGTGCCAGTGGATGCTCACTATACAGCTCAAGACTGGGATGGATTCCAAGAATTGGTATCCAAATCTAATATTCAGGATAAGGAGCTTGTACTTAGAGTTCTCTCAATGTATAAAGACCCAGAACAACGCGAGAAGGAAATAAAGAATATATCCTCCGTATTCAGTGTACTTGCCGACCAAATTCTTCCTGAATTGCGCCGCTCACGCTTAATTGCCAACGTTGAAATCATAGGCAAGTCGGACGACGAAATTAAGGCCTTGAGTAATAGCAATCCAAGAAGCCTCAGCGTCGAAGAATTGCTATATGCTGCCACTCTCACTAACAACGTCAATGATGTTGAAGCCATATATACGAAAGCCAGCCAGATTTTCCCCAACGACTATCGCACTTGGAACAATATTGGTGCACTTAGATTCCAAGCTGGTGACGTAACTAAAGCAGAAGAAATGTTTGTGAAAGCTAATGCCGTAAAGACTAATGCCGAAGCAAACATGAACCTAGGCCTTATCGCTCTTATTAAAGGTGAGCAAGATAAAGCACAACAACTCCTTGGTGGAGCAGCTGGCGTGCCTGAACTGAACGAAGCGTTAGGAATTTTATACCTGCGGCAAGGAGAATATTCTAAAGCTGCCGCTTCGTTAGTTTCCGTAAAGAGTAATAATGCAGCAATAGCGCAAATTCTCACAAAAGACTACAGCAAGGCTCTCCAAACGCTCAATTCCGTTCCATATCCTAACGCAACGACCGATTATCTGAAAGCGATTGTCTCCGCACGCACGAATGATACAAACAACGTGGTTAGCAATCTAAAAGCTGCTATAACCAAAGATCGTTCATTCATAAAGGAAGCTGCTAACGATATCGAATTTGCTAAATATATCACCAATGCCGATTTTAGCGCTCTCTTGAGATAAATACAATCTCTGATAAAAAAAGACTGCCTTCTCTCCGAATAACGAGGGAAGGCAGTCCTTTTTTATTATGACAATCGTCTATATAGAAAAGAGTCGAGCATTGGCTGCAGGCGCATCCAAACTTCGGCAGTGCTGATGAGCGAAAAACGTTCGGAATATGTGGTGCCGATGAACTCAGATATATCGTCGGGTTCAATGCCCTGAAAGCGTTTGCATGCGTTGGGAAGCCAGACGGACTTGGATATGCTGGGAGGATAAATGGCGAAAGAAGGTATGTCCAGTGCTTGGGATAAATGCCGAGGGCCGCCTTCATTGCCGAAAAAAAAGGAGGAAACAGCTATCATGGCAGCCAACTCGCGCAATGTCCGGGCATAAATATTAACAAATACACGTGGGGGAGTATTCATCAGACAGCAGATGTCGCCTGCTATACGCTTCTCAGCCTCGCCGCTGAAATTGAAAACAAGTTGAACGTCGACATAGCGCTCAAGAATAAGGCGGAGGGTCGCGACCATTTGCGCCCTGTCCCACTCCTTATGGGCAATCCGCGTCGCCACTGCACATACGATGATCGGCTTGGAAAAGTCGATTCCGCTGGCTTCCATCGTTCGACGAAAATCATATTTTTCTTCCTCAGTGACATATATCTTGAAAATTCGTTCATAACAAATGGAGAAGCGATGTTCCAATGGACGGAGCAGTTGTAGCGTGCGGCAAACCTCGTCAGCTCCAAGCTGATTGCAATCCGTACGGTAATTATGTATCCAACGATTATAACTTTTCCGCAAACCGAGTCGGAGGGGGGAGCGGAGCGAAAAAAGAGCAAAGGGTAGCGTCTTGAATGTCGAACGGGTATCTACAATCATGTCGTAATGACCTTCGCGCATTATGCGACGAACTTTTGCAAGATAACGCTTACTGTTGCTTTGATCCTCACGACTGAAAATGATGAGCCTATCAATGGCAGGATGCCCTTCAAAAAGCGGGGCTATTTCTTCATTCAACACATAGTCCACCTGTGAATCGGCAAAACTAGCCTTCAAAGTAGAACACAAAACAGATGAGAGTATTGCATCGCCAACCCTCCTGAATCGGATGACGATTATTTTTCGTATGCACATAATAATTAACGGAAAAAGTACCCTAATGAAAAGGTAATATTATTCTGATAAACAGGGCTGTCGTTCCCCAACGTCCTCTCCCGACGGTCAATGATGCCGCTGAGAGACGCTATCTGAAAAAAAGCGCCCTTAAACTCGACGCTGATACCGCTGTTCACAGCGAAATCAAAAGCCTTGACCAGAGCTTGCTCATCGCTACTGCTAGCCTCAGTATCGGATTGCTCAACAACAAGCCGATCTTTGAAATGAAAATCAAATGCAGGTCCCAAGAAAATGATCAACTTTACGCCTGAAATTGGAATATTATATGCCAAGTTGAATGAAGGCTGCAAGGAATAGCCCTTAAAATTATTAAGCCAGGCATACGATTCGTCGTCGTCAACACCAGAAACAAAATTGCCTCCTTGATAAACCAGTGCCACCTCCGGACGGAATGAAAATCGACGGTAGAACGGAATGTCTAGCAATCCGGCAACGCTGCCACCAATCTTCCATCCTGACCGATAATAAAGGTCCATCTGTTGAACCATAGACGTATGCGACAAGCCAGTCCGCACGCCCCACGACAACTGCGACCAAGCCTGAGGCACGCCGACGAGCAGCAAGGCGGCGATTATGTTCCACTTATGTATTTTTTTTGTTTTCATTCTACAAATATATAAAATCATTGCTGTCCACAAACTCCCAAAACAGGCTTAATTTGTATTACAAATCATTTAATTATTATCATTTATCAAAAATAACATTCTTGTGTTTCCGTAGAAAATTGATTTGCTCTTCCTGCTAATTTGCTCTTCCCCGACGAAGACAAGTTTTTTCGCAAGCACAAGGAGGCTGCAAATAAAAACCGTAAAAGAAATATAATACTTATGAACTGCTCAAGAACTGTTTTTGAGTTTGGCTATCGACTGTGGTTTATGCCCAAATCGCCTCTGCTTTTAATTCAGTAATATCCCCCTACTCTATCATGAATAAATTTCTATTAATCCAAATTGATTCAAGAGTTGAAAAGCATTAATAAAATGATGTTCGGAGAGAATAAAAATGCACATAATTATTCTCTGCTTATCTCCTGCAAAAGAATCTAACGCATTATACAATGTCACGCAATTTTTCGAGAACGATTTATTACAGGGGACTGGGAATTTCTTAAAATTAGTTTTGCCAAAGTTTATGCAGAAAAAAAAACGTCAAGTTTAAATTAAAAAATGTTCATTTTGCCAACAGAGCCGAACGATAAAAAAACATTTTTAAGAAGTCTTTGACAAAACTCATATTATCTGCATATGTTCGCAAACAAGCGCTATATTCCAAGCCGCCAACCTAAAAAGGAAATCCCACAGGTGCAATCAAACAGTAGAGAACGGATTTGTACACGTTTACGAGCTTAGCCTGCACAATATATAAAATGAGAAAAATTTCGGAGGAGACAAAGAATACAGAGCATCAGACACATTGACAATAATCCCACATTAAATAAAAAATCAAGCGAATAACAGCACGGGAGCATGAATAGTCGCATCCGCAATCATCATCTATCCTAACTTATTCAAAATCGCAAGATAATAAACACAATCCTGTGGTTTAATGAGTACATATAAGAATATACAATATATTCTAATTCGTTTAATTATTATATGTTGATATATATAATGTCATTTAACTGGTTGAATAAGTTTATCTTATTATACAATAATATCTTTAATCGGTTGAATTAGCATATTACGCTTTATATAATATCTTTTAACTGATAAAATTAATATATATCAGTCTGTACTATATAATTTAATTGATTAAATGAATATATATTATTCTTAATAATATCATTCAATCAATTAAACTACTCTATTATTATTTACATAAGATGATTTAATTACCCAAAAGGCTTCAATAATGGCGAATTTCATGGCAGCGGCTAGCCGAAAGGCCTCCGGAGAGAGGTGTTGAGAGCGAGATTGTAGCGTGTTAAGATTGCAGAGAGGCGCATAAAGGGAAGGATGTTCAGGCTTGTCATAGCTATTCAAGTATTTCAGGCAAAACAAAAAAGGATGCTTTAAATATACCGTTGCCTAGATAAATCTCTATCTTTTGAGCATAACGTCCTCGCTATTAAATATAAAATTTCAGTTTGGTGGGTACGAACAAAATGTAAAAGACGCTGCAAAGCATGGACAAAACAGTTGCAGAATATTGACGGTGGATTTATAACGAAAACAGGCTTCATTTCATATCGCAATCCCCAATTACACATGGAAACTTCTAAAAATCGCTTTTGCTTCGTTGCTACACGTCTGAAAAATGCTCATTCCTTAAAGTAAACTCTGTTTTTACCTCTGTCACAGGTATCAAAAAATATGATTTTAAGAAAAATCAATAAATTATACAAGTCTTCTCCTCAAAATAAAAAGTATCGGCATCAATTTATTCAAAATCATGAATCAAACAAAGAAAAATCAGGCTTACGGATATGCCGAATCAGAACAGCTTCAAACTAAAAACGGCGTGCCAGACAAAAAACGAGGTTCTAGCAACAAATCCCGAATAAAAAGCTTATTAAGATAGATTTTTCGAGAAAAACTGTGTAAATACCAAATAATTGTTATCTTTGCAGCGATTATTCCGCAAGATAGCTACCGGATGATTCAATCAGGTGGACAATCCCAGGACCCATTTTAACAAATTATATCAATAAAATAAATTTTAAGATTGAAATCGTGCTAATGCAGAAGAAGCAGAATTCATGCTGTGACTAAGATTTACAATCATTCAAATTTCGTAAATATGCAAAAGTATAATATTCTTGACCTCAATGGGATGCTCTTGCCTGAACTCCAAAAGATAGCGGGCGAGTTAGGTATTAAGAAAATTAATTCCCTAAAAAAAGACGAACTCATCTATCTCATTCTAGATGAGCAAGCCATATCAATAGCCGGCATACATGCCGAAAAAGCCAAGGAAAAAGAAGCTCAAAAAAACAAGGAAAAAGAACAACGAAAAGCGGAGAAGAAAGCCTTAGCCTTGCAACTGCAACAACAGGCTCGTAAAAACGCTAAAGCAAAAAACCAACAGCCTTCAAAGCCTGCCATAGAAGAAAAAAAGAAAGAAACATTAATTTCATCACCCATGATTGAAGATTCATCAAAAACGGAAATCACAGCGTCAACTGAACCTGTACGAAAAGAGACGTCCATCTCCGCATCAGCCCCAATAATAAACGTTCCTGCAATGAAAATCCTGGTGCCACCATCCATGACGGAAACTCCAAGCATGGATATGACGGAAGAAGAACTGTCCGAGGAATCCAAACCTCTTGAACAACGTAAAAAGAGAAACCGAATAGAAAAAAATGAAAGAGTTGCAACCGCAACACTCCCTGACAACCCAAATGCTGAAGCAGTAGTGTCGAAAGTCTCACTACCGTCTCTGCCAGCTACTTCGTCTCCCAAAATCCAGCCGCTCATAACATTGTCAGGAACAGTTACTCTTAACCCCTCGCCGGTCGTCCCCCCAGTTGTAACACCGCCTCAACCACAGGCGACTGCTCTGGTTAAGCCCATGCTGCCCCCAGTAGTGGCCGAATATGAGGACGACGATGCTCAAGAACCGTTCCCTGAACAGAAACAGGAAGAAATCGTGGCGGAAACCACACCAAAAGAAGAAACCGTAGCAACTCCGCAGCAGCAACCGGAAGAAAAAAAACGAGTCGTATTCAAACATCCAACCGCCAATTCTCTCCTCGATCAAATCTTCCCCTTCACCCCGGCAACTCCCCCAAATCCTCCCAAAAAGCCCAAAGAGCAACAACAGCAGGGCAAACAACAAAACCAACAGCAGCCTCAACAACAGCAACCTGCAAATACCCCTGCACAAGACAAATCGCACGAATTTGAAGGCATACTCATCGGCACAGGCGTACTCGAAATCATGTCGGATGGTTACGGATTCCTCCGCTCATCAGACTATAATTACCTCACATCGCCAGATGACGTATATGTATCACAAGCCCAAATCAAACTATGCGGGCTGCGCACGGGAGATATAGTAGAAGGCCCGATTCGTCCGCCGAAAGAAGGCGAAAAATACTTCCCCCTCGTCAAAGTAGATCGAATCAACGGACGTGCTCCGGAAGAAGTTCGCGACCGTGTCCCCTTCGACCACCTCACACCACTCTTTCCCGACGAGAAATTCATGCTCACCGCCCGCAAATCAACAAAAGTATATGACCACATCGCCGTAAGAGTTGTAGATCTGTTCTCGCCCATCGGCAAAGGTCAACGAGGACTAATCGTAGCCCAGCCAAAGACAGGCAAAACAATGCTGCTTAAAGACATTGCCAATGCAATCGCTGCTAACCATCCGGAAGTATATATGATCATCCTCCTAATCGACGAACGTCCGGAAGAAGTTACCGACATGGCTCGCAGCGTCGATGCGGAAGTCATCGCCTCTACCTTTGACGAGCCGGCAGACCGCCACGTCAAAATAGCCGAAATCGTCCTGAATAAAGCCAAACGCATGGTCGAATGTGGCCACGACGTCGTTATCCTGCTGGACTCAATCACACGCCTGGCACGCGCTTACAATACCGTCCAGCCAGCCTCTGGCAAAGTGCTATCCGGCGGCGTCGATGCCAACGCACTCCAAAAACCAAAACGCTTCTTTGGAGCAGCACGCAACATAGAGAATGGCGGAAGCCTCACAATCCTGGCAACAGCCCTGACAGAAACAGGCTCTAAAATGGACGACGTAATCTTTGAAGAATTTAAGGGAACAGGCAACATGGAATTGCAACTCGACCGAAAACTATCCAACAAGCGCATCTATCCGGCCGTGGACATAATCGCCTCCAGCACACGCCGAGACGACCTCCTTCAGGACGAAAATACAGTGAACCGCATGTGGATACTCCGCAAATACCTGTCTGATATGACACCTATCGAAGCGATGGAATTTGTTAAGAAACGGATGGAACAAACCTACGACAATATGGAATTTTTAGCATCCATGAACGGTTAACCCCGTTCATGGATTTTTTTGCTAATCTCTATTTGAAAAATACTTCATGAATTGCGCCCGCTCGTACATGGCGGGATTTTTTATACGAGCATAATTAAGTGCACCCTTGAAATCAGACAACGCCTCATAATGCGAATGGCTCATCCACTCCTCCATACACCTAAGCATCTGCGAAATAATTTCCGAACCATGCATATAAATAGCACTCGTAATCTGCACAGCTGACGCCCCCGCAAGAAGGCACTTAATCACATCCTCCCAATCATGCACGCCAGTAGAAGCCGCAATACTAATCCCAGGATACTTTCCCGAAACGATCGCCGTCCAGCGCAACGTATCACCAAGCTCCGAGTGATTGCTGAAAACATCGCCCGAAACAATCTGCATCGTATTAATATTAATGTCTGGTCTGAAAAAGCGATTGAAAAGGACAACTCCATTTGCACCATTCGCACTTAACAAATCCACCATCGCAGGAATATTCCCGAACGCCTTCCCAAGCTTCACAATCAACGGCAACTTCACCGCATCCCTAACCCTACGAACAATCTCACCATACAACTCGCCTTCGGAAGCAACCAGCCGCGCAATGTCCGTCTCAAGAAAATAAATATTCAGCTCAAGCGCATCCGCACCAGCCAACTCAATCCGCCGGGCAAAATCAACCCAGCCGGACGCACGGAAACAATTAATACTCCCAATCACCGGTATCGAACACGCATCCTTCGCCCTCTCAATCAGAGACAAATAATCTTCCGTCCGGTTCGTGCGAACATATTCGTAAACATAATCCTCCGCAACGGTTGAATCTGCATTGCGTAGCAGCGTATCGCCTTCCATCTCAATTTGCTCCTCAAAAAGCGACTTTAAAACAACTGCACCAGCACCAGCCTTTTCATATTCTTTAATCCGCTCAACTTGTGACGTCAGACCTGAACTGCCGACAATAATAGGATTGCGAAGCCTCAATCCGGCGTATGAAGTCCTTAATTCCATCATATAAAATAATTTAAGATTTATATTGTTGCAATAAGGCGCCTCTTAAAATTTGAATTTCCCGAAGCTTGTGACACTGGCTGGAACGACGTAGCCTTTAGCCATGAGCAATTTGCCGACGAAGCATAACGAAGAAACATCATTTTTTTTAAGCGCCTGTAAGACAAATATAAAGATTAATTCCATAAAAACTCCTGCCACATTTATTGCAAAACATTTTACACATTATATATATGTGTGCCCCAAAAAACAGTTTTACATAGTCATGCCATATCGACAAAAGCAGCATATCCTTTAACAAATGTCTCTGTCGTCGACAGAAAACAAGCAAGTCCAGGCAACGGCCTTCACAGAAGAAACAACTGGCTCCACAGGAAAAGTAGCCGCCTGCACAAAAAAGACAACTGGCTCCGCGGGAAATGATAGGAACCTTGAGGAGATTTTAGAATTTTCCGTGGAATCTCTCAATTTCTCCATGGAAATTTCTGGATTTTCCGCGGAAATTTTGGATTTCTCCATGGAAATTTCCGAAATCCCCACGGAGATTTCTAATTTTTCCGTGGAAATTTCAGGAATCTCCGTGGAAATTGCTGATTTTTCCATGGAAAATCCCGGAATTTCCACGGAGATTTTTGATTTCCCCGCGGAAATTGCAGGCTTCAATGCGGATTTTTTAAGAATTGATACAGCTATTTTAACACATTTTATGCGATTTTCACGTTTTTGCGCTAGTATTTCACGTTTTTTTACAGGCGGAGGCCGTTCCAGTAAAGCGCAGCGAGAAATCCCATGAACGCCCTTTCGCTTCCATGAAGAGGCAGTCGTTTTTTTAACATACATGCCGCAAAGCTTCCGATTTTTTAATGAAAAGAATAATCATACAACTTGCGAAAAAGTTTATATCCATGAGTTTTTTGTATAGAGAATCGTTATTTTTAGCTCCTCATTACCAGCGATGCTTATCCTTTTCCCCATTGCCGCAGCTAAGGTGCCATTTTCAGCATATAAATGGTTAATATGAAGAGCAAACACTTTGAAAAAATCGCATCCGAACATTTTAGAAGTCTATGTCTGCAAAAATGTCAGCACTGACGCCATTCTGGCATTGGCGAAAAGCTTTTTGTTTAATAAAACAGGCAAAAACTACAAATATTCATTTTTATGCAAGAACTGAAATTCCAGTTCTGGTGAAATAAACCTCCTAATTTGCTAGCATATAGTTGGAAAGCCTCAAATAATATCAAGAAAATCCATTTAAGCATACAAATTTAACATCACCACCTCTTGCTTTTCTGGGAGGAATGGCTATCTTTACACAGAAAAGCGAAACGAGATAATGTAGAAAAGAGAAGAACTCAAGTGAATTGTTGCAAATAGATTCCTGAAAAAGGGCACTTTACTGAATGAAAAAGACTTAAAAACAACTTCTTGCAAGTAGATAACCTGTTTTCTGTAAGCAAATATCCTTTTTTGCGATTGAAAGCTCTTTTTTTCAACAGAGAAAAACTCGATAGTGAATGAAATTGTGAACTAACTTAAAATAATGAATAAAAAAGAACGATGTAATATCCTGTATAATTGACATTTATCAAGAAGGTAAAAATTGGCATTTGTAAACCCGAAAGAAAAAATGAACTCTTCCATGGCGATTGGTGAAAAGAAACTTTCCAGGTAAATAAAATGATGATCTTTTTGAGATATATGATGAATCTAAACGAATGTATCTTCTTTCGAGGTTGCGTAAACTTGCATAAAATTAAAGGATTAAACAAAAATGTGATTAATTGTATAATACAAACATCTTGAGACAAAACAAATTATGGAAGCTATAAGAGTAAAGGACAATTCCGATTATTTCAGCTATGACGACAGAGAAGGAAATGTTATAGAAGTAAGGAAAATACAAAAAGGCGACAAATGGGACGATACAAGTTATCACCATACACTGATATTTGTGCTTGAAGGAACGGCAAACATGACTGTGGCAAATTGGGAGCCTAGGAGCATCCGCAAAGGTCTCCTCTCATACGTTCAGTCTGGGGATACACTTAGCGTATTTGCGACGTCCAATGTTGTATTTATTGTTATACGGACGTTGACATTGACGGAAATGTGCGAATGTCTCAAGTTGGGAGATTTCTATCATACTATGGATAAGGAAAGTGTTGATATTGAAGAGATTAGTTTAAATGTAATCCTGCCGTCGATATGGCATTACCTGAAAGGGTTATACACTGCTATTGGCGACGGGATAAGGAGTAAGAGCTATTTCGATGCGAAAATCAAGGAACTATATTTGTTGATGCGGAATTATTATTCCAAACAAGAGTTGTATCGCATTTTCCTGCCGGCGCTGAGCAACGATATAGCTTTTTCCGATGCAGTTAAAACGTCGTGGTGCAAATACAAGACGATAGAGGATTTGAGCGAAGCGATGGGCTTTACGCCGGCCAGTTTTTACAGACATTTTACGAAAACATTCGGTTGTTCGGCTCAACAATGGATAACAACTCAAAAGAAGATACGAATATATAAGGAACTTATTGATAGTGATTGCCATTTCAAGGAGTTAGCTGATAAATATTGGTTCTCTTCCGTACAATCGTTCTATAATTGGTGCGTAAAAACTTATAATAGAACTCCTGGCGATATAAGGAGAAATCTTTAATAGTGATATAAAGAATGAAGATTTTAAGAGAAGGAGAGAAATAAAAACATTTATAAATGACTAAACAATAGGATGTTGCCAAACGTGTCAATAGAAATAAAAATTTTAGATGGAATAAAAAATGAACTTTTTAATGGTCTGGTATGAAAAGATAATTTTTTAACATGTGAGATAATGAAAATTTTGAATGATATGATTAACTTGAGTAGAAATACATCCCTTTATATTTGCAACGTCTTACTACATAAAGACTTTTTTTCATTTGAATTTAATCATACATAAACGCAAAAACTGGATCTTGCTACCTGCTGCCTTACCAAAGGCAGCAGGGCAAGTCAAAAAAAAAGATGAAAACATTAAACACAAAATATATGAAGATTAAGAAAGGATTATTTGGATTTAAATGGATGAACAAAGCGCTGATTATGAGCATGATTCTTACAGGATGCGTACATTCTGACGAGCTTCTTCCTCCTGCTCCGGAGGCTGTTAAGCAAGGCGTCAAAGTGACAATCCTTCGGAATTTACCTACCCGTTCTGGAATTGATTCTCAGCCGCATGTGGGGAATGGCTCTACTACTGTATTGTCGAACGGTTATCTTTATTTTACTGATTTAGATGGGAATATACTCTTGTGCAAAAAAATAGATAAGGAAGCGGATGTTTCCGATGTGAATACTATCAGTTTAAAACAACTTCAGACGACCGGAGCAATTATTAATGATACTCCCGAAAATGCAAACTATTGTTATGTGGCTCTGAATATTCCGGCAGCTGGTTTTGAGGACAAAATGGCTTTGGAGTCTGGTAATATTTCTTCTATTGAAAAACTTGCGGTGAACACAAATAATTTGTATGATTCTAATGGGGGGATAAATAAAATTCCGCTTTGGGGAATGGGGGGGATAATTGAATCAACATCCGAGTCCTATTATGCCAGAGAAGCCAAAGTTAATTTGCGTACTATTGGTTCTCGAATAGAAATACTTAAAATCAGTTCCGTTCCGTCAAAAGAGATATTAGACGAGCATGGAAAGCCGTATGAAATTAACAGTTTTAAAGTTGCTGGTATATTCATTAATAATTTCTTTTCTACATCTCAGTTGGATGGATTAACAACTCCTGCTTCACAAGTATTAAATTCCGAAAAGAACGTTTTTTCCGGAACTGAAGATACGCCGGATACACCATATAGAAATTATTTGGAATTATTTACTTATAATAATACCTCGACAGGAATATCACATAGTGTTACTGATGCGCCGAATGTGCTTACGCCTCCACAGCAGAAATATGCTTGGGCATACAATATTTTTCCTAATGATACTAATGGAGTGAATACTTCAATATATTTGCCTCATATTATCATACGTTTTTCGCAAATTACATATCGTCCTCAAGGAAGCCTGGGGCAAGGAGTGACACTAAACGATCAATTTATTACAATAGGTGGTTATATTTCCGGCGGTGTAGAATTGCAATATCTAACAAAAGGATGGATTTACAGTTTTTCCAACTTGTCATTTTCGTTGGATGAGATTTCCCCTGACCCGGAAAGAAAGATGGTAAAAATAGATGTAGAAGCATCCGTAATCCCGTGGTTTGTTGAGCAGATTGCTCCTCCTTCTGTGTAAGGATATTTTTTTATTTCAATGTATATAATTAAAAGCTCATTAAAGCAGAAATAATAATGAAACATGCAACAAGCGATATATTATTATCTATTTTCATACTGTTCATTTTTAATAGTGGATGCGTGAATGATGATATGGCAGAATGTTTAACAGACAATGTAAAATTGGATTTTAATTTGTATGCGTATCCCAATGACAGTACTCGTTTTGCAAGACATATCCACTCGGTCGATGTATTTATATTTGACAGCGACAGTCTTTTCGTAACCCGCAAACGAGTAACAAGAAAAGATATGGCACGCATTGGCTTTTTAGGAACAAACATATCTCTTTTACCGGGTAAATATCTAATCGCTTGCTGGGCAAATGCCGACAGTAGCACCCATATATCCCCCATGTCTAAATGTCAGACCTTGCTTGGACAAACTTCCGTTTCCATGTCTGCAGTTCCAGGCGATTCTCTCTATTACGCTCCTGCCAAAATTCATGACAATTCGGGTTATGCGCTATTAGATCCCGGAAGCCAAATCCGACCTGATACGTTATATAAAGTGGATATAAATTATGGAGGGAGACAGGAAAAGGAAATAGATTTTATAAGAGCATATCGTTCCATTAATGTCTATATAATAGGATATACTGATACCAAAGGAGGGAAACAACCCCCGCTCGTAGAGCTTAGCGATATATCGACGTTGTACGATTTTAAATATCATACTATCTCATCAGAGAAAAAAAGTTTCTCTAAACCGACGCAGACAACAACCTATGGAACTCAAGATTCGACATGGTCTCTCTGGGCAGCCCGTTTTTTTACGATTTACGAGCCTATAACTGATTATATCCAAATAAAAATTAAAGATTCGGAAACAAACTTGCAACTAGGCTTTGTTACGTTAAAAAAATATCTTGACGAACACCCAGACGTTGATCCTGACGACATTGACATACTGTTTGAATTCTCCGGTAATACCTTAATCTCAATCACGAATCCCCAATGGGGAGAAAACCAAGTTATTCCTGGCTATTAATAAATATAAATAACATAGTAGATGAAAACCTGTTTGAAACAATTTCTTAATATATTCCTCATTGCCGCAGGATTGGCAATGATCAGTGCTTCATGCACATTTGAAGATAACATAGAACCTGAAATAGATCCGGAAGCGAACACGGGCCTTGTAACATTCTCTCTTAAACTGCCCAATAATTCCACTCGCTCGCTTACTCTTGCTGATGAAAACGAATTAAAAGAAGTAAAGGTTTTAGTATTTAGTGAAAGCGGCGTTCTTAAATACGCCACAGATGCTATCTATGCTGACCTAGGAGATGCAACCATAAAGAAATATACCGCCAAAATAGCCCCTACGGCTAGCGGAGAGAAAGTTGACATCATGATTGTTGCCAACGCTAACAGCTTAATCCGCAACAAATATCCTGATGGGATACCCCTTAATCAGGGACTTACCAGAGATAATCTGGCGCAAACTTTTACTGTGGAAAAAACGAGCGGATGGGTCTCCGACAAGAACAATGCAAACTATACGCCTATTCCTATGTGGGGGTGGACAACAGGAGCGACTATTCACGAGGAAAACGGCCTTGATGCCAATCATAGCACAATAGGTTTGACACGCATGATGGCAAAAATCAATTTGTCTATCTTAGGGGAAGCTCGCAATACATTCAAGCTGTCCGCTGTTTATCTGATGAACCGGAATACTGTCGGGCGAATCATTCCTAACATAACTGCTCAAGAACCGTGGACTGGTCTTACTCCTCGTGCTTTAACCCCTAGCCTGCCGACTGAACCTAAAACTCTAAAGGGCGCTGCCAACGGCTTAATGTATGGAGATAGTTATCTAAACAATCCAGCCCAGCCATACGAGATGAATGGTGTCATCTATTCATTTGAAGCTAACAGGGGCGTGGGCTACTCTGAAACAAACAAAACCGCCTACGAAGAATCCCCCTGCATCATTATAGGTGGTAGATATGAAGGAGATCCGGCTACAATAACTTACTATCGAGTGGACTTCAGCAAAAAAGGTAGCGATGGCAGCCAAGAATACTTGCATCTGCTTCGTAATTATTTCTATGATGTATCTATAAGCAACATTGATGGACCAGGCTATCCCTCCGTGGACGACGCTTTAAGAAATCGTCCTCTGCATATCACTGGTGAGGTTGTCCCTTGGATCGATAGCGATATGCCTATACAAGTAACAGACGGAATCCACGTATTGAGCGTTGACAAAGACAATATATCATTTGATGCTTCAGGGGCGCCGGACAGCATGAAAATATATACGGATGTAAGTAATGGATGGAGAATCAACGTTGCAAACATACCTTCATGGCTGCATATTGTCTCGCCAACACTCACAGGCGATACCCTAAGAGGTGCTCCATTAGAATATATCAAAGTCCTTTTCAAGCTGGACGCATTGAGCAAGTCTTCTCCTCCTCGCGAAACGAGCTTTGTCGTTGAAGCAGGAGCCTTAAAAAAGACTATAACCATCAGACAAAGCAACGATGTCAAAATCAGCTTGTCTCTCACGCCGAACACATTAATATTCCCCCTTTCCGCCCCTAATTCCAAAAGCATAACTGTCACATCAACCCCTGCCAATGCCGTAAGATACGTCAGCTACACCAAAAGCGGCTCTATCAGCTTCCTGCCTGGCAAAGGACCGAGCGATTACAACAACACCGCTGCAACTGATTTTGTAATCCAGCCCACTCCGGGAACTTCCGGCTCCGCCATGGTGCTCGTACGTATCAGTAACGACGAAGGGCAATCTGTCACGCAAATGTTCTACATCGTGCAACTCGCAACTGATACAGAGTTTGGCTTCATCGGTCTCCCTGCAGCCGGATATGAAGCTGACGACCAAGGCCCTAAAACCATTCAGATTATCTCTGAAATACCTTGGAGACTAACAATGGGGCAACAAAACCCGCCGAATACGCCGTATCAGGGAAACATGATTACCCTCACCGACTTTGCAGAACACAGCGCTCATCCGGGAATGTTGGAAGACTATACATTCACTCTCGCCCAGAATCCAGGCTACATGCCACAGCGCGTTGCTTATTTCACCGTAAACTCCTCTGCGCCGGGCTGGTCTCCATTCGAATTCCCCGTTTTCCAAAAAGGAACGCAGCCGGAAATTGAGGTGCTCAGTCCTGTAACAAAACTTTTTGAATTCTACGATAACAATACAGTGACGCTGACCATTAAAACCAATGCAGGCTGGAGATATACGACAGACCAGAATTTCTCTAGCGTAATTGCAGCAGTAGATTCACTTCCCAATGTGACTCACTTCGGCTCTAACAACGGTATTAACATGGTAACACGAACCATAACTTTCACTCCTGTCGATTTAAGCGACATCCCAGGCGGACAGAAGAAGAGCACTATCCTACGGTTTGAAACGGCTAATCATCCAGGCGTAGAACCGGCTATCGAACAGGTCATATTAACGCAGGGCGCTAAAGAGCTATGGGACGACGTCTTCTACTCATACGACAAAGACGAAGAATTACTGACCATTACCGCCTATACCAATACAGAATGGCGTATTGTCTGCCAGAACATAATCGACTCCATCGTTCCTGCTAAACCTTACGGCCCGCAAGTCGTAACTGTCCCAGTCCCCTGGCTTGGAACCTTTGAGGCTGGCAATTACAATTTTTCTGCATGGATGGCTAGCGACGTCACCAAGAAAAAGGACACATTAATATCTACCCCAGCCGCCACGCTCAACTTTGTTCGCTACGAAGGCAACCTACTCCGCGACACGATTCCGGCTGAAGGAATACAGATGGAAACAAGCAGTTCTTATCTTATATTTGACGGCTCATATACAGGAGATTTCAACATTCGCGTAAAGCGATACGAGCCTTTGCCGGTAGAATCGGGAACCATCATTCCGGGCGACAAGCTTATACGAAAAATAGCCATCAAGCCAACTAACCAATGGGGCATCCGCAAACTGGGATTTGAATTTCAAAAAGGCAATGAATACATCCCCATCGGAGATGCTACAACAAACCGCTTTGTGCAAAAAGGATATTACATATCCGGTCGCACCCAGGCTGACGCTTTACCGCCAATCATGACCAGCCTGAACCAGTTCATAACAGGTTATTACCCGACAGTTTACATCTATGCCGCATATAACTACACGGATGGTACAGGTGTCGGTACGACCGATTCGACAAGAGTTACCGCAGGTACAGCCGCAGCTCCGATTATAACCATCCCGGCCAACAATTCCTGGGAAAAAGACCGCAATGTTAGCTTCATCGCTGAAGACAGAAGTGTCTTCCCTCCTCACAAAGAGACACTATCATCAGTCACGCAAAATCATTACAGTTTAACGCCGGCAGAAAGCCCAGCTCTGATTGTACCATCGGCAGGATCGCCAGAGATAACATTTGTATTCCGCGGCTATCACCCGGCCATGCAGGCATTCCCCAGTTCAAACTCCATCATAGCAAAGAATGAATATACCAATCCCGGAGGTGATGTTACTGTAAGCGTGTCCGTTAAAGAAAACTTCGGAAAAGAGCGAACACTGTGGGTTGATTTGAGAGAAGTCGGCTCACCTATCACACGTGCGAAACTGGTAATTACTCAAATGGGCATTCCTACAAATATAATCTTGAGAGGCGACAACCAGGATTACTGGACGACCATTCAAGAAAACTATCTGGACAGGTATAGATCCATTCTGCCACTGGCTGCCGAAATAAACATGACGGCACTGGAATTAAAATCTTTGTTAGAAAGCAATGGACATCAGGTTGCACAAGGTCAGGAATATGATTTCTTTGATAAAAAGCCGAACGGACAAACAGAATATGACAAGCTGGCCTATATCGGTGGCGAGTGGACTCTGACTCCTCATATAGAGAGCGGCGCCTCGATACCAACCCGATTCTTCGTCCTCCTGCAAGCCAAGGACTAACCCCGCATCTATATATATGAACAACAATCTTTATTTCACCAACTCTGCGCAGCGCCTCCCCACCTGCGCAGAAAAAAAACTCCACACGGACCCAGAAAAAATTACACACGCATGTAAATTTATTTCCTTACGCAAGCAAAAAAATCTCCCTACCGAAAATGGAAAAAACAATATTTGACGTAATCTATATTAATGTAAGAAGAATATTCAGCGACCGTTCGGCAAACGCAGTCGAACGCTCCGCCCTCGAAGAAATTTGTGTTAGAGTTAGTAGTGTAAGTTGTAGAGCAACTCAGAGTCCGAAACGCCAAACTGCTACGCCAAAACCGCCCCAGCCTGCCAACCGGCGGGCTGGGATTCGGGGCGGGCGCATAATCAGCCAACTCTGTTTCTACACCGCAACACTGCTGCTCCTATTCGCCGCCGGACAAGCAAAAGCACAGAATTTCGGCGTCAAAACCAACGTCCTATACTGGGCAACAGGAACGCCTAACATCGGAGCGGAAGCCGCCATCAGTCGCACATCAACAATTAACCTCGACGTTGCATACAATCCCTGGAACAAAAACGTAACCGACGTCGTCCGGTACCAGAAGCTAGTCCACCTCCGCCTCGAAGGCGAATATCGCTACTGGCTATGGGAAAAATTCAATGGCCACTTCTTCGGCGTACACGGCCTCTACTCTTCTTACGACATAAGCGGGCGAACAGTCCCCTTCATATTCGACAACGAACACCGTTACGAAGGAACAGCCTTCGGCATCGGAGCAACTTATGGCTTCCACCTGATGTTAAGCACAGCTTTCGGCATAGAAGCCTACGTCGGCCTGGGAGCTATGCGCCTGTCATTCGAGAAAAGCGGCTGTCTCAGCTGCCTCCCACCAACGGAACACATCAGCGAAACATTTCTGGGCCCTACCAAAATAGGCATCTCAATAATCTACCTCCTTAAGTAAAGACGCAATGAAACATAAAAACGGTATCGCCATCGCCGCAGCGCTCCTCCTAGCAGCCCTCACCGGCTATGGTAAAGAAAAACTACCCGAAGCAACATATTCCAACCTGCACATACGTTACAACAAAACAACCAGCGAGATTGAACTAATCTTTAACGGCACGCTTTCCATCACCGGAATCAATTACAGCCTGACCATATCCCCCAGACTAATCAAAGACGGACGCGAAGCTCCACTCGGCGGACTGGCCAAACTCCCAAGCCAGGAAATGGAAGGAGATTGGTACAAACTAAGCCGACTCAGAAAACAACGCGCCGGAGCATGGGAAAGCAGATACAACCGGCCGGAGCGCATACTCCCGACAAGCAATTATACATACACCGCCTCCATTCCCGCCCGTGAATGGGTAGACAACGTATCAGTCATCGTTTACACAACATTAAGAACATACTCAGGAATAACCGGCGAAAGCATATTCCGCTTTAACGAAAGACTAACCTTCATCCCCGAAGTCGAACGTCAAAACCCACTCGCCAGAACACCCGTCACCACCAGACCATTCGTAGAACGCATCGACGACTCCAACCGCGAAATCGTCTCCGGCAAAGCAGACATCCGCTCCGTCGAAAACTACATAGAAACACACGGCGAAGGCGCATTAACCGTTTACTTTGAAGTAGGCACCAGCACCATCAACCCAGCTTTCCTGTGGAACTCACGAACGCTCGACGAACTAATCATGGCCGTCAACGAACTAAAGAGGAACAACAACGACCCGCGCGTCGTCATCGTAGGATACAGTTCCCCCGAAGGCCCGGCAGACATCAACCAACGACTGTCCGTTGAGCGCTCCGTCAGCCTCCAGGATTACATCACCTCAAATACCAGGCTACGTTCCGCCGAAATAGCCACCTACGGCGGTGGGATCAACTGGATAGGCCTCAAAAGACTAGTCGCCGCAGACAACACCCTGCCTGACAAACAAGCAATACTCACAATACTCGCAATGCCAGTATGGAACTCCAAAACACAAACCGGAAGACTAACAGCACTCATGAAACTAAACGACGGCGCACCATACCGCTTCCTAATGCAAAACTACTTCCCACAATTGAGAGGAGCGGCCTTCATCAAAGTCTTCTATAACAAAAGCAACTGAACAACCGTTACCACAAATAATACAATTAATAAACATCACAAATAGACAAATACAGACAACCAATGAAAAAGCTAAAAATCTTCGCATTCATCTCCATCGACGGATACTGCTCAAGAATTAACGGCGACATTGACTGGGTGCCATCAACCAACGGAAGCCCACTAGGACAGTACGGCCTGCCAACCTTCCTCGAATCCATCGACACCATAGTCATGAACCGCATGCAAAGCGTACTTATACAAAACAACCTTGCCGCATGGCCTATATCCGATAAAATATGTTATGTCCTCTCATACAAAGGACAAAGCACAATGCAACAACCACCAATCAAAAGCATCTGCCACATGCGACCACTAATCATCGACGACAGCAGAGGAATCCTCGAACGCATCCGTGCATTGCAACTTATGGGCGGACGAGGGCACATCTGGGCAATGGGAGACCACCGACTAACCGCCTACCTGCTACAATATGACATGATCGATGAAATAAATATCGTACGCCTGCCCGTATTATTAGGCAGCGGCCTTACATTCTTCGGAGACTTTGGTATAGAAACACAATGGAACATCGAAGATTACAACAAATACGACAACGGTGTTTTACACATCAAGTACGGAAAAGTTTACTCAGAAACAGAAATAGCATGAACCCAACCGACATACTAATCATCCTGGCATCAACAGCATCTGCACTCATCATCATCGCTGACATGACGCGCCGCCACAAAACACACAACAACAATCCCAACGTTCGTGTAATGGACTTCATCAAAACCAAATACAAAGAAACGCCATAGTCCAAACCCTGACCAGCATCTGCCCTAAAGCCCATACAGCCAAAAGGCAGAATTGCAGTTCCATGACGCCAAAGGCACACTTCCTTTGGCGTCATACTTTTACATGCCACACGAAACAATCAACCAATCATACCCCTGAAACTAAGAAAGAACGAGATAAATGTTAAGCTTAACCACTCACAGCTATCAGCAAATTATCTATCTGCACAAATGATAACACAACAATACAAGAGTTGACGGAGCATCAATCGCTCGACTAATGTGGGCGTGCTCTTTCAGGAACTTCCACAAGCCACAATTTGTATCCAGAGTGCTATCAATCAACTGATGTTCGACAAACAGGCTTTGCAATGGTTGAACTATTACACACGCGGGGCACATTTATGCAATGAGAATCACGAATGTCAAAAAATCGCCTCATGCAGGCTTCCATATCCTTCAACCAAACAGGCAAATAAACAACACGACCATTGTGAGAGACAAGAGCGTAAATACTATGTCAGGGCATTATTACAGCTAAAAATTATGCCTTTTAAGCTTTATTATATGTTTTTTATCCATATTGCAATAAGATTTAACACTTGGCCTATTGTGGGTTTTAAAAAGCATCGTACCTTTGCATTGTGGTTTTTTCATAATAGTATTAGATTTAAGGTTAACAAAGTTGGTTAGGGGATGTCGTGAGACACCCCTTAATTTTTTTATACCAATCACATACATTCATGTAACCATAACAGTTTTAATCCGAACGACTGTTTAGGATGAAAAAGTTAAACCAGCCATTTACTTTCATGCAATCCTGATAATTTCTTGTTATTCATCCGTCTGGAATGAAACAGTTCAGGCAGCCATATTCAATTCTGCAACCATGACGGATTGAATCCGCTCAACTGCTTGAGACTAAACGCTTCGGGCAATAAGAAGGTGCGGTAAGCAATGTCCGTTTTCTGCCATCGCATCAAGCCGGCAGTGATGCCACGGACTGAACATCGCTTCCTGCATAAAATAAACAGGACAGGGAAAATTATTCGCCTGTCCTGTAATCAAAAATGCTATTTATTGTTTTGAGGTTCCTAGCGGATTCGAACCGCTGTTCACGGTTTTGCAGACCGGTACCTAACCACTCGGCCAAGGAACCATTACCTTAGCGGGAACAAAGTAAACGAATGTTTTTGTAATATACAAGTATATGCTCAAAAGTTTTAGCCTTCGACATCCGGAGGAAGGGATGTTTATTCAGGCGTTGCAAGGCTGGATGACGGACGGTCGGCCGCTATGCTCACAAGCACTTTGTCTATCCGCGCTCCGTCCATATCCATGATTTCAAAGCGGAAGTTCATCCACGAAAACTGCTCGCCGGTCTGGGGGATATGTTGAAGGATTTCGAGGATTAAACCGCTCAGGGTATTATAATCGTAATCGGCATAAAGATCTTCACGATCAAAGTATTCGAGAAAATTGTAGAAAGACATTTGACCATCTACCAGAAGGCTGCCGTCGGCACGCTCGACTATCTCCTGCTCGTCGCCTATCTCAGGCATGTCGCCAACCAGAGCCTCCATTATATCCTTCAGCGTTACTATGCCCTGAACGTCGCCGAACTCGTCAGTGACAAGGCTGTATTTCACGCGAGCGTTCTTGAACTCTTCAAGCGCTTTATAAACGCTTAGATTCTCAGGAACGTACTTCGTCGGGCGAAGTAGCTCGCGGAGAGAAAAGTCGGGAGAATCAATGCGACCAAACAAGTCTTTGAGGTTAACGACGCCCAGCAGGTTGTTGAAATTCTCCGAAATAACAGGGTAAGTATTGTAGAGGTTTTCCTGAACCTTGGCGCGTGTCTTCTCATTCGGATCATTTACGTCAAGCCAGACAAGATCCGTGCGGTGCGTCATAATCGTCCCGACGTTGCGATCGCCTAGATTAAAGACGCGCTCGACTATGTCCTGCTCCATCTCCTGAACCTCTCCAACGTCGAAGCCTTCCTTGACGATGGCCTTGATCTCCTCCTCCGTCACCTTGTTATCCTCAGACGGACGTATGCCCATGATGTTCACTATCACGGCCGTGCTTTTTGACAGCAACCATACGACGGGCGACATGATGCGCGAAAGGAAGTTCATCGGCCCGGCGACCATCCGCGACACTTTTTCCGCATAGCTCATCGCAATGCGCTTGGGAACCAGCTCGCCAAGCACAAGAGTGAAATAAGTCACGACTATTACAATGCTCGTGCGTGCAATGATGAACGAGTATGGAGCCAGCGCTGGGAAACGACCGAGCCATCTTGCGAGCGCTTCGGCAAAGGCATCGCCGGAGTATAGACCGGTGACGATGCCTATGAGCGTCAGACCGATTTGTACAGTTGAGAGAAATTTTTCCGGCTGGCTGGCCAGCATCAACGCCCTTTGAGATGATTGGTTTCCACGTTTAGCTTCCGATTCAAGACGGGCTTTTCGCGCAGATACGAGCGCTATTTCAGCCATAGACAAAAGTCCGTTAATAAATACAAGTCCTAAGATTATAACAATTCCCATTCACAATGATTGCTTGATTATATAGCGACAAATGTATGCTTTTTTTGACAGTCCGGCAATGCCGTTTCCCTTTTGCGCCATCGCAAGCACTCCACAGGCGCCCGCAACACCATGCCACGCTCAACAGCCAACCAGCGACCGGACAGTCGGCAACCTACGACAGGGCAGTCGACAACCCACGACTGGACAGTCGCCAACTCACGACCGGACAGTCGCCAACCCACGACCGGACAGTCGCCAACCTACGACCGGACAGTCGCCAACCTACGACTGAACAGTCGCCAACCTACGACTGAACAGTCGACAACCTACGACCGGACAGTCGACAACTCACGACTGGGCAGTCGACAACTCACGACAGGGCAGTCGCCAACCCACGACTGAGCAGTCGCCAACTCACGACTGGGCAGTCGGCAACTCACGACTGGGCAGTCGCCAACTCACGACTGAGCAGTCGGCAACTAACGACTGAACAGTCGGCAACTAACGACTGAGCAGTCGACAACCTACGACTGAACAGTCGACAACCTACGACCGGACAGTCGACAACTCACGACTGAGCAGTCGGCAACCCACGACCGGACAGTCGCCAACCCACGACCGGACAGTCGCCAACCTACGACTGAACAGTCGCCAACCTACGACTGAACAGTCGGCAACCCACGACTGAGCAGTCGCCAACTAACGACTGGGCAGTCGACAACTAACGACTGAGCAGTCGACAACTAACGACTGAGCAGTCGCCAACTAACGACTGAACAGTCGCCAACCTACGACTGAACAGTCGGCAACCCACGACTGGGCAGTCGGCAACCCACGACCGGACAGTCGACAACCTACGACTGAGCAGTCGACAACTTACGACTGAGCAGTCGACAACTTACGACTGAACAGTCGACAACTTACGACTGAACAGTCGGCAACTCACGACTGAGCAGTCGACAACTCACGACCGGGTAGTCGCCAACTTGCGGATGCCTGGATAGTGGCTTCTCAAAAGGGCGTTTTGGGAAAGGGATAATGGTCGGCATCGAGTTTTCGTGCCGGCTGGGGCGATGGTGGGTTATTGGATTTTCTGGGGATGGGGAGTGGCGTTGCGGGGGAGGCGGCCAATGGGCAGTGGTGTTTTCACGGTTGGACGGCTGCGGGGTGGCGAGGCGGGCGAGGGGGGTCAGTATGGTTCGGCGCCCGGCGTCTCTGTTCCATAGTTGGTGCGGACGAGGCGGATGCTGTCGATATATATTTTATAGTAGTCGCTCGCGATATTGTTCATGCGGATGTAGCCGTAGATGCGTCCGGTTGGTTTTGTCAGCGATGTTTGCAGGGTTATGGAGTGCCGCCCGTCGGTCTGGAGGGTTTGGTTGATGATCATGGTGGTGTCCTGCATTTCAGCGGCGAGGCGGATTTCCGGCATGTGGGTCATGTCGGGTCTTAGCCCCCAGACGTTCATGCTTAATGTGAAGGTGCTTCCGGAGATGAAGGGGGTTGGGGGTTTGAGTTCAAAGCGTGTGCCGTTGAAGACGGCGTGCGGCTGGAGGGTGATGAGGCGGGCGTCAGGCCAGATGTTGGCTGTGTCGCCAAGGGCTTTGGCGATGGCTATGTCGTTGGCTTTGGACAGTTCGACGATGTTTTTGTCTATGTCTTTGATGGCCATGTCAATGACCTGAATCATGATGTTGAGGTTTTTGCCGTACCATACGAGCGAACTGTCAAATATGGCCTGCGTTGTATGGTGTTTGCGGAATACGGATTCGAACACGGCGGCTTTCCGCATACTGTCGGAATAGGTTTGATAGTTTTCGCTGATGATTTGCTCTGCCAGCTGCATGTCGATCATGATTGCCTTCATTTTCTTCTCTGACAACAGTCCGCTGGGGACTTTGCTGCATGAGGCGGCGAGGATGGCAATTGTGAGGATTGCGATGGCGTATATGTGCTGTTTGGCGGCCATTATATTAGTTTTCGTCCTTGCCGAGACTTTTGGACAGGGTTTTGCGATAAAAGATGAATAGCAGGAAGGCGCCCACGCATACGGCGGAGTCGGCTATGTTGAATATTGGTCTGAAGAATATGAACGGTTGCCCTCCCCATATGGGGACCCATTGCGGGACGACTGTGTCGATAAGGGGGAAGAACAGCATATCGACGACTTTGCCATGCAGCCATGTGCCGTAGCCGCCGCTGGCGGGGAAGAGGGTTGCTGGCGGTGGGAGTTCGGCTGGTGTTCCTGCAACATATCCGGGCCAGTATGGGCTTTCGTTGAATATTACGCCGTAGAAGACGGAGTCGAGAATGTTCCCGACGGCGCCGACGAAGATGAGTGAGAAGCAGAGGACGTACCCCAGGGAGTAGCGTTTATTTATTATCCGTATCAGATACCAGCCGATGAATATGACTGCGACGATGCGAAAGAGTGTGAGGTAGAGTTTGTCCATTATCTCAAGCCCGAACGCCATGCCGGGGTTCTCGGTGAAACTTATCTTAAACCAGGATGTGATGACGAAGCTTTCTCCCAGCAGCATGTGAGTTTTTACCCATATTTTGAGCGATTGGTCAAGGATGAGGAGCAACAGTATGATTGATATTGCTGCCCAGGCTTTTTTTTGCATTATTTATTGCCTCCTTGTTTTGCTTCTATGCTTAATGTGGCGTGGGGGACGGCTCGCAGTCTTTCCTTGGGAATGAGCTTGCCTGTTTCACGGCAGATGCCGTATGTCTTGTTTTCGATACGTACTAGTGCGGCTTGCAGGCTTTGGATGAATTTCAGCTGCCGTTGTGCGAGTCTGCCGGTTTCTTCTCTTGATAAGGTTGCGGCTCCTTCTTCGAGCACTTTGAATGTTGGAGAAGTGTCGGAGACGTCGTTGCCATCTGCGTTGTTTATGCCGGAGCGCAGCAGTTCGTAGTCTTGGCGTGCTTTTTCCAGTTTTTCTTCTATTAATATGCGGAACTCTTCCAGTTCGGCATCCGTGTATCTTGTTTTATCTCCCATACTTGAAATGTTTTAATTGAATGAATAATTATTTTAAATAAAGTGGTTATGCTTTGTCTATTCGTATTGAGACGTCGAAGTTCTCAAAGTCGAGCATTACCGGCTCGCTGAGTATGTCGACGACCTTCAGAGATGTGGCGAGCACTTGATTCATTATGTAATCTTTATGTTCGCTTATGGCTTCGTCCGTTTCGTCGGACGACAGGATGTGAATCTTTATTTTGTCGGTTATCTCCAGGCCATTGCTTTTTCTGAGGTTCTGTATTCTGTTCACCAGTTCCCTGGCAAGGCCTTCTTTATAGAGACTGTTTGTTATGGTAATATCGAGGGCTACCGTCAGGCTTCCTTCATTGGCGACCAGCCATCCGGGGATGTCCTCCGAGATTATCTCGACGTCGGTCAATGCTATTTCGACTGTTTCGTCATCTATATTGAAGGTGAACTGTCCGTTGGATTCGAGGCTGACGATGTCATCCTTGTTCATGGCCTGTATGGCGGCGGCAAGTTGCTTCATTATTTTCCCGTATCGCGGGCCTAGCTTCTTGAAGTCCGGCTTGACTTTTTTGAGCAGGATGGCGGCTGTGTTATCCACAAATTGGAGTTCCTTTACGTTCACTTCGTTAAGGATAAGCTGCTTTACGGCCTCGATCCTTTCCTGCTGCTGCACGCCGGATGTCGGAATCATTATTGTTTGCAGCGGCTGGCGCACTTTGATGTTTACCTTACGGCGCAGGGCGAGTATCATTGAAGATATGTTCTGCGCAAGTAGCATCCGTTCTTCCAGCTCTTTGTCGATAAGCGTTTCGTTGCTTGCTGGAAAATCGGACAGGTGTACGGATTCACGCTGTTCTCTTCCCGTTACGGATATGAGGTCTGTAAACAGGCGGTCAGCGTAGAATGGAGCGATCGGGGCCATTAGCTTGGCAAGCGTTTCCAGGCAGGTATATAAAGTCTGATAGGCCGACAGCTTATCGCTTGTCATCCCTCCACCCCAGAAGCGGCGGCGGTTAAGACGCACATACCAGTTACTTAAATTGTCGGAAACAAACTCCGAAATTGCCCGGCCTGCCCGTGTAGGTTCGTATGCCTCATAAAATCCGTCGGTTTCTTTAATTAATGTATTAAGCAGCGACAGAATCCAGCGGTCTATTTCAGGACGTTCAGCCGACGGCAACTCCGGCTGGGAGTAATCAAAGCCGTCCACGTTGGCATAGAGAGCGAAGAAGGAATACGTATTATATAATGTGCTGAAAAACTTGCGGCGCACCTCCTCCAAACCTTCTACATCAAATTTTATGTTATCCCACGGAGAAGCATTGGTTATCATATACCAGCGCAACGGGTCGGAACCGTACTCCTCAATAGTTTCAAACGGATCGACGGCATTACCCTTTGATTTTGACATCTTGTTCCCTTTCTTGTCCAGCACCAGTCCGTTAGATACGACCGTGCGAAAGGCGACGCTGTCGAAGGCCATTGTCGCTATGGCGTGCAGAGTGAAGAACCAGCCTCGTGTCTGGTCAACCCCTTCGGCTATAAAGTCGGACGGATAGATTGTGCGGCTGTCGAAAGCTTCCTTATTCTCAAACGGATAATGTATCTGTGCATACGGCATAGCGCCTGAGTCGAACCATACGTCAATCAAGTCTGCCTCACGCTTCATCGGCTTGCCGCTCGGCGATACCAGGATGATTTCATCCACATACGGGCGATGCAAGTCTATCTTGTCATAATTGTTTTTTGTATAAACACCCGGACGGAAATCCTTAAACGGATTGGATTCCATGATTCCGCTCTTTACCGATTTCTCAATCTCTTCAAACAGCTCGGCCACAGAACCTATACAAATTTCCTCTCCTCCATCCTCCGTTCGCCATACGGGCAGCGGAGTTCCCCAGAAACGGCTGCGGCTAAGATTCCAGTCCTGAAGGTTTTCCAGCCATTTGCCGAAGCGCCCCGTACCGGTGCTTTGAGGTTTCCAGGTAATTGTGTTGTTAAGCTCTATCATTCGGTCGCGGTAAGCGGTTGTGCGGATAAACCAACTGTCGAGCGGGTAATAAAGAACGGGTTTGTCCGTCCGCCAGCAGTGAGGATAATTATGCGTATGCTTTTCTACTCTGTAAACCCGGTTTTGCGCTTTCAGCATCAGGCATATCGAAACGTCAAGCGTCTCGTCCCCGGGTTTCAGGTTTTCGTCGTATTCGTTTTTTACATATCGTCCGGCAAACGGATCGTAGTCGGAGGCATTCATATTCTCCTGCACAAAATCCGTATCAAGATCTTCCAAATGGAAATACTTGCCTGTCAGATCGACCATGGGGCGCTGATTTCCATCCTTATCGACCAGCATAAGCGGAGGTATATTATTAGCCCTGGCTACTCTGGCATCGTCCGCTCCAAAGGTCGGGGCTATATGTACAATGCCTGTACCATCATCAGTCGAAACAAAATCTCCGGAAATTACGCGGAACGCGCCTTCGCCGGGGTTTACCCATGGAATGAGCTGCTCGTACTGCATCCCTACGAGTTCTGCCCCTGTCCATTCCCCAAGCGTCCTGTAAGGAATTAGCTTATCGCCATGCTTATAATCCGAAAGCGACAGCTCTGCTGCCTTGGGATTAAAGTAAGACGGAAGTAAATCTTTCGCCAACACAACGGTTACGGGTATATCCGTATAGGGATTGAAGGTTTGAACAGCTATATAATTAATGTGTGCTCCGACGCAAAGGGCTGTATTGGAAGGCAACGTCCAGGGAGTGGTCGTCCAGGCCAGAAAAAAGGCGTCGCCATGTTCCGTCATGCCGGGCTTGGGCGTCAGAATCTTAAATTGAGCAGTGCACGTAGTGTCTTTTACGTCCCGATATGCGCCTGGCTGGTTCAGCTCGTGGGTGCTTAGCCCGGTCCCGGCGGCGGGGGAATAGGGCTGGATGGTATAGCCCTTGTACAGCAGATTCTTTTTGTACAGCTCCTTGAGCAAGTACCAGAGCGTCTCGATATAACGATTATCATACGTTATATAAGGATCGTCCATGTCAACCCAGAAGCCGATCAGACCGGTGAGCGTCTCCCACTCGCCGGTATATTTCATTACCGCCTTGCGGCAGGCTGCGTTATAGTCTGATACTGAAATTTTTTTGCCTATATCCTCCTTGGTTATCCCCAGCGACTTCTCTACGCCTAGCTCAACTGGCAATCCATGAGTATCCCAGCCGGCTTTACGCTTTACCTCGAAGCCTTTCATCGTTTTATAGCGGCAAAAAATATCTTTTATCGCTCTCGCTATGACGTGGTGGATTCCGGGCATCCCGTTGGCAGACGGAGGCCCTTCGTAGAAGACAAACGACGGAGCGCCTTCGCGAATCTTCAAACTTTTATGGAAGATTGACTGCTCTTGCCATTTTTCCAACACTTCTTTGTTGACCGAGGACAAGTTTAATTCTGAATATTCAGCAAATTTTTTGTTCATAACATTTATGTCTATAATATTAAAACGGCGCAAATGTAAGTAAATTCCTGCAATTTGCGACAGAATCGGCCTGTTAGCCTTTCGCGGAGATATTTTTAACGGCTCGACGCGGGCTTTTATCTCCGCGGGAGCCGTTATTATTTATGAATTATGATTAATTGACGGCGACAGGCCTTAAACTGCTTTGGTTTTCTATTTTTACAGTATAGCCGTCGGGCAACTTCAGCGAATATGCAATAGAATCAACGGAACGCTTCCAGCGGAGGGAGACAAAATCATCGCCGACGGGAATGGAGCCGGAACATTCATTAACAAGAATATCGGCGAAGCGAACAGTTATCTCCTTTTTTACATAATCAATGTGGCTTATGCCCAGAATGTCGCGATAAAGGACATGACCGATATAGGAGGCAAAGCCGTGATTACAGCTGGCTTGATTGCCGGCATGTTCCCAGAGCGTCCCCGTTTTGTCGGCCATATAAAAGAAATAGTCCTGGATTTCGAGAGCCATCTGGCTCTGAAAACCGTAGCGGGAAAGCAAATCCATGCGAAGGTAATTGCCCATAAAGGCGTTGGCGCGGTAAACGGCAGGCCAGGTCCGGGAGGCGTCACGGTTCGGGCCGAACTCGTTTACCAGCCTTTTCCACAGTTCGGGATGCGTTGCGGGGGTGGCGACGTTGAAGTAAAAGGCATAGTACTGGCAGACTTCTGTCGTATTTTCCGTTACGACCAGCCGGCCATCCCTGCGCATGGCATTATCAACAAAGAAACTTCCGTTCCACGACTGGCGGAGGACGGTGGCATGAACAGCGGCGGACTTCTTTGCCCAGGCTTCGTTGCCGTAAAGGATGGAGGCGGCTTTGAGAGCGGCGCCGTAAAGCATATTTGTAGGGTAGCTAACATCCTGCACAAAATCGTTCGCTTTTGACCATTCGACGAATATCCAGGAACGAAGCTTTTCAAGCAGGCCATCAGAGTTCTCAAATCCCTCAAAATATTTTAATATACCCTCAACACGGGGCTTCAGGCGGGAGATAAGGGAGGGATCGCCGCCTTTGGATGCGTAATCGCCGACCTGAACAATGAACCAGAGGGCGTAGTTGGGAATGAACTGACCATCATAAAAATCGGCAGGATAACACATCGCTATCATACCCTTGGGCAAGTGCCGGAAGCTGTCCGGAAGGGCATAGTTCTCCAAAAAGTTGTGAGCAACGTCGGCACGACCGGTAAACTCACGCTCCATGACGGAGGCAAAATAGCTGTCGCAAAGCCAGCCGGCACGCTCGCGGGAGGGGCAGTCCATAAAGATGTCAACGGCGTTCTGACGCGAACTCTGGCGGGCGGCGGCGTAAATCCGGTTCATCTTATAGTTGTCGCTCTCAAACGTTGCCAGGGAATTGGTCGGATAGGCAAACTCGCGCATATAGACGTCGTCAACGCGGCAATCGCCTTCGAGGACGATGAGTTTCAAAAACCTGCATGTATAGGCTTCCAGAGTTTCCAGGTTATAATCGCCCGGAGAAAGCTCATAAACAATCTGGTTGCAGATGTCGGACATGCGCTTGCGGGTATTAACATCGCCGTCAGTCAGCATCTCGTCAAAGTAGAAGATGACCCGCGACGATTTGCTGCAATGCAATCTGGCGCCAAGGAAACCGGAGAGGTTTATGCCGAAATCAAGAATGTTAAAGCCATCTTCGCCTATATTGAGCGGAACGGCAGCGTAAAGGGGCTTGTTGACAATAACCGCGGAGGCGTTAACAATCTCCTGTATCTCCTGAGAAGGCGGGCGCACCTCAAGCTCAGATTCAACGTAGCCCTTCAGATTAGGCCCGATATTCGTCAGAGAACGGTCCTTGCGGTATTTTTCGGGAATAACCCGCGTCACCGTTCCTCTGGAATAAAGAGATACGGGGCGGAGAATGTCAAACTCCGGCATACGGACGTTGCGAGCAAGCAAGCGCACAGGGGCATACGTTGCGAGCTTCGCCTTTCCAGGCAACGCGGACGTCGAAACTCGCCAGGAGTCATAGCCTTCGCTCATCCGGTAATACTCCGTAAACGGGCGCTGGAAACTGTACCGCTCGGTTTTTTGAAGACGCTCGCTTATGACAAATGCCTCAAAATCGGATTTGTTTCCGGTCGCAAGCAGGATCTTTCCTTCCGCCTCAACTTCCGCCTGAAGAAACGAGGCCTGGTCAAGAGTATAGAAGCTGTTAACGTTATAACCGGCTACCTCGATGGCCACAACGTTATCGCCGCCCTTCACCGTCGCTCCGGCAAGCTCATACTCATCAACGCGAAAATATCCATGAGCAGCGCGGGCAGGCCCGGAACCGAGGAAGGAGCCATTGACATAAACACGATAGAGCGTCGAGGCGGCTATCCGCAATTTTACCGATTGACCGGCATTTGCCTTGAATATGCCTCGGAAGCCGAGGTTGACGTTCATCTCCCTTTCCCGTCCGGAAGCCCAAACCGGCCTGGCCTTTTGCATAAACACGGAAGTGGCCGAAACGTCAGCGGACAGGGCCAGAAAAAAAGCTAAAAAAAGAATGTAAACTTTATTGTTCATATAAATTTAAATTATTAGTGATAATTCATTTGTAATCCAATGTTCGCAAGCGCTACGGCTACTTGCTTGCGAGCTAGCTCGCATACTTTCAGAGCTAGCTCGCACACTTCCAGAGCTAGCTCGCACTCTTTCAGAGCTAGCTCGCACACTTCCAGAGCTAGCTCGCACACTTCCAGAGCTAGCTCGCACACTTCCAGAGCTAGCTCGCATACTTTCAGAGCTAGCTCGCACACTTTCAGAGCTAGCTCGCATACTTCCAGAGCTAGCTCGCACACTTCCAGAGCTAGCGACGAAAGTCCCGGCGCACGCGACGAAAGCTCCGGCGCACGCGACGAAAACTCCGGCGCACGCGACGAAAACTCCGGCGCACGCGACGAAAACTCCGGCGCACGCGACGGAAGTCCCGGCACCAGCGACGAAAGTCCCGGCGCACGCGACGAAAGTCTGCGCACCGGTGACAAAAGTTCGCGCACCGGTGACAAAAGTTCGCGCACCGGTGACAAAAGTTCGCGCACCGGTGACAAAAGTTCGCGCACCGGTGACGGAAGTTCGCGCACCGGTGACGGAAGTTCGCGCACCGGTGACGGAAGTTCGCGCACCGGTGACGGAAGT
>JAIRPK010000021.1 GCA_031257015.1 Tannerellaceae bacterium
ATGTCTTTTTCCCATAGTCAAAAATAAAAGAAAACCTCGTTTATATTGCTGTTAATGAGAATTTTGTACTGTTTTTGTCCCGCTTTGCCTGCATACGCGGTTTTTGGGGATTTGTCCCTAACGGGCAATCTTTTATCACACCCATATACAATTGAGTAAACTCATTTGTCAACGTTTCGCGGGTGTCATGTATATTGACAACAATAATATGGCTTCTAGTATCAGGATTCTCCCACGCCTCATAAGCCGCGTTAAAATTGAGAAGAGCAGGAACAAAAATATCATCGAACCATTTCCCTGTCGGCGTCTCAATTTTATCAATTCCACCGCCAACAGGTACATTACCCGTTCCAAGTCCGTATCTCTGCCGAACATCAATCCTCTTTAAACAGTTATATGTCTGATTCGCCTGCCTGTGCAATCCGGGAATTGTCCTTTCAATCCAGTATTTTCTCGTTTTCATAATTGCTTAACTATTTGATTTTCAATTAATAATGACACTGTTACATTTGCAGCCCCCCTCAATGCAGCGCTCGCTGTGATCAATCCCAACGCCCATTGTGATCGACCCAATGCTCGATGTGATCGATCACAGAGCATCATGTGATCAACGCAATAGCCAATGCGATCGATCACAACATATCCTGTGATTGACGCACAGGCCAATGTGATCAATCCCAACACATATTGTGATTGACGCATCAGTCGATGTGATTGATCACAACATATAATGTTATCAATCCCAACGCCAACAGTCATCAATTCCAACACCGGCAACGACGACACGGCGCCCCGCAAATCCGACATCAATGCCATAAACATTAATCCCGGATTTCCAAGCATCAATACCATTTTTTTATACGTCAATCCCCGTTTTTCACGAATCGACACACGTTTAAGGGCGACCCTCCCCTCAACAGGGAAAACCGCCGGCAACACCCGCTCGCTGACTGACGTCAGGCAGCGAGTTGATAGATTATTAAGAAATGTTAATGGGGGGGGGTAATTTTATTTTCCATACTGCCAAATAATAAGAGCATTATTTTCCAGCAATTATTGAAGAAGTTTTCAACAATCGAAGATTTCCTGTTCATTATTAATATGTATGTACTCATAAATCTCACTTTGAAAATTTCGTTTACTATGCTTTTGTTTTTTTTACGGCACAAAGGTAAAGTGAAACCCAATTAGAAATTTTCACGATCTTCAGCAAAATTTTCATCATATCGCTCACCGCTCTAACTATTTTTTCACCGACAGCCAGGATTTTTCGTCGGTTGAGGTGAGGGGAATTGTGAAGAGGGGAGTGGAAAGAGGAAGGAGACAGTTAGTTAATAGGTTTTGAGATACTGGTGGAAGAAAAAAAAAGATACGCCGGAGGGAAATTGTCCATCCCCGACGTATCGGATTAGTGCTTTTACAAAAAAAAAAATCAATGTCTGATTATCACTCTGTATAATCCTTGGAGGGAAGGAATCGGCTTCTTGACTCCGCGTTTGAAGCGTGAAGCCGCAATCGCGATAAGGACGAGTATGCCCAAAAGTACGCTCCAGCCGAATAATTCCCGCAAGGTCGCGATAAGGGCTGCTGTCTCTATCGGCGCAGTATTGAAGGGAGGCAAAAATATGTGCGGATCGATGGTCGAACCGATTGCGGCGATATGCTTTGACAACAATCCTTTCATGGCGTATGTATAAATGGCGTCCCCGACCGGCGATGCTAATCCTGTGCGAATTAATCCCAAAATTCCCAAGACTTGAAAATAATTCTTAAAGGGCGCAGTTGCCTGAGCATAAACTGTCAGGGCGATGAAAATACATATCTGACCGAAGCCGCAAAACACAAGCGGCAGATACAACTTCTCTATATTAATATATGTGACTGCCAGAAAATACATGGCGGCAATGTAAATAATTATAGCCGTCATCCCCAAAAATGTCAATGATTTATGTGCCCACTTTAACCTTGTCAGTGCAAACCAGGAGAAAACAGCCCCGATAAACATGCCGAAAAACTCAAACCATTTGAGAGAAGCCGTATTCAGACGGTCGAAATGAAGAACACCGCCGGTAAATATGTTTTGCAACATGTTTTTAGTCGATAGCAATATTCCCATCAGCAGGAAAAGGAGCAGGAGATTGGTCAAATTCCTAGTCCGAAACGCGGTCAATTCGAGAAATGGATGCCGAATATGCGCCATCCTGCCGATATTAAAGGCCAAAGCAATAAACGCTGTTCCTGTCGCAACGCGGATGTACGGCGAATGAAGCCAATCCAGCTGCTCACCATATTGAGCAACGAAAATCAGCGAAAGAATAAAAATACTCCACAACGCCATACCCAACCAATCAACGCCATACAACGGCAGTTTAGGCATAAACCGGAACGGGCGCATCAGAAAAAAGGCCGCCAGGGCAACAAGCTGCAACAACAAAACCGCCGCATAATGCACGTATTTCCAATTATAATAGTATATAATATACGTGCTTGCAATATCAAAAATGTGTATAACTCCGAGCACTATAAAAAAGACAAAGGACAGGAACACGGCATAATTATGCGTAGGCGCAATCTTTGGCAATATGGACGAAAGGCACTCAAACGTCCCAAACAGTCGCAGAAATCCCGCTACAAAGCAAATCGCCATAAGCAAAAGTCGCGAATGAATAAACGGAACTGCCAAATTGCAGGCCGCCAATCCAAGCGAAGCGATAAGCAAACACGTGCGATTCGTAAAACGAAACTTCAAACGGAACGCCAGCGGAAAATACATCGTCAAGCCGATAAGCATCGCGTGACTCATCATTTTTACATCATTCATCGTTATCGACAGCTCGCCCTCCATCTGGCTCATGGCGGTAAAATACATCCCGTTGGAGAACTGAAAGGCTATCAGAAATAAAATGTATATCCAAAAACGGAGACAATCGGGAACGTATTCTTTAAAGGAAAGGAAGCGGAAAGGAGTTTGTTGCATGGGTTTTTAAATATATTGTTTATTGTTATTACGCTTTTGTTCGTCTTATATCAAAGAAATTTTTAACGGAAATATCGCCTCAAAATATTCCGTAAACCCTCTCATAAATTCTCCCTTTAACCGCATCAAAGTCGATACTTCCGCGGCTCATTAATCGCATTTCTACCTGGCTTTTTCCGGAACTGTATGCAGGCTGAATATATTTTTGAGGATGAATAATGAAGCCGGAGCGTTCGTAAAATGAGATTCGTTTTCGGCTTGTTTCGTCTGATGGAATTTCTACTTCAAGGACTATCGGCAAGGCGTTTTCCTGCATAAAGTCCTGCAATATTGACGAACCTAAACCTCGATTCCTGAACGAAGAATCAACAGCGAAATGCTCAATATAAACGAAGTCGGCGAAGGTCCAGTAAATAATAAAAGCACAGAGATGACCGTCGTTGTCAACGGTATATATATGGAGGTCTTTATCATTATTAAACAATTGAAATAAATCGTCGAAATCGCGCCGCTCATCTTCGGGGAAGGAGGCTTCATAAACCTCCCTCACCCATGCGTTTTCAGGCTCGCCGGCCAGCTGTTTTTTTGTTAATGCCATACTGTTTTTTAGACGTTATTATGCTCATCAATAATTCACCGTACACTCGACGTTCATGCCGGCCGCAAGGCTCCTGGTCGCTACCGACGCCTCGCTTTCGGCAAAGACGATTTTCACGGGAATACGCTGTTCGACTTTTACAAAATTACCGGCGGAATTGTCCGGCGAGGCGACCGAGAATTGCGCTCCGGTTGCGCCGGCAATGGCGGTGACGATGCCTTCAAACTCAACGTCAGGGAAGGCGTCAACACGTATGCGTGCCTTGGCGCCCGGACGGATGCGCTTCATTTGCGTCTCGCGATAGTTGGCGATCACCCATTTCTGACGGCTATCGACAATGGCGACCAAAGGTTTTCCAGGCTGAACGAGTTCGCCTTCCTGAACGGTTTTGCGCGATACGAATCCGTCGCAGGGGGCAAGGATAATGGTATAGGAAAGATTCAACCTTGCCAAATCAAGCGCCGCGCTATACAATTCTATAAGAGCTTCGTTCTGACCCAAGCGTTGGATTTGTTCATCTTTTGCCAGTTGTGTTGAACGTTCCTGCCGGCGCATGGTTTCGAGTTTGGCCTTCAGGGCTTCGTATTGCGTCCGGACGGCGTCGTACTGCTGCCTGGTGACTGCTCCGCCGGATAGCAGATTCCCGTATCGGACGTACTCGGCACGGGCATTTTCGAGCAGCACTTCCACCTCCCGGATGCCTGCGTCGGCGGCTGAAACGTTGCTCCGGGCTACGGAAACGGTTGCTCCCATGGCTGATTTCCCCGCCTGCGCATTTTGATAATCGGCCTCGGCCTGGGCCAGTCGCAGGCGGAACTCGCTGTCCTCGATTACGACTAGAGTATCGCCCTTTTTGACCTGCTGAAATTCGTCGAAATAAACTTTTTTTATGAAGCCCTGCACGCGGCTCGATACTGGAACAATATCCCCGCGGATTTGTGCATTATTCGTATATTCTCCGCCCAGGTGGATAAACAAAGAGGCTATCCAGGCGGCTCCGCTTAAAATAAAAACCGCGACAACAACGTCGGCAACAATTTTCCTTTTTCTCTTATTCATATTTCTCCAAAGTATTTATTCATTAATATATATATGTATAGATTTTTTTTTCGGGGAATAAATGCCATGCGAACCTGCTCGCACGCTTCCAGAGCTAGCTCGCACACTTCCAGAGCTAGCTCGCACACTTCCGGAGCTAGCTCGCGCACTTCCGTCGCACGCGCCGAGACTTCCGTCGCACGCGCCGAGGCTTCCGTCGCACGCGCCGAGAGTTCCGTCGCACGCGCCGAGACTTCCGTCGCACGCGCCGAGACTTCCGTCGCACGCGCCGAGATTTCCGTCGCACGCGCCGAGATTTCCGTCGCACGCGCCGAGACTTCCGTCGCACGCGCCGAGACTTTTGTCGCACGCGCCGAGACTTTTGCCGCACGCGCCGGGACTTTTGTCGCACGCGCCGGGACTTTTGTCGTATATCAGGATTGTTTCCTCACTGGTGCGGGGAAGGTGGGGCATAAGGCTTCGGGAGGGCGTTGGAATAGTTTCTGGAAAGGCGCTAAGGCTATATCGGATGGGCATTGTTTTTAGCATCATAGTGTTCCCGCCGTATATTTTAACATATAATAATTATAGGCGATTTCAATGCGGGCGTTTGTTGCATGCAATTCGGCCTCCAGTTTTTGCGCTGCGGCGTCGAGCAGGTCTGTAATCAATGCCGTGTCATTCCCGTAGCGATAGCTGATAATATCGTAATTCCGCCGCGCCAGCTCGACGCTTTTATTGCGAACTTCGAGCAGAGCGAAGGCCTCGCGATAACGGATATGCGCCTCCCGGACGGCCAGGATGACCGATTCTTCCGTTTCGTCTTTTTCCTCGGCGGCTTTTCGCATTGCCAGTTGTGCAGCCCGGATTTTTCTACCGGATTTGTACAGGTTGCCGATATTATATTTGATTCCTACACCCACTGCCCAATAATTAAAATTTTTATTAATCGCCGGAATGTCGATCGTGACAGGCCCGTCAAGATGATCGGCGGCAAAAAGTGCAATTTGCGGCAGCAGCTCTGCACGAACAAGCTTCTCCCTGTGCGCATTGATTTCCGCTGCTGTTGCCGCTGCCTGCAGCGTTGCCGAAGAAGCGGTCGCTGCGTTTTGCCAATATTCGCCGCCCTCCTCCGTCATGATTTCATGAAAGGCGGAATCGGGGAGGATAGACAGCGACTGCGGCAAGCCAAGGGCGGACGTAAGCCTGTTGTTCAGTACCAGCATTGTGTTTTGCAGCCGTATTTTTGAATAAGTCAGACTTTGCAGCTGGAGTTCATACCGGGTTATGTCGTTTTGGAGCGCGACGCCTTCGCTATGCCTTTTGCGCATATTGTCAAGCATTTTCTGCGTCTGGTCGATATGACTGTCAAAAACTGCCGCTTGATTGTGCATTTTACATAATTCAAGAAAATTCCCGGCTATCAGGAGGCGTATTTGTTGACGGGAGTTTTCGACATTCAGCTCGGCGATTTGCGATTGCAGCGAAGCAATCTTCGCCCGGTTTTTTATCGCGCCGCCGGCATAAACCGTTTGCGAGACTTCAATAGCGAAATTATTGCCGAAGTGAGGAATCGGAGCGGTAAAGGCGTTTGAGAAATTGCGGTCTGTAATCGTCCCGTCGCCATTATAAGCCAGCGAGAGGGACGCATTGATCGACGGGAGGAAGTCATTTTTTGCAGTCAGGGCATCGGCCTCGGCCTCGGCGGCGGCTGACGTTTTTGCCCGGATATGCCGGTTATTTTCGTCGGCCAGGCGGAACATTTCCTCAATGGAGAGCGCCCGGCGTTCCGTTTGCGCATACGCTCCCGACAGGCATAGCGCCAATGCTGATGGCAGGAGAAATTGAAATTTGTTCATATAATTAAATATTTACGGTTACTTCTAAAAAATGTTTTTTCTTCGTTATGCTTCAGCGGTAAAACGTTCATTTATTACTGTAAATTCTGCTTTTTTCGCTGCCGCACGCTTCGACAATTCCAGTTTTTAGAAGCTTCCTTATGTTACTAATAAAAGTTGGAAAAGAAAAGACTGTATTAAAAAGGTAAAGGATAAATAATACTTCAAAAAACCAGATTTCTTGACCAGTCCGATAGATAAAAACGCAAAATTTACAGCAGTAAAAGTGTGTTTTACTAACGAAGCATAAGGAAGAAAAAACTAATTTCAGGAAGTACCGTAAATCAAATCCGGGGTGCAAACGGATGGATGGCGCCCCACGGGAAGACGATGGGTGAAGGGATAAGAATATGTACTAATGCTTTGTTCATTCTCTATATTTTATGAAGGCAAAGGTATTAAAAATTTAACACAACGCAAGCCTTGCTCAAATTCGTCAATTCCCCCGGTAGATGCCGGCAGACGGGGATTGAATGTTCCCGTTAGTCGCTTCCGGGCGGCCTGTTCATTTTTCACAAAGAAGCGACAAAAGGAACGAATTAATATCTTCATGTATAGAAGAAATATCAACAGTGAGAGAGCGTTTTTTGTTAATAATATTCCATAAAACAACTTTTCCATGTGCAGCGTCATTACAGCCTGTCCTAAATTTGGAAGCTAGTGAAATAATATTTAGCTTTGTCCGCTGTAAATAAAACGATTATTACTATATGAAATACTTGATAATCCCAATTTGCTTCATGCTAAATCTCACTCTTTTGGCGCAAACGAAAGTGACGAAAAAGATAGCCGCAAAGAACAATAACTTCGGCATAACATACTCGTTGCCAAAGACGATGCTTATAATTAATGCAGAAGTAACCAAACTTACGTACAAAGCCGGACCTTACGCCAAATATGCCGAGAAATATCTGGGCGTAAAGAACGTCGCGATGGAAGACCGCACACAATATCGTCTCGGCAAATTATCCATTGTTAACAAGGGCGTTCCGGACACGGACAATACATATATAGTGGAGTTTAAAGCCGGCACCGTTGCCCCATTTGCTTACCTGACGGACGACGGGATGTTATGCAGCATCAACGCCGAATATACTCCTCCGGTCGAACCGTCCACAAGCGCTCGCGACAATGCCCCCAAGCAGGACGGCACGGCGGACGATAAAGCTCCCGCCTTCACCGAAGAACTTCTCATGGCCGGCTCGGAAGCACGCCAGGCAGAAGTTGCCGCCCGCCAGATTTATCGCATACGTGAAAGCCGCATGAATATCCTTACCGGCGAAGCCGATAACCTACCACCTGACGGCGAGGCAATGAAGCTTGTCATCCAGCAGCTTGAACGCCAGGAGAAAGCCCTTGTCTGCCTTTTTGCGGGCACGACGGCGGAGGAGACGAGCTGGTTCGATGTTGCTCTCACGCCTTACGAGAGTTTGGAGAAGGAAGTGCTGTTCCGGTTTTCCGAACGGCTGGGCATAGTTGATGCCGACGATCTTAGCGGCGCCCCGGTATATATAAACTTGAAAGCGCAGTCGTCCACTGCTCCCTTGTCCGAAACTCCGGCCAAAGAAGAGAAGCTCCCAAAGGGACTGGCCTATAACATACCGGGAAAAGCGACAGCCGAAATATACCTCAACCGCAAATTACTCATGAAAGAGGAAGTTTTAGTGACCCAATTCGGACGTCGGGAATATCTTGCCCCACAGATATTTGAGGATAAGAAGGCACCGGTTAAGATATACTTCTATCCGGAAACGGGAGCGATAAAGCAAATCATACAATAATAATATTCACTTAACACCTGTACATACATGTTTAAAAATCACCCAAAAGGATTGTATGCCCTGGCGTTAGCCAATACCGGCGAACGCTTCGGTTATTATACGATGATAGCAATCTTTGTATTGTTCCTTCAGGCCAAGTTCGGCTTTGACGAATATAAGGCTGGCAGTATATACTCCACCTTCCTTGGCTTTGTTTACTTTATGCCTTTCCTCGGCGGGATGCTGGCCGACCGCTTAGGTTATGGGAAGATGGTATTAATCGGCATAACAGTGATGTTTGCCGGATATTTATTGCTGGCCGTTCCAGTAGTAGATATATCGGCGGCGTTGTGGACGACATATGCGGCTCTGGGCTTTATATCCATCGGGACAGGCCTGTTCAAAGGCAACCTCCAGGTTCTGGTCGGCAACATGTACGATGCGCCCGAACACAGGAACAAGCGCGACAATGCGTTTAGCATATTCTACATGGCCATCAACGTCGGGGCGATGTTTGCGCCTACCGCCGCGACGAAAGTGACCAACTTTTTCCTCGCTAAGGACGGATATTCATACAGCGCCCAAATTCCCTCGCTGGCTCATCAATTTCTCAACGGAACGATAACTCCGGAAGGTTCCGAACGGCTGTCGCAGCTGGCCGCTGCTCAAGGTTCGTCGGGGATGGAGCTTGGGGCGTTTGCTGCACGCTACATAGAATCGCTGTCGGGCGCATATAATTACAGCTTCGGCGTCGCCTGTGTTTCGTTAATTGCCTCAATTGCCATATATCTCGCCTTCCGCGGCACGTTCAAACATGCAGATTATAACTCTAAGCAGTTGGCAGGAAAGCAAGCTGCTGCCGGTACTGAGCCGGAAAAACTGTCGAAAGAGGAAACCGTTTCGCGTATCGTTGCGTTAGCGCTGGTATTCTTCGTAGTGATATTCTTTTGGATGTCTTTCCATCAAAATGGGCTGACGCTGACATTCTTCGCCCGTGACTATACAAGTTCTACGGTAGAGGGTGCAGGGCAATTCGGGTTTGACATTCTGAATCTTGTTTTCGTAATCATCGCCGTCTTTGCTGTTTTCAGTGTATTTCAATCGGAGAAGGCAAAGGGGAAGCTTATTTCCGGAGCAATTTTAGGTGTATCCCTGGTTGGCGTAGTATGGCGCATGTTCGGCATGACGGGAACACTGAAAATAGAACCGCAGATTTTTCAACATTTCAATCCATTCTTTGTCATCGTTCTGACACCAGTGTCAATGGCCGTATTCTCATGGCTGTCCCAAAATGGAAAAGAGCCATCAACTCCTCGCAAGATAGGCATGGGCATGATTATCGCCGCAATCGGTTTTGCCCTCCTTGCCTACGCCTCAATGAACCTGGCAAGTCCGGCGGATTTGAAAGCGATCGGCGGAGTGAGTGATACACTCGTATCTCCGAATTGGCTAATCAGCACGTATCTGGTGCTGACATTCGGCGAGTTGCTGCTTAGTCCGATGGGTATTTCGTTTGTCTCCAAGGTCGCGCCCCCGCAATTCAAAGGATTAATGATGGGCGGATGGTTTGCAGCAACAGCGGTAGGCAATTACCTCACCAAAGTTATCGCAAAGATATGGGGCACTGGCATGGAATTATGGATGATATGGGGCACGCTCATTATAATATGCCTCCTCTCCGCCGTATTCATATTCTCAATAATGAAGAAGTTGGAGAAAGTCGCGAAATAATAGCGCATTATAATAAGTATAATAAAACTTTTAAAGAGGCCTCCGTACAATCGGGGGCTTTTTTGATTTTTGGAACCGCTCAGCTTTTATCATGTGATGAACTGCGGAACCTGTTCGCCGAACGACTTTTGTTCAATGGGACACAGCTTATTCTCAATCATGTTTTCCAGCCGACAGGCTTGGACCGGCTGGACGATGAAATATTGAAGCATGAAATAGAAACAGTCAATTAAAACAGGTGCGCAGCGCTGGAAATCTAATACGGTGGAACGGACAATGCGTATTATGTAAATGGGACGAGTTTATGTTCAACAACGAACACCTAATGTTTAAACCGCAGCTCTTCAAAATCCTTAGCAATAAGCGGAGCCACGAAAAACAATGCCGGGAATGATGATCATCATAATAATACTATCATAACAAAATGAAGAAAATCACCCTTTGAAATTCTTCCGTACTAAAATATACGTCACCAGGAAATTTACATCAAGCACTCCACCGCAACATGCAATGAAGAAAGCCATCCAGGGTTTTTCCGGAGATAAGAGAAAATAGGCTGTGACAGAAGCAAGCGTGATAAAAATAATAAGCCCTGCTATTATTCGCAGGGCTATTTTTTTACGGTTCATAGTAGTTCGGCCAGTTTGTTTTCCAACTCCTTTCCGTGAAGTTTTTTGGCGATGATAACACCGTCCTTGTCAATTAGTACGGTATGAGGAATGCTGTTTACGCCGTAGAGAGCGGCAGCAGCGCTTTTCCAATACTGAACGTCAGACATTTGCGGCCAAGGCAATTTAAGCTCGGCTATTCCTTTCTCCCAGGCAGCATGCTCGCGGTCGAGCGATACGCCGACAATCTCTAAACCCTTACTCTTATATTGTGAGTAAACCTCGCGAAGATGAGGCATCGAACGGCGGCAAGGTCCGCACCATGACGCCCAGAAATCGACAAGAACAACATTCCCTTTACCAACATAATCAGATAACTTTCGCAATTGCCCTTGAGGATCAGGCATCTCGAAATCAGTGAACTTCGTCCCGATGGCAACTTTCTCCAGAACGGACAGATGTTCCGCAAGCTTCACAATGTTGGGCCATTGCTTCATCGTCTCCCCGGCTCCGTTCAAAAGTTCGCGCTGGTCACTTTCCGACAGAGAGTAGCGGTTGGAAAACAGGGCGACGGCACCCAAAAGGCTGTTGTTATGCTTCGCTATAAATGCTTTATGAATCATGACAGCCTGCTCCTCAAGCTGCGTGAGCTGTTCCTCTCCCATATTGATCAGACTGTCGTTTTTGCTTGTCAACAGACGTTCAATTTCCGACGTCTGCCCAAAGACCGACTCCAATTGCTGCATGTAAGAACTCAGTTCATTGTTCTCCGGCGTGCCATTCACGGTTGACAGCGTGCTCAGATGCACCGTCAGCTTGGAGTTATCCAGCAGGAACCATAGTCTATATGGTGAGAAACCCTCGTAAAGCATCGGCTTCCGTTCGATTACGTCCGGAGCAAAACCAAGGATGACCACCGTCGCCTGTGCCTGTTCGCCTTTCAACTCAAACTTGCTGTCGGCCACCAAAGCGCTGTCGCGAGCTTCATTCATGCCATACTCATATAAATATATGTACTTGCCGTTCAAATCGGCGTTGTCCACCGTGCCGACAATTTTAAATCCTGGGGCTTCAGTGCATGAATAAAGCGCCAGAGTGCATAATAATAAATAGCTATAACAAATTTTCATACTGATTTATTTAAAGTTTAATTATTCCGTTTAGCTTGCGAATATAATCTTTTTGGGATAAAGAAGCGTATTCTCTTGTCTGTGGAGGAGTTAATGAAACATTCTCAAAAAAAATATTTTGTCTCGTTATGCTCTGCATATACATAAAAATCACACACAGAAGAAAAAATATACTCCAAATAGACAGCTTGCAACAATGACATTATATAGAAACGGGCGCCGGCTTTGCGAAACTTCTCGTTGCTCATTGCTTAATTCAGGGTGTGCCGACTGCCGTTCGTCAATAGTCTTTCAGAACTTGTTCCGCAGAGTGTGTCGACTGGTATACTGAAAACAGAAAGCCCGGCAAATGTTTTATCTACCGGACTTTCTGTTTTTTGTGTGGAGCGAAAGGATTTTTTTCGCGGAGAAAGAGGGATTCGAACCCCCGGAACCTCTCAGTTCAACGGTTTTCAAGACCGCCGCAATAGACCACTCTGCCATCTCTCCAAAACATATTCGTTTTTTGATTGTGGTGCAAAGATATATATTCTTTTTTTTCCTCCTAATATTATCGCGATTTTATTTTTCATTCGCCGAAGGCTTTTAATGGCTTTAATCCTTAATACCGGTATTTGTGAAAAACTTCGCGACGACTGTCAGGCTCTGCCGGCGACGCTTATTACCTGTGCGAGGCTGTCCGGCAAACCTTTCAGGATGCTTTCATCAAGCCGAATGTTGAACTGACCGGCAAATTTGATTCTCGGAGAGTCTCTGTCGATTCTCGGAGTATCACGCTTGACTCTCGGAGAGTCTCCGTCGATTCTCGGAGTATCACGCTTGACTCTCGGAGAGTCACCGTCGATTCTCGGAGTATCACGCTTGATTCTCGGAGAGTCTCCGTTGATTCTCGGAGTATCACGCTTGACTCTCCGAGAGTATCTGGTCGATTCTCAGAGTATCACGCTTGACTCTCCGAGAGTATATGGTCGATTCTCAGAGTATCACGCTTGACTCTCCGAGAGTATATGGTCGATTCTCGGAGTATCACGCTTGACTCTCCGAGAGTATATGGTCGATTCTCGGAGTATCACGTTTGATTCTCAGAGAGTCACCGTTGATTCTCGGAGTATCACGCTTGACTCTCCGAGAGTATATGGTCGATTCTCAGAGTATCACGCTTGACTCTCCGAGAGTCTCCGTTGATTCTCGGAGTATCACGCTTGATTCTCGGAAAGTCACGCGAGACGCTCCGAGCGTTTCAAGAGACACTCCGAGCGTTTCAAGAGACGCTCCGAACGTTTCATGAGATGCTCCGAACGTTTCATGAGATGCTCCGAACGTTTCACGAGACGTTCCGAGCGTTTCACGAGACGCTCCGAACGTTTCACGAGACGCTCCGAGCGTTTCAAGAGACGCTCCGAACGTTTCACGAGACGCTCCGAACGTTTCACGAGATGCTCCGAACGTTTCAAGAGACGCTCCGAGCGTTTCAAGAGATGCTCCGAGCGTTTCACGAGATGCTCCGAGCGTTTCAAGAGACACTCCGAGCGTTTCAAGAGACGCTCCGAACGTTTCATGAGATGCTCCGAACGTCTGTTTCGTAAAACATTTGCAAATCGTTTAGTCGGCTACTATAATATTATATGTGTAGAGGCTTGCGGGCATTTCGCATTACAGCGTGGAATTTCAAATGTAAGTGAAGGAAAATCCTCTCTGTATTTAGCGACAATCAACCGGAACAGGCCGGAATAATCGCGAAATATGCAAAGCCTGGCCGTTTTGCAATTATGAAACAAAATATCTAATTTTGGCCGCAATAAAATCGGGCGCAGGTGTAAACAAGCGCTATATATCAAATAATTAAATAGTTTTTATGGCAAAAATTAAAGGCGTAGTAGTTGTTGATTCCGAGCGATGCAAAGGATGCGAGCTTTGCGTAGTTGCATGTCCGTCGGATGTGTTGGAATTGCATCCCAGACAGGTCAACAACAAAGGCTACCACAGTGTTTATATGAAAAAACCGGAGGCCTGTATCGGCTGCGCAAATTGCGGGCTGGTCTGTCCGGATGGATGTTTAACCATCTATAAAGCAAGATTGTAAATTAATATGCAAGAAGAGATAAAACTGATGAAGGGCAACGAAGCGATTGCCCATGCAGCCATACGTTATGGTACGGACGGCTATTTTGGCTATCCTATTACGCCCCAGTCTGAAATTATGGAGACGCTAATGGCCGAACAACCCTGGGAGACGACCGGGATGACGGTTTTGCAGGCTGAGAGCGAGGTCGCGGCGATCAATATGGTTTATGGCGGCGCCGGCAGCGGCAGACGTGTGATGACTTCTTCTTCAAGCCCTGGTATAAGCCTGAAGCTGGAAGGTATTTCGTATATCGCCGGGGCTGAATTGCCCTGTCTGATAATAAATGTGATGCGCGGAGGTCCTGGTTTAGGGACAATACAACCCAGTCAGGCGGATTATTTCCAGACGGTGAAGGGCGGCGGACACGGTGATTATCGTCTTATAACGCTGGCTCCATATTCGGTTCAGGAGATGGCTGATTTTGTGGCTCTGGGTTTTGATTTGGCTTTCAAATATTCCAATCCGGCGATGATTTTGGCTGATGGCATAATTGGACAGATGATGGAAAAGGTTGTATTACCACCTTTCCGCCCTCGCAAGACAGAAGCTGAGATTATTGCAGAATCTCCATGGGCGGTTCAAGGCAAACTCAAGGGGCGGAAAGTTAACGTAATCACTTCTCTTGAACTGGATCCGGTAGCGATGGAGCAAAACAATTTGCGATTCCAGGCTAAATACAGAAAAATTGAAGAGACGGAAGTTCGCTATGAGGAATACAACTGTTCCGACGCTGAATATTTGCTTATCGCCTTCGGTTCTTCGGCTCGTATTTGCCAGAAGACGGTAGAGCTAGCTCGCGAGGAAGGGATAAAACTGGGACTGTTACGTCCGATAACGTTATGGCCATTCCCTTCCAGTGCAATCGCTGCTTATGCAGAAAAAGCAAATGTAAAAGGCATGTTATCCGTAGAGTTGAATGCCGGTCAGATGGTTGAGGATGTACGGCTGGCGGTTAACGGAAAGGTGAAAGTGGAGCATTTCGGTCGTCTGGGCGGCATGGTTTTCACTCCTGACGAGATATTGGCGGCCTTAAAAACCAAAATAATGTAAAAGCGATGAAGCGCGGAAGCAAAACAGATGATATTCTATCCCTCCTGTTCATGTTGCTGGCCGTTGCGGCTGGAATATGCTTTTTTTCAGCCGGTCGAACGGTCTTCTATATATTAGGAAGTCTTGCGGTAATCATGCGCATAGTCCAATACATACTCCGTTTTTTTTAATAATTAAATAAATGTAGCCTATATGGAAACAAACGAAATAATCAAACCAGAAAATCTTGTATATGGACGTCCAGCCTTGATGAACGACACATTAATGCACTACTGCCCTGGTTGCAGTCATGGCGTCATACATAAATTAATAGCCGAAGTGATAGCAGACATGGGCATGGAAGAGAAAACAATAGGTGTTTCACCAGTAGGCTGCGCCGTATTTGCGTATAACTACCTGGACATTGACTGGGTTGAAGCAGCTCATGGTCGTGCTCCCGCCGTAGCAACGGCTTTGAAGCGTCTGAACAGTGATAAAATGATATTCACCTATCAGGGCGACGGCGACTTGGCCGCCATCGGTACTGCCGAAACTATCCATGCCGTGAACCGCGGCGAAAACATAGTCATCGTCTTCGTAAACAATGCAATATACGGTATGACCGGTGGGCAAATGGCTCCAACGACTCTCGAAGGCATGAAAACATCAACCAGCCCTGCTGGAAGAGACGTAACGTTGAACGGCTATCCGTTGAAAATAGCCGATTTGCTGGCCAAGCTGGACGGCGCCTGCCTCGTTACCCGCCAAAGCGTACACACGGCTGCCGCAGTTAAGAAAGCCAGGAAAATTATGCGCAAGGCATTTGAGAACTCCATGTCCGGCAAAGGCACCTCAGTCGTAGAGTTCGTATCCACTTGCTCATCCGGCTGGAAGATGACACCCGCACAGTCCAACAAATGGATGGAAGAAAACATGTTCCCATTCTATCCGTTAGGCGATTTGAAGAATGTAGAATAAATAAAGCACAGAAATGAAACAAGAAATTATAATAGCAGGTTTCGGCGGACAAGGCGTCCTTTCCATGGGCAAAATCCTCGCATATTCAGGCCTGACCGAAGGCATGGAAGTCAGCTGGATGCCTTCCTATGGCCCGGAGCAACGCGGAGGCACAGCCAACGTCACCGTAATTCTAAGCGACAGCCCAATAAGTTCACCTATCCTCAACCAATACGACATTGCCATCATCCTCAACCAACCGTCGATGAACAAATTTGAAAGCAAAGTCAAACAAGGCGGCATCCTAATCTACGACGGTTACGGCATCAATGACGAGACGAAACGCAAAGACATCCGTGTTTATCGCATAGACGCCATGGACACCGCGACAGAGATGCAAAATGATAAGGTTTTCAACATGCTTATCCTCGGCGGCCTGCTTAAAGTATCCCCAATGGTGAAACTGGAAAACGTACTGCTGGGTCTAAAAAAATCATTGCCTGAACGCCATCATAAATTGCTTCCAATGAACGAAGCCGCAATCAGGCGAGGAATGGAAATCATAAAAGAAATATAAAAAAACGACTGGCGGAACGTGATCCCCTCCCACTCCTCTAGAACAAGAATAAACCAGGAAATTAAAAAGAGCGATATGAAGCAGACAAGAAGAAGCAATACCCCCCCCCCTCAACTCACAAAACAATCCCTTAAAAGGATTAAAACAGCCGCGCTTGAAGCCATTCGCTGGTTTGTTCCATTCGGCCTGGTCGAAAAACGCCGCCAAAAGATACGACGCGCAAATCTCTTAAAGTCCGAAGCCAAAGAAGCGGCAATCAAAGAATACTTTTCAGCCCTGAACAGGGAAAACGCATCCTCAGAAATCATTGAAATAGCCGACTACTTGAAGAATCATCCCTTCTCAATCTATCCTTATGAATTTACGCGGAAATACAATGCAAACGACATTGAAGTTTTCCATGACTATTCATGCCAAATGAGCTATGTCCTGCATAACCGGAAAAAGCTATACTTCCCCAGCGAATGGAGCCGCCAAGCAGTGCGTGAATATTACAATGGCCTGTGTCTGGAGCAAGACGAAAAATCCCCCCACAGATATGAAACACCGGATTTTTGCGTAACAAAAGGCGACATCATCGCTGATGTCGGGGCTGCCGAAGGCATTTGGGCGCTGAATTACGCCGACATCGCCGGTAAAATATACCTTTTTGAATGTGAAAAACACTGGATTGCAGCCCTGAAGAAAACATTTGAGCCGTGGAAAGACAAAGTAAGAATCGTCAACAAGTACGTATCTAACACAACAAACCTCGGCAACATAACCATGGACGATTTCTTCAACAACAAGCCCGTCAACTTCATTAAAGCAGACATCGAAGGCGCCGAACCGAACCTTCTCGACGGCTGCAAATCTCTTCTGGCACGCTCAATAACCTCAAATACAGACCTCAAACTCCTCCTTTGCGCATACCATAATCAGGGCGATGAAGAAAAAATAACCGAATGTCTCCACGCCAAAGGCTTCATCACCGAACATTCAACGGGCTACATGCTTTACATCATCGACAGCCAGTTAAATCCACCATACATCAGGCGAGGACTAATCCGGGCAACGAAAGCACAGGGCGTCCATCAATCATAATCAAACAATTATAACTCACAACAAGGCGGCAATGGCCGGCGCATACTCAGAATGCCCGGCCATTGCCGCTTTAAATTCTCCTGAACATCATCCCAATTCGGAATGGATACGGATAAGCAGCATGAAAAAGACGGGAGTTTTTTTAACAGAATCAATCCCACGGAAAGATTAACCCTTTGCTTCTAAGGAATATAGCAAGGCACCCAAAATGTAAAAAAAAAAAAACAACAATGTAAATTTCGCGACTGTTAACTAGTTATTATCTTTGCCGCACTTTAGATAAAATTTTAATTAAATCATTACATCATGTATAAAACAAAAGTACTTTTCATTGCAATGATCGCCTTTACCGGCATTCAAGTCTCAGCGCAAACCGCTGTTGACAGTCTTGCCGGCAAAGCTCAAATTCCTGCCGTCAGCCTCAACGACAGCATCAAAACGCAAGATGCCGACAGCATAAAAGCTGCCTTGACGCTCTCACAGGATGCCGACAGTCTCAAAACACAATCCGCCGACAGCATCAAAGTATCGGTTGAGATTGCACAATCCAATGACAGCATCAAAATGCAATCCGCCGACAGCATCAAAGTCGGCTTGACATTTACCAAAGACACTGTTGCTGCCGCTCCGGAAGTCCGACCTTCTGCGCAGAAGGCTAAGATGCTCAGTGCGCTGAGCATCGGGCTGAATCTATCACCCTCGATGGGCTATGGACTTGAAGTCGCGACACCGCTAAGCAGCAAGTTCATCGTCCGCGCAGGCTTTACAATTACTGCGGGCATCAAGACTGACTACGCCAATTTTGCCGTCCCGGACGATGATGACTTATTCTACGAAGCATTTGGCTACGCTCCCGAATTTCGTGCAAACATGGGCATTGCCATAAACCATGGAAACCTGCTGCTGGACTTCCATCCACACGGACTGTTCCATATTACAGCCGGAATATTCGTCGGACAAACCAAGGCTCTGATCAAGGGCCGACTGGTCGACTGGCATGACCCCAGCTATCCGGACGCACAGATTCGCCCAGGCTACAAATGGCCTACGATTGAACTCGTCGACCAAACGCTTGAAACCGAAGGAGGAAAAGCTGACATTGACCTGAGATTTGGTCAAAGCATCATCAAACCATATTTCGGCATCGGCATCGGACGGGCCGTTCCGCTGACTAATCATCGCCTGGCTTTCAAAGCCGAACTCGGCATTATGTATCACGGAGCTTACAGCATCAAGCAAGGAGACAGAAAAATTGACCTCGGAGCTTCGACTGACCCTGACCTTCGCGACATACATGATATAATAAACATGGTACAGGTCTGGCCACAACTGAACCTACTGCTGTCATACCGAATATTTTAAATACGTTTTTTTTTAACTTAATAAATATATCACAATGCGAAACATTTTATTGTTATTATCAATTTGCACCTTGTTTCTCATCCCCGGATGCGATAAAATCAAAAGCGCCCTGGAGAGGGACGTGGAAGTCTCTGACGTAGACTTTGAATCCGAGGAAATGGAGGCTTTCCCGGAGACCGGAGAACCTTCAGGCAACCCTGACGAACAGTCCGAAATCTTTTACTCTTTCAAAGAAGTTCAATCACTTAGCCTTGACGAATTTGAAGGCGCATCCACACTGAAAAAGTATAGCAGCAACCTGATCAAGAGCGTGAGCGTCGAAGAGGCCGCAATCATAATCATCCCCAACCCTGACGCAGCCGGCACAGTAAAGGAATTTAAAGCAACAGTCGAAGGCATCACCCCATACACCATTGAGGGCGACTATGCGCTGGGAACAGTTCACCGGACGGGAATGAAAGAATTCATCGAAAAAGTACTTTTCCAGATCCTTATCACTAAAGACAGCAAGCCAGAAGGACTGCAAATGACGATTGAAGGAAAAACAAACCTCCCGGAATCGGTTAAACTTAAAGCCAGAATCCAGATTAAAGGGATAAAGGTTAAAGTCCAACTAATGTCTTAAATCGAAAACAATATTGTAAAACCATATAACTAACTTGCAGAAGGAAGCGACACCGGTTTTGGCCGGCGCCGCTTCTTTTTTTGCCCTCACAGCATATCCGCCACAACCACTTTCATATTTTTAAACGAAAAGAAGAAAACAACACTCTTTTACTTAAAATTATTAAAAACAACCAACCTGTTGTTCACATTTCAGGCAAATTCGGACAGTTGACAAAAACCGTATTGACTAAGCAAATTCATTCCGGAAAATCTTCCCGACATGTTGATAATGTATCCCAACATGTTGGGAATGTTTACCGACATGTCGGCAAAGTTCGCCAACATGTCGGCAAGGTCTCCCGACATGTCGGGAAAGTTCACCAACATGTCGGCAAAGTCTCACAACATGTCGGCAAAGTATCCCGACATGTCGGGAAAGTTCACCGACATGTCGGCAAAGTCTCTCGACATGTCGGGAAAGTTCGCCAACATGTCGGCAAAGTCTCACAACATGTCGGGAAGGCCCGCCAACATGTCGGCAAAACCCGCCGGAGCGCTGGCGAAAAGCAACGCAAGCTTTGCGGAGGCCGTCGAGGCGTCGTTCGTTTATTTTGTTACATTTGCAGCTCAAACAAACACACTTATTAATATGAACGAGCAAATAATGCAAATAGCCGAAAGGCTCAGGGGGCTGCGCGAAGCGCTGGAAATCAGCATCGCAGACATGGCCTCCGCTGCTCATACCTCCGAAGAGGAGTACGGGAAGATGGAGAGCGGCACGGTCGATATTCCCGTCAGCGTCCTCCACTTGATAGCACAGGCCTTCAATGTGGAAATGACAGCACTGATGTTTGGCGGAGAGCCAAGGATGTACACTTATTTCGTCACCCGTAAAGACAGAGGCACCGCCGTTGAACGCAGCAAGGCATACAGCTACGCATCGCTCGCAGCAGGATTCGCAGGGAGGAAAGCCGACCCATTCCTCGTCACCGTCCACCCAAAGCCTGACAACGAACCGATGCACCTCAACGCCCACGAGGGCGAAGAGTTCAACCTCGTCCTTGAAGGCAGAATGCTCATTCGCATAAACGACAAAGAGCTGATCCTGGAAGAGGGCGACAGCATATATTTCAACTCCGCCCTGAAACACGGCATGAAAGCCCTTGGAGGAGAAAAAGTAAAGTTTTTAGCAATCATACTTTAAACAACCGTGATAAATAAATTCATAGAAAAAACATCTTATGAATCCCATGAGGACTTCATAAAAAACTTTAAGGTCAAAACGCCTGAGAACTTCAACTTCGCCTACGACGTTGTTGACGCCTGGGCAATGACAGAACCGTCAAAAAAAGCCCTCTGCTGGACAAACGACCGAGGGGAGCACATCGACTTCACCTTTGCGGAAATCAAAAAACAGTCCGACCGCGCAGCCGCATGGTTCCAGACCCTCGGCATCGGGCGCGGCGACATGGTCATGCTGATAATGAAACGCCGATACGAGTTCTGGTTCGCCATCATCGCCCTTCACAAACTCGGAGCCATAGCAATCCCGGCCACACATCTGCTGACCAAAAAAGACATCATATACCGCAACAACGCCGCCGGGATAAAAATGATCATCTGCGCGGGCGAAGAAAACATCATCAACAACATACTGGCCGCAAAGCCGGAATCACCGACAATCAAACGGCTCGTCAGCATCGGCCCCATCACCGCCGAAGGATTCGAAAACTTCCACAAAGGCCTCGACAACGCACCAACATTCATCCGACCGGCAACAGCAAACACCAATGAGGACACATCGCTGCTATACTTCACCTCCGGAACAAGCGGCGAACCCAAAATGGTCGCACACGACTTCCTATACCCACTCGGACATATCGTAACCGCATCCTTCTGGCACAACCTCGCCCCAGACAGCCTGCACCTGACCATCGCCGATACAGGCTGGGGAAAAGCCGTATGGGGAAAACTCTACGGACAGTGGATCGCCGGAGCAACAGTCTTCGTATACGACCACGACAAGTTTACACCCGCCGACATGCTTCGCATGATACAAGACTACCGCATAACATCCCTCTGCGCACCACCGACAATCTTCCGCTTCCTCATAAGAGAAGACCTCAGCCAGTACGACCTCAGCTCGCTGAAGTACTGCACCATCGCCGGCGAAGCCCTCAACCCCGCCGTCTTTGAATCATTCCGCAAACTCACAGGCATCAAACTCATGGAAGGATTCGGACAGACAGAAACCACGCTGACCATCGCAACCTACCCGTGGATAGACCCCAAACCCGGATCAATGGGAATCCCCAACCCACAGTACAACGTCGACTTAATCCGCCCAGACGGCGCCAAGGCAGAGGACGGCGAGCAAGGAGAAATCATCATCCGCGCCGACAAAAACGCCAAACCACTAGGACTGTTCAAAGAATACTACCGCGACCCCCAACTCACCAACAACGTATGGAAAGACGGAATATACCATACGGGCGACGTAGCCTGGCGTGACGAAGACGGCTACTACTGGTTTGTAGGACGCACGGACGACGTCATCAAAAGCTCCGGCTACCGCATAGGCCCCTTTGAAGTAGAAAGCGCACTGATGACCCATCCGGCAGTCGTCGAATGTGCCGTAACAGGCGTCCCCGACGAAGTAAGAGGACAAGTCGTCAAAGCAACCATCATCCTCTCCCCGGAATATAAAAAACACGACAATGAAACACTCATCCACGAAATACAGGAGCACGTCAAAAAAGTAACCGCACCATACAAATACCCACGGATAGTCGAATTTGTCGAGGAATTGCCAAAAACCATCAGCGGGAAAATACGCCGCGTCGAGATTCGACGGCAAGACAGCAAATAATGACCCCCTACAAACGCATCGTAGTAAAGATAGGAAGCGCCGTCCTCGCCAGGCAAGACGGCAAACTGGACATAACACGCATGTCCGCCATTGTTGACCAAGTCGCCGAACTCCGCCGACTCGGCGTTGAAACCGTAATAGTCTCCTCCGGAGCCGTAGCATCAGGCAGAAGCGAAATAAAACCCGAAAAGAAACTCGACCCAGTCTCCGCCAGGCAACTATACTCAGCCATAGGCCAGGCAAGACTCATCAACCGATACTGCGAACTGTTCCGAGAACACGGCATAACATGCGGGCAAATCCTCACAACAAAAGAGAACTTCGCCGGACGCAACCACTATCTCAACCAAAAAAACTGCATGGAAACAATGCTGGCGCACGGCGTCATCCCCATCGTCAACGAGAACGACACAGTCTCCGTCACCGAGCTAATGTTCACCGACAACGACGAACTGGGAGGCCTGATAGCCTCCATGCTGAACGCCGGCGCACTAATAATCCTCAGCAACGTCGATGGAATATACGCCGGCTCGCCCGCCGATCCCAACGCCCGGCTAATAACCGAAATAGACCGCAAAGAAGACATCGGCAACTACGTCCAGGCAGGCAAATCAGCCTTCGGACGCGGCGGAATGCTCACCAAATGCAGCATAGCCTCCAAAGTAGCCGACGAGGGCATCGCCGTCATAATCGCCAACGGACGCCGCGACAACATCCTGCCATCCATCCTCGCCAACGACCCGCAAACACCATGCACACGCTTCACACCAGCCCCCAAACCCGTCAGCAGCCTGAAAAAATGGATTTCACACTCCGAAGGCTTTGCCAAAGGAGAAGTCCGCCTCAACCAGGGAGCCGTCGAAGCCCTCAACGGAACAAAAGCCGTAAGCGTACTCATGGTAGGAGTCACCGGAATAAACGGCGACTTTGAAAAAGACGACCTCGTCAAACTCATCGACCATAACGGGCGGCAGATAGGAATAGGCTGCACAGCCTACAACAGTGACGAAGCCGCCGCACTCATAGGCCGGAAAGACCTCAAGCCACTCATCCACTACGATTATCTCTGTCTATATTAAAACCATCAAAACAATGGAAGAACCGAAAGAATCCTCATTGCAGGAAACCCTGTCAAACGTCCGCCACGCCGCGCAAACCCTCGCACTCGACAACATGGACTATTCCGCCATCCTGACCGAAATAGCCGCCGACATACTGCGCGAATCCCCAGCCATACTCGCCGCCAACGCCAAAGACCTGGCCGCCATGCCCGCCACGAACCCAAAGTACGACCGCCTATTGCTCACACCCCAGCGCATACGGTCAATGGCCGACGCCATGCGCAACGTAGCCGCCATCGACCCGGCAGTATCCTCAAGGAAAACCATCAGCATCACCGAACGACCCAACGGCCTGACAATATATAAGGAGCGCGTCCCCTTCGGCGTCATAGCCATCATCTACGAAGCCCGCCCAAACGTCACCACGGACGTTTTCGCCCTCTGCCTGAAAAGTCGGAACGCCTGCCTCCTCAAAGGCGGCAAGGAAGCATACAACACGAACCTCGCCATCGTCGGCATTATTCAGGACGCCCTCGAACGTCTGGCCGTCAATAAATACGTCTGCACCCTCCTGCCCCCCGACCGCCCGGTCATTGACAAACTTCTCGCCGCCGTCAACCATGTCGATCTCATCATTCCCAGAGGAGGAAAAGACCTTATAGACTACGTCCGCCGCAACTCTCTGGTTCCAGTCATCGAGACCGGAGCCGGCGTCTGCCACATCTACTTCGACAAAGACGGCGACATTGATAAAGGCCGCGAGATCGTATATAATGCAAAGACGAGGCGAGTCAGCGTCTGCAATGCGCTGGACTGCCTGCTCATCTCCTGCGACCGCCTCGCCGACCTCCCTGCCCTGTGCGAAAAGCTGGCCGAGCGCAACGTCGTCATCCATGCCGATGCCGACGCCCTTGCCGCCCTTGCCGGCCATTACCCCGCTACCCTCCTCCAGGCCGCCGATGCCGACAGCTACGGAACCGAGTTCCTTGACTATAAGATGAGCATCCGCACCATACGCGCAGGCTGGGAAGAGGCAGTGCGACATATTGCCGAGTTCGGCTCCCGCCACAGCGAGGGGATTATAAGCGAAAGCGAAACCACGGTCGAAGCCTTCGTCCGGGCTGTCGATGCCGCCTGCGTCTATTCCAACGCCTCTATATCCTTTACCGACGGCGCCGAGTTTGGCATGGGAGCGGAAATCGGCATAAGCACGCAAAAACTCCATGCCCGCGGCCCCATGGGCATAAACGAACTTCTCACATATAAATACATAATCAAAGGAAACGGACAAACTCGTCCCGAATAAACGAACATGAAACACTTCACAACCGTAAAAGACATCGGCGACATCCAGCAAGCCGTCCACCAGGCGCTCGCCGTCAAGCGCGACCGATTCGCCTACTCAGACAAAGGGCGGAATAAAACCCTGCTCATGGTATTCTTCAACTCCAGCCTCCGCACTCGCCTCAGCACGCAAAAGGCAGCCCTCAACCTCGGAATGAACGTCATCGTCCTCGATGTCAACCAGGGCGCATGGAAGCTTGAGACCGAGCGCGGCATTGTAATGGATGGCGACAAGCCGGAGCATATCCTTGAAGCCATCCCCGTCATGGCCTCCTACTGTGACATAATTGGAATCCGCTCCTTCGCACGTTTCGAGAGCAAGGCTGACGACTACTCGGAACGCACTCTCAATCAGTTCATACAGTTATCCGGCCGTCCAGTCTTCAGTATGGAAGCCGCCACCAGGCATCCGCTCCAAAGCTTCGCTGACCTGATTACCATCGAGGAGTACAAGAAGACCGTCCGCCCGAAGGTCGTCCTTACCTGGGCGCCTCATCCCAACGCCCTCCCGCAGGCCGTTCCGAACAGCTTTGCCGAATGGATGAACGCCGCGGGCTATGAACTCGTCATCACCCACCCCGAAGGCTACGAACTAGACCCAGCCTTTGTCGGCTCTGCTACTGTCGAGTACGACCAACGCAAAGCCTTCGACGGAGCAGACTTCGTATATGCCAAGAACTGGTCTGCCTACGCCGACCCCAACTACGGCAAAGTCATCAGCAAAGACCGCTCATGGACAGTTGACACAGCCAAGATGGCCCTTACGAATAACGCCTTCTTCATGCACTGCCTCCCCGTCCGCCGAAACATGATCGTTACTGACGACGTTATTGAAAGCCCCCAAAGCATCGTCATTCCCGAAGCCGCGAACCGCGAAATCTCCGCACAGGTCGTCCTTATGCGCCTCCTCGACGAACTCTCCCCCAATAGCCCCGCCAACCGATGAGCCTCTGGATAGAATCATCCCGCACACCCTGGACTGATGTCGGAGAAGGCATCCGCCGGCAAGTTCTAGGATACGGAGCCGACCTCATGCTCGTCCGTGTAGCTTTTGATGCCGGGGCAGAAGGGCAGCCTCATATCCATGTTCACAGCCAATCCTCATGCGTTGAAAGCGGAGTTTTTGAAGTAGTTATCGGTAGCGAGCGCAAAAAACTCTACGCCGGCGACGCCTTCTTTGTACCCTCCAATACGTTGCATAGCTGCCACTGCATCGAAGAGGGCATATTGATAGACGCTTTCAGTCCCATGCGCGAAGACTTTGTATGAAAATGTCAATAAATAAAGTAAAGTATGGCAAGGGCTTACTATGGTTGATAGTAAGCCCTTGCCATTGAAAGCACTGTGTACTTATTAACTAAGGAACATCGTCAATATTAACTAAAGAGCATCGCTAATATTAACCACCTAGCATAGCAAACAGCAACCAGGCATCATTGTTAGAACTAACTAAAGAACACGGTTAATACTAACTAAGCCCAACAGTTGAAAAATCCGCTAAGCTAGAGACAGTAACAACCTAAAAAAATACCCAAACTCTACATTATAACCCCTAAACCTAATGGAGAAACATCCTCTACCCCCTTTCTTCCCTCCCGCGGCCTCTCTGCTGATGCTCGGCAGCTTCCCGCCACCAAGAGAGCGCTGGAAAATGGACTTTTACTATCCGAACATACAGAACGATATGTGGCGCATCTTCGGGCACATATTCTTCGGTGACAGGAGCCGCTTCCTCGCCACCGATGGAAAGGCCTTCCGCGAAGCCGACATCCGCGCCTTCCTAGCCGAAAAAGGCATCGCCATCTGGGATACGGCAATGGAAGTCATACGACAGAAGGAAAACGCATCGGACAAGTACTTGGATATCCTCCGCCCGATTGACCTTCAGCAAACCCTCGCCGACCTCCCCCTCTGCAGCGCCATAGCAATTACCGGGCAGAAAGCCATGGATACGCTCCTCAGCATCATTCCCGCCGACGAACCGCGAATAGGAGAATATGCTGAGGCCGTCTATTGCCGCCGGTCGTTACGCATCTACCGTATGCCATCCAGCTCACGCGCCTATCCAAGACCGCTGGAGGAGAAGGCAGCAGCCTACGAACGCATGTTCCGCGACATGGGCATGATTCATTGAGCGTGTCAGGCCACAGTATGGATTATTAGCCTCGAAGCGCTATCTTTGCAAGAAAATATTCAGATGGCAAATCAAACGAACATGCAGATATTACGAATCCCGGAAGCGTTCCGGCTCGAAGAAAAAGTTGTCGCTGCCGAACGATTCGGCAACGGCCATATCAACGATACGTGGAAACTATATGTCGAAGGAGGCCTACCCAAGTACGTTCTCCAGCGCATCAACCACCATATATTCAAGGATGTTGACCTCCTCCAGAGCAACATATCCAAAGTCACTTCACACATACGTGCGAAGCTGACCGAGCGAGGCGAGATGGACATTGACCGCAAAGCCCTCCGCTTTCTTCAAACTATGGACGGTAAGACCTACCACTTCGACGGCGAGAGTTACTGGCGCATTTGCCTGCTTATCCCCCGAAGCATGAGCTACGACAGCATCACTCCTGCTCTCTCATACAGTGCCGGCAAGGCCTTCGGCGACTTCCACCAGATGCTCTCCGACATGCCTGAAGACGAGCTGGGCGAGACTATTCCCGACTTCCACAATATGGAGTTCCGCCTACGGCAGTTCGAGGACGCACTGCAAGCAGACCCTGCCGGGCGCAAGAAGGAAGTAGCCGGACTGATTGGAGAGATTGGGCTTCGGGCAAAGGCTATGTGCATACAGGAAGAACTGTATCGCGAAGGCAAGCTGAAGAAGCGCATCAACCATTGTGACACAAAGGTGAACAATATCCTGTTCGACGAGGCTGGCAGCGTCCTCTGCGTTATCGACCTTGATACCGTAATGCCAGGGTTCGTCCTCTCGGATATGGGTGATTTTATTCGGACAGGCGCTAACACCGGGGCAGAGGATGATGAAGACCTCAGTCGCGTAGAGGTTGACATGGACATATTCAAGGCCTATGCGCAAGGATATATGGAGGAGGCGGCTTCCTTCCTTACGCCTGTCGAAATCGGACTTCTTCCATACGGCGGCAGGCTGCTGACGTATATGCAGACAGTCCGCTTCCTGACTGATTACATAAACGGCGACACGTATTACAAAATACATCATCCGCATCATAACCTTCAGCGGACGAAGGCGCAGTTTAAACTATTACAAAGCCTTGAGGCTCATGCGACCGAAATGGATAACTTTATTAAACAATGGATATGAAAAGAAGATTGCATACATACATATTTACGTCGCTCCTGATTCTCTTTACATCCGCCTGCACGTCAGGCGACGACCCTGCCAACAACGGCAATGGCCCGACCCCAGGAGCACAAGTTATCGACGGACTGGAACAAATCTATCCCGGCGTATCGGCCGTTACATGGAGCGAGAAAAAGAACTATTACGTAGCCGACTTTGACTATGAGGGGCAGTCACTGCGGGTTTGGTTAACGCGAGAAGGCCGCTGGATGGTCAAGAAAACAGAAGTCCTTTATAGCGACATGGACGACAGGATTAAGGAAACCTTCCTTCGGACGGCCTACGGCACATGGGAAGTGCGAACGGCCTATCTCCTCGAACGCAGCGGCCTTGAGACGGTTGGGGAGATAAGCGTATCACGCGGCGGAAAAGTGTCAAACCTCTACTTTACAATGCAGGGCGATTACATCCGTGTTGCCGACGACTTCAAGGAATACTCCGATGTGCCAGTCACAGTGCCATCGCAGTTGCAGAACGCTCTGGATGATATGTTTGACAATGCGCATATTGTTGACATATCGGTTATTCATGTCATTGACTCGGAGATAGCCGTAGGCTTGATGGACAGGGAGCACTTTATGACCTCGGTCTTTCAAAGCGACTATGAATGGATAGTAAACTTCTGCGACCTTCGGCTGGAGGAGCTTCCAGCCGCGGTGCTAACGGGCTACCGCAACTCGCAGTATTATAATTATGATCTTTTGCATTGCAGGGAGATGAGAACCAAGAGCGGCATATCTTACCTGTTCTATGTCGACCGTGGCGGCAAGGTTGCCATAGCCGAGTTCAGCGCCGGCGGCAAGCTTTCCTCCGAGCTGTCCAGAAGCCATGCGATGACAAAATACCTGCTAATAAGATAATTCAGCCGGAACGCGCCATGCCTGTTATGCAAGCATGGCGCCGTGGCTTCAATACTGCCCGAATCCTCGCACGGGAAAGGCATCAGGCGAAATGCCTCACTAAAGTTAACTCCGCTCTCGCCTACTCTTTTATACAAAGCCTCTTTGGCGCACCAGCAGACCAGCGAGTGCGCCTTTTCTTTGCCTCTTTCGATAAAGGCTTCTTCGTCGGGAGAGAGGAAGCGGCTTTTTAGCCTTTGCGCCCTGTCGCTCATGTATTCGATGTCGACACCCGTTGGCGACAGTTCGCTCAGCGCTATGGCGGCATAGCCATTGGTATGAGATATGCTTATATGCAAGCTGCTGCCGGGCAGGAAGGGCGAGCCGTTTGGGCGGTAGGCTATCTTCATCTCCGTGCCGGTAAGCTCATTCAGCAGTGCACGGACGGCCAGCCACTCCTGCCGCCTGCGACCGTTCGTTAACCGGGAAAGGGCAGGAAGATGCTCGCCGGGGTGCGGCATGAGGGCAAGGAGAGAGTCTGCGCTCTCGTCGATCTTCCAGATGCCGACAATGGGGTTGGATAGTTTAAGGATGAGTGCCATTAGTTCTTCCAAGTGAAGGTGTGGATTAGCTCCATGATGTCGCCGGCTATATAGCTTGTCACCGGCTCAAGCGAATCGGCCTTGAAGGGGCAGTCATAGTAAAGCGCTCCGCGGAAGAATCGGGTTGCGCTGTCTGTCAGCATGAACTGGACGGGAGAGGGACTGTCTCCTTCGATTATATACAGGGTGGCATAGACCTTGCGCTCTGGATTGTCGAAGGCGTATCGCGCCATGCGGGGATGTGCATCCCTTATCTGCCGGTGCATCAGCCTTCGCGCTTCCTGCACGGCGGTATGCAACGAGGCGGGGGGCAGGCGTAAATAACTGCAATAGATTACGGCTGAGAGCGCTGGATAGGCGAGGTTTATACCTCCTTCGCCGGCTGGTCTAACCTCAACCTGACTTGATGTGCAGAAGGAATAGGGGATGGAGTCCGGCAGCGCCATCAGGTATTCCGGCTCAGGAGGCTCGATACGAAGATAGCCGCGTGGCTTAGGCGAGTACTCCGAGCAGGAGGTGATGGCCAGGCTCACGGCGGCTATTATGTTAATGAGGGCTGTCTCTTTGCGCATGTCAGAACGGGAGGTCGTCCGGATCGTCGCCTTCCATTGATGCGTAAGGGTCGTCGCTGTTGCTTTTCTTATGAGGCGGCGGCGATGAGTATGTTATTACGGGTTGAGGCTGGGGAGGGGCTGTTGGCGACTGGACGGCCTGGGGATTGGGGGGCGTTGACGGGGAGGGCGACGGGGTGGATTGTTGGGAGGCGGCGTCGGTGGTGCGGCCGAAGCTGAAGAACTCTATCTTGTCGGCATATATTTCGGTTACGTAACGGCGTATGCCTTGCTGGTCTTCGTAGTTGCGGTGGCGGAGCTTTCCCTCTACGTAGAGGCCGCTGCCTTTTTTTACCCATTTCTCGACGAAGGGGACGAGGTCGCGGCGGGCTACGATATTGTGCCATTCCGTCCGTTCGGGAACTTCTGTGCCGTTGGCTAGCTTGTAGCCTCTTTCTGAGGTGGCTATCGTGAAGCTGGCGAGGGCGTTGCCGCTGTCGAAGTAGCGGACTTCGGGGTCGCGGCCTGCATAGCCTACAAGTATGACTTTGTTTAATGACATGGGGCTGGGGGGGTTAGTTGACGGCTACTTTAACTGTCTGTTCTCCTAGGCTGACGAGGTATAGGCCTTTAGGTACGGGTATTGTGCTTGTGCCTGCCGTGACTTTGCGCTTCAGGATGGTTTGACCGTTGATGGTGCGCACTTCGACATCGGCTGAATCGGGTGTGTTCAGGCTTATGATTCCTGCATGGGCTGTTATGGCTACGGTTGTGGGGGGGGACTGTGGAGTGGCGGTGATGAGTGGCGTGCTGCCGGAGATGAGGGCTTTCTTCCAGCTTTCTTTTTCTTTGCCGGGGAAGTCGCTGAAGGCTCGGCTGGCGACGATGCGGCAGGTGTAGGCTTCGCCGTTGGGCAGGCCGCTTATTGTACAGGTTGTGATGTTTTCTCCAAGGTCTTTGCGCTCGCCGGCTTCGGTGATGAGCTGGTATGAGAAGGTGGAGCTGTCGGTTGTTGGTGGTTGCCAGTTGAGTGTTACTTTTCCGTGTCCGGCGGTTGCTGTGAGGTTGCGAGGGGCGGTCGGCTCGCCGGGGATGGCGTACAGTACGCCGACGTCAACCAGGGGCCATTCAATTGGATGGAAATATATTTCAAAGGTGTAGAGCTGGCCGTTCGTGAGTCCGTCGATGAGCAGTGGGGAGGTCAGCTCGCCTGATGCGATGGAGCGGGTGCCTGTGATGACTATGCTGTCGGCTTGACCGCCGTCCCAGCTTAGTGTTACTTGTCTGTCGCCGGTGGTGATGCCCAGCTTTTCGTCCTGTGCCATAGCGTTCGTGACTGTGAGGGTCATGATGAGCATTGATGTCAGCAATGTTTGTGCTATAATGTGGCGGGAATATTTGTAATGTCTCTTTTCCATTATATATATTAATTTGATTATTATATTGCAAATATATGAAATTCTTTTAAGGCTTGCTGCTTTTGGGGGGCTTGGCGGTAATGGCAATTGTTGTTTACATTCCTGCCGCGCTGTGGGCTTGCCGGGGATGCTTCTTTTGTTTTCTGCCATGTGTTATTGCTGTGATGTATTGCCACTAATGTTAGTGATGCTTCGTCACTAACGTTAGTGATGCCTTGTCACTAATGTTAGTGGGGCATTGTCACTAATGTTAGTGGGGATTCGTCACTAACGTTAGTGATGCCTCGTCACTAATGGTGGTGGGGCATTGTCACTAATGGTGGTGGGGGGATGGCATTGATTTAATGATGATTTTGCGCTTAGGCTTATTCGCTGATGTTCTCGCTCAGTTCGAGCCATCGCATGGTTTTCTCTTCTATTTCTTCGATAATTCCGGCCAGGCGCTGGGACTGGGCGATTAGTTCCTGGGGTGGCAGGGTGCCGCTGCCGAGCATGGTTTCGAGTGCTTGTTTTTCCTGCTCCAGGCGGGGGATTTCTTCATTGAGCGATTCATATTCTCTTTGTTCTTTGAAGGAGGGTTTGCGTTTGGTGTTTTCGGCTTTGGGGGGGCGTTCGCGTGTGGTGGCGGGTTTGTCGGATTTGTTATTTGTGTTGTCTTTTCCGGCTGGCTGGTTGGCTTCTTTCCATTCTCTGTATTGGGTGTAGTTGCCGGGGAAGTCCTGTATGTCTGCCTGTCCCTTGAAGACGAGGATGTGGTCAACGACTTTGTCCATGAAGTAGCGGTCGTGGGATACAATAATGGCGCATCCTTTGAATTTTGCAAGGTAGTCTTCAAGGACGTTCAGGGTGATTATGTCAAGGTCATTGGTCGGTTCGTCAAGTACGAGGAAGTTGGGGTTGCGCATTAATATGGTACAGAGGTAGAGTCTTCTTTTTTCTCCTCCGCTGAGGCGGAATACGTAATTCTGCTGCTTGTCCGGGGGGAAGAGGAAGAGGTTGAGGAATTGGGAGACGGAGAGCTTCCGACCGTCTACGTCGACGTATTCGGCTATGTTTTGCATGACTTCGATAACCTTTATTTGTTCGTCGAAGGCGATTCCTTCCTGGCTGTAATATCCGAAGCGGATGGTTTCGCCGATGTCAAACCGCCCGCTGTCCGGCTGGAGCTGCCCGGTTAACATTTTAATGAAGGTGGACTTGCCGGTTCCGTTGTTCCCGACTATGCCGAGCTTCTCATACCGGGCGAAAACATAATTGAAATTGTCAACGATGGCTACATCTCCGAAGCGTTTGCTGACGTTCTCTGCGGAGAATATTTTGGTGCCGATGTAGGCTGCGTTGACGACGGGTGAGAGTGTTTTGGCATCGCGCTGCCGGGCGGCTTTTGCCTCAAGCTCATGGAAGGCGTCTACTCTGTATTTCGCCTTGGTGCCGCGGGCTTGTGGTTGCCGTCGAATCCATTCGAGTTCTTTTCTGAGCAGGTTATTTGCGCGTTCTGTTTCTGCATTGGCTGCCTCGATGCGTTCACGGCGCTTCTCAAGGAAGAAGGCGTAATTCCCCTGGTAGCGGTACATGCGCTTTTGGTCTATTTCTATGATTTGGTTGCATACGCGGTCGAGGAAATATCTGTCGTGCGTGACCATAAGGAGGCTGATGGTCTGTCGGCGCAGGTGGTTTTCGAGCCATTCGGTCATGTCAAGGTCTAAATGGTTCGTCGGTTCGTCAAGGATGATAAGTTCAGGCTCGCCGATGAGCGTTTTGGCGAGGGAGATACGCTTGAGTTGCCCTCCGGAGAGTTCGCCGACCCTTTGTTCGAGGTTGCTGATGCCCAGACGGTCAAGGATTTGCCGTGCTTGCAGCTCGTTGTCAGCCGGTGGATTCATGGCTTCCCAAACGGATGCTTCCGGGCGGAATCGGGGTTCCTGTTCGAGGTAGGCGATGCGCAGGTCTTTACGGAAAACGACCTCGCCGCCTTCGCATCCATCCCTGCCGGCGATAATGTTAAGCAGTGTGGTCTTCCCGGCGCCATTCTTGGCTATGAGTCCAACCTTATCGCCCTGCGCCAGGCCGAAAGTGAGATTTTCAAACAGTGTCAAATCGCCGAAGCGTTTTGTCAAACCGTTAATCTGTAAAAAGCTAATCATACATTATTATTATTGTGCGTATACATATAAATAAGGAGCTTCGTCAAACTCAATGTTTCTCGGAAGCTCCTCCATTGTTAATTAAAAAATTTATGAAAAGGTGTGCAAATATAGATTATATCCCCATAACAGACAAGGCGTCAATGTTGGAAGTAGCGATTTCATGTTTTTAACTGCCTGTTTCGCCTCCTATCTATCTGTTAATTCGTGTCCTCATGCTTAAATTTCAACAGGAAGGCAAACGGCAATTTGCCGGAAATCAACATTCAACAAATCTAACATCTTCGTTTTCCCGCTCTAAATCCCCCTATTCAGAAGCGATTTTTACTTTTTTTCCTATCTTTGGGCATGTTAAACAATCGATAGCTCATAATAATGAAAGTATTTAATTCCCTGATAGCACACAAGCTTAATATTCCGGAGACACAAGTGACGCATACGGTCGAACTCCTTAACGGAGGGGCGACCATTCCTTTTATCAGTAGATATAGAAAAGAACTTACCGGCGGATTGGACGAGGTGGAGATCGGCGAAATCAATACCTGGCTGGAGCGATTCTCCGACATGGCCAAGAGGAAGCTTACGATCGTCCAGTCTATCGAAGAGCAAGGAAAAATGACCGATGAATTGCGAAGACAAATCGACGGAGTGTGGGATAGCGTCCGCCTGGAGGATATTTATCTCCCGTTTAAACCCAAACGGGTTACGCGAGCTGAAATAGCTCGAAAGAAAGGCCTCGCACCTTTGGCGGAAATCATTATGAACCAAAATGTGCAGGACTTAACAGCCAGCGTTCTACCCTTCCTCAACGAGGCCGTGGAGGACGAGGCTGCCGCACTTCAAGGCGCCAGAGATATTATCGCAGAAACAGTCAACGAGAATGAACAGGCCAGAAATATAGTTCGCAATTCCTTTGAACGGACGGCAACAATAACCGCAAAGGTCGTCAAGGGCAAGGAGGAGGAGGGCGCGAAATATCGTGACTACTTCGACTTTACCGATACGCTCGACAGATGTTCCTCACACCGTCTCCTGGCCATGCGACGCGGAGAGACAGAAGGCGTGTTGAGAATCACAATATCTCCGGACATGGAGAAATGTGCCGACAGACTGAAAGAGAAGTTCGTCAAAGGCGGAAACGAATCAGCGAAGCAGGTCGCCGAGGCCGTCGAGGATTCCTTCAAACGCTTGCTCAAGCCTGCAATTGAAACCGAATATTCAAACATGAGCAAGGAGAAGGCTGACGAGGAGGCTGTACGAGTATTTTCCTCCAACCTACGTCAACTTTTGCTAGCTCCGCCGCTCGGACAGAAAAGAACAATGGGCATAGACCCAGGTTATCGAACCGGATGCAAAGTGGTATGTCTCGACGCTCAAGGCAATTTGCTGCACAACGAAACAATCTATCCGCATCCACCACAGAATGAACGGATGAAGGCAGCATCAAAGATTGCACAGCTAGTCGCCGCTTATGCCATAGATGCCATAGCCATCGGCAACGGTACGGCAGGCAGAGATACGGAAACCTTCATCGGCGAGGTGCGCTTCGACCGGGATGTGAAGGTATTTGTCGTCAACGAGAATGGCGCCTCGATCTATTCGGCCTCCAAAATCGCTCGCGAGGAGTTCCCTGACTATGATGTGACCGTCAGAGGGGCAGTAAGCATCGCCCGCCGACTGATAGACCCATTAGCGGAACTCGTCAAGATTGACCCCAAAAGCATAGGGGTCGGGCAATATCAGCACGACGTTAACCAGACGCTTCTGAAGAAGAGCCTGGACAGAACCGTCGAGAGCTGCGTCAACACCGTGGGCGTAGATGTCAACACCGCCGGCAAGCATCTGCTAACGTACATATCCGGACTAGGCCCCGCGCTGGCGCAGAACATCGTCGATTATAGGGCAGAGCACGGCGCCTTCGCTACGAGGAAGGATTTGATGAAAGTGCCGCGGATGGGCGAGAAGTCTTTTGAACAATGCGCAGGTTTTCTACGCATCAGCGGTGGAACCAACCCGCTGGACAACTCCGCCGTGCATCCCGAAAGCTATCCCATCATCGAGGCCATGGCAAAAGACTTGAATGTCAATGTCGGCGAACTAATTGCAAACAAGGCGCTGACGAGAAAGATTAAGCTAGAACAGTATGTGAACGAAAAAACGGGCATCCCAACCCTCCTTGACATAATGATGGAACTCGACAAGCCAGGGCGAGACCCCCGCGAAGGCATAAGCGAGTTCGCGTTCGACCCCTCGGTCAAAACTATCGACGACGTGAAGGAAGGCATGGTGCTGCCGGGCATCGTAACGAACATTACTAACTTCGGATGTTTTGTCGATATAGGTATTAAGGATACGGGGCTTGTCCATGTCTCCGAACTTGCAGACCGATATGTCGCCGACCCGAATCAGGTAGTCAACATTCATCAACAGGTGCATGTGAAAGTGGTCGGCGTTGACCGCGAACGCAATCGCGTAAAACTTTCCATAAAAGCCGTTCGCGAATAATCACCACAGCCCATGACGCTATAAAAATCTGCTGTTAAGCATCCATTTTAGGACTTGCAGGGAATTTTAAAAAGTATATCTTTGTAACGATAATTAGATGATGAATTTCGACCATAACAATGGCCGAAATTCTTTTTTGATTTTTAGTAATAATGGTAAATAGAAATAATTAAAAAACAGGAGGAACGGAAAATGGCTGTTACATACATGACAGAAGAAGGCTACAACAAGATATTGGCGGAAATTCAATATCTTGAATCGGTCAAACGTCCCGAAATAACTGCCCAGATCGCAGAAGCCAGGGATAAAGGAGACTTGTCGGAGAATGCGGAATATGACGCCGCTAAGGAAGCTCAGGGCATGATGGAGGCGAAACTAGCGCAGTTGAAAAACCAGATAATAAACGCCAGACTTATTGACAAAACGCAGGTGACTACCGACGTCGTGCAGATCATGAACAAAGTGACTATCAAAAATAATACGACCAACGTGACGATGACCTATACGCTAGTGCCGGATGCAGAGGCCAATTTGAAAGAAGGCAAAATCTCCGTCAATACGCCTATTGCAAAAGGACTGATGGGAAAAAAGGTCGGCGAAAAGGTGGACATACAGGTGCCTTCGGGATTGATGAACTTTGAAATTATTGAAATATCTATTTGAAGGAACGCTATGGCAACTATATTCAGCAGGATTATTGCAGGAGAAATTCCTTGCCACAAGGTCGCCGAGGACAAGGATTTCATCGCCTTCCTTGACATCAGGCCGATTAACGGTGGGCATACGCTTGTTGTCCCAAAAGTAGAGACGGATTATTTGTTCGACTTGAGCGATGATGTATTGTCTCGTATGCTTGTGTTTGCAAAAAAGGTCGCAGGAGCAATAAAGGAGGTCGTTGAATGTAAACGCATCGGACTGATGGTTATCGGCCTTGAAGTCCCTCATGCGCATATTCATCTCATCCCGATTAATTCTGAAGCGGATATGTTCAACAAGGCGAGGGTTGAATGGGATAAAGAAAAACTGAGCCTGCTCGCAGCTCAAATAAGAGAAACAAGTAGTAATTTAATATGATAATTGTTAAATTTCATTAGTGGTTTTACTCATAATTGTTAACCTAGTGTTAAGAAGGCTCCTCTGTGAAGAGGGGCCTTTTTTAATGGATAAATGGGAGTTTTCCATTAAAAAAGGCGAGATGTATTTCTTGCAGACGGGATGCGCTCCATGTTGCAAGATGTGCCCCGTGAGCTACGGGGACTTCTCCATAAGTTGCGGGGGGACGGATTTGCTTTTCTTTTTGTAAAATATTGGAGGGTTAAATGTTTTGTCTTTTTTCTGTATTTATATGTTTTTATTCCATGTTTTACCTGTTGCTTTTATTGTTTATTGTCCTTTTGCGACATTACAGCAGGTGGATACATGTTTTATTTTCATCTATAATATGGAGTTTTAGAGGCTGCAGTGACCGTCGATGGAACATGCCCTGCCTTCGATTCGCTCTCTTGTCGCGTCGGATGTGTCGCCGCTTTTCCATTTTTCATACTCTGTTGTTAACATTTTCAGATATGTCTCGGAGGGGAGTGAACCTTGTATTGCATTTTTTTCATTAAACAGGTAGAATGGAATATATTCCAGGTTCAGACTTTCATCTGCATATTTCAAATCTTCTTTTATGCCATTTGTGTAGATATTTCCGTTAAGCATCGCTTCTATTTCGGATTGCGGCAAACCGGCGGCAGTACCCAGACGGACTAATGTTGCATGGTCGCTTACATTTTCGCCGTCTATAAAATAGGCTTTGAATAGGATTTCTTCCACATCAGCGGCTAAATTGTAAACTGCGCTCAGTTTGATCATGCGCAGGGCGTCGGAGGTGTTCGTGACGACTAGTTTGTCGAAATCATATTCCAGTCCGACTTCGCGGGCGAGCGCGAGCAGGTCTTTCATGTTCTCCTTTTGTTGCTTTTCGGTAATATTGTGCTGGGCAGCGAAGTGTGAGTAGATCGTTTTTTCGAGTGGGGCTTTGGGCAGTGCGGGGTTGAGTTCGTAACTGCGCCGGATGATTTGTATTTTATCGCTGTGCGGGAATTTTGATAAGGCGTTTGCCATGAGGCGCTTTCCGATGTAACAATATGGGCAGGCGATGTCCGACCATATTTCTATTTTCATCTTATTCATAAACAGTTTGTTTTTTTACGTTTTAATATTTATTATTCATAAGGCTTCTGATAATAATTTGTTTTTTCTGTGTTTGCATCAGAGAAGAAAGCGTTTTTTTATTTGTTTAATTGTCTATTTCCTTCTGGTGCATAGTAGGGAAAAACTTTTCGGGACGTCTTCTTCTATTTATTGAATATGCACAAATATAATTGGAATATATTAATTGTCATGAGGTTTATCTAAAGTAAATTTCATTATTATGGTTGCAATTAATTTAGCATGCGCTTTTTTCATTCTTGGTTAAAATACTCATGAGTTTTTTTATTTCCCTCATGAGTATTTTGCTTAATAGGGCATTATTTAAGTATTAGATCAACCATGACGGGAATATGGTCTGACGGATAATTCCGTCCGTTATTATCGGTTAGATGCGCGTATCGAAGTGTTTGGATTTTTTTACCTGTGAAGATATAGTCGATGCGATTGCCGGTAATCGGATTGCTGAAGCGGTGGTTGAATGTTCCCTGCGGGCCGTATGGCGGGAGTTGGGTTGTTTGGTGCGAATCGTTGAGATAGCTCGCGAGGTGCTGGATTTGCTCCGTTTCCGGTGTGGAGTTGAAATCGCCGGTGCAGATAATTGGTTCGTCGCGGGCAATTTCCTTCATCTTTTCTACCATGAGCTTGCCTGATTCGCGGCGGGCGATTACGCCTTCGTGGTCGAAATGTACGTTAAAGACGTAGAATGTACGCTTGCTCTTTTTTTCTTTAAACTTAGCCCATGAGCATATCCGGTTGCAGCAGGTGGCGTCCCATCCTTTGCCGGGGACGTTCGGCGTTTGTCTGAGCCAGAAGTTTCCGGTTTCGACAATAATGAACCGGTCTTTTTTGTAAAAGATGGCTGAGTGTTCGCCTGCTTCTTTTCCGTCGTCGCGACCAACGCCGATGTAGGTATATCCGGGAGTTTGGTTTACATCTTTCAGTTGGTGAAGGAATCCTTCCTGAGTGCCTACGATGTCTGGCGCATGGTATTGTATAAGCGCTTTTACGTTCTCTTTACGGTATTCCCATGCGTTGAGACTATCGGATTTGGTGTCCATGCGTAAATTGTAGGATACGATACGTAGCGCGAGTGGTGATTTTGCGGATGCAAGGGCGGTGCAGCATAATAATGCCATAAGAAAAATTCTTTTCATTTCGTTGATGATATTGTTTATTGTTAATAATGTTTATTCCCATCCGGGATTTTGCCCCAATTTAGGGTTTTTAATCTTGTCTGCCTCCGGGATGGGATACAGATATTTCTTTTCAAGCCATTCGCGGGCACCGGGGTTCCAGACAATCTCGCCGGAGGTTACGTCCGAAAGGCTGCGCTTGCCAATGCCGGGGGAGGAGACATCTACGAATATTGTGGCGGATGAGGCGGGCTTTTCGCCTTGGTAGAAGCAGACGTCGGCGATGCCGTCAGCGTTCAAGTCGTAATCGCCAAGGCCGGGTACGTACATTCCGTTCATTGGAGCTTCGGCAAAGAGTTCGCCGAGGTGCCAGCGGATGAGGTCGTCAGGACGCAGGCCTTCTGTTATCATTTCTACGGCACGTTCCCGGAGGACTTCGAGGAGGACGGGGTCGGCAAATTTGTTATTGTAGAATGCCGCCATGTATGGATCTGCTGCTGTTGGTTTATGTGTTAGTGTTTCGCCTTCGATTCCGGCTCTGCTACGCAATGCACCAATCGTTTTTGCCCAGTCGGCATCGGTCATGCGTCCGAGTTCTGCCAATGCTTCGGCTTTGTTTAGGAGTATTTCGGCATATCGGAATATGAGGTGTGCGTTCTCATTGCGGCTTTCATCATCGTATGGAAAGCGTTCGTCGTAGCATCCTTTGATGATTTGATAGCCGGTGTATGTCTGGTCTAGATTTGGAGGCGCGATTACGGGGACGCCATTTTCCGTTCGCTTGTAATCGCCCAGGCGGATAGTTTGGCTCAAGCGGAGGTCACGGTTTTTTACTTCTTCCATAAAGAGGGTTGTTTTATACTTGGGGGCGGAGGTGAATGGCGTGCCGTCGATGTTCAAATATGTGTTGATGAAGCGCCGGGTGAGTGCCGGGCGATTGCCGTATGTTGGGCTGATGGTCTTCCTGTTGCGTGAGCTATATGTTTGATAGGCGGAATTGAGTGCGACGGCCAGGATGGTTTCGTCGGCGCATGGTGATTTTTGGAGGAAGAGCTGGCGGTAGGCGTTTGCACCCTGGTGAAGGGAATATCCCGTGACGGCATCAGCGGTTTTGACTACTTCTTCATACCATTCGGCGGCAGAGCTTTGTTTGCCGTATGCGGTATGGTATTTTCGGAATGATGCTTCGTAGAGGCAGACGCGAGTTTTGTAAGCGCGTGCTGCGTTTTTGGTTATGTACGTACAGGAAGGATCGGCATCGGCGGCGATATGCTCGATTGCGTAATTGAGGTCTTCCAATACATGTTCCATAACTGTGAAGCGGTTGTCGCGTCCGGCATAGAGCTTGCCATTATCGCTTATGCCGATAGTTCGGTCTATCCATGGGACGTCGCCGAAACGTTTTACTTTCTCGAAGTAGAACCATGCACGGAAGAAGCGTGCGATGCCGAGATAGTTGTTTTTCTCTGACACTGCGCTTGCTTCGCAATTTTCGATGAAGTAATTAATGTTTCGCAAGTTTGTCCAGCTCCATCCGTCGGCGGTGACGGGACTTAATGCGCCGGGGGAAAGGCGTGTATCTACACCGTTGCGTGCGACGAGGTCGGAATTGTCGTCTATTTGAAAAACTCCGTCGTAAGGCGAGGGGAGGAGTTCGTAGAACGAGTTTGAATATAATTCCAGTCCGCTGGCGGAGTCGAAGATGGCAAGGCGTGAGGCGGTGTCCTGGGGATATTCATTCAAATCGCAGGCTGTGAAGAGGATGGCTGCGATGGTTAGTGCCGCGAGCTGTAGGCTTTTGTGTTGATTGTTCATGTTTTTTCTCATTGTTTTCGTTTGTTAAAAGTTAATTGATAGTCCGGCTGAAAAGGCGCGGAGCATTGGGTAATTATATCCGTCTCCATCTGTGCGGACATCGCCGTTGTCCAGATCGGTCAGCTGTGAGCCTGCGCCCCAGATGCTTGTTACGTCCGTATCCTTCGTCCATTTATACAGAGGCGACCATGTCCAGAGGTTCTCACCGGACAGCCATATTTTTATGTTATTCGCGCATATCTTTCTGGCGATGCTTTTGGGGAGTGTATAGCCGATGTTTAGCGTTCGCAGGCGGATATAGGCTACGTTCTGAAGATAACGGTCGTTCGGAAGACGAAGCTGCCCGCTGCCGTTCTGGGCTGAGTATCCTGATAGCAAAGGGAGGTAGGCGTCGAAATTGTTTAGCTCCGGTCTAAACTGGTTATGTTCCTGCCAGCGGGGATAGGCATTGTACGGACGGTTATATTGTCCCCAGAAACGTGCTTCGGACGATGGATACCAATCCTGCTTGCCTACGCCTTGAAAAAAGGACGAGAAGAAGAAGCCGTTCCAGTCTGCACCCATATTGATGCCATAGACATAACGGGGTGTCTTGTTCCCGATAATTGTTTTATCTCCGGAATCGCCAACGCGGTTAAGGCCTTGCCAGATGACATTGTCGCCGTCAAGGTTTTTGAACTTCAGGTCGCCGACATGGTTTTTCCTGGTGTTGTGGGCAAGGATGTTGGATTGGGAAGGCGAGTTGTCTATTTCCTCCTGCGACTTGAACAGGCCTTCAACTCTGTATCCCCATATTTCGCCTATTTTCTGGCCAGCGTAATAATCCGTCAGGTTCTTTTCCGGATTGTAGTACTCAGTGATAATGGCTGTATAGTCCGAGAGCGTCAGCCTGATGTTATAATTAAAAGGCCTGCCGCCGAGGTTAAACTTGTCGCCCAGCCAGCTGAGGGATATTTCCCAGCCAGTGGTCTCCAGCGAGGCATAGTTGCCTTTTGGGACGCTCGTTCCGAAGACGGCTGGAACGCTGGGGCCTACGGTGTACATGTTTTTAGTCCAGCGGCGGTAGAGATCGCCGGAGAAGACCAGGCGATTGTTCAGAGCGTTGGCGTCAAGGCCGATGTTGCCCGTCGTGGCTGTCTCCCATGTCAGGCCGTTGGGAACGACGTTTGGCTGTGAGGTGCGTTGCGGACGGGTATCGCCAAGAATACGCTCCGACTGGCTGATTGTGAAGTTCTCCATGAACGTATATGGATTGATAGAGCCATTCCCCAGCGAGCCGTAGGAAAGCCGCAACTTCAGATTGGACAAAACTGATTGGGATACTTTCCAAAACGATTCTTCCGAAAGACGCCATCCGGCGGATACTGACGGAAAGAAAGCCCATTGTTGATTTGTCGGAAACTTGGACGAACCGTCATGACGACCGTTTACTTCCAGCAAATACCGCTCTCCATAATTATAATTCACGCGAAAGAAGCCGCCGGCGATGCGCCATTTCTTATAGCCGCCGCTTGTCGTGATGTTATTGCCGAGGGCGAGGTTGATGTCGTGTGCATCTTCATAGACTATGCCGTTACGCGTTGTCGTAATGTTTTTATATAACGACTGCTCGTAATTATAGCCGGCAAGGAAGTTGAAATTGTGTATGCGATTAAACGTTTTTGCATAGTCTGCATAGATGTTTGTCGCAATATAGTCCGTCGTATATTGGCGCTCCTGCAAATCGTTTGTATTTGTCCCAGTATAGCCAACTACACCTTCATAACGGCTGTACGGAGTTTGCACACGCTTGCGCTGATAGGAATTATCCGTGTTGCGGAAGGTAAAATCGGCACGAAGCGTTAACGACTTGTCCAGAAACTCTGCCTTGAAAGCTATCTTGTCATTGAATATCCGCTGATGCAGATCTGCTCCGTTCTTTGCCAGGTACATATCACCAACGGTATAGGCGGCAGGGAAGGAGAGAGTACCGTCAGGGTTCGTAAGCGGAGCAAGCGGATTCCCTTCGTCAGCAATGTTGCGCCATATGTTATTGCCTTCGCCGACATTGACCGGTTGATGGTAACTCATTGACGAATAGTCCATGTTATTCTCCGCCTGAAGCCAGCTGGTCAGTTGAATAACGCCCTTAGCACGTAGATTGTACATCGAATATGTGTCTGTATTATAACGGTATAGCCCATCTTCACCGTTGTAACGACCGGTGAGGTAAAAAGATGCCAGTTCGTTACCGCCGGAGACGGAGATGTTGTGATCCTGAGCAAAAAAACTCTCCTTGTACAGTTCCCTGTACCAATCCGTACTGTAATAATATTCATATGCTCCCGTCGTAGGATTAATTTCCATCCTCGGCAGGCTGGGGTTCTCCCATCGACGCTTAATTTCTGCTAAATAGGCAGGCGAGAATGTCATCGTCTTGTTCACCGCCGTTGGCGTATTCCCATTGTCATTCCAGCGCGACCAGGCATCGCTGAACGATCGCGCCCATGGGTAGGAATCGACAATATTGTCCGGCAATGTTGTCGGGCTTTTCGACGAGAAGCTGCCCATATAGCCGATGGAGGTCTTGCCTTTAAATGATGTTTTTGTGGAAATCAGAACAACGCCAAACGCCGCTCTCGCTCCATAGATTGAAGCCGAGGCGGCATCTTTCAGAACCGAAACGCTTTCGATGTCATTTGGATTCAGCATCCTTGGGTCGCCCTCAACACCGTCTATCAACACGAGTGCATTACCCCCCTGCCCTATTGACGTTGTGCCACGAATGTTGTAGGCGGTCGAGTTTGTCGGCTTTCCGTCGCTCATCGAAATGTTCAGGTTCGGTATAACGCCGACCAGACCCTGAGTTATATTTGTTACTGTACGATTGGCGAACACAGCACTCGTCACCTGATCTACTGCGCCGGTAAGATTAGCCTTTTTCTGAACGCCATAACCGACGACGACCACTTCTGCCAGCGCCTCCGCGTTCTCCGACAGACGAAAATTAATTGTCGTTCGCCCGCCTATTGCTGCTTCCTGCGAACGGAATCCAATGTATGACACTTGAAGCGTAGCATCCGGAGCAACGCCGCTTATTGCATAGTTCCCGTTTACGTCCGTCACAGCGCCGACTGTACTGCCTTTCACTAATACCGACGCGCCGATGACAGCCTCGCCATTATCTGCAGAAACGACAGTTCCTGACACTCGTATTGACTGTGCTGAAATGCCCCCCAAACTTCCGAGGAGGAGGCTGCACAAAAAATAAAAGAACTTCTTCATAGACATTTTTTTTAAGTTCAATAATAATTTTAATTTATATTACAATGTTTTTGTGAAACAATGCAAAGCTAATAAGATTATCAGGCGAATGTCAACGCTTTAGTCTCTATTACTCTGGCTTTGCACATTTTTTTTCGATAAAAAATGCAACAATCTCATGCGCCTTTGCCTTTATAATCTTCATTGCTTGCTCATTTCTTTTATGCTGCAAAAGAAGACGAAAAATATTACAGGCTAATGACATAAGAGTGAAATAAATGTTTCTGGCTTCACGGCTAGTAATAACATCTAAATATATTCCGCTGGCGTCGCAAAAGCAGCTCTCTCGCGACCGGAAAATTATCCTGCAAGCTGCGGGAAGACTTCCATGTGTAGCCGTCCTAATTATATGGCATCGGTTATTTGAATGTTATGTTCCTCTTATAAAAAGCTGGTGAGCTATGATGCTTAAGTATCTTTAATACAAGCGACATAATGTTGAAAACAAAAACATGCAGCAGAAGACAATTCCTGGGCAGCGAACATATTCACGCCTATCTTTTTGAGCGCCGTCAGACAAGAACCATTTATTTTTCTAAATTTGCTTATCAATATAATATAATAAAACACAGAGTTATGAAAAAAAGATCAAAATTGTTTTTTTGCGTATTTATGATTATCATGCTGGCGAGCACGTCAGTCATAGGTCAAATCCATTTAGGAATTAAAGGCGGCCTGAACATATCATCTATCAATTTGAGTGAAGATATACTGAAGTCTTACAATGTGACCGGTTTTCACCTCGGCCCGATGATAGAAGTGATGACCCCGCTAGGCATAGGCTTTGACGGTGCCATACTCTACTCGCAAAAAGGCATGGATGTTAAAGGCCCTGAGGACGCACTTATGACTGATTACCTTGAGATTCCGGTAAATTTCAAAGTAAAGCTGGGGGTACCTCTAATAAAGGCATACGCAACTGCCGGCCCATTTGCAGAAATTCGCCTCAGCGGGGCAGAAAACAAATGGGAACGCATCCAGTCGCAGATTAAGACGAAAGCCTTTGGCGCCGGTCTGAATCTGGGTATTGGCGCCGAGGTTCTATCTCGCATTCAGGTAGGCCTGAATTATAGTATCGGATTGACGGACAATTACGCCGTTGACCAGCTTAACGGCCATTCCGATATAAACATAAAGAGTACGACGTTGTCTATCACCGCTGTTCTTTTGTTCTAACATAGCCGTGAAATACGCAAATGTTTTGCTCCCCCTCCCTCTGGATACATATACATACAGCATTCCTCCCGAAATGGAGGAATCTGTTGTAGAGGGATGTCGCGTATTGATCAGTTTCGGCAAAAAGAAATTCTATACGGCCATAGTTACAGCCGTCCATGAGAACACTCCTCTGTATGATACAAAACCTCTCCACTCGCTTTTGGATTTAGAGCCAATAATTCGCCGTCCACAATTGCGTTTTTGGGAATGGCTTGCCTCCTATTACTTATGTAAAACGGGCGAAGTTTATAATGCTGCCCTTCCTTCCGGATTAAAGCCCGAAGGCGATAGCACCAACGTATATAAAAAGAAAGGATATACGCCGAAGATGCAAATCCATGTCCGCTTGTCCGAGGTAATGAACGAGGCCAGCAGGCTGCAGGAAGCCTTTGACAGTCTCCGTCGTGCTCCTGCCCAAGAGGCTCTGCTGTTGCGCTATCTGGATTTGACTCATGCCTTGACGTCGAGGATGCAAAAGGAAATATCGAAAAGCGACTTGCTTGAATTAAGCAGTTCGAGATCTTCCGCACTGGACGGATTGGTCAAGCGAGGCATACTTGAATATTACGAAAAAGAAATCCCCAGTCCTCAGCCGCAGCCATACAGCCTTCAGCCGTTGAGCCAATTGTCCGATGCACAAGAGAAAGCATACGCCGAAATCCACGAAGCATTTCTCACCAAGGATATATGTCTGCTTCATGGCGTAACGTCTAGCGGAAAAACAGAGATTTATTCACACCTCATATCAGATGCAATGAAGCTCGGCAGGCAGGCCCTCTTTCTACTGCCGGAGATAGCCATTACAACGCAGATAACTGAGCGATTGTCAAAATTGTTCGGAGACAAATTGCTGGTCTATCATTCCAAGTTTTCCGACAATGAGCGGGTCGAAGTATGGAAGAAGCTTCTGGACACGAAAGGCCCGGCACTCGTTCTAGGCGTCCGCTCCTCCCTGCTGTTGCCTTTCACTGATTTAGGTCTAATCATTGTCGATGAAGAACATGAGAGCACATATAAACAGCAGGATCCTGATCCGCGCTATAACGCTCGTAATGCGGCTATGGTATTGGCGCGTATGCACGGCGGAAAAACCCTTTTAGGTTCGGCTACACCTTCGCTTGATTCGTATTACAATGCGATGAGCGGGAAGTATGGCCTTGTTGAGTTAACGACCCGCCATGGTGATTGCCTTATGCCCAACGTCGAGGTTGTTGACATAAGTGAGTTAAGACGCAAGAAGATAATGAAGGATACGCTCTTCTCCCCACGTCTTGTTCAAGCCATCCATGCGGCATTGTCGAATAGCGAACAGATCATCCTGTTTCAGAACCGTAGAGGTTTTGCTCCAATGCTGGAATGTAAAAGCTGCAGCTGGACGCCTCGCTGTCCGAATTGTGATGTAAGTCTAGCCTATCACCGGACGCATCACCGTATGGAATGTCATTACTGCGGCCATGTTGAATATGTAGCCATACAATGCCCAGCGTGCAATGGCAAAGAGTTGAAAACGCTTGGCTTCGGCACGGAAAAGGTTGAAGAAGAGGTGGAGGCTTTGTTCCCATCTGCCAAGATTGCCCGTCTGGATTTGGATTCAGCCAGAAGTCGCTCCGCCTACGAGAATATTATTAAAGACTTTGAGAAAGGGCGAACACATATTCTCATCGGTACACAGATGCTGTCGAAAGGCTTAGATTTCGGCAACGCCACCGTCGTCGGCATATTAAATGCGGACAGTCTGCTCAACTATCCGGACTTCCGTGCCCACGAGCGAGCGTATCAGCTCATGGTTCAGGTAAGCGGTAGAGCAGGCCGTCGGCAGAAGCAAGGCGTTGTTATACTCCAGACCTCCCAGCCGGAATTGCCTCTTATCCGCCTTGTCGAGCAGTCGGCATATAAAGAGATGGTGAATCTTCAGCTCGGCGAGAGACGGAAATTCCATTATCCTCCCTACTATCGTCTCATCGAAATCATATTTAGAAGCAAACAGGAAGAATTTGCGCAGGCGGTATCAACAGAGTATGCCGTTCAATTCCGCCAACGCTTGGGCGAGCGCGTTCTAGGCCCAGTTATCCCCGTGGTATCTCGCGTTCAAAACCTGTATATCCGTAAGATTATACTTAAAGTGGAAGCCACTGCCGCCATTGCTTCTGTAAGAAGCATCATCGAAGAGGTGCGCATTAAAATGATAATGCACCCGAACTATAAGCAAGTCCGAGTGCATTATAACGTTGATCCTCTCTGATCTTAAATATCCAATAATTAAAATTCCAGCCCCGCTCTGATCGTAACTCCGCCCATGCTGCCGGACTTGCTTAAAGCCTTGGTTGTAATCAGGTACGATCTCATTTGCATAGTGTAGCCGATGCTCAGATTCATGCGAGCGGATGTGCCGATGGCGAATTTTGCGCCTAGTGAAGGAGATATGTAGAAGCCAAGTCCTGTGGGGCTGGTTTCATCCCGCTTCCAATTGTCATTGCCCTTTTTGAAATAAGAAGTGGTAGTGACGATGCCCAAGCCATAGCCCAGTCTAAAGCCGAAGTAAGGAGTTACACTGCCACCTTCCGTGAACTCGTAATTGGCATCAATGAAAATGGGTATAACCATCTTCGTTGAAATAGAATCAAAATGACTCGTGGCCAGCGTATCCGACCGGTAAGCCAAATAGACACTGTCGCCGTATAAATGCAGCCCTGCTCCGATGCCAATGGCAAATTTCGGAGTTATCTGCATCCCATATCCTAAAGAGAGTTCAATCCTGCCGTAATTATTGTAACCGTCGCCCATACCGATCGTATATCCGGCATCAAGAAAGAACTTGGAATGTGAGCGAAACTCTTCTTTTGCAGCAACGGTATCAACTTTGTTTGCGGGAGGCAGTTTCTTATCGACGGGAGTAAGAAGAATGTCGGTATCTTCTTCGTCTAATAAGGTTTCATTGTTTTCAGTTTGGCTGGTTTTAGGTTGCGTCCTGTTGGTTTGTTGGTTTTGCTGATTGGGGCGTCGTTGTTGAGGGGTGGCGCCTTGCCGGTTTTGCTGGTTTGGTTGGCGTTGTTGGGGGCTGGCACCTTGTCGGTTTGATTGCCCTTGCTGTGGACGGGCGCCCTGTCGGTTTTGTTGGTTTGGTTGTCCTTGTTGTGGACGGGTGCCTTGTCGGTTTTGCGCTTGGAGTTGTCCTTGCTGCCCTCCCTGTTGCGGGCGAGCGGCTTGTCTGTTCTGCTGTTGATAGTAAGGGATGTTATTCAGGGGGACGAAAGTTCCGTCTTCGTAGGTTATACGTCGTACTTCTTTGGGAGAGAACAAGGTTACGGTTCCATTAGGAGCTTGCAGTCGAAGTCGGCTATCGGGCAGCTTGGTCACTAGCCCTTTCATTACTTTTCCATTTAGAAATGAGACAACCACAGGTCTGTTTTTTTGGGCAAGCGCAACTTGCATGACAAGAGAGAGAAGTAAAAATATATACGCTATTTTCTTCATATGAAAAAATACTTTTTGTTTATTCTTTAAATGGATATTTATATACAAAAGTATAAAAAATAAATGGGACTTTTGCCAACAGTTCATTTTCAGATGCTTTTATTTTACCGCATAATCGCGCCTGAAAACATTTATTATCCGCTGATTGAATCATAGTCCCAAGCGCGAGGACAGTTCCAACATTCTTTCTATCGGACGAATTGCCCGCCGGCCTGTTTCTTCATCCACTTCTATTCTGGGGGCCTCGTCGCGGAGACATTTGTAAAGCTTTTCGAGAGTATTGAGCCTCATGAAGGAACATTCGTTGCAGGCGCATGTGCTATCGTTCGGGGGAGCGGGAATGAACTCCTTTTGGGGGCTGCGCTTCTGCATTTCGTGTATAACGCCGCTCTCGGTGGCGACGATGAACCGAAGGGCGGGAGATGCGACCGTATAATTAAGCAGGGCGGAGGTGGAGCCAACATAATCGGATATGTTGATTATGGGCTGCTTACATTCGGGGTGCGCTATGATTAATGCTTCGGGATGGAGGGACTTCAGGGCGATGATCTTTTCCAGCGAAAACTGTTCATGGACATGGCAGGCGCCGTCCCATAGCTTCATCTTACGGCCGGTGATGCTGTTGATGTAGTTACCAAGGTTGCGGTCGGGGCCGAAGATGATGGGGGCGTCAGGCGGGAGGCTCTCTACGATTTGGCGGGCGTTGGTTGATGTCACCACGATGTCGGTTATGGCTTTGACGGCGGCAGTGGTGTTTACATACGATATGACGGTATGGCCGGGATTGGCGGCGACAAAAGCGGCAAACTCCACGGCAGGGCAACTGTCGGCAAGCGAGCAGCCGGCGGATATGTCGGGAACGAGGACGGTCTTCGAGGGGCAGAGTATTTTGGCCGTCTCGCCCATGAAGTGAACGCCGCAGACGACAATGATGTCCGCCTTCGTCCCGGCAGCCCATTGCGCAAGCGCCAGACTGTCGCCAACATAATCGGCAACGTCCTGTATGTCCCCTGTCTGGTAGTAGTGAGCAAGGATGACGGCGTTTTTCTCCGTGCGCAGCTTGTTTATATTCTCTATCAGTTCGTTGTTATTCATTTTCTGTTTCTTTCTTTAACGGTTATGATTCGCTTTCGTTGCGGCGGCTTTCGCCGTCGAGCGCCTGTTTTACGGAGCCGTAGCGGTGGAGCATGTCCATGGCCTCTTCTTCCGGAATGTGGAGCGCATCGACTAACATTCGTACAGCACGATCGATAAGTTTGCTGTTGTTAAGTTGCATGTTGACCATTTGATTGCCACGTACTCGGCCAAGCTTAATCATCAGGGCTGTGGATATCATGTTCAGAGTCATTTTTTCTGCGGTGCCTGCTTTGAGGCGAGTACTGCCGGTAACAAACTCCGGACCGGTGATTATTTCTACCGGATATTCGGCAGCTTGAGACAGAGCTGAGGACGGATTGCAGGAGATACAGCCGGTGAGCAGTCCACGGGAGCGGGCTTGAATGATTCCACCGACAACATAGGGCGTTCCGCCGGAAGCGGCTATGCCGATGACGCTGTCGCAGGACTTCGCGCCGGCGGCTTCCAGGTCGGCCCACGCCGTAGCGGCATTGTCCTCGGCGGCTTCGACGGCGGTGCGCAGGGCAGTGTCGCCCCCGGCTATGAGGCCGTTGATGACGCCGTGCAAACCGAACGTCGGCGGTATTTCGGATGCGTCCAGTACGCCCAGCCGGCCGCTCGTGCCGGCTCCGATGTAGAAAAGGCGACCGCCGGAAGTCATCCGCACGAGTATATTATTAACGAGCGCTTCGATCTGCGGAATGGCCATGTTCACGGCTGTATGCACCTTGGCGTCCTCGCGGTTCATGCCGGTCAGGATTTCGTTAACGCTCATGCTCTCCAGGCTTTGATATTCGGAGGGGGATTCGGTGATGCTGATCATTTTTCGGGTCTGTTTCTATTTATAAATCATGTCAGGCATGAACGCAGGTGCATACGCCCTGACCGCGGACGACCTTCGACAATGTTCCCTCCTCGTCCATGTTAAAGACGACGACAGGCAGGTTGTTTTCACTGCATAGCGTTACGGCGGTCAGATCCATCACGCGCAAGCCTCGACGGTAAAGCTCGTCGAACGATATGTCGTCGAATCGCGTTGCCGTGGCGTCCTTCTCAGGGTCGGCCGTATAGATGCCGTCGACCCGCGTGCCTTTCAACATGGCGCAGGCTTCGATCTCCACGCCTCGAAGCGCCGCCCCGCTATCAGTGGTGAAGAACGGATTGCCCGTTCCGCAGGCGAGGATGGCGATGCCGCCCTGCTGAAGAAATTCGACAGTTTTCCACTTGTTATAGTACTCCGCTATCGGTTCCATCCTCACTGCCGTGAACACTTTGGCTCTTGCTCCAAGGCTCTCCAGCGCCGAGGCCAGAGCGAGGCTGTTGATCGTTGTCGCCAGCATACCCATCTGGTCGCCACGAACACGATCATAGCCTTTGCCGACGCCGCTCATCCCTCGAAAGATATTGCCGCCGCCAATAACGATCGCCACCTGAACGCCCATATCTGCAACATCCTTTATCTGCAAGGCATATTGATGGAGGCGTTCTTCGTCTATTCCGTTCTTTTCCGTCCCGGCCAGGGATTCTCCGCTCAACTTGAGCAATATTCGCTTATATATTTTCATACTCTTTATATATCTTATATTATGCTGGCAAAGATACGGAATGAAGAGCTGAGAATGTAGATTAGGGACTGTTTTGTTTTGAAGTCTTGCCGGAGAACTTGCGGTTGAATTTTAAACAGGGGGGAACAATGGCGCCAGGCATGGAATTGAAAGTTTGGCGGCTTAATGTCATGGCGTTCATATTTCGCTTCGTTACGAACTGCGTGAACATTTTGTCGGCGATACGAAACGTCCACGGACTGCGGCTGAATGTTTCGTAACAGATCAAAACCTTGTTTGAGATTTCAAAAATGGTCATGATCTCGGACAAAACCATGGTTCAACTTCCGAAAATGGTTTTGTCCGAGATCAAAATCATTTTTCGGATCTCGAAGATGGTTTTGTCCGAGATCAAAATCATTTTCCGGATCCCGGAGAAGGTTTTGTTCGAGATCAAAATCATTTTCCGGATCCCGAAGATGGTTTTGTTTGAGATCAAAATCATTTTCCGGATCCCGGAGAAGGTTTCGTCCGAGATCAAAACCATTTTCCGGATCCTGGAGAAGGTTTTGTCCGAGATCAACGCCTGTTTTCAGCTTCCATTGACGATTTTGTTCTATGACAAAGCGCTACCGGGGTTTGGAAACAGTTTATTTCCTCGAATCATGGGTAATCTCGATGTGAAAATGAATATGATGATCGGTAGAAAAACACCAAGGCACGAAGAATTTTAATTAATGCTTCGTGCCTTGGTGTTACGGCGTTGAAAGCCGAATCCGGCGCCAGCCGACACTAATGTGCGCTCTTCAAGCCTGTACTCTTATGCTTTAAACAAGCTGTTCATTTCTTATTCGCTGAGGTTCCTGATGATGCCGATGAAGAATATGCAGTCTGTTTTTTTCTCGACGATGGCGAACATGAAGGGGCGATCGACGAAGAACTCATATACGGGCGGCGGCCCAGGCTCCTCTCCTCCAAAGGTGCCCACCGCGTCAATCTCCGTTGCGGCCGAGGCTTCCGTTCCCTCTTCGTTCACCTCGACGAATGTTTTTTGCAGGACACGGGAGACGTAGATGGGGGCGGCAGGATTGATGAGCGAGAAGTTGGCGGCGTTAATGTCGAACATCGACTTCATGCCCAGCGCTGTCAGCTGTTCATTCAGCTCTGTCTTATACTCCACGTGGAAGCGGGGGAGCTTGACAATAACTGTATCTAAACCGCCTCGCGGCAATACGGCGCTGTTGAGTTCAGTCATTCTGCCGCTAAGATATTGCGCGACCGAGTCAACCGATGCGCCTTCGTAAGGCAGGAATATTTTCATCTTGAAGTTCTGGCTTCCGTAAGGCAAGTCAAGCATGTAGAATCGAGATCCATCTGACAGGTAACGGTAATTATAGTAATAGAACTGCTCTTTGATGTACATGGTCGGCGCCTTGATTGTCGAGCTGTCGGCGTTATGAAACGTTTCGTCCTTTGTGTCTTCCTTCTTGAACGGGAACGTCCACGGCGCCTTGAAGTAGAGCGCGTTGAGGATGACCATCAACGTCATCTCGCCGAGCGGCTCGTCGAGGAGTTGCGGGATAGTGTTATGAGTCTTCTGCGCTACCCATTCGTTAATGATATTCATTGACGAGAGCAAATCTACGTTCCTGACTTCAGCGTCGTAGAAGCTCATGTTAGTGTTTTTGAATGAATCCAGCACGGTGAAGTTGTTTTTTATCCATATTGAGTTGGCAGTCTCGAACGCCACCCTTGCATCCGTATTGTTCATTGCCGCCAGCATCTTTTTGAAGTAAGCATTGACCTCCTCCGCGGGCATGTCGGCAAAGCCGAGGCCAGCCAGAATCTCCTCGCGAGTGGCGCCTGCCGCCCCGTTGTTCAACATGCTTAGGGCGACGGAGGCGCTAAGAGGCGAGATGAGCATATTCTTGTTCGCATCCTCCGTTTCGAGCATCTTGCCGAGGAGATTGAAAGCAAATCTGTTTGTGACGGAAACGATTTTCTTTTCCGTCGGCGTCAGTTGAAAATCATTGTCGGCAAAGGAGGGTGTATTTGTTTCCGGCGTTTCTGGCGTTTCCTCCCAGGGCTTCAGCGGGTCGTTGTCGACAATTGGGGGATTGTCCTTGCTGCAGGATGCGAGGGATAGGGCGGTTAGCAAGAGGATAAGGAAGGACTTGGCAACTGGGATGTCGCGCCCGGAGATGATTCCCTGCGCCGGCAATAAATATTTAAAATAAACACATCCCCAAAACGCAGAAAAGAGTAGAATGTAGCGAATTAACTGTAAACGTGTGAATTATGTCCTATTCTTCCTGTGTGCGAAAGCCACCGGAAGACAGGAAAACGCAAAGTCAGGACAAAGAATAGTTACCAACTCATTACGGTATGGTAATGTAAAACAACTGTCCAATTGTTTCTTTTACAGCGTTTTGCTATATTTTGCATAACGACAGGTAACTCAATTAAAAGTAATTTTGTACCACTAAAAATTGAGTTAAGATGCGTTCTACATTTAAAATCCTGTTTTACCTGAAAAGGGGAAGCGAAAAGCCTAACGGACACCTTCCGTTAATGTGCCGCCTGACAGTGGACGGCGAAATCAAGCAGTTCAGTTGCAAACTCGACGTGCCGCCTGCGCTCTGGGACACCAAGTCCGGCAGGGCTTCGGGCAAAAGCGTTGAAGCCCGGAAGATAAACATTGCCGTCGATAGTATCCGCGTGGACGTAAACCGCCGCTATCAGGAACTCATGCAGTCGGACGGCTATGTAACAGCCGAGAAGCTGAAAAATGCCTATCTGGGCATCGGCGTTAAGCAGGAAACCCTTTTGAAGCTCTTTGAGCAGCACAACGCCGAATTTGCGAAGAAGGTGGGGCATAGCCGCGCAAAGGGAACCTATACCCGCTATTATACCGTTTGCAAACACATCCGCGAGTTCCTTGTCTTTACTTACCACAGGGAAGATATACCGTTAAAGGAACTAAGCCTTAGTTTTATCAACGATTTTGAGTATTATTTGCGAAAAGAAAAAGGCTGTCGAACCAATACCGTATGGGGATATATGATTGTGTTGAAGCATATCATATCCATTGCAAGG
>JAIRPK010000034.1 GCA_031257015.1 Tannerellaceae bacterium
AAAAGGCGCGAAGGTTGTTGTTTGCTTCCTTCGCGCCTTTGTTTGTGTGGCTTTCGCCTGATGCTTAATAGCCTTTGTTTTGCCTTAGCTGGCCGCCGGCGGTTTTGATGTCGTCGGGGAGGCTGTTGGCTGTGCTATTATTTTTATTGCTTGATGTAATGAGGTGATTTTTCATGCTAAAAATGTTTTGAGAAGTGGTTGGCTTTATATTTATGTATATAATGTATGATACTTATTTCTCAATTTCTTTTAGCAATTTTCCGTTGTCATGGGCGAGGATCATGTCAATAATGTCTTCCGGAATGAGTGGTGTTTCAAAGTTGGTGTCTTCCAGATCATCATTCCAACTGCTTTTGTAGCCGCTGTAATCAACTACGGTTTCTCCTTCCAGTGTGAGCCAGAATGTGTAAAGTTTACCGGCTTCAAAAGTGGGGATGTAATCTTCTGGTATCGGCCAGGTAAACAGGCGGTTGTCTTGGGTGGTGAACTGTATTTCACTGCCATTTACTGCGTGGGGGATGAGTATGGCTTGGTAGGTAGTGTCGTAAGCGCCGGTGCCGTTGGGGGCAAGCGTGTTCGGGGGGGGAGTGCCTGTGCCATACATGGCGATGCTTTGGCTGGTTCCGAAATGGGACAATATGCTGTCTTCCAGCTGGAAATAGGCTGTGGCGGGAACTCCGTTGATGATGCTTGTTGCACCGGAAATGTCAATGTCGGCTCCTGGTTTTTTTCGTACATGGAGGCGGAGTTTTGACAGTACGTGTCCGAATTGCAGCTTCACGGGGGTTGGGGGATCGGTCTGTACGTGCGCTCTTGCGTTACGGCTGTACATGAGATCGATGCCTGATGTATCTTCCTGGTTCATGATGTTTACAGGATAGATGTGGTCGTTGAGCGTGCCTTCGTCATAGCCGAATTGGCGGTAGGGGTAGTAGGCTATGAATCGCAGTGGGGTGTTGCCTTTATAATAAATTGCTTGCTCGATGGTGGAATAGTTGAATGTAATATTTGATGAGCCGTTTGCAGAGGCAATATATTTCCGGTTTGCGTAATAATTGATGCTGATATTTGCCTGTGTATCAGCTAACATATAGATGCCGATGGAGTCGCCGGCTATCCAACTGTTTCCGGCGAGATTGGTACGGGTTGCAGTGAGAGTTGATAAATTTCCCGAAAGAAAGTCTATGGGAACCAAATTATAAGAATATGTGTCCGCAGGGCAGTTTGACAAGTCGTCGTTTATACATGCAGACATTCCGCTGAGTGTGAGGTATATAAAAAATATTGAAAGGTATTTATTCATAAAATTAATTTGTTGAAAATTCACTGAAAAAGTAATTTGATAACGCTGAAATATGTATATCCTTTTTATTGCTACGCTTCGTATAAGTTTTTCCAGGCATTGAAAAGGGAAGCGGTTTTGCCCGATTCCCTTTCTTGCATGTTTAATATATATATGATAAACGTGGCTTTAGTATAAGGATTTTCAGTAATTTCTTTTGCGATATTTGGGTAGTTTGGTTGTTTAAAGGGAGTTGTGAAAATCATTTTTTCTTTGTTGTTTTCTTTCTTTGAAATCTTCATTTTTTTGATATGTTTTGCTTTCAATTCTGTCGGAATACTCGGAAAAAATATTTTTCTATAACTCCTGTTCTGGTTGTTAATTTCTGGAAATAATTAAACTCTGGATGTTACTCCATGGTTCTTTTTTTTCTCGCATGTTTTCCTGGCGAAGGGCGTAATGAACTGTCCTTCTCCGGTTTTTAATGGCGTTTATGCCGATTCCTCTATCGCTTGGGGTATCTTCATTAGTGGAAATATTAATGTTCCATGTTGTGGCATTATTTTCAATTGTATTTATAACAATATCTTGCCAAGGATCAAATTCCGGTTCCTTTCCGGGAAATATGTCATGTGTCTGATTCATCGTTTATTCTTTAATTATAATTGGATGTTTTAATAAATGAATAATTATTATATCTGGTGAGAGTTGCTTCTCCATTTGTTTTGGGGGATTTGCCATGTGTTACGGTGGAACTCCTGTATTACATGCAGTTATACTGCTGTGAGAGGAGGAGAAACGGGTGGGGCTATTTTTTTCTGCAGTGGAGTGTGGGGTGTTTGCTGGGAGTAATTGGAAGGACGCTTTTGCTTCGCGATTGATAAGCCGCTCAATTGTGGATACTGATTTTTGTTTTGTAGATATATCTTCTGTATTCATAAGTTTTAATATGCAACTCTATTTGTCTTTTGTATTTTATTTTCATGCAACAAAGGTAAATGAATAAGCAACTGACAGTTTTCATGATAATACACCAAATATTCATCATTTCATCCGCGTCGAAAACTATTTTTTCACTCTGTTCATCAATTTTGCATCTTGCGATGGACGAAATTGTGAAAAGCAGGTTTAATTATTAATATAACAGTGGATTAGCTCATTTTTGAGTATCCAAACATTTTGAGCTGACTTTGCGTTTGAGGTTTGTCTGGCTGAGTATTATCCGTATTTTAAAGAGGCTGATATTAATGATGAATCAAATAATGCGTATGATTTTGCAGGTTGGATTTAATTACAGACTATGCTTTTTTTCATAACTGGCTTGCTAATTTTCGCTGGACAGCCGTATTTGTCTATTCGGTTAGAGATATTTTCTTATGATGGCGTTTATTCTATTATTTGATTATAAAAGATAATTGTTGCTTTCCTTACAATTTATTGTATCCCTGTTAAATTGTCACCTTTGTTACTTTATTGACTGAATCGTTTAAAATCAGGGGCTATTTAATCGTACATATATTGGTTGGAAAATAACCGGGATTTATCATCCGGCGGAAAAAATGAAGCTAAAGAGGATAGAGATGTTTTCTGTGTATTCATCTCTGCCTCTTTGCTTTTTAATTAAAGAAATCAGTTGTATTTTATTAAGGGGATTGAAGAGTATTCTTCTTTGAAATAAGTTTCGATGTGTCGTTTTTTCTTTTCTTCAAGAATTTCGCTGATGGCGATGAGGATTCCGGTTTCTTCCACGTCGCCAAATGTGTCGTTTATGGCTGTGCCGAAAGTGCGCATTTTGGGGGAGAGACTCATGTAGGCGTTAACGAGGGGGGGGACGTTGATTTTGAATTTGCGGACTTCTTGGTTGAGTGTGCGGTAGTCGTCCTTATAGTCTGTTGAACGGAAGAGGTTGTTCAGGTGCGTGATGTCGGGGTTGTTGTCTAGGGGACGGATGGGGGTAATGAGTTTCTCGTGGTCGGGGAAGTGCTTGGCGAGGAAGTAGAGGATCATGTCGCGAGCTTTTGGGTTGTAGGTTTTGTACATGGTTACTTTCCCGAAGAAGTATTGGAGAGATGGGTCTATTACGGTCATTGCTCCGAGGCCGTCCCATAGGTTGTCGAGGACGAATATGCCTTTGATGGCTCCTTCTCGTGTTGCTTGATATTCGAGTGTGACGAATGAGCGTCCTAACTCAACAATATAGGGGAGGTATTGGTTGATGAATTTGGGCGAAAAGTTGAAGAGATGGGAGGTTGCGAGAATTGGTTTTCCGGCGGTGTCGAATTTTACATCCGGGCCACAGAGAAAGCGGTAGCCGCCGAGGATGAGTTCTTCTTCGGGGTTCCATACGATGAGCTGGCGGTAGGCATTATCCATGGTGTCATACTCGTCGATGTCCATTTCTTTTCCTGTTCCGCCACCATAGTGTCTGAATGCGATCTCGCGAAGGCGACCGATTTCTTTCATTGTGTTAGGGGAATCGCCAGCGGTTATTATGTATATCTCGTTGTTGGCTTTGTTAGTTCTGCGGAGAAATTTGTCGGGGGTCAGTTCTGCTTTGATGATGGATTTGTCTATGGGTTTGATGATAGATTGCATGGGATATGCTGTGTTTTATTGTTGATTTTTTAATGAATATGATTTGCTTTTTACCCATTGCGCCCATTGTGGGATGGTGCGACTTTTGTCGAATAGGGTGTGGGGAATGGGGTCGCCGAAATATATGTTGAAGACGGAGCTTTTGCTTTTGAATAGTTCGTCAGCTAGATAGAGCATTTCCAGATTGAGTTTAATGCCTAGTTTTTTTCTAAAGGATGCGAGATTGTAGAAGAAGTTGGAATTTTTGCCGTCGAAGTGTACGGGCACTACGCTTCTTTTATAGTCGATGGCTTTTTGAATGAATGATTTTTTCCATTCCGTGTCGGTGATGACACCTTTTATTTTGCGTGAGCAAAGGCCTGCGGGGAAAGTGATGATTTGGTTGTCCGATGAGTATGCTTGGTCGGTGAGTTCGACCGTTTGCCGATCTTGCCGTCCGTGTTTATTGACTGGGATGAAAATTTGACGTAGCTGGGGAAGGAAGAGGAGGAGGTCGTTTACGGGCAAGCGTACATTTCCGTTATAGATATTGCCGATGACGTAGGAGAGACAGATGCCGTCTAGACCTCCGAGGGGGTGGTTGGAGGCGAAGATATAACGCTCTTGATGAAGGAGTTTTTCTGTTCCGTGAATATTAAGGCGGATGTCGAAATATTTGAAAAGCTCCGTCATTGCCGTTATTCCTTCTTTGCCGTGGAGGTTGTGCAGGATTTTGTTGATTTCGTTTTGGTGGACGATGCGAATTAAGTAATTGATGATGAACGACGGTATTTTCCCTTCGAGCTTTGGGGCTTTTTCGTGAATTATTTTCCGAATGTCTATGATTTTTTTTTGATTTTCTTTTGCCATCTTGCGATTCCACCTTTTTATCCCGACACAAAGATACGTCAATTTAGATGCGATCCTAATTTGTAACGGTGTAATTTAATGAACATTGCGCTATGCGTTGCGTATTAAAAGAGAAAGCTGCCTCTTGGGCAGCCTTCATTATTATAAAAAAATAAAATGCGGTGAAAAACCGATTAATTTCCTCCACCGATGGCGGAATAACTAATTTTTAGCGCATATGCTTCGCGAAGCGCTTGTTTAACATCTGTTATTATACCCATTTTCGCATCTCTGTCTGCTTTTATTGAGACTGTCATTAATGGCTGGTCTTCTTCTTTCATACTTGATTTTTCCTGGGCTATGTAGTCCTGGATGGCTGAAATTTCTGAAAACTGGTCATTTAATTGGATGCGTGTTGCCGAACCGAACTTGGCTTTGTATTTTTCTACTGGTTCTCCGATGTAAATGAAGGTGACAAGTGATTTTTTCTCCAGCTTTTGGATCTCTGTTGCCTGTGGCGCTCTGAATTTGACCATCAGGGTTACTTCACGCATACTTGTTACCATCATTATGAAGAATAGGAAAGCAAATACTAAATCGGACAACGATGCCGTGTTTGGTTGTGGCACTTCTCTATTATTTCCTCCTCCGAATTTTCCCATTATTTAGCTTTCGTATAATTTTTAGGCTCTGCTTCAGATATTTTTTGTGGGTAGATATCTTGTACCGCCTTTTGTTGTTCTTCGTTCAATTCTATGAAGTTTTTCCCGAATTTTTTTTGGGAAATTTCATTTCTCAATTCAGTATAAGCAGCCGCTATTTCGCTTTGTACGGTGATGTAGGCTTGATATGAAGTGCCTCGGTCATTTAACAAAGATATAACATGGTTTTTAGCAACTAGCATGTTTCCAAAGAATGGGACATCTACTTCTATCTTTTCTGGCATGTGTTCATTATTTGTGGGGTTCTCGACAAATTCTTTTACTTTCTGTCTCAATGCTTTCATATCGGTAATATATTCACCTCCCACTGCGACTTGGTCGTCTGTATTAATTAGTACTACAAGAATGTTTCTTTTCTTGATTTTTGTATCATCTATTTTTTGGTCTTTAGGGACTGGTGGTGGTAATCGTCTTTGAAGACCTCTGTCGGTATCCATGGATGAGGTTAATAAGAAGAAAAGAAGCATGATAAAAGCGATGTCGGCTGATGAAGTAGAGTTCAATGATGGAACTTTTTTTCTCTTTTTTGCCATATTGCACGTGAGTTATTTCGTCAGTATGTTTTTTACAATTCCTGCGACTATTGCTATTAACGTGAAGGCGAACATTGCATAGATTGAAAATAACATCATGTCTGCAAACTTTAACCATGATGGCACATTGTATGCGGCAGAAGTAGAGTTAACAAGTTTAGCTATCGGCTCTTCATTCCCCATCGAGAAGGTAATAAAAAGTAGGGCTGCAAAGCCTGCAATAACGCCTAAGCCGACAAGTGCTTTTTTTGCATCTGCCTTGAATGAGTTTATGAATTGCAATAACGCAAAAATAATAGTTGCAATAAGTGTGAGACCAAAGATAGTATATGTCCAATATAGAAGTATGTCTGTGTTTTTGGGATACCACGACTTTCCTCCGTATGGCGGGTTGTCGCCTCCAAAGAGGAACAAACCCAGAATTCCTAACAGGACAAGAGTTACCAAAATCAATGTCCAGCTGGATATTTGTCTAATTTTTGTTACGGCCATTGTGCTATTATTTGTTGTATTTATATGTATATTTTAAAACGAGGTCAATTAGGCTGATAGATGCATCTTCCATTTGGTTGATGATTGCTTCCAAACGACTAAGCAGATAGTTGTAAAATGTTTGCAGAATCAAGGCTACTACCAGCCCGCCAACGGTTGTTATCAACGCCACTTTCATACCTCCAGCAACAACTGTTGGGCTAATATCACCAGCACGTTCAATATCGTCAAAAGCCATAACCATACCGACAACAGTTCCAAGGAACCCTACTGATGGAGCTAATGCTATAAATAAGCCAATCCAGGAGAAGTTTTTTTCCATTAATCCACTTTGTACTCCTCCGTAAGATACCACTGATTTTTCAACTACGTCAACACCTTGGTCTATTCTCAATAATCCTTGATAAATAATGGATGCAATAGGGCCGCGGGTATCGCGTGCTATTGATTTGGCAGATTCAACGTCTCCTTTATCGAGTGCTTCTTCTACGCTTTTGAGTAACTTTCGGGGATTTACATCTGCTAAGTTTAGATAAATAACTCTTTCTAAGCAGAAGCCTAAACCTAATATCAACAAAATTGCGATTGCGGACATAAATTCGGCGCCGCCTTCGATGAATTTAATTTTAAGAGCATTGTGAAAACCACCTTCACTGGCAGCTTCTGTTGCTTCTTGTGCAAATGCAAGTGTTGTTGTTCCGAGGGCGCACATAACCAGAAATACTTTAGCAAATAACTTTTTCATTGTGTGTTCAATTTTTAAGATTAATAATTTTATTGTTAATTTTTGCGGAGAAAGCGGGATTCGAACCCGCGGTACACTTTTGGCGCACACACGCTTTCCAGGCGTGCCTCTTCAACCACTCGAGCATCTCTCCTTATTTTTTTATGATAGCATCTTTTAAAAACGAGCGCAAATTACAAAAAAAAATATAACTACACACTTTTATGCTCACAAATCTCTTTTTTTATTGTTGTTTGTTAAACTCAAAAGCAACCTTTTTCTGTTTTTTGGCGGTTCTAAAGTGTTTTGTTTGTTTTATTCTCCGAGAAGTGTCGCTAAAAGCTTTGAAGCTATTGGTTGATTCATTTTCAATTCTTTATTTCATGGAACTGTTGAAGATAATTCTTAGGGATTTAGGATTACGCAAGTGATAATCAATTAGATTGGAATAGATTATCACTTGTTTTAGGATTAAGTGGCAATAATGTTTTTTGGGGATCATGTTTATCATGTCAGCTGGAAAATTTGCATTCTAGTTTAAAAATTTTTAGCGTATTTACTCGTGTTATGCGGGCAACTTCCTCTATCGGCATGTTATATACTTCTGCTACCTTGTGCGCGGTCTCCCAAATGTATATAGGGTCGTTTCGTTTACCTCTGTGTGGAACGGGAGGGAGATAGGGGCTGTCGGTTTCCAATAAAATATTATGGATACTGGTTTTTGAGATAATATCTGGCAATTTAGCGTTCTTGTAAGTTATTACACCGCCTATACCTAATTTGAAGTTCTCCAACTGCTTGATTTCCTTTAGTTCTGCTTCCGTTCCTGAAAAACTGTGAAAGACTCCTTTTAAAGATTTTGTTCCTATTTTATGGATACTGTCGAAGATTTCATGGAATGCTTTTCGCGCATGTATGGCTACCGGTAAATCAAGATCGATACTCCATTGCAGTTGCTCTTCAAAAGCTATCTTTTGTTCTTTCAGGTAGGTTTTGTCCCAGTAAAGGTCTATGCCGATCTCGCCGATTGCACAGTATTTATGTGTATGGAGACATGATTCAATGCGGTTTAACTGTGTCGTGTAGTCTGCTCCTATGCTAGTGGGGTGAAGTCCCATCATGGGAATTACATAGTCTGGGTATTTGTCGCACAATTTGTGCATACTGCTGATTGTTGATATGTCTACATTGGGTGTAAGGATTCTTTCTATTCCAGATTCTTGCGCTTGTTTCAGGCATATTTCTATGTCTGAGGCAAATGCATCCATATATACATGACTATGCGTGTCGATCAATCCCATTGTTTTGTTAGCTATTTAAACTTGTCGTTGCAGTAAAAACTCGGTGACTTCCTTTAATACGGCTAATCTTCTAGGGGACACTTGCAGCTGGTTAAGATGTTCCCATACTTTTTGGTAATATTCGTCAATCTTGGCCATGGTGGCTTCTTTTACGCCCAGACTGTCATATAAAGACATGAATGCGCGGATTTTTTCCGACGGATTGAATTGTTCCTTTTCCAGCCAACTGAGAATTTCTTTGTTCTGCTTTGGAGACGCTGTCTTTAAAGCATGTATTAAAAGGAATGTTTTCTTATTACTAAGGATGTCGCCTCCGACGTTCTTTCCAAATTTGTTCGGATCTCCGTATATGTCCAACAAATCGTCTTGCAATTGATAGGCTAAGCCCATATAGACGCCGAGTTCGTATAAGTGCATGGCTTCCTCTTCAGAGGCGCCACCTACTATTGCTCCCGTTTTAAGACCACAAGCCAGGAGTACGGCGGTTTTTAGGCGAATCATCTCTATGTATTCTTCGTCTGTCACATCGGTGCGTGTCTCAAAATCCATGTCGTATTGCTGGCCACCGCATATTTCCAATGCTGTGACGGTGAATAAATCCAATAACTCTTTTAAATGTGGAGACGGGCTTTCGGCCATGAGGCGGTAGGCGGTAATCAGCATGGCGTCGCCGGATAGAATGGCAGTTTTTTCGTTCCATACTTTGTGTACCGTAGGCTTCTTTCTCCGTTTGTCGGAATTGTCTATCAAGTCGTCGTGCATGAGGGTGAAGTTGTGGAATATCTCTATGCTTAATGCCGGAGCTATGGCATGTTCTATCGAATCGCTGTATATGTTGCAAGCTACTAATGTCAGAGCCGGACGGATGCGCTTACCTCCAATGGATAGCATGTATGATATAGGAGCGTATAAACTGTCTGGGCGGAGGAACCGGAGACGTGATATTTCCAATTCAACTCTTTCAATGATTTCCTGAAACCCCATGATCTATAATAATTGATTTTATGTTTTAAACTTTGTATCAAACGATTCCCCTCTTGGGAATGGTTGGGAGTTTATCGGTTCCCAATCCGGCCAAGAGGGGAATTAATCTTGTTCTCTCTTCCTTTTATTGCAACTTGAATGTGACTGGAACGGTGTATCTTACGCGAACTGGTTTTCCCCGTTGCTTTCCGGGAGTCCACTTGGGCATTGAATTGACTACTCTTAATGCTTCTTTGTCCAGCGATGGATCTACACCGCGTACTACCGCCGCTTCGACTATTGAACCGTCTTTGTTTACCACGAATTGTATGATTACACGTCCCGATACTCCGTTTTCTTGTGCTATGACTGGATATTTGATGTTGCCGTTGAGGAACTTCATCATTTCCGTGTCGCCACCGGGGAACGATGGCATCTCTTCTACAATTGCGAATACTTCTTGAGAGGCTTCTTCGTCGTCGTTATTTGCAACTGCTGGCGGTACATAGGTTTGAACTTGTGCCGCTTTCGAATTGTCCTCGGAAGAAACGATCTCTTGTTGTTCCAATTTAACATTGTCGTCAACAATGTTAATTATTTCAGCTACTACTTGCTGAGGTGCTGGGGGGGGAGGGGGGGGCGGTTCGTCCTGACGTGTAATCTCCACTTGTTCTTCTTCCTGGATTTCCACTATGCCAGTATCTACGGCCGCTTTTACTTCCTGAGAACCCCATTCAAAACCTACGAACAGGATGGCAAGTCCAACGACAAGACCCATAAGGTAGCTTGACGATTTCGTGTTCTCCAAATCTGCTTTTTTTGTCTTTTTTACTTCCATATACTTTAAGTTTTTAATAGGCATTTCTTACTACGGCAAATATACAATTAAATTCATTCCGGCTACATTAATCTCAAAAAAAACATCTGTTTTAATGTTTTTTAGTCTTTTTGCTGTCTTTATGCTCATGTTAATATAAATGTCTTAACATGCTGTGGTCGGGGAAACTGCTGGCTTGTGCGTGTGCGCTTCCGTCATGCTAATTTTGAATCAGGGCTATAACAAATGCAGGATTTTCGTATTCAAACAAAAAGTCCAGACTTCTTTGAGCCTGGACTTTTTGTTTTTCTCTAATGGCGAGATACTGTTCGTTTCCGATGCTGTGTCTGCGCCTGTTGAGATAAATGGGGCTATCTGCTACTTTATTTTCTTTATTACGAATAACTTCTGTTTGTTTGCTCCATAGAATATGCAGGATTCTTTGACGGTGTCAAATGTTTCAACTGCTTCTAAGGCTTTGGCTAGTGTATGTTCCGTATCCATGGCGTTTGCGCAAAACATTTTTGTGGAGATTACGGTTCCTATTTTCAAAGAGGCGGGCGATTTAGTGTCGGGGGTTACGGTTCCGGCCAAGCGGTTGCAACCGGCGTAGGCGGATACTTTTTTGTCCGACACGTTGAAGGTTAGTGTCGGCTTTTTGTCGGTGAGTGATGCGCCGTTTAGCTCGACTATTTCCCAGTTGCCGTTGAGCGAGGAAAAGGAAATGTTTGATTTTTGGGCTTTGCAACTACCTAAGAGCAAGCATAAGCAGAGGCTTAGATTAATGATATTTCTCATTGCTGTAAAATTTGTTTTGGTTGGTTTTTAATTTAATATCCCTGGCGTGCATCGTTTACCATCTTGGCATTGGCAAGAATGACGATCTCTACTCGCCTGTTTTGTTGGCGGCCTACTGCGGTGTTGTTGTCGGCTATCGGTTCGCGGTAGCCTTTACCTTCGTAGTTCATGCGAGCGGCGGCGACGCCTTGAGAACGCAGAAAGTCATACACGCTTTGGGCGCGTTTCTCTGAGAGAGTCTGGTTGAGGTCTGCTCCACCGGTGTTATCAGTGTGACCGATGATCTTGATGTCTGTATCGGGGTTGTTTCGCAGGCTGGTGGAGAAGTTGGTGAGGGCGTTTTTGGAAGCTGCGCTGAGAGTGCTGGAGTTGGTGGCGAACAGTATGCCCGAATCGAAGGTCACTTTGAGCGCTTCGCCGTCATTGATGGTCTCAATTGTGGCGTCGGGCACGGAGGTCTCCAATTCTTTCTTCTGCTTGTCCATCTTTTTGCCGATGACGGCTCCGGCGGTGCCGCCGACAGCTGCGCCGATGACTGCGCCAAGGGCTGTGTTGCCGGCTATTTTGCCGATACCTGCTCCGGCGGCTGCTCCGGCGCCTACTCCGATTGCGGTGCCTTTAACAGTGTTGCTCGCTCCGCATCCTGATAATAATATGGCTACTGATAACAGAGCCGCTAAATAAACTTTTGTTTTATTCATCCTTTTTCTTTTTAATTAAAAACGTTTTGTCTTTTTATTCGATGTCTTTCTCTTCGTCCGGATAAATAGTCTCGCAGTATGCTACTTCGCCGTTCAGAACCCAGGCGATCTCTTCGGGAGTAAATTCTCCAACGCCGTCTTTCTTGGCGTTAACGATGATGTGGGCAATCATTTTTTCTTCCTCAACTTCATCTTCCTCCATGGGATCAATGTCGTTCGCTTCGTAGAAGTCATCTACAAGATCAAGGATATATATAATGTCGTCATCCGTGAACCTGTTTTTTAATTTTTGTGGAAGATAGTTCTGAATAAATTTTACAGAATCATCTTCGTCATACATAGTTTCGTTTTTCTCGCTCATATTGATTTTTATTTAGTTGATGCAAATATACGATTACTTTTCAATTCTAATCCGGGCGTCCACGGCGAACAGGCCGCGATCGGTGCCCAGCAACGGATTTATGTCTATCTCCTTGATTTCAGGCGAAAGGCGAAGCAGAGTGGACAGGCGGACGATGATGTCGGCATATTGCTGCTCGTCTATACCTCGCTGTCCGCGAGCGCCTTTTATCATCGGATAGCCGCGAAGTGAGCGTATCATCGAGAAGGTCTCGTCGTATGACAGGGGGGCAAGACCGTATGAAACGTCTTGCAGAACTTCGACGAAAATACCGCCGAGGCCGCAGAGGACGATATGGCCGAAACGGTCTTCATATTTGGCGCCAAGGAATAGCTCAAGACCTTTCAGCATCGGTTGAACAAGTACTGCGACAACATCCTGAATCCGTATCATGCGTTCATATTCAAACAGAAGGTGCTCCTCGCTACGAATGTTGAGGGCTACGCCGCCTATGTCGCTCTTATGCACCGGGCCGACGACTTTGAGGACGACGGGGTACTTTACTTTACCGGCGAAGGCGATTAGCTCCTCGCGATCGGTTGTGACCAGCTCTTCGACCAGGGGAATGTTAGCGGTCTGGAGGATGCGGCGAACGTTGTCGGGGGTTTGGTAGCCGTCGGGGAGCGTGTCTATCATCCGGCGAATTTCGGGGACGTTCACGCCGTACAACTGTATGTCCAGACCGGCGGGCTTGGGGGTGTCAAGGACGCGCGACAGGGCGGCGCCAAGAGTTACTTCGTCGGAAAAGTTTACGTGTCCTTTACGGATGAAGCTCTTCACTTCGGGGCCGGCTGTTACGATGGATGGGAGGATGGGGAATATGGGTTTGCGACATTCTTCCATCTTCCTGTGCAGGACTTCATAAGTGTCGTAGAGCTTGACCAGGCCGGGGCTGCCGAAGATGACCATCATCAGGTCTATTTCGTCAAAATGGTTTTCGCAGTAGTCTATGGCGGTCGCCAAGTGCTCCGGAGTGCCGGTGCCGATGATGTCGATCGGGTTGCCGACGGCCGAGCCGGGGTAGAGCTTGGACTTGAGTTCGTCGGCGATGCTGCCTTCGAGGTTGGGGACGTTCACGCGGCCTTTCGACAAGGCATCGGCGAGCATGACGGCCGGGCCGCCGGCGTGAGTGACGATGGCGCAGTTCTTGCCTTTGAACTCTTTCAATGTAAATATGCCGGCGACGGTTGTCAATTCCTCACGGCTGAAGCATCTAACGATGCCGGCTTTGCGAAACAGCGCTTCGACGGCTGAATCGGAGCTGGCGATGGCGCCCGTATGCGAGGAGGCGGCACGCTTGCCTGATTCTGTGCTGCCGGCTTTAATGGCGGCGATGCGACAGCCTTTGCGGATGAGCGAGGAGGCGTGGAAGAGGAGCTTGTCGGGGTTCTTTATGCTTTCAACATAGAGCATTTTGATTCTTGAGCCGGTCAATGGGTCGAAACTGTGGTCCATGTATTCGAGCACGTCTTCGACGCCTGTCTGCTTCGAGTTGCCGACTGACCACACGGAGGAGAAACGCAGTCCTTTGGTCAGCGCGGACTCGATAATGAACAAGGCTGTGCCGCCGGAGCTGGAGATGAAGTCGACACCGGCGCTGTGAAACTCCGGAATGGGCTGCGTGAACACGCCATGATAGTTCGTATTCATCAGGCCGATGCAATTGGGGCCGATCATCGTGGCGCCGGCTTCGTTGACGCTCGCGAGGATGCGTGCCTCCAGTTCCGCTCCTTCCGCTGTTTCCTCGCCGAAGCCGGCTGAGATGATGATGAAGGCTTTGACGGATTTCTCTTTCGAGAGCGTCTCTACTGCGGCGGGGCAGGCGGGGCTGGGGATACAGATAATGGCTAGCTCCGTGTCGGGAATGTCCTTAACGTCGTGGTACGACTTTAATCCCTGGACTTCGGTTTCCTTGGCGTTGACCACATAGAGGTCGCCTTTATATTTGCCGTCAAGCAGGTTCCTGACCGTGCGGCCGCCGGGCTTGTGGATGTTGTTCGAGCCGCCGACAACGACTATGCTTTGAGGATTTATCAATTCTTTGTTGATCATCGCTGGTTTACATTAAGATATGTTTGTTTATGAAACAAAGGTATGCTTTTTCCCCTTCCTCTGAAATGAATGCTTGACGCTTGTATTGGTCCTGGATTTGGAGCGTGGGGGCGCGGAGGCGTGGAGCATTGGTTAAAAGTCTTCGCGGTTTTATGTCTTGTTGCCGGGCTTGGGGTTTGCCGGAATTGCGGGGAGGGCGTTGATCTCGGACAAAACCTTCCTGCGAGTCCGGAAATTGGTCATGATCTCGATCAAAACCTTCTCCGGAAGTTGAAAATTGGTTTCGTCCGAGATCAATACCATTTCCGGGAATGGGAAATAGATCATGATCTCGGACAAAATCATTTTCCGAAGCTGGAAATCGGTTTTGTCTGAGATCAAAGTCTTTTCCTGAAGTTGGAAATTGGTTTCGTCCGAGATCAAAAGCATTTTCCGGAGTTGGAAATCGGTCTTGTCCGAGATCAAAACCATTTTGCAACTTCCGGGGAGGGTTTTGATCGTGATCATTGGTTTTCCGGCAATTCGGACGGGATGAAAGTTCAGCGCAGAGATGCTTGGCGATGAGCGGTTTAACGGTATGCTTCGTGCTTTCGCATATTCGTGTTTTAATTTTAATGAGAAGATCAATGTAAAGGCAAAGAGGCACGAAGCTTTTTAATTGATGCTTCGTGCCTCCGTGTCTTCGTCTTCCTGTTCAGGCAGGAAATTCAAGACGTTTAATATAAGCGCCTAATCATGCAATGGTTGTTCTTACTTCGTGACATTCACCGTTTCCGTCAGCCGTATGTCAGCCGAGGAGCTGCCGAGCATAATGTCAAATTCGCCCGGTTCGGTTACGCGCTTCATATTTATATTAATGAGGGAGAGATGTTCGGGCGTCAATGTCATCTTTATGCTCTTCGTCTCGCCCGCCTCAAGATGGACTCTTGCAAAACCTTTCAAGGCCATTACGGGTGTGGTCACGCTGCTGACGATGTCGCGCACATAAAGCTGAACGGTTTCAATGCCGGCAATATTACTTGTATTGCAGACATCAAGCGAGACTTCGATATTATCGCTTATGCTGGGGGCGGAGGGGGTGACGTGCAAGTTCCTGTATTCAAACTTAGAGTAGCTCAATCCGTGTCCGAAAGCGTAGAGCGGATCGGGCGAGCCGTCTATTGATGTTCTCGAAGCGGAGCTTTTCCGCGAATAATAAATGGGCAGCTGTCCGACTGATTTGGGGAAGCTCATTGTCAGCTTTCCGGAAGGATTCCAGTCGCCGAACAATATGTCGACGATAGCATCACCGCCGGCCTCGCCCGGAAACCAGGCTTCGACGAGGGCGTCCGATGCTTCGTCCACTTCGTTTAATACCAGTGGCCGTCCGTTGAGCAATACTGTTGTAACGGGCTTCCCTGAAGCTGCCGCTGCCTTGACCATGTCAATATCTATACGGTTCAGGGAGAGGTTTTGCTTGTCTTTCGCCTCGCCGACTTCGTCCGAACTTTCGCCGATGACGACAATCGTTGCATCGGCGCGAGATGCGGCTATGGTGATTGCGCGGTTGATGTCTGCAAGTGATGCTCCGCCGACGTATTTCCATTTGATGCGCTGACCGGCGAAGTCGCTCACTTTGCCGTACTCGGAGACAATCGTCGTGGGGCGTCCCTTTTCGAGATAGACGCGAGCAGTCGTTGTTATTTCCGTCATCTTGTCGTCCCAGTTATCCAGGATCAGCTTATTGTCGACGAACAGTCGTCCGTAGTTATTTGCGATCAGGCTGATTTCATATATTCCGCTGGCGGGGGCTTTAATGGTCCCGCTAAAACGTGCGGAGAAACTGTTCATGTCAACGCCGGGCGCCGGACTAAGGTTATGCCAGTAATGCGAGAGCGCCGGGTCAATTGCTGTATAAGCCGGAGCGCCGGACAAGTCCAGATTGTTGAAGTATTCTGCATAAAGTCCCTGTCCAGCGCCTTTCGAGGGCGAGAAGAGGGATGACGGAATGTCTGTGAAATTGGGCGAGATGTCTCCATTCAGCCAGTCAATCTCTACATTATCTCCGAATCTCTTTCGCAATGCCTCCACTATTGTTGTTCCCTTGGCTCCGCTGGGCGAGTATCCTCCAAGGGAAGAGACGTTTGCCAATCGGCCGACTACGGCGATTCTCTTTATATCTTTCTTTAACGGCAAAGCAGCGCCTGCGTTCTTCAGAAGTACGATGGAGGAGCGTGCAGCTTCGACGGCCAACTTCCGGTGTTCTGCGGAGTGAAGTCTTGCGGCGACGAGCGATGTATCCGTAAACGGATTGTCGAACAGGCCGAGTTCAAACTTGTTGCGCAGAATATCGCCGACCAGTCCGTCGAGTGTCTTCATTGATATTTTTCCTGTCTTCACTCCATCTACAATCGCTGCCGAATATCTTTTATGCGGATAATCGTAGAACTGCATGTTCAAGCCGGCATTGATTGAGGAGACAATGGCCTCTTCGGCGCTCGCCGCTGTCCGGTGCTTGTCGTGCTGCAAGGCGATGGCGCCCAGGTCGGATATGACGAATCCCTTGAAGCCCCATTCTTTTCTCAAAACGTCGGTCAGCAACCAGCGATTACCGGCGACGGGCACGCCGTCTATCTCGTGGTAAGCGGCCATTACGCCTCTTGCATCAGCTTCCTTAACTGCTTTCTCAAAGACATAAAGGTGTGCGGCACGTGCTTCCCGCTCGCCGATATAAACCGGACTCAGGTTGCTTCCGTTTTCGGGGATTCCATGGATGCCGAAGTGCTTTGGCTCTGCAATAACGGCGTCATCATTTTTGAGAGAACTTCCCTGCAGTCCCTTTACGATATTTACGGCTAACCTCGATGACAGGTAGGTATCTTCTCCGAAGGTTTCTTCCACACGTCCCCATCGCGGCTCACGTGCCAAATCAAGATTCGGACCAAGAATGAGGTGCACGCCATGTGCACGTGCTTCCGTTGCAATAGTCCTGCCGATATTGAACATCAGCGTCGTATCCCAGGTGCAAGCGTTGCCGATCGGAACGGGGAAGGTCGTGCTTCCTGCGCCCTGGTATCCGTGCAAGCCTTCTTCAATCATGATGGGCGGAATTGCAAGTCGTGTATTTTCACGTATATATTTATGAATCTCATTGCAAATCTCTGCCGAGACGGGATATAAGTCATGAATCGAGCCTAATGTATTAACCTTCATCATTGAGTCCATCTTCTCCATGGAGAGTCGTCCGGTCGTCTCATCGAGTATCGAAGCTGCATTAGCCATGTCCAGCTGCGCCGCCTTTTCCTCCACCGTCATCCGGCTGAGCAAGTCTTCGACCCGCCTTTCCACCGGCTGATTTGCATCTTTATAAACAGGAAGTCCACTTTGGCTGCACGCACTCAAGGTGCAGGCCGTAACAAAAATCATTGTGTTTATTTTTCTCATAACCTTCTGTAATACTTAATTATAATATGCCGGCAAAGGTAGGATTTCTTTACTGTGAGGCACATTTTCCCTGTGGCACATCCTCGGATTGATAATGAGGGAGAGGGAACGAATAATTGAAACGGGATTGAGGATTTATAGTCATTACAAAGTCTTCACCGGAAGCAGAGTGATACTTTATGCTCCGAAATCTAAGCTTAATGATTTGCCATTCTTAATTCTCCATTCGGAATGTTATCTTTGCGGATAAAGTATTGAACTCATTAATATATGTAGTATCTATCATGATAGAAGACCTGAAAAACAAAGTCCTTAATGCAAATCTTGAATTGGTAAGAAGAGGGTTAGTGCTCTTCACCTGGGGGAATGTCAGCGCTATCGACAGGCTGACCGGCTGTGTTGTCATTAAGCCGTCGGGCGTGCCTTACGAGACGATGGCCGCCGGTGATATGGTTGTCACTGATTTGGACGGGAAGGTAATTGACGGCAGGCTCAAACCATCGTCGGACTTGCCTACGCATCTTGTGCTTTACAATACATTCCCCAACATTGGGGGCGTTGTTCATACCCATTCTACTTATGCTACCGCATGGGCGCAGGCCGGACGAAGTATTCCCAATCTCGGCACTACTCATTCGGATTATTTCAAGGAGCATATTCTTTGTACGCGGATGATGACGTCCCGCGAAATTGAAGGCGGACGATACGAGCATGAGACCGGACGGGTTATCGTCGAATGTTTCGATGCCATGAATCCGGATTCTACGCCAGGCGTGCTCGTAAATAACCATGGGCCTTTCGCATGGGGCAAAGATGCCGATAATGCAGTTCATAACGCCGCCGTGATGGAGGAAGTCGCCAAAATTGCTTATCTGACGATGCAGATTAATCCTCAGTCCAGAATGAACGAGCCTCTTACCCGCTATCACTATGAACGCAAGCATGGGGCAAAGGCTTACTACGGACAGGAAAAAGAACAGGAATCATAATTAACATCATCATTATAATATCATGGAATATAACCAACAAGAAATTCGCTTTATAACCGGTGCCCAGCTGCTTTATGGCGGCGATGCTGTCGTTGCTGTTGATGCTCATTCAACGGAAATGGTCGAAGGTCTGAATCGCTCTGGTCGCCTGCCGCTCAAAGTTGTATATAAGGGAACTGTCAACTCCGCGGCTGAAATATCTGCGGCGTTGACTGAAGCTAATGCTGATCGCTCTTGTGCAGGTGTTATCGTATGGATGCATACTTTCTCGCCGGCCAAGATGTGGATTCATGGACTGAAAGCTTATCAAAAACCGCTTCTGCATCTTCACACGCAGTTTAACCGTGAAATCCCATGGGATGAAATAAACATGGACTTCATGAACCTTAATCAGTCTGCTCATGGAGATCGTGAATTTGGATTTATCTCCAGCCGCTTGCGCAAACCGCGCAAGATCGTTGTCGGCTACTGGAAAGACGAGGCGACACAGACTAAAATCGCTGCATGGATGCGTGTTTGTGCTGCATGGGCTGATGCGCAGGGAATGCGGATTATCCGCTTCGGCGATAATATGAATAATGTAGCTGTCACGGACGGAGATAAGGTTGAGGCGGAACTCCGGCTGGGCTACCACGTGGATAATGCGCCAATAGCGACCCTTGTTCCCTATATCAATAATGTAGAGGAAGCGGAGATTGATGCTTTGATCAATGAATATGAACGTCTCTATGATTTCGCGGACGATTGCAAGCCGGGAACGGAAAAGCACAGGTATGTCCGCAATGCAGCAGCACAGGAAATCGGTATGCGCCGCTTCCTTGAGGAGAAAAAAGCCAAGGCTTTTACTACCAGCTTCGACGAGCTGGAAGGAATGACGCAGCTCATGGGGCTGGCTTCCCAGCGGTTGATGGCCGAGGGATACGGATTCGGAGCCGAGGGCGACTGGAAGACTGCCGCGCTTGTTCGCACAATGTGGGTGATGGGCAAGGGACTTAACGGAGGCGGACAATCTTTCCTCGAAGATTATACGCTGAACTTCGCCGGCGCGGACAGTTCTATTCTTCAGGCTCACATGTTGGAAATAAACCCGGAGATTGCTGCCGGAAAACCGCGAATTGAAGTCCACTTCCTTGGGATAGGAGATGCCGGGACATGTGCCAGACTTGTTTTTCAGGCGCACCGGGGAGCAGGCATTGCTGCTACTATTGTTGATATGGGGAATCGTTTCCGAATGATTGTAAACAAGGTGGAGGTCATCGACCCGAAGCCGCTTCCTAAACTGCCTGTTGCTTGTGCCTTGTGGAAGCCGCTTCCAGATCTTGAAATCGGGGCAGGCGCATGGATCATCGCGGGTGGCACGCATCATTCGAGTTTTTCGTTCTCGCTCACCGTCGAACATATAGAGGATTATGCCGAAATAGCGGGAGTCGAACTGCTGGTTATAGATGAGACGACGACGATTCGCGATTTCAAGCAAGCGCTTCGCAACAACGAGATATATTATATGCTCAACAAATCATTCAGCGCCTGACACGGCAATAGCATTAAGTCATGAGTAAATATGTCATCGGATTAGATTATGGCACTGATTCCTGTCGCGCCGTTATCGTCGATGCTGAAACGGGCAAGGATGTCGCATCGGCAGTTAAATTCTACAAGCGCTGGAAGGACGGCAAATACTGTCGGCCTGAAAAGAATCAGTATAGGCAACATCCTGCCGACTATATAGAAGCAATGGAGGAGGCGATAGCCGACGCTCTAGAACAGGCTCCTGACGGAACAGCCGCTGGGGTTGTGGGCATATCGTTTGATACCACCGGCTCAACGCCTGTTCTGATTGATAAAGACGGCCAGCCTCTGGCGCTTCTGCCGGAACATGCCGAAAATCCCAACGCTATGTTTATCCTCTGGAAAGATCATACGGCTGTTGAAGAGGCGGCACACATAAACCGGCTGGCTAAAACGTGGGAGATCGATTATACCATGTACGAGGGTGGAATATATTCCAGCGAATGGGTTTGGGCTAAAATTGCTCACGTCTTGAAAGAAGATGCAAGTATTCGGAGCGACGCATATTCATGGATAGAGCACTGCGACTGGATGCCGGCTCTCCTGACAGGAACGACGCTTCCGTCGAAGATCCGTCGAAGCCGATGTGCCGCCGGGCATAAGGCGTTATGGCACAAAGACTGGGACGGACTTCCGCCGGAGAAGTTTCTTGTCGCCGTTGAGCCTCTGCTTAAAGGCTTCAGAGAGCGTCTCTTTGACGAAACTTATACGAGCGATATGAAGGCAGGGACGCTCACCGACGAATGGGCGGAGAGACTGGGATTGACTGCCGGGATCGCTGTCGGAGTAGGTCTTTTTGATTGTCATGCAGGTGCGATAGGTGCAGAAATTAAGCCTAAAATTTTCGTAAGGGTTATAGGAACCTCCACTTGCGATATTATGGTTGTTCCATACGAAGAGATTGGCAACAGGCTTATACCTGGAATATGCGGACAGGTGGATGGCTCCGTCATTCCTGGCATGGTAGGCCTGGAGGCTGGACAGTCGGCTTTCGGCGATGTTTACGCATGGTTTCGCAATGTTTTGTCGTGGCACGATGTTTATATACTGGAAAAATCCAATCCAGAGGATAGGGAACAGCTGAAAAAATTGACTGATAAGGTAGTTGAAAGGATCATCCCTGACCTCTCCGAGGCCGCGGCGAGTATCCCATTGGAGGAAAGTGCCGTCATTGCACTCGACTGGATGAACGGGCGGCGAACCCCTGATGCCAATCAGATGGTGAAGGGGGCGATAACTGGTATAAATCTGGCCACTACCGCGCCGCTAATATTCAAGGCGCTGGTCGAGGCTACCGCCTTCGGCTCAAAGGCTATCATTGACAGGATCACGGAGAACGGCATAGAAATAGAGAGTGTCACGGGAATTGGCGGCATTTCTCAAAAATCTCCCTTCGTGATGCAAACCCTCGCTGATGTTATAGGTATGCCGATAAAAGTTGCTGCGACTGAGCAGGCTTGTGCCTTTGGAGCTGCCATGCTGGCTGCAGTTGCCGCCGGAATATATCCGGACGTTATGACGGCACAAAAGCGCATGGGGCAGGGCTTCATCGCAGAGTATTTACCTGACGAGGTGAAGCACAGTATATATATTAATATGTATGAGAAATATCTTCGCCTCGGACGATTTGCCGAGGGGCTGGAAGAAAAATAAAAACAAGTGGAACACAGGGTTTTTCTTAAAATTGGATTTTTCGATGCTTGCGACAGAGAGAAACGTGGAGTTTGTTTTAGTAGATAAGCATCTCCCAGGCGGAGCAGAACGAAGAAAAAAACTTTTTTTAGAAATACCCACTAAATAATTTAATGCTGTTATGTTATCATTAGACTGGATCGTAATCGGAATATTCTGCGCTTTGCTGGCTGGTATAGTCATCAAGGTTGTCCGTGGGAAGCAGAAAGATGCTACTGACTATTTCCTTGGGGGTAAAGACGCTACGTGGATAGCAATAGGGGCATCTATCTTTGCCTCTAATATCGGCTCGGAACATTTGATAGGCCTCGCGGGTGCTGGTGCTTCCAGCGGAATGGCCATGGCGCACTGGGAAATTCAAGGATGGATGATTTTGATTCTCGCCTGGGTTTTCGTGCCGTTCTACACGAGGAGCATGGTATGTACAATGCCTGAATTTTTGGAACGACGGTATAATTCGCAATCAAGGACGGCACTCTCAATAATCTCCCTTATCAGTTATGTATTGACGAAGGTCGCCGTCACGGTCTATGCCGGTGGATTGGTTTTCAAGCAGGTTTTTGGCGTTGAGGAACTATGGGGGATTGACTTCTTTTGGATCGCTGCCATTGGCCTCGTGCTGATAACGGCGCTATATACTGTGCTTGGCGGTATGAAATCCGTTCTCTATACTTCCGTTCTCCAGACGCCAATATTGCTTCTGGGGTCGTTGATTATCCTTGTTCTCGGACTTCGTGAACTCGGAGGATGGGATGAGATGATGAGAATATGCGGCGCTGTCCCGGCCAACGAATATGGGGATACGATGGTCAATCTTATTCGTAATAATAATGACCCGAACTTCCCCTGGCTCGGAGCGCTGCTTGGCTCTGCCATTATAGGTTTCTGGTATTGGTGCACCGATCAGTATATCGTTCAGCGTGTGCTTTCGGGGAAGGATGAGAGGGAGGCTCGCCGCGGCTCGATATTCGGAGCTTATCTCAAGCTTCTGCCGGTTTTTCTCTTCCTGATTCCGGGAATGATCGCCTTTGCCATTCATCAAAAGACGGGGAGCTTTCTCCCTTTTGCTAATGGAGAGGTGAATGCTGACGCTGCTTTTCCAACGCTTGTGGCCAAGCTGTTGCCGGCGGGGATGAAGGGATTGGTTGTATGCGGTATCCTGGCGGCGCTGATGAGTTCGCTGGCTTCGCTGTTTAATTCATCCTCGATGCTGTTTACCATAGACTTCTATAAGCGGTTTAAACCGGAAACTCCGGAGAAAAAACTGGTCGCTATCGGGCAGATTGCCACAGTCGTAATCGTCCTTATGGGTATCCTCTGGATTCCAATCATGAGGAGCGTTGGAAGTGTGCTGTACGCTTATTTGCAGGATGTACAGTCGGTATTAGCCCCCGGTATTGCCGCAGCTTTCCTTCTCGGAATAACATGGAAAAGGGCATCGGCTGCCGGAGGATTTGCAGGATTGGCCGCAGGCTTGATTATCGGTCTGACACGTCTGGGCGCCAAGGTATATTACAGTTCTGCCGGCGCGACGGACGCTTCGATGTTCAAGAGTTTGTTTTATGATCTCAACTGGTTGTTCTTCTGTGGGTGGATGTTCCTGTTTTGTATCGTTGTAGTCATTGTCGTCAGTCTGCTAACCAGGGTGCCGGATGATGCAAAGATTCAAGGGCTGGTCTTTGGCGCCTCCACTCCCGAACAGAAGGCCGCGACACGCGCCAGCTGGACGAGATGGGACATTTTGCATACCTGTATTATACTGGCTATTACGATCGCTTTCTACGTTTATTTCTGGTAATCATGTTATAAATTGCTAGGGCCATTTGCGATTATTTCTTTTGTAGATGGCCTTTGTTTTTCTATGCTTATGCTTTAACCTGGCGGAGCGTGATGCGGAGACCTTTGAGGTCATCTCTCTTTCTTTAGAAAAAGTATAAAGCGAACGGCCTTCAGGGAAGATGAAGTCCCGGAAGGTCGTTTGTGTGTTCGCTTAAACGCCTGATTCGGCAAAAGAAAATCCTGTTAACGGTGAACGCGCCCTCCGCCGGAACTGTTAGAGTTGACATTCTCGCTCTTAATGGCGCTTATATCGACGCTGGCGCCTCCACTGGCATTTGCGTCGACATTCCTCGCCTCGCCTTCAAGTTTAATCCGCGCTCCGCCGGAAGAATTGGCCTTAACGTTTTTCGCACTCTCTAGCTTGACCTCGATGCGTGCTCCTCCGCTGGAATTGAACTCGCAATCGGACGTTTGCGCATTTTTGAGTAAGCAGGCCGCTCCTCCGGAAACGTTGATCTTCAACGTGCTGCTGAGTTTTACTTCGCCAATATTGCCTCTCGCACCGCCGGACAGGTTAAAGTCTATTGACGAGCCGCTCAGCTCATCTGTATTGAAGTTTGAACCGCCCGTTGCGTTCACCTCGTCGAGCGCTGGGGCAACGACGGTCACCGTAATTTTTGAAGATATTTTTCTGAATATACTGGTACCCTTGAATCCAATCTCCAGCGTTCCGCTCTTAATCTCCGTCTTAACCTCATTGATGATGTCCGGCTCTGCCTCTACAATAATGCTGGCCGTCTTTCCCTGTGAAAAATAAACAGCTATGCCGCTGGTCGATGAAATTTTCCTGAAATCACCGGCGACAGGGCGGCTCTCCTTCACCGTACTGCCTGATGCGCAGGTGGCGATGCCCATAATTGCGCACAGGGTTAATAGCAAACTTCTTGTTTTCATAAGTCTCTTTTAATTTAATATATTAATACCTCTAAGACGCATAAAGGCTCTTTACGTTGCATTTCCGCTTGTATCCGCATCGTCCAAGTTCACTTCCGTATCCTTCCCGCTTGTTTTGAGGCCTGTTACGTGATTTCCGTGGATGCCCCGCAAGTCACGGGGGAATCCACTAGATAGCGAGTAGTCTTCATTATAGCTATATACGATTGGCATCTTTTCATTTGATTCCACTAGCCTCATACTCTGCGCCGCATAATAATTTTCTATTCAAAACAAGCAATTCAATGCTCTGGGAACCTGTAACAACCCAGCTCCAAATATCTGGGAACAAATAACAGGCGCTGAAATTAAAAACTCTAATAAAGAAGCGATAGCAACTAAATCCAAACTTCGCACTTTACGCTATAATAGCTGAATATATAAGGAAGTGGACGACAAGGGTAACAATATTTGTAAAATTACAGAAAATGGAATCTACCTGGAGGCGTGAGGATATCCGGGCGAACCGGCAGAACTGGACGGGCAGCCCTCCACGGACTCTTCTTTTTTGACCGAAGCTGCCGCTGCATACATATATTATAACAGGGCAGTTGATAGGCGCCTGCCGGCTAATGGCGGACTTTTACGTTCTTTGACAACGGCTTATGCCTCCATAAGCTAGGATTCGGAAGCGCCGCCGAGAAAAAAAATAAAGATTTGGTTGCCTGAAAAGGGTAGCTTGTACATTATCCGAAAGGCTTCGATCATAAAGGCCTCTAAACGGGGCAAAAACCAAAAAACCGGGTTGCAAGTCTCAAAAGTATCTCTACCTTTGCGCTGTGTAAAATTAAACGTTCGTATAAATTGACAATAAAATGATTCATTCAATTTTTTTCTTTTTAGTATTAATATTAAATTTTTAGATTATGAACAAAAAGTTTTTTACTTTGATGGCCGGCGTCTTTCTG
>JAIRPK010000015.1 GCA_031257015.1 Tannerellaceae bacterium
TCACCGGTGCGGGAAGTGTCGTCACCGGTGCGGGAAGTGTCGTCACCGGTGCGGAAAGTGTCGTCACCGGTGCGGAAAGTGTCGTCACCGGTGCGGGAAGTGTCGTCACCGGTGCGGAAAGTGTCGTCACCGGTGCGGAAAGTGTCGTCACCGGTGCGGAAGATGTCGGCACCGGTGCGGAAAGCGTCGGCACCGGTGCGGGAAGTAGATAAACATGGTCTTTTCCGTGGAGATTGCAAAAAGGTCGAAAGGGAGGAGTTCAACCTCACTCAGTCATTAGGAATATAAATCTGCAATTTGTGGAATATTTGTCTGTCAGTCCGGATATGTGCGGAAGGTTCAGAAGCTGAAGTGGAAGCCTATTCTCAGGCCGCTCTTCTGTATATTGGGAGCGTCAAGGCAGGTGAGGCGCCGGTAGTAGTCTATGCGCATGATTTTGAAGATGTTCTCCACGCCCAGTCCGGCCTCGATATATGGTGCAGCCCCCATCGGGACGGTTCCTTTTGGCAGCTGGAAGAGAGATTGCGGGTTGATGGCCGGATTGTTTTTGTCCGAGAGGTTTCCGCAGATTCCGTTCAGAATCATGACTTCGCGCAGTTTTAGCCGGTTTATGACTGGGATGCGATTGAGTAACCAGCCCTTCATGTTATAAACAATATGAAGTCCGGCATATCTGTCGGCGACAAACTCCATGGGGCGCATCATTGCGAAGGTCTCCGGCTGGATGAATACTGACTGGTTCGTATTCGGGAGGAAGAGAAGCGGAAATGGGATGCGGTTCCAAACGTATCCGGCTCGAAGTACAAGATCAATATGTCCGAATGATGATAGCCAGAGGCGGTATTCGATTCCCCCTTCGGTGTATTGCCGTGCATGTTGGCTTGCGAGCAGTCCCTTTATTCCTGCATGATGAGCCAGCCGTATGATTGGCGCTTCTTTTCTGGAGAGATTGAGTATGGCGTCCCGCCCTGCCCGGCTGTTGAACGTTCGTTCTCCCGGAGCATATCGTAATTGCAGTCCGGCCTCGGCGGTATTGAAGCCGTTGATTTCGTTCATTGTTGCAGCATCGACGTATCGAAGCGTTCCTGCGGGCGCATTATGTTCAGCCTTTCCCCACAGGTAAATGGATAAATGGTTGGGCCATTCTTTTTCGTACCGCAGTTCGGTTTTTCGGATGTATTGCATTTGTGTTATTTGCCTTCCTGCCGGTTGTGAGAGGAGGATATTGTCGTTGCCTCCGGCGAGGGATTGTCCCGGAGTGCTGACGTCGAAAGTGTATGTTAATGAGAGATTGTCGCGAGGGTTTTCCTTTTCGTGATATTTTCTTGGGCTGAAGCTGTAAGCGATGGCTGCCTGATACTTTAGTTTCCGGTCAGCTTCGCCGTATGCAACGTAACCGTATGCGAAGATTTGGTTCATAAGATTGGCGGTCGTCATTCCTCCGATTCTGAATCTCCGCCCTTCGAGGAAGTTCGAGCTGTATAGCGTGTATATTGGGCCGATGTCGAAGATGCTTTTTTCTTGAGTATTTGTTTGTATGTAGCCGGCGATTAGGATTTCGAGAGTTTTGATTAAGGCGTTGTATGCTGGGACGGTTCTAAGCCGTGCAATCATTTCGTCTATGCTGGCTTCTTTCTTTCCTAGTGGTATGTGCCGATTGTTTATCCAGAAGTCATCCGTCTGTTTGTTTGCTTCTGGCAGGGCATGAATTTGTCCGGCGATTCGAAAGATTGAGTTGAGGTCTTTGGGGTTAGGCGTATAGCGTGTGTAGCTTCTGAGGCGATGGGCATAAAGTTCGGGGGCTGCCCCCGGCAGCGCTGCAAAATCCGCATGAATATCTTCCTGTTGCAACATCCATTGGCCGCCTGGCTGCCGTTGGAAATCCTGTTCGATACGCAGGCGTTGCACCCAGTTAAGGTTGATGTTTCGTGGGATGTTCAGCTCTGCCCGCTTAACGGCATGGCTCCCGTCCAGGAGGACATGCAGTATTCCGGCGAAGCTGTAGCTTTCGCTGTTGAATGGTGCGAAACCCAGCCGGACGCATCTGTCGCCATTATAGTCGAGAGTGTCGAGCAGGTAGTATTTATAATAAGATATTGCAAGAGTAGAAGATAGTGGGCTGACGAATCGGTTCAGCAGCAGGTCGATGTCATTATCAAATATGCTGATGCCTTTTAATATTTCATCAAGGTTGCTGCTCAGGATGCCGCTATCGTCGAGCGTTCCGTCGATTCCCTGCTGCCGTTTAGCCTTGAGGATTATTTTTTCTTCGGGTGGGGTAGGGCGGTAATATTGGTCGTAAAGCGTTTCTCGTATTGAGACGGCGATTACGGGCTTGCCGGTGAGCGGTGATACGTCGATATATTCTTTCAAAAACGGCAGGCGTCGGATAAGTATATCTCGCTCCATATCCCTGTCCTCTTTTGTGAAAGAGAGAGTCAGCCGGTCGTAAACTTCCGCCTTGTAAGCATTGGAGGATTCCACGCGATTATCATTCTTATGTTCTATAATTTTTCTGGCCAGCTCCACGGCGGGATTATCTTTCTTCGAGTATCGTTCTCGACGCGGGCGGACGATGATATTTTCCAGTTCAAAGACGGTTGGGGAGAGTAGTATGGTAAGCTCGCGTTGCTTCATCTCCGGCTTCAGTTCTATCGTTTTGGTTTCATAGCCAAGAAAGCGGACGGAAAGGTATCTGTTACGTGATGCAACTCTTATGGAGAAGGCGCCCCTGTCATTCGTCACCGTTCCGTTCTGTGTTCCTTCCACGCCGACCGATACATAAGCGAGTGGGGCGCCGGTGATTGAATCACGTACCAGGCCTTTTATTTCTGTTTCCTGCGCAAAGACATGCCCGGAAAGGAGAACAATTAGAATAGTTAAAAGCGGATGCCGCCGTAGCATCAGGAGTTTTTCCCCCTGTTATCAATAAACTTGACCGGCTTGCGGCTCATGTCCGGATAGTTTATGCGCCGTATTTCCTCCGTTGAGAGTATTTCTATTTGTGGTGCGACGCGGATTTTGGCTCGGAAGCGGTCTTTAAGGTCTTTTACGATGTTGTCGGGAGTTGGGCGCGAGGCTTCGGATAGTCCGATGCAAGCCGTTATATGGTCTGTGCCGTTCTCGCTCAACGAGGCTTCAATAACATAGTTCTCAACGTAAGGAGTATTGTCTAGAACGTCATACATTGCCGGCGGATAGAGCGTCGTGCCCTTATACTTGAGCATGTGGTTTGCTCGTCCGACGACTGGGCTAACCCTCATTGTTGTACGTCCGCAACGGCAGGCCGACGTATGGAAGCTTACCATGTCGCCCGTCTTGAATCTAAGCAGTGGCATCCCTTCCACTCCGAGTGTTGTAATTACCAGTTCTCCTACGCGCCCTTCCTCTGTGACGATACGCCCGTCGTCATCTACCAGTTCGCATATAATCAGTTCAGGATGATGATGTCCGCCGCATCCGTATTCACATTCGGCGAATGTGGTAGCCATTTCCGTAGAAGCGTATGTTGCATAAAGCTCGACGTTCCATTTCTCTTTTATTCGTTGCCCCAGAAGATTAAGGCTGAAGTCGCTCTCGCGCAAGTTCTCCCCGATGCAAACAATCTTGCGCACACTGGATTTTTGATAGTCGATGCCATGTTCCTCTGCATACTTGATAATATGAAGAATAAAGCTGGGGACACACATAAGCGTGTTTGGGCGTATGCGTCGGATTGTATCCCATTGAAGTTCGGGAATGCCATTACCAACGCGCACGATTCCTGCTCCCAGCTTTCTCAGTCCGAGGAAGTAAGCCAGTCCGGCCATAAACCTTTTGTCGATGGTAGTCATGATTTGCACCGTGTCGATTGGCTTTACCCCTGCGCAGAGGAAGGATATTTTCTCATTGTAGGCCAGTCGTTCCAGGTCGCGGTCTGTCATTGCGAATGTGACGGGGTCTCCGAGTGTGCCGGAGGTTGTGATAAAGTCGATGATCATCTCTGTCGGCGTGCACAGGAAATCGGAATTATGCAACTGCAAATCCCGTTTCTCCGTGAATGGGATGCGTTGAAGATCCTCAAGATGTCGGATGCTTCGGATGTCGATACCTTCGGCTTTAAATAAATTCTGATAGAATGGCGAATGGCGATTCAGATAATACAGGGCATCATGCAGCTTGCTTTCCTGGAAACGTTTGATTTCTTCTGTGGATTGATATTCGATATGTTCGTTATTCATTAAAATCTTCATTGAGTTTGGAAGCAAATGTAGGGAAAATAAGCGTATCGGTGAGGCGTATTTCCATCGGTAAGAATAATTCAAAAAAAAACCTACCTGTCGCAGGCCGGTTTTTTTTCACTTGTAATGATAAAACAAATAATAAGCTATTAATTTAATCTCTTTTACAAGTCAACGAATTTAATCTTTAATTATCTACGCCGCAAAGTTATGCGACTGTACAATATGAAAAATTCACGTAACCTCTCAAAATTTTCACTACATCCCTCGCTTCATAAAAAAGTTTTTTATTGAGCCGCTGCGATTATTTATGTTCACTCTACGAACATAAACGCTCCGCTTTCGGTTGACTAATAAGACGTTTTTTTATTTATAAGAAACAGTAAAGGAAACCTTCAGCGCCATATTTTCATCCGCCTCTTTCAATCTGTAATGCCCCATGCGCATAAATGCCCCAGCGCCGAATCTCAAATAAAACATTCCGGCAAGCGGGATACGCAATATGTTGTCAATAATGATTCCACCTTCTTGATAAACATCTTCCATTGATTTATATCCAAAGCCTTTCAGTTCCTCTGCCGTGTTTTTGGCTAGGCTTCCCCATCCGGCGCTGTAAGTCAGCGACAGTTCCGGTCTGAATCTTTTCAGCTTCAGGAGCAGGGAGCCGAAATTATGTTTATAAAAGAGGTAGGCGAACTTGTCGGAGATAAATTCGTCGGGTTTCATGGTCTGGAAGGAGTTCGGCGTAACAAATGAGAGTGATGAATTGCTGAAGCTCCCCTCCCCGGCAAATAACATTCCAGGCGGCAAAGGCCGGTCGATATACCCGGTTCTCAGTCTGAAGTTGGATTGCCCGACGCGCCCGTTATAGGCAAGGAAGTCGATTGTCGCCGTGAATTTGTTGTATGTCAGACTTTGCAAGCGGAGGAAGTCGATGCCGCGAGTATAATCAACCGTAAATACCGGGTTGCCGATAGCAGCGATCATTCGTGTCGATCCCATAAGCATCGTATGCCTTTCGCCGAGAGCGTATCGAACAGCAATGCGAACATCGTCAGCCCGATAGGGCAGGGGAGATGCGGCTCCCGGCGCAGGTCTGACATCCCTGACGGCAACAGCAATTTCAGCGCTAAGCGGTGGCAGGATGTGTATGTCCGCCATAATTTTATTCTCCGTAAAATATTCAAAGCTGGCGGCGGCAAGCGCAATTGCATAATCGTCATCCATGATAAAGTCGGTGGAGCCACCTGCACGCTTGAGACTGTTCTGGTGCGAGAGTTTCATTTTTGCAGTCCTTAGCCGGTCGAAAGTATATTCTATTTCAGCTCCATATTTAAGTTTGCGGTCTTTCGTTCCATATCCGGCGTAAATTCCGGCAGCAATATGCGGATGCAGCAATTCGTTAGTGTGAAAACCGAAGCCCCACCTGGATTTTTCGATAGTATTTTCGGTGTAAATACGCGAGACGTCGAAGTCAAAAATGCTGAAAGAGATTTGTCCGTCATCAATTTTCCTCATCGCAAAAAACAGATTTTCAAGATACGCTTTTCGGATGATAGAGTCGGTTTTTCGGAAAGATTCTATTTCCTTGTTTGTAAGCGTATCCGGTCTGGCCTCAGAGATAATTTCGTTACTGTTTTTAAGGCTTTTTTCATCGAAATATATCTTGTCGAAATGCCTGGTTTCATTCTTGTTTACGGATAATTGATTGAAAGAAACACTGTCGATCACAGAAGTAATAACGTAAGCCGGATAAGCCTTTTTATTTCTGTTGAAACCGGCTTTTATAAAACCGATTTCTTCATCCAGACGTTTAGGAAACCAGCGCCCGTCGACTTTGGCATATTCCTGTTTAAACTTAAAGTCAATAAGCCCCTTGGCATAAGGCTGCGCAATAATATTGACGATAGCAAAGCCATCGGAGGAGACGAACATTGTTCCGGCAAGGCTTTCAAAGTTGGCGTGCCTTTTTGGGAAGAAATTAATCTCGAATATGGAATCCGCACCATTGACGAACGTCCGTTCCAGTTCAAAGTTATATCCCGAAAAACATCCCGGACTAAGCGGCCCGACATACCTGGTTTGCATCATATCCTTAATCAGGTCCTCTTCGCCGAAGATGGCAATATCCGGCGCATAGAACGATATTGCTTTATGAAACAGTATATAAGCAGTTTGTCCGAAGACCGGCGATTTGAATCCGGCGGTTTTGTTGGCGATGATTTTGTCGTTCGCCAGTCCGTTGGCTTTGTCAACGCGAGTAACAGTTTCGTTAAACAGGAAATTATCGAGTTCATCCGCCCCGGCCGCATCCCCGCCATCCTCTTCCGGAAGAGTTTTAGCCGCCATTGCGACCTTAAAGTAATTTCGGAAGGAATAATCCTTGTATAGTTGAAAATCATTTTTGTCCCGGTTGGCCAAGACATTGCGAATGATTCTTATCGCCGGATTATTATCAGGAGTAACAAAGAGTTCGTTAACTGCATAAACCTCCTCTTCCAGCTCAATAACCCATCTTGCGGCAGTCCGTTGAAGCGTATCCGGATCAATTGTCCTGGCTCTGTATCCCATGCAGGAGACGTTGACAAGCCGTTGGCCAGCCGGGATGTTCACCTGTCCCTGCGCATCAGCCACGACAACTCGCTGCCTGCTGTCCGAGGCGTCGAAGAAGCTCACGGTAGCAAAAGGGATGGTCGTTTTTGCAGATTTGTCGATTATTATAGCTTGAGATTGAGCCGACAGGAAATTGGCGATAAAAATAAGGAAGAAGAAAGCGAGCGCAACATTTCTCATGATGGTAAAAAGACTGTTTGTTGATTGGTAAAAATGATTTCCAGGCAGTAATAACGCAAAAAAGTGATTGAATATTTTAGTGGTATAATAATGCTTAACTTTTTTTGAGGCAAAGCGCTATTTTACAGATTAAGCGTTAAAACTTCGTAATTCTACCGTTTTGTTTGGAGTTGTCAGAAATAAGTCTTACTTTTGTACGTGTTTTTCATGGTATTAGATTTTAAGGTTAACAAAAGAGAAGAATAGGTTGTCGTGAGACAACCTTTTTTCTTTTAATAATATCCCATCCTGCCCGCTAAGACTTGCAAGCCTCCCGACATCTTTTGACTTCCGTTTTTCGTTTTCAGCGCTCGCTTTTCCAGATTCCCGGAAAGGCGGGAAATTCTCCGAACAATTCACGAGACGCTCCGAACATCAACAAAGACGCTCCGAGCGTTTCACGAGACGCTCCGAGCATTTCACGAGACGCTCCGAGCGTTTCACGAGACGTTCCGAGCGTTTCACGAGACGTTCCGAGCGTTTCACGAGACGCTCCGAGCGTTTCATGAGACGCTCCGAGCGTTTCATGAGACGTTCCGAGCATTTCACGAGACGCTCCGAGCGTTTCACGAGACGTTCCGAGCGTTTCACGAGACGTTCCGAGCGTTTCACGAGACGTTCCGAGCGTTTCACGAGACGTTCCGAGCGTTTCACGAGACGTTCCGAGCATCAAATGTGATTCTCCGAGTATCACCATTGATTCTCCGAGAGTCACGCGATACTCTCGGAGAGTCACCCATTGATTCTCCGAGTATCACCGTTGATTCTCCGAGAGTCACGCGATACTCTCCGAGAGTCACCCATTGATTCTCCGAGTATCACCGTTGATTCTCCGAGTATCACGCGACACTCTCTGAGAGTCACCCGTGATTCTCCAAGAGTCACCGTTGATTCTCCGAGTATCACGCGACACTCTCGGAGAATCAATCGGAAGCCTCCGGACATCGCTCGACTAAAAACATAAGAATCGCGCCACATCATCTTTTAGGCGTGCAACAATGATTACATTTGCAGCGTAATAAATCACATAATAAAAGTAAGACATGAAAACAGTACCCATTTTAATTCTCTCTGCCATGTTATCAATCCACCTGTCCGCACAGAAATCCGAATCTCCGAACCTTCTAGGCCTCTGCACCGTCAACGATTTGACCTCTCCTCCCTACTCCGAATGGTTTTCGGAGAACTACTCCTCCTATACGCCCAACAGTAAGATCATTGAACTCCTCAAGAGCAAAGATCCGAGCCATTATTCGGTCACCATCTTTTTCGGAACCTGGTGTAGCGACAGTCAGCGGGAAGTCCCCCGATTATTGAAAATTCTCGACGCCCTCTCCCTCCGCCCCCAAATCATAGCTCTTGGCAACGGCGGTAAGGAAGACAGTCTCTACCGCCAGTCTCCGAATCATGAAGAAGCCGGGAAACATATCTACCGCGTCCCGACTTTCATCATCTCGAAGGACGGTCGCGAGCTGGGTCGTATCATAGAATACCCGGCCGTTTCTCTGGAAAGAGACATTCTCGACATACTCAACTCCGCTTACACCCCCAGCCTCGCCTCCTGTTCTCTCCTCGCCTCCTGGCTTGAAGAAGGCATCCTCGACGATGTCAACGTTTCCTTTGCAGGCTTGGCCGGACGCCTCCGCCCTATGGTATCCTCCGCCGGCGAGCTGAACAGCATCGCCAATACGCTCCAGCGCCGCGAGAAAGTTTCTCCCCGGATAGCTGAAACCCTTCTTCGCATCAACAACATCCTCTATCCCGCAATTTATTGGACATATACCCGCCTGGCCGAAGCCCTAAGCAATAACGAAGGCAAGCACGATGCCGCCGTAGAGGTTCTAAACGAAGGCCTGGAGCACATAAAAGATCCGGCGGATCAAAAACGCATCCAGGACGTATTGGATAGCATCCTCGCCAAGATGTAAAAAAACAGTAGAGATTTTCGGAACTGATTATTTCGCCCTGTAAAAATCCCTGATGCCGGAATCAATCCCGCCGTCAGGGATTTTTCATTTACGCCCAAGCTCGGCGACAACAGTCTGTGCAGTATCTATTCCTCCGGCCATAACCCCCAGGATTCCATGGACGTAAACGCTCTGTCCGGAGAGGTAAAGATTGCGGACCTTGGTGCGTTTAGGGACAGCCGTTTCCAGCGGCATGGAGCAATCGTGAAGCATACCGTATGTTGAGCCTCGCTCCGTGCCGGTATAGTCGCGATAAGTAAGCGGCGAGGAAGTATAATAATCCTCTACGGCATTTCGAACGCCCGGAAAATGCCTTTCCAAATCATCGAGCAGAAGCTCGGCCTTTTTGCGTTTGAACTCCTCATAATCGTCGCCTCTCCTGGAGGGTTTGCTGCCGTGCCATGCTTCCACTTCTCCGTAATCCATGTAGGAAATGACGACTGCCCCTTGTGCATAAGCCTGTTCAGGAGCGGAGCAAAGGTGCATGTAAAGCCATTGTTGAGGGAAAGACGCCTGTGCGCATTTTAGCGGCATCTCCCATATCTCCCCGCTGTTGAACCGGAAGAAGTTCGAGTTCAGATAAGGCATTGTATCAGGCTTGAATTTCAAGTAGAGAGTAAAATTTGAGACAGTATTAGTGATATTATATATGCGTTCACGCCAGGCTTTTCTTATTAGCGGCGTGTCCAGCATCTCCAGCGTGCGTGCCGGGTGAGCGGTAGATATGAAATGCGAGGCGTGAATCTTCTCGCCCGTCTTTAGAGATACGCTGATAGCCCGGTCAGCCTCAACATTAATCCGTTCAACTTCCGCAGATGTCCGGATCACCCCTCCGCAGGTCTCAATGGACTTTGCGAGAGAAAGAGCGATGCTGTCGCTGCCTCCCGCAATACGGTAGGCATTGTCCTTGTATAAAGCGCGGACAACAGCATGTGTGTAGAGGTTTGTCCTGTCTCTCACGCCGGCATACAGAGGAGCATTGCCGGCAAGAATTTGCCTGAGCCGAACGTCGGATATGTTCCTGTCAATAAAGCCGGATGCGCTTTGGTTGATAAATTCCTCCTTCAAAAGGGGGAAATATCCCTTATCCATATAGACGGAAACTGGGGAAGTTCTGGCAACCTCGTTGACCATTGCCCAATAATTCTTCAGTCCTTCTCTTTCGGCGGGGAAAAGTTTCAGCATGGCATCGGTGAACTCCTCTTCCCCGTTAGGAATCTGATAACGGTCGTCGAGAATAGAAATAATATCGCAGGCAGAAGCGTCAAGGCGGCTAAGCACGACATCACCCCTGATGTCCAGAAAGTCGAACATGCGGTAGAGGATTTCCCCCTCGTGCATACTTCCGATATAGTGCATCCCCGTTTCAAACTTCACGCCTTTGCGATAGAAAGTCTGCAGGCATCCTCCCATCTGTTTGGACTTTTCCAGTACGATGACAGGCAAGCCTCTCCGAGCCAGAACAAGTGCGCTCGTCAGTCCTGCAAGCCCGCTCCCGATGATAACGACCTCCTTATCCATTCCCGATAAACATGCAGCGAGAGTCGCCGTCATACTTGTCCAGCTGTGATGGGGTAGGGGATAGAATGAAAATAACGTCAAAGTCGTCCTCCTCCGCCACATAATCAGTACCGTGCACGAAAAGGTTATCCGGTTTGCCGGCACAGCATCTGGCGAGAGCAACCTTATCATCGTCCGCCTCCACGGCAACTACCGATATGCTTTCATGTACGAGTGCAAAGAGGAAAGCGAACACTCCGTAGCCACTGTTCAGCACTAGCGCTCTGCCCGATGTGCCCTGAAAGTTATCTATCCACTTTCCGTAAGCATTAAACTTCTTTACCTCCCGGCGGACATGGTATTCCGTTTCTATACCTTTATATATATAGTTGCGGATGACGAAGCCTGCGAAGTAAGCCGCTGTTTCTATACTGCTTGCGAGCTTCCCATATTCTCTTATATAATAATGCCGCATCTCTTTGGCCGAAACCTGCGTACCGGCAGGGATGCGAGGCATAACTTGCAACCTTATTTCGCCCTCGTTAAGCATGAAATCGTTCTTTGGCAAGACATGCCCGGCCCCATGAATAAGAATCGGAAGCACGTCAAGCCCCAGCTGCTCCGCGATATGGAATGCCCCCCGGTGGAAGCGCAGTATAGAACAATCTGCCGACCGAGTGCCTTCCGGGAAGATCACTACCGAATATCCATTAGCTACCCTGTCCCGCAGCTTTTCAATAATAGCCTCCGTGCCGAGCGAAGCCGGATAAAAATCCGCGTGCTTGATAAGCCGCCCGTAGAACGGATTATTCCACGCCCAATCATTCGTAATAACAAGCAACCGTGGCGACAGGGTCAGGATGGCGCCCAAGTCAAAATGCGACTGATGGTTGCATATTATCACAGCCTGACGCTCAAAAGTCTCGCCTTCCGGATTATCATATCTCGTCCTCACGCCAGGAATATGTCCCATTACCCAGCGCATAATCCGGCATAGAAATACGTGATAGCGTAATTTCCACCTCTCATTGTTACCTGTCGGCATGAATACGGCAGTAAGAGTGATAATCATGCTGCCCGCCACGAAGGCACAAAAGGCGAGAATGGAAAATCCCAGCTTTTTCATTGTCACCGGCGTCGGCCTGTACGCCCCCCTATACTTTGTCAGCGCATGGAATATAAGCGGCGGTATAAGCCATGCCATAAGTACGACGGAGAACATGCCCACCATCGTAACTTCCGCCAAAGACCTCAGGGCCGGATGCCTGGCAACGATCAACATTCCGATACCCGTAAACATAATCAGCGCCGACAGTATAATGCTATTCTTGTACGAGCGTAACATCTTCCGCCCATAAGCATATTCATAAACAAGTCCTTCAGTGATGAAGATCGTATAATCATCCCCCTGGCCAAAAATGAACGAAGCCAGGATTATATTTACAATATTAAAGCTCATCCCTCCGATATTCATCAAACCCAATATCCACACCCAGCTAACCGTAAGCGGAACAAAGGCCAGCAAACTCAGCTCCACTCTCCCAAAAGAAGCCAGCAGGAATATAAATACAATTATCCCACATACGTAGAGGACATAGTTAAAGTCTCCCGACAGCGAATCAACCATGCGCGAGATTACACCCCCGCTATCGAAGGCGAACGTCCCCACCGCCGCAGATTCCAGCGCTTGCAGTATCCGCCCCGTCTCCTCCTTTTCGCAGTATAGCAGAGTTACAACCATAACCCGGTCTTCATGCCTGAGGATGAAACTTCCCTCCAAAGCCCGGTTCAGCGGCGCAAAGTAGTCCTCCGTCATCGGCTCATAATCGGCATTTATCAGCTCGCCGAAGCGGGCAAAAGTCCCGGCACGGAAGCCCTCCTCCCGCCCGGTTATCTCAATTTCTTTCAATAAGGCGTCGCGCCTGTTTGACCAGAAGTCCCGCCACAGGCCAATGCGCCTCTCCTGCTCAGCGCGTGAAGCCAGAAGATTTCCCGCCCCCGCAACGCTCTCCACCATGCCGCCGGCCAGCAAGGAATCGATCAAGCCTCCGTTCGCCTCGTAAACCGTAAGCGCCTCATCCATGCTACGCCCTTCGGCGACGACATATACGGTAGCCTTCCCCTCCTTTTCTATTGAGGAATAAGTATCGCGCATATCCTCGGCCTGGGCCGGGCTTAGATAGTTAATTTTGTTCGCATCGGCCTCGAAGCGCGTATATAAGCTCTGCCATCCGAACAGAAACGTAAGCGCCAGCGCCGTCCAAAGTATCCAGGGTTTCGTTTCCGGGGAGAAAGAAGAAATCCGGTCTAACAGCCGCGTCTCCCGCGTAATAGCCCGGTTGCCGACGCGCACGTAGTGAGGTAAAAATATCAGCGTAAAGAGAATCGTCCCGATAAGCAGCAGCGAGCCGAACAGCCCCAGGCTCCGCATCGCGCTCGAATTGATGAAAGCCAGGCTGAGAAAGGCGCCGACCGTCGTTATATTCCCAATCAGCAGTGGCGGGATAATATCGCGCAGCCCCCGGCGCACGTTCCCCTCATGATTTATATGGTCAACCAGATGAAGCGGGTAATTAACCGCGATGCCGATTACAATAGAGCTTATTCCAATCACGATAATAGACACGCTGTCCATCGCCAGCGAGAGCGCCGCCATCGCGAACAGCCACCCGAACAGCACCGGTGCGAACACAAGCGCAATGTTCCTCCAGCTCCGAAAAAAATAGATCAGCAATCCCAGAATCAATACAACCGCAAGCCCGCTCGACAGCAAGCTGTCCGCCTTTATCCTGCTCGCATTGGAAACGGCAATAGCCGGCGTACCGAAGCTCGTGATTCTCATATCCGGATATTCCGCCGCCACGTCCTCGATTACGCCCTCGACCATGTTCACCAGCTCCGTATTACGCTTCGATTCGCTTGCGCCAAAGGGCGTGGACAAAATTACGACCGCCTTCCGCCCCCCGTTCATAAACAGGTAGCCGTCGTACAGCTCGTTCCCGTCGCCAGCCTCCAGCCCCTGCAGCTGCAAGAGCGCCGGCGCGAACAATCCCAGCGGATCGACCGTAAGCATATCCCGCATCATAGCCCCCGCAGGCAGCATCAGCGCCTTCTTGTCCTCCCTCAGCTGCCGGGCTGCAAATCCCTCCTTGCGCAGAAGGCTGTCCATGCGGACATAATCGCCGTCGGTCAGGAAGTACGGCGCGTTTTCCCTTATAAAGCTCATGATTTCCTCCGCGTTCGCAGCATCCTGTCGAGCCGTAACGGAGGAAATCATCCCTGCCGTATCCCGTTCAGCCAGATGCGCAACGAAATCCTCGACTGCCTCAATTGCCCGTTCTTTTGGGAACGCAGCCAGCGTATCTTTCATCGAGAAGAAAACCATCAGCCGGTTAGAGCTGCCGATATGCCGGTAAAAGATGTTGATTCGCTCGTTCGCCTCATTGTCCGGAAGGAACTCCGCAACATCCTCCCTGTACTCCAGTCTGGCGAGCGAGACGGCAAACCACGCCGCCATCATCGCCAGCAAAGCCATCAGTATCCGCCTGTGCCTTGAAAAATAAATATATATGGATAAGAATAAGCGTACCATTGTTTTTAAATAAATCAGTCCATGTTGAAGATTCCGCAAAATAACGTCTTTTTGCCCACTCGCACAAGCAGGCGGAGATGCGCAGTTCAGGAGCGCCCGTAATCTCTCTCCCCAGGCAGATTCTCCCGCGCAGGCAGGCGCCGAAAATTACTCACGCATGTAAATAAATTTACTCGCGCAAGTAATTTTAGTTACATACGCGAGTAAATTTTGTTGCATGCGCAGGCAGTCTGGCCTTTGCGTATGCTTAAGAATATTCCGTCGATAGGGTATCTACAAGTATCTCCCTGTACGAGTTGAAAATCTTGGATTTTGAGAGGAAGCCAAGATAGCGCCCGTCTGCATCTACGACAGGGAGATTCCAGGCTTTCGTATCGTCAAAAGTTTGCATGACCCTGTCCATCTGCATATTTATGTCTATACGCGCCGGAACGGAGATCATGATCTTTGAGACTTTGAAGCGGTCATAAAGTTCAGGTCGAAACATAATGTTACGAATATTGTCAAGCTGTACGACTCCGATGAGCCGGTTGTCGGAATCCGTTACAGGGAATGCGTTCCTGCGGTTTCTGCTTATTGCGCGGACTACATCTCCGAGAGTCTGTTCCGGTCGTAGCGTTTCAAATTCTTTTTCGATCAAGCTTTGAAGATTAAGCAGAGTAAGGACGGCTCGATCTTTGTGATGGGTAAGAAGTTCGCCTTTCTGCGCGAGGCGCATCGTGTAGATACTGTGCGGCTCGAAAGCGAGTATTGTCAGATAAGAACTTATTGAGACAATCATCAGCGGCAGGAAAAGGTCATAGCCTCCGGTCAGTTCCGCAATCAGGAAAACTCCGGTAAGCGGCGCGTGCATAATTCCCGACATGACGCCTGCCATTCCTAGCAGAGCAAAGTTCTTTTCCGAAAGGTTCGGGATGAAATCAATCAAGGTGGAAGAATGAGCGAAGGTAAATCCCAGGATGCAGCCCATATATAAGGAAGGAGCAAAGACCCCGCCACAGCCTCCTCCTCCATTCGTAACCGTTGATGCGAACACCTTTGACAAAAGTATGAGGAGCATAAAGAGAAGTACTCCTGCAATATTATCCCTGAACGGATAGAAGAGGCTTCGGTTCATCGTTTCTGCGTACTGCCCGTTCAGGAGTATGCGTATTGTGTCGTATCCCTCTCCGTACAGAGGTGGCAGCAGGAATATAAGCAAGCTGAGCGTGAGTGCGCAGATGATGAATTTTTTGTGATATGGAAATTTTTTGAGTATGCCTTCGAGGCGGTTCATGACTCTTGTGACATAAAGAGACAGCAGCCCGCATAGAATACCGAGGATAAGTACGTAAGGAATACGGCTTATAAGGAAAGATTCCGTTTGTGAGAACTTGAACATAGCCTCCGTACCGTTGAAGATATATGCAACCGTGGCCGCAGTTACTGACGTTATAAGGAGCGGCATTACCGACGTCATTGTCAAGTCCAGCATGAGCACTTCTATAACAAAAACCAGTCCTGCGATTGGCGCCTTGAATATGCCTGCCACGGCTCCTGCCGCCCCGCATCCGACAAGCAGCATAAGCGTCTTGTGCTCAAGTCGGAACAGGCGTCCGAGATTTGATCCTATCGCAGCGCCTGTAAGTACGATCGGCGCCTCCGCTCCTACGGATCCGCCTAGACCTATTGTTAGTGACGATGCTACTAGAGACGAGTAAGTATTGTGAGTTTTGATGCGGCTTTTGCGCTGCGAAATTGCATATAGAACCTTCGTTACCCCGTGACTTATGTCGTCCCTGACGATATACTTGACGAACAAACCTGCAAGCAGGATGCCTAGAATCGGGTAAAGCAGGTAGAGGTAATTTGCCTGGCTTATGTTCATGTGTCCTGTAAGGAGCGACTGAACCAGGTGTATCATCTGCTTGAGAACGATTGCCGAAGCAGCCGTACATATCCCCACAAGGAAACTTACGAATAGCAGGAAGTGCTTTTCCTGTACATGCTTTTCGCGCCAAAGCAGTGTTCGGTGATAGATATTGTTCTTGCCGTGCAGGCATTTGTGCAGTCTGGTTATTATATTCATTTTAACAGGTATTTATTAAATTCCTTTTCCGGTGATAACAGTATTTACTGTATATATCAATATTGTGATGTCAAGCGCGAGAGACATGTTCTCATAGTAGAGAATATCATATTCAAGCCGCTCAATCATCTGTTCGACGCTCGTTGCATATCCGTACTTCACCATTCCAAGAGAAGTTATTCCCGGACGTACATTATGCAGAAGATAGTAGTAAGGCGCCTTCTTCACTATCCTGTCAATATAGAACTTCCTTTCCGGCCTCGGCCCGACAAGCGACATGTCGCCTTTAAGCACGTTCCAGAATTGCGGCAGCTCATCAATGCGATATTTGCGCAGCAGTCTTCCGAATGGCGTGACCCGGCAGTCATTGTCTGACGACAAGGCTGGGCCACTCTCCTCCGCAGTAGTGTACATTGTTCTGAACTTGTACATATGGAAAGGTTTGCCCCGATAGCCGATTCTCTCCTGCCGGAAGAAAGCCGTGCCAGGCGATTCTCTGCGAATTCTGCACATTATATATATGTATAGCGGAATGAGCAGTAAAATCGCCGCGAGTGCTGCAAGCCTGTCTGCCCAAAGCTTGATGTTCTTTGCCGCCTCGCTCATGCTGCTGTCCGTAAGGTCGATTAGCGGAAGTCCTCGAATAGTACGGATTTTAACTTTCGCAAGCAGGTGAGATTTCTCGGCCAGTAGCTTAATCGGACATTTGTACCGATATAACGGATAGAGGATGTCGAGGAGAAATTCAGTTTCAGACGTATCAACGGCAACTACGATCTCGTCCACATGTCTGTCTGCCATAATATCCGGCATCTGCTCGATCGTACCGAGGATTTTCTCCGCCGCTATAACCGTTTCCATTTCCTTGCTTGACGAGATATGCCCCATTACGTTATGGCCAGCTTCAGAGAGCTGGTCGGCGATTTTTTTTGCCTTTGCTCCGGTTCCGATGATCACTGTTTCGATTGCCCATTCCTTGCGCTTGATTCCCGCCAGGCATCGGTGAGTAATTACAGCTCGACACGTATAAGTAAGCGTAAACTGTACGGAAAGAAGAAAAAAGTAAAGCTGGTAGTAAACGAAGAAGCTCTTAAGCCTGTCATTAAGCATGACCGCAAAGAAAAGCACCGTAACACCTGCAAAAGAACTGGCCACCGAGGTAGCAAATTCCTCCAGCCGCGACTTCCCGACAGGTTTGTTATAGTACCCGGAGAAGTAGTGCAGTATGATCCAGAAAAACGGCACAGCAAAGTGCACATTCCTTACAATCGTATTCGTCAAAAACTCTCCAAGCGTTACGAATCCTACATATATGTCTCCATGATAATACCGCAGAATGTTAAAAATAAGCCAGGCAATAGAAGAAGCCAGGAAATCCGCTACGACATATTTAGCCGCCTGCCTTCTCGCGTTCATTCCCTCACGATGCTATAATTATTCCCACCCTCAAGCCGGATTATCATCGAAGGCATTGCAGAAGTCTTATCATCATGCCTGTACCGAACTGCATAATCGACGCCATTCAGAATTTCACCTGTCACATCGTTGAAAGACACCGGCGCAGTTTCTCCGCTTATATTGGCAGAAGAAGAAACGATTGGCCACCCAAATTTCCTGCATAAAGCATTGGAGAACTCCTCCTTAGTTATTCTGATTCCGACGCTCCCGTCATTAGCAGTAAGATTCTCCGCAAGGTTTTTCGCCCGCCTGTATATGATCGTAAGCGGGCGACAGACCTGGGCCATAAGTTCAAGCGCAACCGGCGGAACTTCCTCTACATACAGCGATAATTTCTCAACCGTATCCAGAAGCACAAGCATAGCCTTCGCATCGCATCTCCTCTTGATGGCAAATACTTTTCGCACCGCATCCGCATCAGTCGCATCACAGCCAATCCCCCATACCGTATCCGTAGGGTAGAGAATCGTCCCCCCGTTGCCGAGTGCTATGCACGCCTGTTGCAGCTCATCTTCATATATATATAAATGTGTCTTCATCCTTTCTAAACCGTGGCAAAGGTAATGAAGAATTAATAATTGATAACTGTAAATAAAGAATTTGTATAAGCAGCGATTTCCCATACTGCCTGGGACTAACTTATCCATGAACGCAGAAAAATTTATCTTGCCGCGAATAAAAACTTTGTTCTTAACCAGGATAAGTAAATTTGTCTGCGTGCATGGATAAAATTACTCACGCATGTAAATTTATTTTCTCGCGCAAGCAAATTTATTTACACACGTGCGCAAATTTATTCCATTGCGCGAGTAAATTTAGCCGCTTGCGGATGCACGAAAATCAGGCTCCGTTGATTTTCGCTTCTGGATATGCGAAAAAAAATTATCAAAAAAAGAAGCAATAAAATTTTGTTTGGCGAGAAACAAAATATATATTTGCGCCGTAAATATCTTTTACTACGTATTATGGTCATTTTCATTGGGGGGAAGATGAATAAATATAAGCCCAGAGAGCAAATCCGAACCGGTTGCGGGAATAACTCTCATGAGAAGAAAAAAATCCTCAAAGCCTCAATATGAAAAATCAGGCATTAAAACCGAAGAAATTCCATAGGCAGAGAAAAGAATTTTCATATTGAGAGAATTAAAGTTTCTTCACCAAAAACCAACAAACTAATAGTTACATAACGATGAAATACAAGTTAATAGAGCGGACAAATCCACAGGACCGGACAAAATCGAAGTATTACGCCACTCCAGTTTATGACGGTAACGTTGACATTAACGAACTGGCCGACGAGATTATGCAAACGTCCTCCCTCTCCCGCGGCGACGTATATAGCGTAATCGAGAACGTAATAGACACGATCGGCAAATACGTTCGCATGGGCAAGAGCGTAAGCATAGGCGATTTGGGGACATTGCGAGCAACTTTCAGCAGTGAAGGAGTAAGTAATGCCCAGGACTTTAAAGCCAGTATGATAACCGGTAAGAAATACATATTTACAGCCGGCAACAAATTAAAGAAGATATTAGGCGACATCCATTTCGAGCTGGACACCCGCTCCAAGGACTCCCAGTCCGGCGGCGGGAGCACTCCCGGTGGAGGCGGCGGCACTCCCGGCGGCGGAGGAGGGATAGGCTGATGAGCGCCAACCGCCAACCGCGCGAGCGGATAGTATTTATGGGGACTCCCGACTTTGCAGTCGAGAGTCTCCGCATTTTAGTAGAAAGCGGCTATAACGTCGTCGGAGTAGTAACAGCGCCCGATCGCGCAGTCGGCAAGCACCACAGCCGTTTGACCCCCAGTCCGGTTGCGGCCTACGCCTCCAGTTGCGGCCTGCCCCTCCTTCAGCCGGACAGTTTGAAAGACGCATCGTTTATAGAAGCCCTCCGCAGCTGGTCGCCTGCGCTTCAGATAGTAGTTGCCTTCCGCCTCCTTCCGCGGGCAATATGGGAGCTTCCTCCGCTGGGCACGTTCAATCTCCACGCCTCGCTCCTTCCGCAATACCGCGGTGCGGCTCCGATAAACCGCGCCATTATGAACGGCGAAACCCGGACAGGCGTCACGACATTTTTTCTTACCGACGGAGTCGATCTCGGCCAAATAATCCTCCAGCGCCCGCACCCGATATCAGATACGGACGATGCCGGGACGCTTCACGATTCACTGATGAAGCTTGGAGCCGAGCTTGTGCGCGAGACGGTTGACGCAATACTGTCCGGCGGCGCCCGCACAATTAGCCAGGCCAGTTTATATACGAGTGAAGCCGAGCTTATCCCCGCGCCGAAGATATTTACCGACACGTGCCGGATAGATTGGCGCCTCCCGGTGAAGCAAATCTGCAACCATATCCGCGGACTTTCTCCCTGCCCTGCAGCTTGGGCCGAGCTTCTGCAGCCCGACGGTTCGCGGCATACCCTTAAAATATTCCAGGCCGAAGCAGTATATGTTACTCACGCAGACAATCCCGGTCGCATACGCATCGACGGTTCCGGGAGCTTTACCATAGCTGCATCGGACGGCTATATCCGCCCTCTCCTGCTCCAGTTATCAGGCAAAAAGCGGATGAGCGCGGAAGATTTCCTCCGCGGGCAGAAGCAATTGGCGGGTTCGGTGGTCGAATAACCTCCTCCTCCTGCTCAGAATTTTCTGATCAGGCCAATAGAATAAGTATCATACAGGAAGTCCCTTAATCCGTGATTATAGCGAAAGGAAATTACGTTATTGCGGAAGTCAAACTGTATGCAGTTTCTCCAGATGAGCGGCTTGTCTCCATTATTTTCATATCCGTGGAAGCCGGAAAAGTCCGAGCTTATGGAGACGTTGTTCAGCCCTGCCGCAATTCCGGCGCCATACGACCATGCGTCATTCTGCCGATGCACCCTGTCGTTAGTCATCCAGCAATAAAAGCCGCTCGCTGCCTGAAGCCTTAGGAAATATCTCCCGTCGGAGCTGGAGGCGAGTAGTTTTCCTGCATCCATTCCTATCCAATACGTGGCGGCGTCAGTAAAACGAGCGTCGCCGAGGCGTCCGCCGCTGGCTGTTTTTATTCCGAAGTATAGAAGCATGTCGAGCCATTTGTCGCTTTCGAGCAGTTGGAAGAGAGCGGAAATTACCACATCGCCGGTATATTTGCTGTCGCCCTTCCCCGTGGATGAGGCATTGCGCTCGTCCGCCGTTTCTTGCGAAGTCCGATAATCCTCCCATGGGATGAAGCAGATTTCGAGTGCGGCTTTGCCCCGGACTATTGGCAGTAAGGCTTTCAGGAAGACATCGGTCGTGCTGTCGCCTGCAAAGTAATGGTATTCCCCTCTGACTTCCAGTTCAAATTTTGTTGGCACCTTCCCCGCTCTCAATTCAGGAATAGGGAAAGCTGACGGCCCAAAGTATCTTGGCGAATATATGATTGAATCCATCCTGTCCCTCCATGCCTGTGCAGCCGCATCTACGCCCGCGCCGAGGAGAATGGCGATGACGAGCAAAGCAAAAAAACGTCTAGTGATCATGAAATTTATGTGCGTATTTAAATTGTTCGCAAAAGTATAAAATCCGGATCTAATTACTACATTTGTCGGAAATGAATACATTAATATAATAAACTTATGAAGCACTTGAATATGCGCAAATTATTACTGCTAGCAAGCGCCGCCCTTATAGCTTGCACCATTTACGGGCGGAAACCGATAAAGGCACTATTGGTCACAGGACAGAACAATCATAATTGGGAAGTCAGCCGTTACGTTCTGAAAGATATTTTGGAACAATCCGGCCTGTTTCTGGTTGATTTTGCCATATCGCCTGAGAGAGGGAAGGATATGTCCGGTTTTATAGTAGATTTTTCTCCTTACAGCCTAGTCATATTAGATTACAACGGTGCCCCCTGGCCAGCAGAGACGATGTCCAATTTTGAGCAATACGCGCAGAAAGGCGGTGGGATCGTAGTGTATCATGCAGCCGACAATTCTTTTCCTAAATGGGAAGCCTATAATGAAATATGCGGTTTGGGCGGCTGGGAAGGCCGCAACGAGAAGTCCGGCCCTTATGCGTACTGGAGCAATGGGGAGCTGGTCAAGGATTACAGTCCTGGCAACGGGGGATCTCATGGCTCCCAGCATGAGTATATGATGAATTCGCGCACAAATGCCCATCCAATTATCAAAGGCTTGCCAAACCGCTGGGCACATGCTAAAGATGAACTTTATGACCGTATGCGCGGTCCGGCTAATATAGACGCGCTTCTTTATACTGCATATTCGGATACGGATAAAGGCGGTTCAGGAAGGGAAGAACCCCTGATCTTTACTGTCAAGTACGGTAAAGCTCGTATTTTTCATACCATGCTTGGACACTGTGGGGCTACGTATGAGAATAATCCCGCGATGCAATGTACAGGATTCCAGGTTCTATTATTAAGGGGGGCAGAATGGGCAGCAACGGGAAAAGTTACACAGAAAGTTCCGAAAGATTTCCCGTCTTCGTCCTATATCACATATCGCCATAATTATAAAGAGCAAACGGACGAATCCCAATGATTTTTCTAAAAAACTTAGGGATGTGCAAACACGGGCATCCCTAAGTTTTTAGAAATGATCTAACCAAATATATTAAGAGAAAAGTAGTATAAACAGATTTTGAAATAGTAAGTAACCGGAAACAAATTTCTTATAATGCCTATTATGATAAGCTGCGCTTTAACAAATATCTAAGCATCCTCCAATATAAAGACTATTGGGAAAAAGCCCGTGCGCAGCTTCACAACCACACACGGAATAACACACATTATATTAAAAATTTAGGAAAATGAAAGAAAAAAGTGATGTTCAACACATGCCTTTCATGCGTGCAACACCAAAAGCGGAGTGTCTGTGTGAAACAACATCTTCCGCGTTATGCCAGGATTAAACATGCGTGACAGAATGTTGCGTCTATGCGTCGTCACGGCTATAATATCAATATGCTTGTCGCGCACGAATTTTTCTATGGCGAGGAGCAAATCGCCGTCGTCGAGAACAGTATGCGAAATATCAGCGGTGGGGTACTGCTTGCTTAGGTATTCGCGAATGCCTCCAAGGCGGATTTCGTTCCATTCGTCTCTGCTCGTAGAGATGTTGAAGAGGTGAATGTGCGGAGCATACTCGCTTGTCATGTTTACGAAGGCGTCGAAGGCGATGAGGTCGCGCTGATGGAAGGAGGTGGCAAAGGCTATATTCCCGGCCTTCTCAAGATTGTTGAAGGGCACGTTTTCCGGGATGGCGAGGACGGGGGCTTTGCCTAATTCGATTATTTCTCCAGTGACGCTGCCGATAAGATCAAGCTCTTTTTGGCTCTTTCCCCTCGTGCCCATAACGATGAGCATAGGGTTGTTCTTTTTGTTAAAGTCGATGATTTTTTCTTCCGGCAACCCTTCGCAGATTAAGCGTTCGTACTTCATTTTAGGTAGTTGCCCGTCTTTCATTTTGCGGTCGAGCTGTGCACAAAAGCTATTCATGTCCGCCTCTGCCTTTTCGAGGAGGCCTTTTATCGGAATGGCGCCCTCGTACATTTGGTAGGCTAGCGTATCGCCGAGCAAGACGGGCGAGAGGAAATCCGAGGTGTGAAAAGCGTGCATAATGACGATCTGCGCATTTATTTTGCGGGCATGGTTAATGCCTATTTCGCAAGCCTTCATCGAATAATCGGAGAAATCAACCGGAATAAGGATAATCTTTTCCGCCGCGTTCCTGCCTTTTATCGCCTTGTCTTCTCCCCATTTATTGTCTTCGATGATGCGAAGAGCGCGGGGCAGGTCGCTTTCCTTGATGCGGATTCGGACACCGGCGGAGATGACCGGCTGAATAAGATTAACGTTATGGATATAAACTTCGATACCTTCCGTTTCGAGGATGGTTTTAAGGATTTGCGCCTTTTCGTAAGTGTGAATGGCCAATGTGACCAAATTGTCTTCCATAGTGATTGCAATTAAGTGGGTGTGGGCAAAAAAAAATCCCTTAGCTGACACTTCTGTCTGTTAAGGGATTCTTATAATGCAAACTCGTTCTATAAATTACGCCTGAACCTCTTCGGGCGCCTTCTTTTCTTCAAGGATAGCCATGGCGCGGTCGAGGATAGCGGTGTCGTCAAGGGCTACTATTCCGCCGTCAGGTCCAGCTTCAACATGGACGCCGCAGCTTTGCCCGAATTTGAAGTTTTCACCTCCGAAATAGTTTCTTACTGTTTCGACCGATACTCCGAGTTCGTCGGCGATGCGGTGTATTGTTCCGTCGGGCAAGCTGTCTTTGATCTTGCGTAATTCATTGAATGTGATTGTTCTTGTCATAACTCTTTCTTTTATTATAATTCTACAATTGGTACTGTTTTTTGATGCGACTAATTTAGGAATAAAATGCAACATGGCAAAGAAAAAAATATGCTTTACGACAGAAAACTATATTTTTTTCTAAACTACTGCTATTGTTATTGCCTGATTGAACAAAAGGAGCACGATTATCATGCCGATTATAGCCGCTCCAATAATGCGTTTCTCCCCTTCGGTGCAGATTTCCCCAGCCTCGCCGGCGTTTTTCGCCGTTATCCATTTGTGCCTCAAGTTTACATGGAGGAGATAAACGGCATAGCCGAAAAAAGCCCCTGAAATGCCGCCAGCCACTACGTCGGAGATGAAATGCACGCCGAGATAAACTCTGGAGTAGGCCGTCAGCATTGCCCATAACCCAACAGCCACCGTGAAGAAGGCGTTGCGAAACAAGGCAGACATGAAAACGGCAAAGCCGAACGCATTAGCTGCATGGCTGGACATGAATCCATATTTGCCTCCTCTGTAATCGAAGACAGTCTTAACCTCATTCATGAAGTCGGGATGGTGAGTAGGGCGGGGGCGGGCAAAAAAGCTCTTGCAGAAGTGCGATGCGAACTGGTCGGCCAGGACGATGACGATAGCGATGGCCACCAGAACCGGGAGATATTCCCTCCATGACTTGTGCCTGACGATCATAAAGATGATAAAAGCTCCCAGCGGAAGCCAAACCACCCGGCTCGAAACCAGCCAAAAGAACCGGTCAAGGGCTGGGCAGTCACTTCCGTTCAGAAGGAAAAATGCCCCTCGTTCATATTCCAATAATCGCTCCAGCATCCGGCTTAGATCAATTCAATGTCCTTACCCGGCAACCAGCCGACGTTTCCGTCCTCAAGCTCAATCTCTTTCCAGTCGCCGACGGTGTTGCGAATCATGACCTTCGTCCCTTCGTGCAGGACAAAGAGGTCAGTGCCGCTGTTGTTGGGCGAACTCTTCACGGTGACGGTCGGTGCAAAGACAATGGCTTCGTTTCTCTCGACGAGCTTCTTCCGTTGCCCGGCGGCAAATACATTAGCAATTATGATGAGGGCGGCAAGCGCCATTCCGGCATAAAATCCCATTCTGCGCAGCCCTCTTTTCCTGGAAAAGAAATATAGAAACAAACATCCGGTCAGGAGAAGGAAAGCTCCAATCCCCACCTTTGCCCATGAATCCGCCGCACCCAGATTCCTGATGTCCGCCATCCATTCGGCGAGGAAAAATTTCCCGACGGGCGTAATCTTGTCCACCGCCTTGTCCCTCGCCAGCTCCAGGTTGACGCGAACATCCGCGTCGCCCGGATCGATTAGCAGGGCGCGTTCGTAGTAGAGTATGGCGGGGCCAACCTCATTAGCCTTATAATAGGCGTTTCCCAGATTGTAGTACACCTCGGCCGATTCGCCGTAGGTTTTCAGAGCTTTGCGGTAAAATCCTGCCGCCTTGGCATATTCGCCATTGGCATAAGCCTCTTCGGCATTTTTCAGGATGTCGTCCTGGGCCAGGGTGCGGACGAACCAATTCGGCAGAAATAAGGCAATTATTATGCAGTATATCAAGCGATTCTTCATGACGTCTTATTTATTAATAGAGTTTTCCATATCTTCAATAGCGTTGACCGCCTCGCAATAAATCTGTTTCATCCCGTCCGACATTTCGGCAGGCGCATACCGTGCAAATTCGCAAGTATTCAGTATGCTCATAAAATCATGGATAAGACCTTCGTCCACGCCATAGCGGTTGAGTTCCGCCTCGACGTTGTCCTTGGTCAGATTGGCGACGGGAATATTCAGTTTGTCGCTGATGTATCCCCAAACAGCCCTGAGCATTTCCACATAAAAGTCTTCCTTCCTGTTGTCCTTCATGAGCCGCGCCGCATTTTTGAGGCGTTTGGCCGCCGTCTTGTTGGCCTTGCGCGTTCTGACGAGGGCGATGTTGGCATTTTCCCTTGCCTGCTTGCGATAAATGATAAAGAATCCGGCAAAGCAGAGAGCCGGGATGAGATAACAAAGGTAAAAGGCCGCCGAGCCGAAGAAAAGCTCATCCTGGTCAATGAACGTGACGTTCTTCAGTTTGAGGTATCTGATGTCCTCCCCGATGTTCTTCACATTCTGCCGGTTGGTATAATTATTCACCACCGGCGCCCCTGTTTCCCCGCCTTCGCCCTTCTCGACATGTATTGCAAAAGGCCCTGCGGAAAGGGTTTTGTAAGTTCCCGTCCTGGTGTCGAAATATGAGAACAGGATTGGTTGTATTTCAAAATCCCCGGCAAATCTTGGGATGGCGACGTATTCGATATGCTTGCTTCCGCTTACTCCCGCCGTTGTGGTTTTCATGTTGCTTTCCACTTTGGGGTCGTACACTTCAAAATCGTTCGGGAAATTCACCTCCGGATTCTTTATTACTCGAAGATTGCCTGTCCCTGCGATGTCGATTTTAAGCGTTATGGCCTCGTTAGCCTTAACATTGGCCGGCGCCAGTTCCCCCTTCATCGTAAATTCGCCGACAGCGCCCGCGTAGGAGGCCGGTTTGCCTGTGGGCAGCGGCTTAACCTCGATGACGGCCGGAGCTGTTGTCAGGCTCTTTGTCACATCCTGGTAAGTATCCTCGAACATGTCAAAGATGCTTCTCACACGCTGCTGCATCCGAATCCTCATGATGACTTCAAACTTTCCGGCGTCGATGGTAATATTTCCCGATCGCTGTGGATAAAGCACTGTTTGCTTGATTACGACGGAGAAGTAGTTGGAGCCGTTGTAATTCTCCTGGGTTAGTTGCTTTTCCTGCGGGAGTTCGATTTCCTGCTGGAGGAAGCCGTCAAATTCCGGGAATTTCATGTTGTTAAAGCCCCTGATTTGCGGCTCTTTGGCGTAGAGCTTGAAGGTTACGAGGAAGCCCTCCTGCTCGTAGACGCTGCGTTTAGAGATGTTCATGACCATGAAAACCTCGCCAACGCGGCTTGAGCCGGCAGCGGCATTATCCTGGGCCGAGCTTGCCTTGTCAGGGGGGAGAACCTTGACGGTCAGTGCGTTTGAGGTGTAATTGGCATTATTGACTCGGACGGTTGCTGCCGGAAGAGCAAATGAGCCTTCGCTTTGCGCCACGAGTGTAAAAGTAAACCTGACGCTGGTTTCGCTAACCATCTGTCCGTTGACGTTGCTGACGCTTTGGTTAAAGGATGTCGCCGGGCCAAAGAGCACATCAATGCCGTTGATTTCCTCCAGCAGCCTGAACGAATTTCCTTCAGCCTGGGCATTGACGGTGTAGGTCAGCTGGAATTGCTGACCGGCGACGACGGTCTCCGGAGCCGAAGCTTTGAAGACGATATTTGGAGCGGCCATCGCCGCCGTCGCGATATAGAAGAAGATGAATAAAAAAGCGTGCTTCACCATATATAAATTTATTTAGAGTTTGGATTATAGAGTCTTGGTATTTAACAGGCAGTCTTGAGCGCCGGCTATGCGATTAACTGCTTTACCGGTGCAGGCTTCGGCCTTCCCGGCGGGTAGCGGCTTAACCTCGATGACGGTCGGCTCTGTCGTCACAATCTTGTACTCATCCCTGTAACTATACTTAAGTATATCAAAAATACTTTTCGTTTCCTTCTGGGTCTCAATCTTTATGAAGATTACAAATTTCCCTCCGCCGATGGTAATCATTCCTGTCCGCGTGGGTGTTAGCGCTATCTGCCTGATTGCAAAAGAGTAGTAATAAGCGCCATTGTAATCCTCCATCAGCGGCGTCCCATCAGCAACATTGTCTTCAATTTCTTGCGTGATGTCGATTTCCCTTGTCGTGAAGCCCTCAAATTTGGGGAAGTCTATGATTTTTATGCTCTTGAGCGTCGGAATTTCAGAATAAATTTTAAATGTTGCGAGAAATTCCTCCTGCTCATAGACGCTGTTTTTAGATACGTCCATGAGCATGAAGACCTTTCCAGCATTATACTGGTCCGAGCTTGCCGTGTCAGGTGGGAGAACCATGATGCTGCGGGCGTTTGAAGTGTAATCGGCATTATTGACGCGGACGGTTGCTGCCGGAAGAGCAAATGAGCCTTCGTTTTGCGCCAAGAGTGTAAAAATAAACCTGAGGCTGTATTCGCTAAGCATCTGTCCGTTGACGATGCTGAAGTTTTGTGTAGAGGGTCTCTCCGGGCCAAAGAGCACATCAATGCCGTTGATTTCCTCCAGCATCCTGAACGAATTTTCTTCAGCCGGGGCATTGACGGTATAGGTCAGTTTGAACAGCTTGCCGGCAGTGACGGTATCCGGAGCTTCGGTTTTGAGGACTATTTCCTGAGCGGCTATCGCCACCGTTGCGATATAGAAGAAGATGAATAAAAAAGCGTGCTTCACCATATATAAATTTATTTAGAGTTTGGATTATAGAGTCTTGGTATTTAACAGGCAGGCTTGAGCGCCGGCTATGCGATTAACTGCTTTACCGGTGCAGGCTTCGGCCTTCCCGGCGGGTAGCGGCTTAACCTCGATGACGGTCGGCTCTGTCGTCACAATCTTGTACTCTTCCCTGTAATCATCCGTAAGTAGTTCAAAAAAACTTTTCGTTTCCTTCTGGAGCTTAATCTTCATGAGGATTTCAAATTTCCCTCCGCCGATGGTAATCATTCCTGTCCGCGTGGGTGTTAGCGCTATCTGCCTGAGTTCAATAGAGTAGTAATAAGCGCCATTGTAATCCTTCATCTTGTCGTCAATTTCTTGCGGGAGTTCGATTTCCCTTGTCGTGAAGCCCTCAAATTTGGGGAAGTCTATGCTTTTAATGCTCTTGAGTGCCGGACTTTCAGAATAAACTGTAAATGTTGCGAGAAATTCCTCCTGCTCATAGACGCTGTTTTTAGATACGTCCATGAGCATGAAGACATTTCCAATATTATCCTGGGCCGAGCTTGCCGTGTCGCCTGGGAGAACCCTGATGCTGCGGGCGTTTGAAGTGTAATCGGCGCCATTCACCTTGACGGTAAGCTGCGGAAGTTCAAAAAATCCCTCCACTTTCGCCTTGAGGATGGTCGTAAAAACAGTGCTGGTATCGCAATCCGTTTGTCCGTTGAGGGTATTCGTGCGTATGCTTACGGACTGAAAAGGAGCCAGCAGCTCATACCTGTTCCTGTCAGCATGTATAGTCCTGAAAGAGTTTATTTCCGTCTTTGCATTTAGGGTAAAAGTCATGATGAACTGCTTTCCGGCAGTGACGGTATCCGGCGCTTCGGTTTTGATGACTATTTTCTGAGCTGCCATCGCCACCGTTGCGATATGGAAGAAGATGAATAAAAAAACGTGCTTCATCATATATAAATTTATTTAGAGTTAGGAGTAATGCCTGTTGGAATTGTAGATTGAGAATTGATAATGGAGAATATTGCCTTCGGGAATCAGGAATTGGGCTTGTGCACCGTTAGTGCGTTTTTTCGCTCTGTCGATGCGTGTTTGTGCGTTGCCGATGCTGTTGGCTGCATGGTTGTTGCCGGCGTCAACATGATTTATGTTGGGCTTTACATGACTGATGCTGGCTTCAACATCGCTGATGTTGGCCTCCCCATGGGCGATGTTGCCTCCGGTATTGCCAATGTTTAGTCCGGCATTGCTGATGTTGGCTTCAACATTGTTGATGTTGCCTCCGGCATTACCAATGTTTAGTCCAACATTGCTGATGTTGGCTTCAACATTGCTGATGTTGTTTCCGGCATTACCGATGTTTAGTCCAGCATTGCAGATGTTGCCGCCAACATGATAATATCCTGGGCCAACATTGTGAATGTTTAGTCCGATATTGTTGATGTTGGCTCCAACATTGCCGATGCTGTTGCCAACATGATAACATCCTGGGCCAACATTGCTTGTACAGCCGCCGTCATGAGTTAATGAGAAACCAGAATTATTCATTCCCAACAGTTTATTTCCAATTCGTTTAAAAGCATATTTTTTGCTTTTCTCTCTATATGCCGAATCCAATATCCTCCGGCACGGCGCCAATGCACCATACGCCATTCTTAACTCTCCAGAGGGCATGGATAAGATATGGACCTTTGCGTTTCATTTGCCACAGGTATGAGAACATTACCCATTCTCCGTCGATCAAAGTGAAAAGCATATTGTTCATAAACCAGTTGTTAAGTTCTATTTTGAGATCTTCCAGCTCTTCGAGCCATTTTTCCCATTCGTCATCCAACTCGTCATCTTCCATATTCCGATTGTTAATTAAAGCTCTGCGTTGTTTATTACCATTTTTTCCCGCGTTGAGAATCTTGCTTCATTTGTTGAGCTTTTTTGACCTTTTCCTGTGTGTCTTTTTCATCTTGCAGGAAAGCGTCGAGTATTTGTTGAGCGTTATCCTTGCTCATTTGTTCATTTTGCTGCTGCTGTTCCTGTGATTTTTGCTGGTCGTTTTCCTTTTGCTGCTGCTGTTGCTGCTGTTGCTGCTGCTCCTTGTTGTCGTCCTGATTTTGCTGGTCTTGCTGGTCTTGCTGGTTGTCGAGCAGTTTTTGTGCGAGTGCGAGGTTGTATCTGGTCTCGTCGCTGTGTGGATTGAGCCTGAGGGAGCGTTTATAGGCGTCGATGCTTTTTGCATATTCCTTTTGGTTCATTGAAATATTGCCGATGTTGTGAAAGACCTGTGCGATTTTTTGAGCATTGTCAGGGTTGTCCTGCAAAAGTCGTTCGGCCTGTCCGAGGACGAGCTGGTACTGTTCGGCTGCTTCCGGGAATTTCCCTTCTTTGTAGAGTGCGTTCCCCAGATTGAATGTCCCTTCGACGGAGCGCGGATTAACCTCAATGCTTTTGCGGAAGGCGATTTCCGATTCGGTGAATTTCCCGTCTGCATAGAGTTTGTTTCCTTCGCGTATAGCGCTGCGCTCTGCTTTTTGCGCGAAGGCTGCAGCTGAGCCGGCGATAAGGATTAATGAAAAGAGTTTAACCTTTCTGAATACTCTGCTTTTGCGTTCAAGCAGGAAAAATTCGATTAATAGAAGAGCGAGTGCGAGCCATGTTATGGCCTGGAACTGTTCGTCATATTCTGTATAAACCTTGCTTTCGACTTCGGCCTTGTTCATTTTGGCTGTTTCGGCTTGCAGTGTTTTCAGTGCGGAGTTGGTATTGTCAGCTCTGACGTATATGCCTTGTCCGACGGCGGCGATTTCCTTGCACATTTGTTCGTTCAGTTTTGTGATGACGACGTTTCCTTCTTCGTCCTTCATGAAATTTTGGTTTCCGTCCAGAGGAATCGGCGAGCCGTTAGGCGCTCCCATGCCGATGATATTGACATGGATGCCTTTTTCGACCGCACGTTTTGCTGCCTCGACGGCATCTCCCTCGTGGTTTTCCCCGTCGGTTATGATGATTATCGCTTTGTCGGCGGCCTCGTTGGGACTGAAAGAGCGCAATGCAAGATCGATGGCGGCTCCTATGGCTGTTCCCTGTGCTGAGACCATTGAGGGGTTGATTGAGGCGAGAAACATTTTTGCGGATATGTAATCAGCCGTGATGGGTAATTGAGTGAAGGCGTTGCCGGCAAAAACGATCAGTCCTATTTTGTCATTCTTGAAGCCGTCGGTAAGTCTGGACAGCATTTGTTTGGCTTTCTCCAGGCGGTTTGGCGCGACGTCTTCGGCGAGCATTGAATTGGAGACGTCGAGACAAACCATGATTTCGATGCCTTGCCTTTTGACGGTTTCGAGTTTTGAACCGAACTGTGGGCCTGCGATAACGAAGATTACGGCTGTCGCGGCGGCGATAGCGAGCCAGAATTTCCAGCTTTGTCGCTTGATTGATATTTCGGGAATAAGCTCTGCAAGGATGTCGGGCCTTCCGAGGCGTTTGAGCGCCTTCCTTTTCCGCATTACGCTAATCGCATAGATGATGATGAAGACCGGAACGATGATGAGCAGGTATAAAAAATCAGGGTTGGCGAAACGAAACATAATTATTGCATTTTAAGGGATAGTTCTTAATAAAACATTTCTCAGGAGGATTTCGAGCAGCAGCAGGATGAGTGCAAGTATAGCGATGTTTCGATATTCCTCTTGCTTTTTGCTGTATTCCTGGACGTTGATTTTTGTCTTTTCCAGCCGGTCGATTTCCTCATAAATTCCAGCGAGTGTAGCATTGTCGGTTGCCCGGAAGTATTGCCCTCCGGTGAGCGCTGCAATTTGTTTGAGCATATCCTCGTCGATATCGACGGGCACGTTTTGATACTGAACTCCGTAAGCCGTCTGGAAGGGATATGGCGCCATTCCCTTTGAGCCTACCCCGATGGTATAAACCCTTATTCCAAAGGTTTTAGCGATGTCGGCAGCGGTTACTGGTGCAATCTCTCCCATGTTGTTGGAGCCGTCGGTGAGCAGGATGATAACCTTTGAGACGGCTTTGCTGTCCTTTATCCGGCTGACGGCATTGGCCAAGCCTAGGCCGATGGCGGTACCGTCCTGAATGATTCCGCAACGGATGTCCTTGAAGAGGTTAAGTAGCACAGCATGGTCTGTTGTGAGCGGGCATTGCGTAAAGCTTTCTCCTGAGAAGACCACAAGGCCGATATTGTCATTCATTCGTCCGCTGATGAAAGAAGCAGCTACATCTTTGGCCGCCTCGATACGGTTCGGCTTGAGGTCTTCGGCCAACATGCTTGTGGAAACGTCGATGGCTAAAACAATATCAATCCCTTCGGTCGATCTGTTCTGCCAGCTGTCGGTTGATTGCGGCCTTGCGAGGACGATAATCAAAGCGAGGAAGGCAAACATTCTCAGGATGAAGGGGACATGCCTCAGATATACTTTTACGGAGCGCGTTTCAGGCGCGTCAAAAGCCTCTGCGGAGGATATTTGAACGGAGGCCTGGCTTTTGCGCAGTTTGTATATATACCATAATATAAAGGGGATGATTAGTAGCCCCAAGTATAGATAAGCAGGATTAGCGAAAATCATAACATTCAATCATTGGTTGTACGTTGTTCAATATCCTCCTCCTTAATATCCTCCGGGATGAAGTCCACGACTTTTGTTTGATTAACGAAGAGGAAAGCGTTCATCATGCAAAGTTCATTATCGTCCGGCATTGGGTTAAACTTGGCAAACTTGACGAAATCGGCTGTTTCCAGGATAAGTTTGAGGTTATCATAGACTGATTCCGCCTCGCTCTCCCGTTTGATAAAAGCCAGGATTTCTGCTGATGTCATTTCCATTGCACAGGCTCCGAATCGCTCGACGATATATTTTCTAAGCGTGTCGGTAATCCTTGTATAAAACTCTTTAAGCTGCCCATGTTGCCACAATTTTGCCTGTTTAATTTCCTCAAGCGCCAATATTGCCTGCTCATGCGGCGGCAATTTAGGTGGCGGCGCCATGAACGGCAGCAATGGCTTTTTATTCCTAATCCTTTGTATGATGTACCCGGCGACACAAATCAGGAACAAGGCTATAAGCACGGCAAAGATGTAGATATAATAATCCGCCAGGACGAAAGCCGGCGCCCAGATGGTTGCAATATCGAAGAACTCCTCCGGTTTATCAACATTCACCGGCACGGTTGAGACTTTCAGCCCCAGCATTTCTTTAGACGCAATCGTATCCGTTCCGTCAATAACCTTAAACGGCGGTATTGCGTACAATGCAGAGTCGAACGACGTGATAAGCAAATCCTGCTTAATCGTCATCCTGTTATTCTCAATGTAAGCCGTATCCGGCACGGATGCCCGGATGATTTCCAGTCCGCGCAGCGTTGTGTCCGAAGGGAATAGCACTTGCACATTCCTCCCGTTGTCCGTAGAGACAGTGATGTGTATTTGCGTTTGTTCGCCGATAAGGATAGCAGCATGGTCGAGCTTCGTTTCAATAATCGTTCTTTGGGCAAATAATCTGAATCCGGCTGTTTGAGCGGTTAAGAGCAAGGCCGTAAGTGCGAAAATCTTTATGCGATTCATCATGATGAATTAATTACGTTTGTCGAAAAGCAGAATAAGCGACTTGACGAAGTCCTCGTCTGTTCTGACGGAGATGGAATCGACCTTGCATTTCTTCATTGTGTCACTCATGTCTTTTTGTCTTCTCTCCCACCATTGGCTATATGCGATGCGTGTTTTTGCGGAGGATGAGTCGATCCATCGTTCCTGATTGGTTTCCGCATCTTTGATTTTCATCAGTCCGACCGGGGGCAGTTCTGTTTCCCTTTTGTCGAAGACCTGTATGGCGACGACGTCATGCTTTTTGTTTGCGATGGTGAGGTCGTCCTTAAAGTTCTCTTTGTTAATAAAATCGGAGATGATGAAAGCTGTGCACCTTTTTTTGATAGCGTTTGTTAGGTATTTGAGAGCCTTTCCGATGTCAGTATTAACCGCTTCGGGCTTGAAGTCAATGAGTTCCCTGATGATATATAATATGTGTTTCTTTCCCTTCTGCGGAGAGATAAACTTCTCAATTCTGTCGGAGAAAAAGACTACGCCTATTTTATCATTGTTCTGAATAGCGGAGAAGGCGAGTGTCGCAGCAATCTCGGTAATCATATCACGCTTCATGACGTGTGTGGAGCCGAAGTCGCGACTCCCGGAAACGTCGATGAGCAGCATAACGGTCAGCTCCCGTTCTTCCTCGAAGACTTTTACGTAAGGTCGAACATACCGTGCGGTGACGTTCCAGTCGATGTCTCTGATGTCGTCGCCGTATTGATACTCCCTTACTTCACTGAAAGCCATCCCGCGTCCTTTGAAAGCCGAATGATACTGTCCGGCGAAGATATTCCGGGACAAGCCGCGCGTCTTTATTTCAATCCGTCGAACTTTTTTTAGCAGTTCACTCGTTTCCATAAATTAAGGCACTTCAACCTTGTTCAGGATTTCACTTACTACCTCTTCTGTGTTAAGGTTATTCGCCTCTGCCTCATAACTTAAGCCGATTCTATGTCTCAATACGTCGTGGCAGACGGCTCTCACATCCTCAGGAATGACATACCCTCTTCGTTTGATGAACGCATAAGCCCTTGCTGCCAGAGCCAGATTAATGGAAGCCCTCGGCGAGGCTCCGAAAGAAATCATATTGGCAAGATTTTCCAGCCCATGTTCGCGTGGGAAGCGTGTAGAGAAGACGATGTCCACAATGTATCGCTCAATTTTTTCATCCAGATAGACTTTGCGCACCACCTTGCGTGCTTCAATGATTTCATCTTTGCTAAGGACTGCTTTAACAGCCTGGCTTTCACCAGAGATGTTCTGTCGGATAATCAATTTCTCCTCTTCCTTTTTAGGATAGCCGATGATTACTTTTAGCATAAAGCGATCGACTTGCGCTTCCGGCAAAGGGTAAGTCCCTTCCTGCTCAATGGGATTCTGTGTAGCCATAACAAGGAAAGGAGCCGGCAATTTGTGCGTTGTTTCGCTTATGGTGACTTGCCGTTCCTGCATAGCCTCAAGCAAAGCGCTTTGCACCTTGGCGGGTGCTCTATTGATTTCATCCGCCAGGACGAAATTGGCGAATACCGGCCCATGTTTGACAAGAAATTCTTCTTTTTTCTGGCTGTAAATCATAGTTCCAATAACATCAGCCGGCAATAAGTCCGGCGTAAATTGTATTCGGCTATATTTTGCGTCTATGAGAGAAGCCAAAGTTTTTATTGCCAAAGTTTTTGCCAGTCCGGGAACGCCCTCCAGCAATATGTGCCCATCGGAAAGCAGCCCGATTAATAACGATTCCACCAAATGTTTTTGTCCTATGATTACTTGGTCCATCCCCATTGTAATCATATTAACAAACGAACTTTTCTTTTCAATTAGTTCGTTCAATTCACGAATATCCACTGTCTGACTCATAATTTAATAATATTTACTATTAATAATTTGCATTTGTTTTTGACATGCAAAAATATAAATGTTAAATCTTTCCGTAAAATTTTCACCGGTTAAATATTGCTAATCGCCAATCTTCGTTCTGTGATTCTTGATTTTTGAGGAGCCTTTTATTGTGTCGTAAAAGAAGTTCTGAAAAACAAACAATCCGGAATGGCCGCCTTTTGACGCCTTTCCGGATTGTTTGTTTATGGATTCGCATCCTTTTTAATGGGACGGAATAAAGGGAATCATAATCTTTTTGTTTGCGGTCTGCTTTTCGACGGCAGTTTAGTTTTTTTGCTGCCAATAGATTTGCTGACTGATTTACTTCTGGGTTTGGCCTTCATGTTTTCGCCGTAGTCTTCAGTAAATTCACCGTCGCTATAATCGCCGCTGTCATCACTACCATACTCGTCGCCGCCTCCATATTCATCTCCTCCATATTCATCTTCACCGTACTCGTCGCTACCATAACCTCCTCCATATTGGTCGTCACCGCCTCCATATTGGTCATATCCATATCCGTTTCCGGAACCATATTGGCTTTCGTATGAAGAAGAACCGTTACCCTTTGCATTTACAGCATTACTATTGGCAATTATGTCTCTTTGCAAGGCATAAGCCTTTCTCAGAGATAATTTGTTATAGCGGTTTATATCATACGCTGCAGAGGCAGGGATTGTTAATGAAACGCCTACCGGTATAGCATCCGGATTTTTAATCTTTGATTGGTTCGCCAAATAGATATAAACCCAGAAGACCTTGTCGCCATAGTAGTCCAATGCTAACAGATTCAGTCTGTCGCCCCGCTTTGTGACCACAGAAGACTGCGGCACATTAGGCGCCGCTTTCACCGCAGTGTATCCTGAAGAAGTGTATCTGCTTCTATATCTTCCGTTTTCTTTTTCCGGGACAGGTTTGGCAGTAGGCGCCGTAATAGGATCGATAACCGGATCTTCATCAATAAAACCTCCAATACCGACATCGTCCGAAGCATCCTCTTCATTTTGTATAGGATCGGGCAATTGCAATCCGGCATAATTGGTCTCGACCTTCGCTTTATGTTTCGTAGGCTTAATCAGCAAGAATGCGAAAATTACGACTAAAACGACAATAACGCTGGCAAGAATAACTGCCGCAACGGTATTAGTCGTAGAACCGCCACCTGCTCCGCTTCCGCTTCTGTAAGGTATCGCTTCCGGTCTTCTTCTGTTTCTTTTGAATTCTTCCATATCGTCTTCTTCTAAAATTTGTTCTGTTTTCTTTTCTTTCTCTAAAATATATTCATCATAATTATAAATTGTTTCATCATCGTTCTTTTTATTTTTATCTTCTTTTTTTTCTTTTTCGTTCTCCACAGGGTTTAAATTATGAATATTCTGTTTGTTTTCTTCCGGGTCATCGTCTTCCGGCTCCTCCGGGCTGTCGTAGTTTAGCGGGGGGGCTGGAGGTTGCGGCGGAGACGGTGGAATGTTTGATGCGGATGTATAATCATCCTCTTGGGGAATGTAAACTATTTCCTCCCATGTTTCGTCGGGATGTTTGATTAGTTGTTCCGGCTCCTGATCAATTATTTCTTTTTTCGTCGAGACCGTTAATTCTTCGTTTTTATCGGCAGGAGTTTTTGTAGTATTTATTTCTTCCTTTGCCGAAGTCATTATTTCTTCACTTTTGCCAGCTGCAGTTTCTGGAGTTATGATTTCCTTTTTCGACGGAACTGGAGATTCTTCACCTTTAATGATGACGGTTTCATCAGAATTATGAGCATCCTGAGCAGCAACGACATCTTCGACGGTGTTTTCCTCTTCTTCCTCCTCCTCTACGTTTTCTTGCGAGTTAAATTCTACTCCTTCTTCGATCAGTATAGTTTCAAAAACTTCAAAGGGCTTATTAACTGTCGTGCGCATATCCTTGTCCGGAACGAAGGATAGTTTAAAATGCTCCGGAATCAGGATGCGCTCCTTAGTATTTACATCAATGCTTTCACGTTTTTCAACCAGGATAACCTTGAATGTTCCGATAGTATTGATTTTTACAAGTCGATCCGCAAAAAGTCCTTCATCAACGAGCGAGACAAATTCACGTAGAAATTGCCCCATCATTTCGTTCTCCTTGCCCGTCGTCTGCGCCAGCAAGGCCGACAAATCGCCTACGGTAAACCGGTTATTCATTGGTATCTATTTCTTTTAATTTGTTTTTGAGCGTTCCTCCTGGTTTAAATACGGCTACGAGCTTTGGCGGGACTAGATAACGCTGTCCATTGGCTGGATTTACGGAGATGCGTTCGCCTTTCTTTTTTGTTTCAAACTGTCCCAGTCCATCTAAATAGACGGAATCTCCTTCACTTAGCTTTGTGCTTATAATATTACCAAGCGCAGCGACAACATCGGCAGTTTCACCGATTGTCCAATTCATGCGATTCGAGAGTTCTTTAATTAAATCTTTATTCTTCATTGCGCATTAGTCTCTAATTAGTTCGCGATATTAGTCATTTTTTTTTGAACGGCGAAATTTCCCTGTTCTTTTTATGATTCCATCGCCTTTCCATATAAGTCGAAAGCCTCCGATTTATATATTTTGACATTGTAAAAATCGCCGACCATAAGTTGTTTATCCTTGGTAATCAGGGCTTCAGGGTCAACCTCCGGGGAATCATATTCTGTTCGTCCGACATAATAATCACCTTCTTCGCGGTCTATAATAACCTTGAAAATTCGTCCTTCTTTTTGTGCCTGTATTTCTGCAGATATATTTTCCTGCAAGCGCATGATTTTATCCAGCCGTTCCTGCTTGATTTCCGGCTGGACGTCGTCTTTATAATACCGGTAAGCCCAAGTGCTTTCCTCATGACTGTATGCAAAGGCTCCCAGTCTTTCAAAACGCATCCGCTTGACGAAATCCGCCAGTTCTTCAAAATCATCTTCTGTCTCGCCTGGATGTCCGACGATTAGCGTAGTTCGAATATGTATTCCAGGAACATCCTCGCGGATTCGATTCAGCAGGTCGAACGTCTCCTGGCGAGAAATATTTCGTCTCATCATTTTGAGCATATTTTCACTTATGTGCTGGAAGGCAATATCCAGATAATTGCAAACATTAGGTCTGTTTTTGATAACGCTGAGCAGCTCTAGCGGGAATCCGGCCGGATAAGCGTAATGCAGCCGAATCCATTCTACTCCTTCAATATCGGCGATGCGTTCGACAAGCTCGGCGATGGCTGCCCTGCGATAAATATCCAGTCCATAGTATGTCAAATCCTGCGCAATAATTTGAAATTCTTTCACTCCCTGCCGGACAAGCCCCTTCGTTTCCTGTTCAATATCCTCAAAAGTTCTTGATTGGTGCTTCCCTGTCATTATTGGAATAGAGCAATAGGAACAAGTGCGGTCGCAACCTTCGGAGATTTTGAGATAAGCATAGTGTGCGGGCGTTGCCAGCGTCCTTTCCCCGGCCAGTTCACGTTGATAGGACTTGCCAATGTCGGCAAGCATTTCCTTCCAGTTGAATTTTCCATAAAACCTGTCAACTTCGGGTAATTCCTTTCTCAATTCATCAGCGAAACGTTCGGACAAGCATCCCATGACAAACAATTGTGAAATCCGTCCTCTTTTTTTCGCCTCTCCCATTTCAAGAATAATCTGTATAGCCTCTTCTTTTGCCTCGTTAATAAATCCGCAGGTATTGACGACAACAATTTCTCCATTAATATTATTGGAATCATGATTTACTTGATAGCCGTTAGCCGCAAATTGTCGCATAAGCAATTCCGAATCCACGAGATTTTTCGAGCAACCTAGAGTAATAATATCGACCCTTCCTTTTTTCATTATCAGCAGTCAATATTTGAATATTTAAAAGAGAAAAAATAGTCGGCAAAAACGTTTTTATCCCTTTCCAAAGCTATTTCATCATTCCCCAAACCGAATTTGGGGATTCCCAAAATGAATTTGGGACTTCCCAAAACAGATTTGGGGATTCCCAAAACGAATTTGGGACTTCCCGAAACAGATTTGGGGATTCCCAAAGCGAATTTGGGACTTCCCGAAACAGATTTGGGGATTCCCAAAATGAATTTGGGACTTCCCAAAATAGATTTGGGGATTCCCAAAATAGATTTGGGGATTCCCAAAAAGCTTATTAAAAGACAAAAAAAAGTTTTTAAAGACATAATTAATGAGTTAAATTCATGTTTCCGAATAATGAATCGACATATTCTTTTTTATTAAACATTTGTAAGTCTTCCATGCCTTCTCCAAGCCCAATATATTTCACTGGGATATGAAATTGGTCGGAAATACCGATAACAACGCCTCCTTTAGCCGTTCCATCGAGCTTTGTAACTGCAAGAGCATTGACTTCTGTTGCAGCTGTGAATTGCTTAGCCTGTTCAAAAGCATTTTGTCCGGTAGAACCGTCGAGAATAAGCAGGATTTCGTGCGGAGCATTGGGGATAACTTTTCTCATGACGTTTTTTATTTTCGTCAATTCGTTCATGAGATTTATTTTATTGTGCAATCTTCCGGCGGTGTCGATAATTACGACGTCTGCTTTAGCTGCTTTGGCGGAAGAAAGAGCATCGTAGGCGACGGAAGCCGGGTCTGCGCCCATTTTTTGCTTAATAATTGGCGCTCCTACCCGTTCGCTCCAGATAACAAGCTGTTCGACGGCAGCCGCTCTGAAAGTATCGGCCGCACCGAGGAAAACCGACTTTCCGGCTTTTTTAAACCGGTATGCCAGTTTGCCGATAGTTGTTGTTTTTCCGACGCCATTGACACCGACAACCATAATAACATAAGGTTTTTCATCCGGAAGGACAAAGTCATCGAAATCCTGCCGGTTATTTTCCGTCAATAGCGAAGCTATTTCTTCTTTCAAAATAGTCGAAAGTTCCTGCGCATTAACATATTTATCTTTAGCAGCCCTTCGTTCAATTCGTGAGATTATCTTTAGAGTCGTTTCGACGCCGACATCAGAGGTGATGAGCATCTCTTCCAGGTTATCAAGAATATCGTCGTCTATTTTACTTTTTCCTGCAATAACTCTTGTCAGTTTGGAGAAAACACTTTCTTTAGTTTTGGATAAACCTTTATCCAAAGAATCTTTTTTATCTTTAGTAAACAAATCGAAAAACTTCATTGCTATGATTTTTAATTGTCGGCGAATATACGTTTTTTTTTCGTTTAACACATTCTGTTTCTGTAATCTTCGTATATGAACCGTCGATAGAGTTCCGGTTGACCGTTGAGTTTTCTCAATACGATAGAAGGGTGTGGGATTCCGTTAAACATATTTGTTTTAACAATAGTATAATGAATCATGTCCTCAAATATAAGCTGGTCCCCCGTTTCCAACGGAAAATCGAACGACCAGTCTCCCATGAAATCCCCGCTAAGGCAACTGTTTCCCCCAATTCGATAAACATATTTCCCATTTTTTTTTCCTGTTTCTGCATTTCTGATAACGGGCATATAAGGCATTTCGAGGCAGTCAGGCATGTGACAAGTGAACGAAGCATCAATTATAGCCGTTTTAATTCCTCTGTTTTCGACAATATCCACTATTGTCGTCAACAAAAAACCCGTTTGCCAGGCGAAAGCACTTCCTGGTTCAAGAATAATTTCCAGGTTGGGATATTTCCGTTTGAATTTTTGCAGTAGGCCGATAAGGTGTTTCGTATCATATCCCTGCCTTGTCATCAAATGTCCTCCCCCCATATTGAGCCATTTTATTTGCGGAAGGAATCGTCCGAAACGTTGTTCGACAACCGTCAGTGTTTTTTCCAAATCAAATGATGAAGATTCGCATAAAGTATGAAAATGCAGTCCCTCGATCCCTTCCGGCAAGGTATTATTCAACAAATCTGTCGTAACTCCCATCCTTGAACCCGGTGCGCATGGATTATAAAGTTCCGTTTCGACTTCCGAAAATTCCGGATTTATGCGTAGCCCGCACGAAGGTCTGTTTTCGCTCGCTGAAACTGCCGGGAAAAACCTTTGGAACTGTGCAATGGAATTAAACGTAATATGACTGCTGTATCGAATTATATCTCCGAAATCAATTTCCGTATAAGCAGGCGAATAGGTATGCGCCGGATTGCCCATTTCCTCAAAAGCCAGCCTCGCTTCAAATTTTGAGCTGGCCGTCGAGAACTGTATATATTCCTTAATGATCGGAAAAGCCTTCCATAGCGCAAAGGCCTTGAAAGCAAGCAGAACAGTTATTTCAGCCTCGTCCATGACGGTCCTGATAATCGAAAGATTTCTTCTCAAAGCTTCCTCCTCCATCACATAGCAAGGCGAAGGAACGTCATTCATAAATCTCATATCCTTATTCATTTTCATTCTTCTCTTCTTAATTTCCACGCTGTTGGTAAAGCATCGCTTGGCATCCTCCAATCTCCCCTTGGCGAGAGGCTGACGGAGCCAATCTTGGGACCATCCGGCAGGCAGTTGCGTTTATATTGTTGCTGGAAGAAGCGTTTAATAAACACGTCCAGCCATCGTTCGATTTCCTCTTTCTCATATTTGCCTTCGAAGGCTAATTGTGCCAGATAGCTAATCCTCTCCGGCGAAGCTCCGAATCGAAGCGTATGATAAAGGAAGAAATCATGCAGTTCGTAAGGGCCTACGATTCCTTCCGTCTTCTGTATGATATTTCCGGACTCGTCAGCCGGGATAAGTTCGGGACTGATCGGCGTTGCTGCAATATCAAGCAGAATATCCTTCGTAACTTCGTCAGCGCGGTTGCGAGCCACCCATTCAACCAGGTGCCGAACTAGCGTCTTCGGGATACCAGCGTTAAGACCGTACATCGAAATATGATCTCCGTTGAACGTAGCCCAACCAAGAGCAAGCTCTGACATGTCTCCCGTTCCGATAACAATTCCGTTTGTTTGATTAGCCACATCCATGAGAATCTGCGTGCGCTCCCTTGCCTGCGAATTTTCATAGACGACGTTATGATTGTCAGGATCATGTGCGATGTCACGGAAATGCGTCATGCAAGCCTCCTTAATAGGTATTTCGCGTAAAGAAACGCCCAGTGCCGCGGCCAGTCTAACAGCATTGTTGTACGTCCTCCCTGTCGTTCCGAATCCCGGCATTGTGATGGCAATAATATCGTTGCCTGGCTTTTTCATTCGCTCGAACGTCATAGCCGTAGCCAGCAAGGCAAGCGTCGAATCCAGCCCCCCCGATACGCCAATAACAGCCGAAGCAGCATTAATATACATCAAACGCTGCATTAGAGCTGCCACAAGAATATTGAAAATTTCCTCACACCGTTCACTGAGGTTCTTTCCCGCCGGCACAAACGGCATCTGTTCAATCCTCCGCGTCAGCCGCATATTCGGACGCTTTGGAAGCAGGAAAGGAATACGTACAGGTCTGCTTCTTGGGAACAATCTGTTGCCATGTGTGAAAGAAAGATTGACGAGGCGGTCGTGATTAAGATTAGCGATGTCAATCTCCGCAAAAACGATCTCCTCCGTAGGGAATTGCCCGCTCTCCTTAATAATAACGCCATTCTCGGCAATGATTCCCCCTCCCGCAAAAACAAGATCGGTAGTCGACTCCCCCCTCCCTGCCATAGCATAAACATATCCGGCTATGCAGCGTCCGGACTGCTGTGCAACAAGAGAGCGCCGATAAGCATGTTTCCCCGTCAGCTCATTGCTTGCCGAAAGATTAAAAATAAGATTCGCCCCATCCATGGCAAGGAGCGAACTCGGAGGAACAGGTGCCCAAAGGTCTTCGCAAATTTCAATGCCTATCCCAACCTCTCCGGCAGTAAAAAGCAACCGGCATGACATCGGATACGGCTCCCCCCCTATATAAACAACATCCTCAGCAATGTCAACGCCCGGCGTAAACCACCTCCTCTCCTGAAATTCCTTATAATTAGGCAGGTACGATTTGGGGACAACCCCCAGAACCCTCCCGCCCTGAAGAACGACAGCCGCATTAACCAAACAGTCTCCCACCCTGAGCGGTACGCCCACAATCACAAGCATATCCACATCCTTTGTCCTTGCCGCCAGAAGCTTCAACGCCTCCTCCGCACATGTAATGAGCGTTCTCGAAGAAAACAAATCCATACAAGTATATCCCGTTACGGAAAGCTCCGGGAAAACCATTACCTGCACTCCTTCGGCAGCCCCTCTGCGCATAAGCGCCCCAATTTTCTCAACATTAGCAAAGCAATCAGCCGTCGAGACATGCGGCGAAGCAGCCGCAACTTTAATAAATCCGTGATTCATATCAGTTATGTTTTTATTGCACAAAGATATGCAGTTCTAAGCCTAAATTGCATTAATGCAGCCTGCCCCCTGCTTTGCAACATAATGTCAAATCCCCATATTCCCCGTTTCTCCATTCATAACCCTATCTTTGCAGAAAAATTAAATATATATAATATGATAAGACATATAGTTATGTTCAAACTGAAGGCGTTCGACGATCCTTCGGAGAAGCAAGCCAGAATCGCGGCAATCAAAACCGCCCTGGAGAGCTTGCCCTCCCATATAAACACAATCCGCTCCATTCGCGTGGATGCAAATATCAACCCGACAGAGGACTGGGACTTAATCCTCACTTCCGAATTCGACACCATTGCAGACGTCCAAGCCTACTCGGTGCACCCCGCCCATATAGCCGTAGGCAGAGAACTGATAGCCCCATTTCGCCAGGCGCGTGCCTGTGTAGACTACGAAATCAATTAAAACCAGTACCGGACATGAAAATCATCACATATAACGTCAACGGCCTGCGCTCCGCAATATCCAAAGGCCTCCCCGAATGGTTATCACAAGAATCCCCCGACGTCCTCTGCCTTCAGGAAACAAAGCTCCAGCCCGATCAATTCCCCGCCTCCGTTTTCACCCCCCTTGGCTACAAAGAATACCTCTTCAGCGCCAAAAAGAAAGGATACAGCGGCGTCGCGATCCTCACACGCCTCCAACCAGACCATGTAAAAGCCGGCATGGACATCGAGAAGTACGACAACGAAGGCCGCTTCCTCCGCGCAGACTTCGGCGACCTGACCATCGTAAGCGTATATCACCCATCAGGCACAAGCGGCGACGAACGCCAGGAATTTAAGATGACATGGCTCGAAGACTTCCGCCAATACGTTTCAGAACTCCGCAAGCACCGTCCGCACCTCGTCCTTTGCGGTGATTACAACATCTGCCACGAGCCGATCGACATTCACGACCCTGTGCGCAACGCCAAAAACAGCGGCTTCCTCCCCGAAGAACGTGAATGGATGACGCGCTTCCTCGCCGACGGCTACATCGACACCTTCCGCCACATCAACCCCGACAGGCAACAATACACCTGGTGGAGCTACCGCTTCAACGCCCGCGCCAACAACAAAGGCTGGCGCATAGACTACTGCATGGCCAGCCGCGAGCTTGAAACCCGCATAACCGGCGCCTGCATCCTGAACGAACCCGCACATTCCGACCATTGCCCGGCAGCAGTAATAATCGAGAATTAAAAACAGGTTTAAAACAGCAAAAAGAAGCGCGACGCCCATTAACAAAGCGTCGCGCTTCTTTCCGTTATAAGCCGGTCGAACAAAAACACCACACCATGGGACAATCATATTTCACATCCCTCAAAAAAACACATTAAAGACAGAAACGCAACACCATTTGAACGAAATTCAACTATTAATTTATTCCCGGCAATATGCACAACAAGTTCCATCATATTTATTTTTCCATTGCAACATATAAAGACTGTTTAAAACCCATTAATTATCCTCTGGCATTGTGCATTGATTGTTTTTAACAACGTCTATTTAGCTCCAGTAATACACATAACAATTTAAACACCTTTATCTTATTCCTGCAACATGCCTGACGAATTATAACATATTCAGCTTGTCCCTTCAATGTACCAAACTATCTTCATTACGCTTATTGTCGCCATGCAATAATGACGCTTTAATTTTAACGTGTTTAATTTGTCCCTTCAACCTTTCCCGATTATTTTCATTATGTATTTATTCACCTCTGCAATCTCAGCACGATTTTCGCCATACTGTTTATACCACTGCTCTGTGCACCTGACATTTTTTAGTCCTGGTTTATATTCTGCTACATGTAAGATTGTTTTTTATATATTCATTTTCTCATTACCATGTCCCGATTTATTTTCACTGCATCTATTTACTCCACGCAATGCACCGAACAAATTTTGATATATCTATTTATCCTCTGTCGTATGCAGCATAGTTTCCATCGCATTTATTTTACACCTTCAAGATGTAACATTAATTTAAACCTGTTGATTAAGCCACTGTAAAATACAGAACAAGTTTCACCGTATTTCTTCCTTCCCTTCAACATGCTGAATATTTTTAATTCTATTTATTCAGCCCTTGCCAGATGCCGAATTATTTTCATTCCGTTCATTTACTTCCTGCCAGGTACTGGAATATATTTCATGTATTTAGTTTGTCCCTTCCATGTCCCGATTTATTTTCACCGCATCTATTTAGCTCATGCAACATGCCGAACAAATTTTAATATATCTATTTATCCTCTGTCGTATGCAACATAGTTTCCATCGCATTTATTTTCCCCCTTCAAGACGTAACATTAATTTGAACCTGTTAATTAATCCACAGCAAAATGCAGAACACGTTTCAGCATATTTCTTCTTTCTCTTCAACATGCTGAATGTTTTTAATTCTATTTATCCAGCCCTTGCCAGATGCCGAATTATTTTCATCCCATTCATTTAGTTCCTGCCAGGTACTTGAATATATTTCATGTATTTAGTTTGTCCCTTCCATGTTCCAGATTATTTCTATCGCATCTATTTAGCTCATGCAATATACTGAACAATTTTCATACGTATTAGTTTTCATCCGCATATATCAATACGGTTTTTGTTATGCTTGTTTTGTTTCTGCAACATACCGAATTATTATTTGACATGTTTATTTTGCAACATGCCATGTTCGTAATGATCTTTTGATGTGTTTATTTTGTTTCCGCAACATGCGTTGGATTTTTTCACTGCGTTTATTTTATTGTTGCAACGTGCATGTAAATTTTTAACGTGTTTATTTTGTTCCCGCAGCGTGCAGATGATTTTTTAACGTGTTAGTTTATCTCCTGCAATGCGCATGGCGATTTTTAACGTGTTTATTTTGTTCCTGCAGCGTGCAGATGATTTTTTAACGTGTTAGTTTATCTCCTGCAATGTGCCGGAAGATTTTTAACGTGTTTATTTATTTCCTGCAATGTGCATGGCGATTTTCAACATGTTTATTTTGTTCCTGCGACATGCCTGACGATTTTTTTACGTGTTTGTTTGTTGGCTGTAATTTGCGGCTGTTTCTCATGGCGAGTGAATGTTCTCAAAAACGGTGTGACGAGTTTTTTGAGAGTGAGTAATGTTTTGAAATTGATTGATGGCAGGAAAAGAAAATCTCCAACTCGGCGCATGATTATTCGAGTTTGGGATTGTAAAGTTTCAGTCGAGTGTTGTAGCGGTTGTTATGAAAGTTTGTCGTTGTTAAACTGAGTTCATGTTTTTGATTACTCCTGTAAAAAGTATTATGCCGGATGTTTTTTTTCGGATGAAGAATAAGAATGGTTTGTTGGCGAAGAATGATGGTGGCGGGGGAGCGATGGAAGCTTCATTTCCGCTGTCCATTTCCACAACTGTAACTGTAGCAGCTTCAGTTCTCTTCTCGTTGATTTCGATAAAAGTTTTTTGATGGAAAGTATCCACCATCAGCGGATGAATGGGGCTTATGCGCGAAAAATCCGCCTCTGCGGTGAACATGGATTTAATACCAAGGTTCATCAGTGTCCTTTTTAGTTCCTGTTAATATTCTAACTGTAAACGCGGCAGTTTTACCGACAATGTAACACTTGGCATGAGTTTTAAATCCTGGTTTAGTGTTTGCACATCCAGTTTTTCGATTATAGTTGTAAGCGGGATATTTTCTGAGGGCAATAGCAGCAACATGCTGAATGTTTCATTGCCGTATTGGGAGTTACAATATGTGATAATTACTGTTCCTGTGGTAGTTCAGTTTGGCTTCAATGTTCATCATCGGGACGTAAGCTTCGGTATTGTTTTCGTTATGTAAAATTTCCTCCTTCGTATCGCTTTTGGGGAAAGGAATTGGTCCATTCGGCATTAAAATAAAGCGCGTTGATAAGGAACATTATTGCGTCGCCAGGGATGTTGTCGATAATCGAATTAATCTTTCCGTTTGTATGTTCGGCAGTGCATTCGTTAATTAGCGGCAGTGTTGCTGGTGCTGTAAAATCCACCTGTTTAATAAGCGCGTTATAAGAATCTTTATTTGTGTTTAAGAAGTTTTCCGAAGGGTTGAAATCTTTCTTAACCCAGATTGAATTGGCGTTAAGTGCTGTTGCATTTTGGTCGGTGGTTTGCATTGCTGTCTGGATGTTTTTATAATAGCTGTGTATGTCCGTTTCCGTCAATTCATCGTAGTTCATAGCCTGTTCTATCTCTAATTTAGCATTTCCGCTCGCTCCATTGTAGAGCATTGCTAATACGGAAGAGATTCCAAAGGGTGAAATCAGCACGTTTCCATCGGAGGAGTCTGCTTTAATTGTTGCTCGAAACAAATTCAATGCGAAGGCAATATCATGTTCGCAAATTGTTTTGTCAGCTTCTGTCGGTTGGAACCAACCGCTGTTCAAATTCGTATTGCTGTTGTCATGCTCGCCATCATCCGTTTGGCCGGCGAGTAATACCATGCAGATTGAAGAAAATAAGAGTAAATGTTTATGGAATTATATAATTATAAATGTATTTATGTTTCCAATGCTCCGGTAAGTTCAGAAACGGATTTTATACCTTGTTCATCGCAGTATTGGTTTATTCCGTCGATGATTTTCAATGCAATAGTAGGGTCGATGAAGTTGTATGTGCCAATTTGTACAGCTGTTGCACCTGCGAGCATAAACTCCACGGCATCCTGCCAGCATGAAATTCCTCCCAGCCCGAAGATTGGAATTTTCACCGCTTTGAAAGTTTGCCAGACCATTCTTATGGCGATAGGTTTTATACATGGTCCTGAAAGTCCACCTGTAATGGTTGAAAGAACAGGCTTACGTTTCTTGACGTCAATGGCCATCGCAAGAATTGTATTGATTAGCGAAAGAGCGTCTGCGCCTTCTGCTTCTGCTGCTCTTGCAATTTCAGTGATGTCGGTTACGTTTGGCGATAATTTTACGATTAGCGTCTTTGGGTAAACCTTGCGTACGGCCGCAACTACTTCAGCTGCCCCCGAAGCGGATATTCCAAAAGCCATCCCTCCATTTTTTACGTTCGGGCATGAAATGTTAAGTTCAATAGCATTTATATGTTCGAGCGTTGCAATTATCTCCGCGCAAGATACGTAAGAATCGACCGTTGAACCGTTCACATTGACTATTACAGATGTAAACAAGTCCTTTATCTTCGGATATATGTGTTTAGCAAAGTAAACAACACCTTTGTTTTGCAGTCCTACTGCATTTAACATTCCGGCAGCAGTTTCTGCCATTCTGGGATAAGGATTCCCTTCGCGAGGTTCAAAAGTTGTCCCTTTCACAAAAATAGCTCCGAGTTTCTTCAGATTCATAAAATCGGCATACTCTGTTCCATATCCAAAGGTTCCCGAAGCGGTTGTTACCGGATTTTTTAGAGCGAGATCGCGTATATTAATTTTTAAATCAGCCATTTCAATTTATTTATATTAAAGACAGGCCCATCTGTACAGACGCATTTATTTCCATCAACCGTATTTTCCACGCAACAAAGACAAGCACCAATACCACATGCCATCGAGTTTTCAAGGGAGACTTCGCAGGGGAAGGAATTGGCGGCTGCATATTTAGCAACTGCGAGCATCATTGGTTTGGGGCCACATGCGTAGATTTGGTCAAAACTGTTGTGTTTTAATATGGAATGCTGTGTTAAAAGTCCCTTTTCACCGTATGAGCCGTCTTCGGTGGAAGCATATACGGTTCCGAATTTTTGAAAATCCTTGAGTTGTACCAAATCACATTTATTTTTTGCTCCCAAAAGGAAAATTGGTTCATATCCATCATTTTTGAGGTATGAACCCAAGAATAATAAAGGTGCCATGCCCACTCCACCGCCGACCAAGAGTAGTTTTGCCTCAGTAGAAGAGTGCGGCGTCAAATTAAAATGATTACCAAGCGGTAGGATAAGATTCAATTTGTCTCCCAAGCGGATTTCTGCTAAAGCCCGTGTTCCATTGCCTATTAATTGTATCAGCAGTCCCAGTACATTTTTTTCTTTATCCATAAAATTGATTGATATAGGACGGCGTAAAAAAACAGATGCAGCGTTAATGCGTGCCTGCACAAACTGTCCAGGTCGCATATCCGGAAATGGCTGGGCGGCAGTCAGCTTCAGTAAACAGTATTTATCTTCAAAACTATTTTTTTCTATCACATTTGCTTCGATTATATACTTTTCCATAATAGAAATAGTTAAAAATTTTCGCAAAGATACTTTATTCTAAGCAATTAGCTTTTGTCTTTCCTGCTTTTTTCAGGGATAAAAGTTTCAAATGTGTCATCGGAGTAGAAAAGCATGATTTTCGTCACACTTTTCACCTCTTTCTTTTGCTGTATTGTTTCATACACAGATTGCCTTGAGATATTTCTGTGAGTTTGCATCCTGATTTCCGGTCGATATTCCGGAGGTTGGAGCACTTCTTGCTGTGTTGCAATTATCGGCTTCACTGGTGGTGGGCTAATTTTTTCTACAGGCGACGGTGGCGAATCTACAAATATGTCCAGTTGTGTATTGGCATTATGTTTAATTCCAATATTTTCACTTGTTGCGGCCAGCTTCTCTACGGTCATGCTCCCGTTTCCTGTCAATAGCCACTCTAGCCTTAAATGAGGAAAGCGTTCATAAATTTTGCGCAATACATCAACGCCAGGATCATTACGTCCGGTCATGTAGTGCGACATAGCTGAACGGTTAATCCCAATTGTTTCTGCAAATTTTGTAGAACTCAATCCTTCATGTTCCATAATTTGTTTGATACGGTCTTTCATCTATATATAATCGTTTATTTATGTAACCAGGGCCTTCTTTGCTGCAAATATACATAAATAAACCGTTTTTAAGCAAACGAAATAAAACAAGCTTCGCGGGTTACGGGCGTAGCGAGGCTTACTATATTGCGCAGAAATGTAGCGGCGTCTCATTTTGCTACAGTTGTAACGAAAGCCATTGAGCTACTCTTGTTAAGTTGGCTATGTATATTTAAAATAACAGTTAATAACAAGAAGTATAATTTTTATTTTCTAAGTTTTAGTTCGCAAACAATCATCTATAAATCTAGTTTTCAGCATAATATATATACAGGCTTCACGTTTTCTATAATTGTAAACATTATTTTTCATTGACAATATTAATAATATAATGTTTTACTTCTCTTATTATACTATAAATGACTGGCTTTCACTAGTTTAATACATAAAATATAAGAGTTGTATTTGATCGATGCTTGTAGTGTGTATAATTGTATCAGCAAGCTGTTTGCGGAGCAAGAGTTTTTATTAGCGTATAATCTTCTTGCTTACAAATCTATACAAGATGGCTGTTTTGTGTTATATTTGTCGCGCGAGAAGATGGTTTTCTCGTCTTGGCTATTCTGTTACATGTGTGTATTCGCATGACCATTGCCACCTTGTGTTTTTGTGGGTTATTGTCGATTATTGTCGACTGTCAAAATAGCGGGCTGCTTTGTGCTAAAAAATCAAAATTAAATATACTAGATCCTTTTAGTTGGAAACAGTTCTGTTGATCAGACGCGGGGTGTAAAGAACCTTAGCGGTTCCTTGCAGTGTTTAAACTTCTTTCCTAACTTTGACACTTTCATTTTAATTAATTTTCAATACTCTAACACACAGCAATTTACAGATACTGCATTAGCAAAATGGGTGACGCAAGCCAAAAAAGTATTTTTGCGGTATGTTTATACGCAAGAAGAAAAATCGTTGTAGTAGATAAAAGAAGGAAGCATTTTCGCGAATTAAAAACTATTGGCGTCACAATAAATGAATCCGAGATAGACAATCTGTATCAGCAGGGCAAAAAATGGCTCTCGGCTTACCTTGGCGAGTGCGATATGTTTTCAGAACATACACGCGAAGAGGAAGAGAAACAGGAAACTGAGCGTTTATTGGGCAATATTGAGAATATACTGCTCAATGGAACTCAACTAATCTTAAACCATGTGTTCAAAATGGTGGGATTTGACAAAATAGACGATGAAATATTAAAACATTTGGTCGTGTCTCGTATTTGTCAGCCACGCAGCAAGGTCGTAACGGTTGATTACTTGAAGTCGTATTTATTATGATGAAGATGTGGAACTGCACAAAATCTACCGTTATTTGGACAAATTGCAGGACAGTCTCAAAAGGATGCCGTCCAACAAATTAGCGTGAGCATACATACCGAATTTTGGGAGTAAAAATCGGGCTTGTTTTTACGATATAATCACGCTTTATTTTGAGAGTGATAACTTGAATTGCGCAAAACGGGCTTTTCAAAGGACGGAAAACACGCTCAGTCCCAAATTGTTTTGGGCTTGTTAGTAAGTGCGGGCGGTTCTGCAACCGGTGTTTCATTTTACCCGAAAGCGCATAGAGGCGCATGTCTGTATTTGTTTTGTGGCTTACAAAATATATAAAGAACTCGAAAGAATACTAAAAACTAAGGGCATAAACTTGAGTGTTGACAAAGTACTTGACATTGCAAAGACGATTACGACATTAAAAATCAAATTGCCGGTCAGCAATGCAACGATGACAAAAACAATAGTGCCAAGCTTTTTGATGAAAATTTGGGGGCATCTGTTTAGGGTGACGGCATTGCCAAAGTCAGGGACGCGGATGTAAAGAACCTCTCGTGTTTTTTCCCTTGCCTCAAAAGCAAAGGCAACAGTGTTCATACATGTGGCATCTGAAACAAAGGCAATTGCGATATATGGCACTGGAGGCCAGGTTGAACCATTTAAGAAGACTGTAAAATTTAATTGTTCAAAAGAAGAGCAAGAAGTTTGCGGATAAACTTAATTTTGATTTCCCACACGATATTCGTTATAGAACCTCAAAAAAGAATTAGCCACGCAGATAGCAACATAGTTAACCTAAACCCTTAAAAGAACAACCTTGGACGTTTTAAACGAACCAAATGCTTAAAATCAATGCAAAATCTTATATAAGAGTTCTTTCATAATATCTTCTTCAGAGAGCAAAACTTTATTTACCCCTTTAGAACGTGCATCAGCATTCCTTATTTCCCCAATCAGCTTGAATACTTTTATTCCGGGAAAATTCTTCAATCCGGTCACATAATCTTTAGCCTGAAAATCAGATTGCAATTCAAGAGCTGCCATAATACTGCTCTGGTTTTTGTTGGTTAGATAATGGCAAATAAGGAGATTGGAGAAATAATTAAATAACACGTTTAGCGCTGATTGTATGGAAATATCCGGATTTCGTCCGATATACTGCATAATTCGATTGGCCTTTAGTACATCCTTCATAACAATCGCTTTCAGTAATTCGTATTTATTATAGTCTTTACTGAAGCCAATATTTTGTTCAATTATCTCTGGAGTAATACGTTTTATTCCCGTTTCATCGGATATAATTGAGAGCTTGTCCAATTCCTTATGTAAGCGATTCAAATCGTTACCTAAAAACTCAGATAGCAACTGCACGCTTTTAAAATCAGCATTAAGCCCGCGTTCCTTCAAAGACGATTCTATAAACGCAGGCAATCTGGAGTCTGGGATTTTCTTCGCATCAAACACTACGCCTACTTTATCAGCATTAGCCGACAAGCTTTTCCGTCCGTCCAAGGTTTTATACTTATAATTAATAACAAGCACGGTAGATTTTAGCGGACTTTTTACATAATTGGCAAGCATCTCAATATCCCGCAGAAGTTGAGCCTCACGAACAACAACCAATTGATATTTCGACATCATTGGGAAACGCCGCGCCGCGTTAAAAATCGTCCCTGCATCTGTATCAGCTCCATACAAGACAATCTGATTAAAATCCCGCTCCGATTCGTTCAAAACATTTTCGATAAGAAGCTCGGTTATTTTATCTATAAAAAAAAGCTCTTCACCCATTAATATATATACAGGCGCAAAATTCTTCGCCCTAATATTCCTGCATATCTCATCAAAACTTGTTGCCTTCTTTGCCATAGCAGCTATATAAAAAATTACCCATTAATCCGATAGTTATGCCCATTGTCGCAAATCGCCGACTCTTTGCTGCCCCTTCTTCAAACCTCCACATTTGCCAAGGAACAAGACCACCTTCAGCGTCACCGCAGAAAGTAAGTCCATAATAATTGTGGCATTAGCGCTCCCGATGCAGAAGTAGATCATTATTACCTTCTTGTAAAAAGCGTTCATAGAAGATTCATGTCCCCAGATTTCCACTAGGAAGTGCTCGGTAAACAACTCTATATACTTAGTTAAGTTTTTTAACAGGGCATATTCAGTAAACTCATGCAGCTGTCTTTCAGTATAGCGGCACGGCAACCAATTGTCAACAAATTCTTGCTTCGTTTTCATTAATATTTATCTTTGAGGTAGGATTGCAAATGTACTAAAATTTCTATGCTGTATAATATCCCATTACTGAATTTACCGCCATTCGACGTAAAACTCACTCATAATGAGGGGAAGCGAATGATTTTCGACTCGCTCCGAAAGAAGTACGTAGTCCTCACACCCGAAGAATGGGTGCGACAGCACTTCATAAATTATTTGATAACAGAAAAGAACTACCCCCTCAACCTTTTGGGAAACGAAATCAACCTCCGCTTGAACGCAACCTTGAAACGATGCGATTCCATCGTTTACAACTCCTTCCTCGTACCGCTTATGATTATTGAATACAAAGCCCCGACTGTGCCGATTAAAAGGATTGTTTTCGACCAAATTAGCCGTTACAACGCCGTATTAAGAGTGCCATTCCTCACTGTAAGCAACGGCATAGTCCATTACTGCTGCATGATAAACTACGACACTAAAGCTTATTCTTTCTTGGATAATATACCCTCTTACGATGAATTGGATAATATTCGCTTATAAATACATCCGGATAGTTTGCATGAGTATTTTCCTTCTGTATAGAAAACTCAACTTCCGTTCATGTTTGTTATCTCTCCCAATCCATTGGCGACAATAACAGGTAAAAGAAAATAAGCGAAGCAATCAGCAGACCACTTCGCTTATTAAGGAGGTTCTCAGCCTCTATTTCCAGCTAAAAATTATAAGCAACAATAACTGATGAATCAGCGTGTTCAACCTTTTTCGTCTCGTCCAATAATATTACTGCCTTTGAAGGCTGTTCCGCCGTTCCTTTATCCTTTTTTTCCTCCTTGCCGGAAGAAAGCGAATAAACCAATATGATTGCGAAGAAAAATAAAATAACGGGTTTCATAACAAATATCCTTTTCGTTTGACTCTATATTTCAATAGATGTATGAAAAACGTAATTAGCTGCATATTATTATTCAAAAAACCGCTGTTATAGGGCTTTAAAAGCATCTTTCCCCTACCCTCTTATTGGATTTTTTGCCGACCAGTGTTTTCATTCTTCGCTTTCCGTTACGTAAAACACCACGTTTGCCACACTCATGGCCGTAAATATTCCAAACGCATTGTTTATTGAACTGGTTGGATTTGCCAAGTCTGTTGCGCTTGCCCTTTCATATAAGTCTGCATACTCTTTGTTTACACGATAGACGTAGATGTGATAAGATCCCGTCGCCCGAAACTCTCGCGATGTTGTACGATACTCTCCGCCCTGGAACGGTTGCATCATTCTGCGCCGAAAACTTGTCGTTCCTCCCAAACCAGGCATGTAGGTTGTCTCCGGACTTTCGATGTAAACCTGATAGTAATCGTTGCCAGGGTCATCCCATGTTAGAGTTATCGCAGTAGTATCCGATTCGTCAAAAAATGAGGCCCCGGAAGCACGAACGATCTGTTCCGGCTCGATGCTTAGGTTTGAGACAGGCCGCGGCACATCTGTTGATGCCGTTATCGTTTGTCCGAGATACTCAAATGCCAGTTCGTAATGCTGTTGACCTCGGACGGTATCATCTCCCAGATTCAGAGTGTATGTTCCCGAAACTGTTTCTGTCAGCTTTCGTCCGTTGATCTGTAGTTTCAATCCCCCGATTGGCCTCGACAGCACATAATCATCCTTTAGATAGACCTCCATGCCGTAAAGTTTGACCGTCAGCTCGGTTGCTCCCTCGATCAGATAACTCTCAACAACAGGCATGTCGATTGCGCTTGTCGGCATTGTCGTCGTTTCTTCTCCGCAAGCGGCCGCCAGTAATAAAAAAGGGATTAATAAGTTCTGTTTCATAATCTAAATGTTATATAATACTGTTTTTTCAATTTGTTTCGCAACCTTCTCAAGGCTGTGCACGTCGTCATGAATGATTATATCATTTCAATTGTATGCTAAGCGTGATGTTTGGAGTGAAGCCAAGCAGATTGACATTCGTTTCGGTTATTCCCGACTGTACGTCATAAGCGTATTCCTTGTACCAGACATTAGCTCTGTCGTAAACATTGAAGAGCGATATGCTGATGCTTGATTTCACGTCCTTAATAAAAGCCAAGTCATATTTTGCAAGCAAGTCCAGTCGGTGATAAGCCGGATAGCGTGCATTATTCTTCCTGTCAACGACAATAAAGTTCATATCCCCGCTGTTCGGCGTATGTAATGTGTAAGCACCGACAGGCTCGGTGAACGGTTTGCCGGTTGCGAATATCCAGGTTGTGGAGAGCGTGAGGTTTTTCACAGGTTTATAAGTCAGCGCTGTTTTGAACTCATGCGTCACATCCTGATTCGCCGGGAAATAATCATTGCCGTAGATAGGAAAACGATATTTTGTTTCGCTCAACGTGTATCCAATCCATCCTGTGAGCTTTCCGTATTTCTTCTGTGCAAGCATGTCAATGCCTCGTGAGAATCCTGCTCCATTATAAAAGAACTCCTGGTATCCACTATTACCTGTGAATGAAGGTGCAAACCGCAGAGTATATTCGCTCAAGTCATACATTCGTTTATAATACCCTTCGATGTCTAAAAGGAAGTCTTGCGTTTCATAACTTCCCCCTGCGATAAAATGCGTTGAACCGCTGGCAGGGATACCCTCGTCACCGGCGAGCAGCCAGATGTCTCTGCTTCCTGCCGAAATATCTTCGCGAACAATACGATTAACAAACTGTTTGTAGTAGCCGGCTGAAGCCTTCAGGTTTATTCTGTTGTTGATCTTGTAGAAAGCCTGGATGCGTGGTTCGGGATAGAAGCCTCCCGTAGCGTCGTAGATAGAGAGGCGAATACCCGGTTTGAATGACAATCGTTCGGCTGGCGACCATTGGTCTTGTATATATAATGAGAGAAGATTGGCCTTGTTGCTCATATTGAGTATATCCGTCGTGTCGTTTTGTGCATAGCGATAGTCAATAAGAAAGTTTGAGTAGTTCAACCCAAACTCCAGCTTGTTCCTCCCATTAATCTTGTACTCATTATCGAGCTTGAGCGAATAATCCTTCAGATTGTTCCTCTCCCAGGTATTCTGATTAAACATAACAGCGACATTGCCGGCCTGGCTGGCCGTTGTCATATTGTTCAGTCTGTCTCTCAAGCTATAATAGTTGGAGAGAGAGACTAGCAGGTTGGAGTAAAAGCGGTCATCCCAGTTGCGCGACCATTTCATGCTTGCCCCGATGTTCCCCCAGTTAGTTTCGTCGGTGATGCTTCCACTCATGAAAGAGCTTCCGAAGCTGTTGCGTGAGTTATCCAGCACATCCTCTCCGTTAAAGAGGCTGACAGAGAGGATGTCTCTCCTTGTTGGGTTATACGTCAGCTTGGCGTTCAGGTCATAGAAGTAAGAAACAGGCTTTTGTTGATTCCGCTGGTTGAATCTTCCACCTCCCCCAGGCATTGAAGACGAAGAGTTTTCAGAATACACGTTTGTGAATTTGTCATACATAAAGCTTTGGAATGACCGCCGCCCGGCGATGAAGAACGATCCCCTCTCCTTCCCGAACGGCACTTCCATGAAGGCATTAAATCCCAATAGTCCGACGTCTCCTCCGATGTTAAACTCCTTATCATTCCCGGTTTTCCCGACTATTTCCATAACGCTCGACAATCTTCCGCCGTGCTTGGCATTGAATCCACCTTTATGCAGTTGTACATCCTTCACGGCATTTGTATTAAAGGCGCTAAAGACCCCCATCAGATGCTCCTGATGATAAATAGTGAAACCGTCGTAGAGGACCAGGTTCTGGTCTGGTGTCCCACCCCTTACATACATTCCTGCTGACGATTCGTTGGCAGCAGAGATTCCAGGCATAAGCTGGAACGTCCTGAAAAGGTCTTTTTCGCCCAGGGCGGGAAGGTCTGCAATCTTGGCCGCCGTTGTCTGGATAAGTCCGATAGACAAAGCCGGGATTTTTAGCACATCCTCTCTCTCCTTAACAATGACAACCTCATCAAGCACATTGATTGCAGGCTGAAGTTCGACGAACAGGTTCTCCGTCTTTATCTCCGGCGAGAGATGAAAGAACTGCGTTTCGTAGCCCAGATATTTAAACACAAGCGTAGCAGTATCCGAAGGAACATTGTACAATGTAAAATATCCGTCCGTATTTGTTGTTGCAGCAATCGTCGGGCTACTCTCGACCTGTACGGTTGCAAACGGAAGAAATTCGCCGTTCGTCTGGTCTTTGATTCTGCCGGACACGGTGAGGTTCATTCTGCTTGCCTTACCTTCATATCGCTTATTCTCAACCCTTGTTCTATTCTTGGGCAAGTTCTTTGTCGGAACAATGCGGTAAACATCCCCATCAACATAGTACGCCAAATCTTTCGTTTCGCGGAAGATAATATCAAAAGCGAACTGTCTCTCAACGCCCAGATACAGATAATCATAACGATAGTTGGCAACCAGAGACGAATCGTACTGCAGATTGAACCCATATTTAGTCTTAAAATCATTCAAAACTTTGAGCATCGGAGTTCCGAAGTACTTTTCGCGCACGAGCAGCGAATCATTCTTCTGCGCCTTTGCATCAAAGACAGTGATGGCGGCAAAGATTGCCACGCATAAATACACTTTTTTCATTTGTCAATATATTATTTTATCATTTCACTTGAGTCAAACTAACGCAAGCGAAAGTAAAATGCTTAATAAGCACTGACAAATGATTATTGCAAACTGTCAGAACATCAGGGTAAACACCAGAAAAAAAAATAAGGCCTTAAGCCTTATTTCCCGTCTTGGTCCATGCAAACTTTTTGAGGAACTCAAAGTTCCGCTTGCAGGCCGCATAGATGTCCCCGCCAGTCTCCTGCTCGACAGTCAAGTCCATAAGCCCATATTCGCCTGCCAGTTGTAGAAGCTCGTCATAAGGCACGTCCCCCTGCCCCAGTTCGACATACCCCTCTCCCTTCTTAAAGTCAGAGGCGTGCCAGCTTAAAAACCGTTTAGGATACTTCCTCATATAATCAAGGATATTCCCACCGCCATTGACAACATGCCCCATATCCATTTGGAAGAAAACAAGCTCCGGGTCTGTGTTTTGCAGCAAAACGTCGAGTATAACCTGCCCTTCAACCTCCTTCAGTTCCGCGTGATGGTTATGATAACCAAATCTAACGCCACCAAGCCTGCATATTTCGCCAGTTTTGTTGAACTGCTCAGCCACGCGCTTCACTTCGTCCAGCGATTCACGCGCCGGTAGGAAAGACTGCACCAAATATTTACCCCCCGCAGTCCTCATCTCCTCCGCACTTTTCCTCCAATAGTCCCACTCGCTAGAACTGACGTCAGTCGGCAGCATCGGCGTTCCGCAGTGCGTCCCCGAAAGCGTCATGCCCAGCTCATCAAGCATAAGCTTCCACTCTTTCAGCGTTCTGTCAAGAAAAAAACTCCCGTTGAAACCATACGCCTCGACGTGCTCATAGCCCATATCCGCAATTTTGCGAAGCGACCCCCTAACGTCCGTCGGCAAAGACTTGTTGATGGAATACAATTGAATCCCGATGCGGAATCCACCCCTTTTAATCGTCTCAAAAGCCTTGACATTTATCCCGGCAAAAGAGCCGCAAGCCGCGACCGCCATACTTTTTCCAATAAAATCTCTTCTGTTCATATCTGTTCACGTATTAGAATAATAAAAAACTTTGATAATAGCCAAAGATAACGTCCCGAAATCGAATACACAAACGCCGCATTGCCGCATCCATAAAGGCCGTAAAACCGCATCCGTCCCCTACCCTTCCTCCGCCCCTCGCCAAATTTCCAGCCAACATGAAAACAATTCAAAACCTGTTCAATCATTAAATGCCACACCTCTGGTGAATGTCAAAAGACGTAGCGAACACCTTTAAAGACGTAAATCACATCTCAAAAGACGTGGCGAACACCTTTAAAGACGTAACTCACGTCTCAAAAGACGTAACGAACATCTTTAAAGACGTAAGTCACATGTCAAAAGACGTGGCGAACATCTTTAAAGACGTAAGTCACATGTCAAAAGACGTGGCGAACACCTTTAAAGACGTAAGTCACATGTCAAAAGACGTGGCGAACACCTTTAAAGACGTAACTCACATGTCAAAAGACGTAACGAACATCTTTAAAGACGTAAGTCACATGTCAAAAGACGTGGCGAACATGTCTTGAAAACCGTCCTGGAATATTCAATACACTCGGAAAATGTCAGAGGACAACAATCAAAACAAACAACAAAATGAAAGAAAAACAGAAAAAAAACTTGTATAATCAAAAAAAACACTTACATTTGTAAGACAATTAACAAAAACGTCGCAATAGACAGACGACAGAGCAACGGGAGCATTTAACCTCGGTTTACCAGTTCCGAATCCCTTCCCGAAGCATTTTAACAACATAAAAAAAGCGCAGAGACGCAATTTGAACCATCTCTACTAAAAGGAAATCGAACGACTCATTATATTAATAATTAAACAAACAGACTTATGAATAACCTGACTCTCCAATAATTCACCAATCGCTTATCAAGCGCTCCGTTCGGCTAAGACATTTCTTTGCAAAATAGCGCAGCTCCTCCGCTTGTGCTCCATCCACTGTTCGTGAAAGCTACGCACAGTAACGCACCTGAAATATCAAGCCCCATGAGCACTGCGACCGTTACGCCACGTAACCGTCAGTCAGTAGCGCTACATCTGCCGCCCCCGGCAATTGCCCCGACGCAGTTAGACCACGTCCAAACCTTCTCCCCCATCAGTCAGGGCATCCGGACAGATAATAAAAGTTGCCTCCATACTCTGCGGAGCAACAAAAACATAAATAAAGAACGCCGCAACCGCATCCTGTTGGAAGTTGCACGTTCAAGAAGAAAACGAAGCTGTAATGAATGACTATGAGGGAAGGTTGTAGCAGGCCGAGGCTGGAAATGCCCCGGCCTGCTCGTTTAATAGCCCTACCCTTTCAGTCTCCGTCAACTCTAAATTCTCCATTTCATCTTACCGCCAGGAGACAATTGCAATAATACACAGCCTGCATGACGTTTATTTAGTCAAGGAATACCGGCGGAAATGTATCTATGCTGTGCTTTAGTTAATATGCGTTAACGCCAAATTCTCTCGAAAAGGATTTTTATTGAATGAAATTGCTCAAAAAGCCTCCTCTTTCACTCTTTAGTTAAATGCTGTTAACGCAAGCATCCCTTGAGAAGGAATTTTATGAGCAAAAAATGATGCGAGCAGCATCTCTTACGCTACTTGGTTAATATGTGTTAACGAGAGAATATCCGCCTTGCAAAATTATCCCCTGCCACCCCTGCCGCCAGTCAACTATTACCATTCAGGTCTCAAACACGTCCTATGACCAGTATCTTATTCATAATTAAACAAATCTGTACGGTTCAGGTTTGTTCCAGCAAATAACCTGCAAATACTTACCTTTGCAATCGCAATAATAAGTAAGTATGCAAACAAACACCAACCATTTCGATACATTGCTCAATATCCATAATTGTCCTAAGGCTACTGTCGAGAAGTATCATCAGATGCGCTCCCTGCTGGAGACAATAACTATGGAGCTTACGCACAAAGACGCAATCTCGTTTCCCGATCTATTTTCTCGCCTGTATTATATATGTTCAAAGGCAGAATTAGGTCAAGCAGCAACACGCAGAATAAACACATTCAGGGTTCGCAGCAACAGGATTATTCACTCATTATATCACCCCACAGAGGCTGAATACAAGCAAGATTTGCGTTCATTATGCGATGCCATCGCTCATTTTTATCAAACGCATATACCCGAAGCCTTATCAATTGAAATAAATACCATTCCAGAAGAAGAAAAATGCCCTGGGGGGAAGAAAATAAGAAGGTATGACAAGTTGCGAGTAATGGTACTCAGTTGGGACAAAACCTACATATATGCAGTTGATGAGGAGAGCGAATATGCGGAAGAATATATTAAAATAAATCACGATAAAACGAGTGTAGAGAATGAATATTTCAAGACAAGTTTGGCCCTTGTTTGGAAATATTGTCGTATGAATTTACTTGACGTAACAATCGACAGGAATAATGTTTGTAGCCCTCAATTAATAATCCTTGAGCCGGATTATTTAATTGATATAAGCGCTTTGTCTGAATGTATGAATGATTACGGACGTTCTCCCCTATATTATTTGCAGCATAGATTTGAACCACCGAAAAATAGCAAGCATATAATGCTTGGCAACGCCGCCAATTACTTTTTGGATGAATTTGTAAATGAAAAACCAGAAACTCCGCAGATAAACTTTTCGGAAACAATAAAAAAACATTTTCAAACTGCACCTTTTGAATACGCGACATGCCCTGACATCGACACCGTTTTCTTTGCCGAAGCCAAACAACAATTTGAAAACATACGCCATATAGTAAACACTCTATTTATACAGGAAAACATAGATAAAAGTGAGGCAACATTAGAGCCAAGTTTTATATGCGAACAGCTCGGTATCCAAGGCCGCATGGACTTTTTAGTTCCGAACGTATCCCACCCAGTATTGATTGAATTAAAATCCGGCAGAGCGCCATATCCGGAGCGAGATTATACACTCGTAGGCCTTAGTCATCGGACACAGGCTTTCCTATATCAAATAGTCCTTCAAAAAGTATTAGGCTTGGACTTCAATAAGCTAAGAACATACGTCTTATATTCTAAATACAAAGAGACGAAAGCCAACCTTCGCTTTATCCGTCCATACATGGCATCTATAAAGGAAATACTAAACATTCGGAATCAAATCGTAGCCATAGAAAGAGATATAGCCTATGATAAAACAGGCTTCCGTTCGTCACATTATATAGATTTGCTCACCCCTGAAACCCTGGTGACAGATCGTATTAATCAAAACTTTCTGTACAACTATATTATACCACAAATTAAAGAATTTAAAACTCCGTTCGACCAAGCCAGCCCTCTTGAGTTATCCTATTTTCATACCTTTCATTCCTTTATCGCCAGAGAACACTTTTTAGCCAAGTCTGGCACGTATGAAAACGAGACTAATCGTGGATTCTCCTCCCTTTGGTTGTCTACACTGGACAATAAAAAAGAAGAGGGCGAAATACTGCTGGACTTGACGATAAAAGAAATTCATACGGACGCAGAACATCCCACGGCAACGCTGTCTTTGCCCACCGTCGAAGCTTGTCAGGAGTTCGTGTCAAACTTTCGTAACGGTGATATTATTCTGCTTTACGAGCGTAACTCAGATGCAGATAATGTGACGAACAAACAAGTTTTCCGCGGTGCAATCGAACGCCTTTCACCGGAAGAAATAACCATTCGATTGCGTGCCAAGCAACGCAACATATCCGTCTTTCCTGCAAACAGTAAATATGCAATAGAGCATGACTTTATGGAATCCTCATACAACGGAATATACAAAGGGTTATACTCCTTTTTACAGGCAAATAAAGATCGGCGCGAACTGCTACTCAACCAACGTTCTCCCCGTTATGACATCACACGAACGTTGTCCAGTAAAACATATATAAATAAAGAGATCTACAACATCATTTTGAAAGCTAGACAAGCCGATGATTATTTTATTTTAGTTGGCCCTCCCGGTACCGGTAAAACATCATGTTTACTCAAATCGTTGGTCGAAGAATTTCATTCTGAAGCAGATGTGAACATTCTGTTATTATCCTACACCAACCGGGCGATAGATGAAATATGCGAAGCTCTTGACAACATCCAAACTCATCCGCCCTATATCAGATTGGGCAAAGAATTATCCTGTAAAAAAGAGTACAGAGGCAAACTATTTGACAAAATAGTCGAGCAGTGCCGCAACCGTCAGCAAGTACTGTCTAAAATACAGGAATATCGCATATTTGTATCCACAACAACTTCCATGTTAAGCAAAACAGAACTGTTCAAATTAAAACATTTTCATGTAGCTATCATCGACGAAGCCTCACAGATATTAGAGCCTCAAATCATCGGTATCCTCTCAGCAAAGGATGCAAATGGTGACAATGCCATCGGCAAATTCATTATGATTGGCGATCATAAACAGCTCCCTGCAATAGTTCTTCAATCGCCCGGCGATTCGGATGTAACTGCACCGGAATTGAGATCCATTGGTTTGACAAATATGCGAAAATCCCTGTTTGAACGATTGTATATAAGCTGTCTTAACTCTGAATTAACGACGGATATGCTATACAAACAAGGACGAATGCATCCGGAAATAAGCAGCTTTCCGAACCAATTCTTTTACCGTAATAAACTCGTCCCCATTCCCTTAAAACATCAGGAAGGGCCTCTTGAATTTCACAAATATGATGCGTCCAAACCGATGGAAAAGCTTGTTGCCTCCCAACGTATGGCCTTTATTCCAGCTGAAAGAGCATGGTCTAGATCTAACAAGAATAACATAAATGAAGCGCGGATTGTCGCTTCCCTTGCCCTCTCTATATATGAACTATATATAAAAAACTCTATTCCTCTCGAATCTGAAAAAAGCCTAGGAATTATTACGCCTTATCGCAGCCAGATAGCGATGATCAAAAAAGAAATATACGACCTGAATATTCCCCTTCTCAACGAAATAACAATAGATACTGTCGAACGTTATCAAGGTAGCCAACGTGATATAATAATTTACTCATTCTCTGTGAATGTCCCTAATCAATTAGAATTTATTGCTAACACAATGGAGGAAGACGGCACCATAATAGATCGCAAGCTAAACGTAGTTCTGACACGAGCCAAGAAGCAAATATTCATAACCGGTAATCCAGACATTTTATACCATAATGAAATATTCCGCCGACTCATCGACTTTATCCGATCCCAAGAATAAAATATAAAATAGAAGTATAACCAGCTGCAAACAATAATGCCGATATAATAACCTTACGGCATTAGAGCAAGCCAGCATAGTGAACTTACTCAACCATATTTTTTATGTATGGAAGGACGACAGGATTAGCGAAACCATAGAAATTCATAGCATTCTTGCCGAGAAAGAGTACTTTATGCTCTTCTGGGAGGTCGCTTTTAATTATAAAATCGAACGCCATTTTGTATGTGATTGCCGTCATCGTTCTCGGATAGTCCGACCCCCACATGAGTTTATCAATTCCGACCAGTTCGGAAGCCTCTCGAATGGCGGCGACAGCTCCCGGATATGGATAAAATTCATTATGAAAAAGCCAAGTAATCCCCCCCGATTCTATGCAAACATTAGGATTCCGTGCTAGCTTGATTTGTTCTTGCCATTTTGGTCGAGTGACCATGCCGAAATGCCCGATAGCTATTTTTAGTGATGGAAATTCGGTTATAACTTCCTTCATTTCCTCAACTTGTTCGTCGCCGTCGGCCAAGTCGAGAGATAAGATGATTCCATTTTCATTCATAATTTTGAAGAGGCGCATCATCTCTGGCGAAGTGAGCCAAACTCTGCGATCTCTCATGATTAATCTGCCTGCCGGGAGCTTAATGGCCTTAAAGTTATTAGCAGTAATCAGTTCTTCGGCTTCTTTTGTGAATCCCGGCTTGCGGGCATCCACAAGTCCGCAACAGAGAAACCTGTTCGGATAAAGTGATTGTACCTCTTTGAGATACTCATTCTGCGAGCCGTCGATATACTCTTGAGTAATAACGGCCGCGGCTACTTGTGCGTAGTCCATGTTGGAAAGAAAAACTTCGGCTGTGTTTTTTCCATCGGTAATATAAGGCGGTAGCATTTGTCGGATTTCTCCCATGAAGAGTGCACGCCCATTAGGGAGAGATCGGATACTTTGATTATCTACTTCTGCATTTTGGGAGAGCCAAAGGTGGGCGTGGGCGTCAATTATTGTGTACATAAAAGATTACATTAAGATTTAAAACAAGAATCATGGCAGGTTATTTTCGCAAAAACGGAATTTTGTATGAGAACGATAAAGATTGCAAAACCTACCCGGACTTCCTGATAGGTTTTGCATTTCTGCTTGTTGCTTCAATCTGTCTGTGACAGTTGCAGCAACAAGCTATAAAGCATAAAGCTTTGTTTTTTTCTCATTTCGATTAAACTAGTTCACTTCGATTACTAGATATTTACCCAAGCTCCAGAATATATTCGGATCGGTGATTTTGAAGATGAGATAACCTTCCTTGTCTTTGGTAAATTCGTAGGAGTTGGTGGGATGGTTGGACTTCAGGGATGCCTTGCGGGAATAGAGTTCTATTTCGGAAACTTTACGAATATCAATTTCCACAAAGTAGCTGCGATTGAAGTCATCTTGCAGGACTTTGGATTTGGAGAATACTCCTCCGCCTGATAATATTTTCTGGTCTTTCAATTCCTTCGCTGTTCCGAAGCAATAATAAGCTTTGTTGAGTTCCACGTCCTGTTCTTTGACTTTACGCGATTGCATGTCATAATCAGTGGCGAGCTTTTCCATGTCGTCCTTGAGGGCGGTGACCACGATGTTGAGTTCGTCGATGCGGATGTTTTTCTTTTCCAATTCTTCTTGGAGCGACGCTATCATTATCGTCTTTTGTTCCAATTCAGAAGTTAGCCGTTCGACAGTTTTTTTTAGGGCATCGGACTGCACGTTGCTTTTCTTCAGCAGAGCTTCCAGTTTACCGATTTGTTCCCGGTTGCGGGCGAGAGTTTCCTTTATAATATTCATATTGCTCTCAATTTGTTCACGAGCTGTTGAGGTTAGCTCTCCGCCTTCTGGTTGCTGCACATTGAGATAGTTTTCTGCGGATCGAATCGATTGAAAATCCGATTCGATGTCGTTAAGTATAGACATCATCTCGTCGAGTTGAGCGTTTTGCCTTGCATTCTCAAGGCGTATGGAATCGTTTTCAGCTTTAAGTGCCTTATATTCCGACGATGTTTGAACACAAGCGGAGAGCCATGCGAGAGTGGCAACCGCAATTAGAAAGAGTTTTGACAGTTTCATATTCAGTATGTTAAAGTTTATATCCATTTATAATTATAACTATTTCTCCTTTTGGCTCTTTATTTTGAAAGTATTGCAAGAGTTCAGCCAGAGACGCCCTTGTTGTTTCTTCGTACAGTTTTGTTAGTTCTCTGGATACGGAAGCTTGGCGGTCAGCGCCGAAATGTTCGATGAGCTGCTCAAGGGTTTTTCTCAACCTATGCGGAGATTCGTAAAGAATGATTGTCCGCTCTTCGACAGCAAGCAATTTCATTCGCGTCTGCCGTCCTTTCTTCAAAGGCAAGAATCCCTCGAAACAAAATCTATCATTCGGCAACCCGGAGAGAACAAGAGCGGGAATGAACGCTGTGGGTCCCGGCAGACATTCAACATTTATTCCCATGCGAATACACTCTCTTACAAGGAGGAAGCCTGGGTCGGAAATCGCCGGCGTCCCTGCATCAGAGACGAGAGCAACACTCTCGCCTCCAATAATACGGGCCGCAATTTTCTGTACGGTCTGATGTTCGTTAAACTTATGATGCGATTCCATCCTGACGTTTATGCCGAAATGCTTCAGGAGCACTCCCGTCGTGCGGGTATCTTCAGCCAATATTAGGTCAGCTTCGCGCAGTAAACGTATAGCTCGGAGCGTAATATCTTCCAGATTGCCTATGGGCGTCGGTATGACAGCAAGCTTAGCCAATACGATCAGCAGAAACGCTTTTCAAGAAGATTAAGAAATTCGATGACGACAAGGTCGCCCTCGTTCCATTTTAGTTTATCCCTAACGTATGTCAAAGCCGCCTCGTAGGAGTCCGTCTCGTTCAGTTCAGCCAACGCCTCGTTCATCCGCGCTTCATCGCCGGCAAAAAGTTCCTTCTGGAAGTAAAACCTCTCATTCAAACTCAATGCCTTGCGCAGATCCGCCAGATTTTGCTTGCTGATAACATCATTCAAAGTCGTATGCTGTCTTTCCACAACATTGTCTTTAGCGGTCGGCTCCGGCGCACGATTCTTCACCGTTTCGGCTATTATGGGAAAGTCGATGTTTTCAGCTGGGACGGAAGCAGTATCAATCATACGTCTGTACTCTTCCATTTGTTTGCGTAGGGTTTCAATTTGTTCTCCTTCAAGAATATGAAGGTCTTTCAGCAAGTGATGAGCCAGATCGAAGCTGCGACTGAAGAAAGCAATGGGATAAACCTCTTCCCTGAGCGCATCACGCAGTAGCTGTTCAAGCTCTTTAATATCAGAAAGGATACTGTTAATTCTGTTCTTGTTTTCCATTATTAAAAATTTATGCTGTATTATTCAAGTTCAGCGATTACATTCCGGTTAACCCGATTCACTTCGGCTTCGTTTATCTTGATCTCCTTGCGGTCATAAGTCATGAGGCCGTTAATCTCGCCCTCGACATCAGTTGTTTGAGTATAAACTGCCGCTGAGAAACCACGTTTGACAAGAGTTTTGAGCGTGTTCGCATATTTGACGTATTGCGTAGTCAACTCCTCCTTGTTCTTAAACTCCACGTATCCCCAGTTATGCTTGTCCCACCACAGATGGCCTTCGAGCGGGAGACCAATGCCACCATATTCGCCTAGTACATTCACACGCATGGGATCAGCGAGGTACATATTAGGCTGCGGATAACTATGCAAGTCTATCATGTCACCACAAGGGCGGTGATTCCCGCCGCTTGCAGGATTCACAAGACGCGAAGGGTCGCAGGCTGCCGTCCATGCTGCTACCTTCTCGGTATCGAATTGCCCCCAGGCCTCATTGAATGGAACCCATACGACGACGGAAGGATTCGAGAAACAAAATTCAATAATCTCCTTCCACTCCCGATAGTAATTATCAGCAGATTGTACCGACCGCCTTTTGTCCGCACCTCCGTTATACAAATTTGGTTCCCAACTATTGCCTTGATCACCGCTCGGCATGTCCTGCCATACGAGAATCCCCTCTTTATCGCAATGATAATACCATCGTGCAGGCTCGACCTTGACGTGTTTGCGAATCATATTGAATCCCCACTCCTTGGTCTTTTTGATGTCGAAAGCCAAAGCCTCGTCCGTTGGAGCGGTATATAAGCCGTCCGGCCACCATCCCTGGTCAAGCGGGCCATACTGAAACAGGTCTTTATTATTCAACTGCATACGGACAATACCGAAAGCATCGCGTTTAGTCGATATTTTGCGGAAAGCAGCATAGGAGCGAACCTCGTCAATTGCAGCCGACTGTGAATAAAGCTTCACCTTCATATCATAAAGATATGGCGACGATGGACTCCAAAGCGAAGGATTATCGACATGAAGCCGAATCTTATTCCCCGAAATACTTTTCCCTGAAGCTACCACCTTTCCCTTGTCAATAATCATCACCTCAACTATGTCGGTCGGATTAGCAACAGCTGTCGAAACCGTTATATCCAGTACGCTATTGTCAATATCCGGAACAGTTTTAATTGAAGCCACATGGTTGGCTGATACAGGTTCGAGCCAAACCGTTTGCCAAATACCGGTGACAGAAGTGTACCAGATGCTTTCCGGCTTGTTCACCTGTTTGCCGCGAGGCTGGTAGCCCTTGTCAGTAGGGTCCCATACACGGACGACGAGTTTGTGTTTGCTCCGTCCCGCGGTCAGGCAGGAGGTAATATCAAGTGAAAAAGGCGTATATCCCCCTTTGTGCGTACCTACAAATATGTCATTGACGAACACATCGGCTTTCCAGTCAACCGCGCCAAAGTTCAGCAGGATATGCTTATCCTTAGCCTTCCACGTGGACGGAATTGAAAATTCACGTTTATACCAAAGTTCATTATCAGCCCCAACCTCTTTCTGTACTCCGGAAAGAGAGGATTCGATAGCGAAAGGCACAAGAATCTGTCCGTCGAAGGCTGTCGGCTCGGCGGCTCCTGCGGGTGCAATGGCGTAATCCCAAAGCCCGTTCAGATTCAGCCATTCGCCACGCTCCAGCAACGGTCGTGGATATTCGGGTAAAACCTTGTTCGGATTTAATTGTTCTCCCCAGACGGTTTTCAACTTGTCGCCGGCAGGTTTCCATTGTGCTGTCGCGGCGTTAGATAACAATAATGCAAGAGCCGAAGCACATAGTAGAATTTGTCTTTTCTTCATGATTATAAAAAGTTTTTGTTTAATTAATAACAATACGAATACTAACGCACTCAACAATCAGTTTTCCTCCAGCCAGGCATTAAGCTGTGCAACGATTTTTTGCCTCATCCTCTCCGGCATACTGCTGATGCGCGTGCGATGGCTGCCGCGGGGTTGGAAGAAGACCTGTTCGTTAACTTTTCCCTTGAATACAGGCGCATGAACGGCACTCCACGGATCTGTCTCGCCGTAGATGAATATCATTCTGGGATCATTCTCTTTGAGGAACGAATATATTTTGTGATACAGCGCGTCATCGAAGGTCACGGACAAAGCCGACCTGGGCAACATGATACGCGATAGATACCCTTCGGTTGTCCGTATGCTCATATACTTTGAGAAAGGTCGAATGTCATAACCGTAATAACCGAGTTCCCTCGCGGCTTGCACGAAAAACGGTGTGGTTGACTGTTCCTCGGAGAAGTACTCCGGCCCTGCGATGTCGGCAAGATGTGCAAACACCGTGCTGTCGCTGTCCGTCGCTTTAGGAATAGATGCAAACGAAGTTCCCCATTGCCAGAAGGCGAAAGAATACTCCAGCACACAATAGTCAAAAACCTCCGTTAGCGGGATTCTGAATTTGAGTCCCTTGCTGGCGCAGACCTCCTCCATCATCGGGAGCAATGCCTCCTTACGTTTAAGAGCTTCGAGCTGGAAATTTTTGATTTGCCTGCGTTCGGCTCTTGTTCCGACTTTGCGGAGGAAAGCTTCGTGTCTCCCGTCCTCCACCCCGCAGCAGAGCGGAGCCACGTAAGGCACCGAAATGTCCACGTCGTCCGGGAAGAAAGCCCGGTATATCATTGTCGTCTGCCCCCCCTTGCTGATGCCGGAGCTAATCCATTTCTGCGGATAGATGTCTTTAAATAGCGTTCGGACATGATGGAGGTCGAAGGCGGAATTTTCCGCCGTTAGATAAGTCCAGTTAATCGTGTCTGGGGTCGATTTCTGGAAGAAGCGATGCTCAACGAAGACGATATTGGTATTAAGCAGCCTCGACAGCTCGTCCCTGTATCCTGAATTGAGAGCATAGCCCCCTCCGTATCCTTCGGTTATGATAACCGTAGGGCGATCAAATCCGGCGTGACAGACGACGACTCTCTGCATGAACGCCCCCTTCGACGTGTCTTTATGGCTCAACGGTTGCTTTACGGAGAGAATATATTTTTCAGCGAACTCGGAATTAATCGTTTCGATGCTCGCAATGTCTTTCAATTGAGCCAGCTTTTCCTTCAGCCTTGTCGCTGCCAGACTGTGCAGCGAAATAACCAGCGAAAGAAGAAGAACAAATAATGTACGTGCCATTTTATTAAATCCTTTTGTGTATATATTAATGTATAACATCCGAAACAGTTCCGTCCACATAGAGTAGTCGGCTCAGCGCCCCTTCGATCGGCTGCATATTGTGTGAGACCAGAATCAAAGCGCTCTCCGTCCGTATTGTCTCCAACATTCGGTAGAACTTATCTTCAAAAGCCTTGTCTATGTATGATGCCGGTTCATCAAGGATTAGCGCCCTTGGCTTGTTAATCACCGCCCTCCCCAATAGTGTCCGCTGAAGCTGTCCGCCTGAAATCCGTCCGATGGCGCAGTCCGCCAGTTCTTCGAGACCCATTTCCACGACGACTTCCTCTATCCTTTCCTTCTGCGCCTTGGTGAACGTCCTTAGCAGCGGCTTTTCCGCCGTCAGTCCCGAACTTATGACTTCCTTGACGGATATGGGGAATTTTTTGTCGATCATGTTCATCTGTGGCAGATACCCCAGCTTTATTGCCTTCGTTTCCCTTCCCCCCTCGAAGAATCGAATCCGTCCGGCAGTCGGTTTAATCAAGCCCAGGATGAGTTTCAACAACGTCGTCTTCCCTCCCCCGTTAGGCCCGGTGATACCCAGGAAATCGCGCTCGTTCAAAGTGAAAGATACATTACTTAGAACAGCCCCGTTTCGCCCCGGATAGGAAGCGCCGACATTTTCGACCTCAATGATTCTGTCATTCATTAGCCAAAGCGCTAGCGACTTTAATCATTTCCTTGCTCCAGTTGTAGCTCATCAAGTTAATACGCACCAGTCGGCAGGACCTTGAGCGTGCAAGAAAATCAAGGTGCTTCCCGTCAACTTCCGGCTGTTCAAAGACGACATTTGCCTCTGCTCTGAAGAGCAGATCGGTCATAATCATTGACTGCCTTACTGTCGGGTTTTTCCCTTCGATTTCAAAGCAAATCTGCTTCAGTCCAAATTCCCGTGCGAAGTATGTTAATGCCGGATGATACATGACGAAAGCCTTGCTTGTTGCCGAAGCAAGTTTGTCTCGGATGATAGCTTCCGTCCTGTCTATTTCTTTCATCAGAGCCTCGTAGTTGTTTTTGAACTCCTCCTCGTGCTCCAGGTCAAGCTCCACAAAAGCCTTGAGTATATTTCGAGCCATTGTCCTTGCCCCATCAATGGAACTCCAGATATGCGGATCGACGCCGGCATGTCCATCATGCGCGTCTCCCGATTCCAGGGCAAATCCCTCCGAGAGGTCGAATGATTTCATATCCGGATTATTTTCAAGAATATTTTTAATCCATGTTTGTTCAAAGCCAAGATGCCCGACAAGAAGATAGGCGGTACAGCGGTTAAAGTCAAGCATCTGCCTCGGCGTAGCATCATACGTTTCGGGATCCTGCCCCGGCGGTACGACAGTAAGAATCTTAAAATGTTTGCCTGCTATTTTTTCAGCAAAAAAGCGTTGCGGCTCAATCGTGACCGCAATAAAGCTATCGTTTTTCGAGCTTGTGCACCCTGCCGTAAGCATGGCTGCAAGTAATATGCTTAATAGAATCTTATGCACGGTATGACTGCGTTTATTAGATTATTCATGGTCACAAAGATAAGTTTTTTTCCATATTGAAAAGCTCTCCATGGCATACGTTGTAGATTCCCTTTTCCCCCGTCCACATTGCTTTTGCCACCCATGGACATTACCTTTTTCTTAAAACCCATGACATTTTCCCCTCCTCGATTATAACCCCTATATATATTTAATGTGTATAATCCCCCTGTTGGACAATAGTCGCGATGGAATCGTCTAAATATGCCTGCCATGTACGCATGTCTGTCCCAGCTTAGTCGTAGGTTTGTACCTGCTGTGGGCTATTCTGTTTCCAATTGCCGTAGGCTTTTCCCACTTGGTCGGGAAAACTGTTTCAGGCTTCCGGCAAAGTCTCCCCCCAGGTGGGAAAACATGATCTGCACCCTAAACCTGTTGTCCCACCATGGGGGACGATATGATCCGCTGTCGGAACATGGTAGCCCCCATGGTGGGACGATGCAATTCATGTTCGGATCATACTGTCCCCCATGGTGGTCTAATACGATCGGCGTTCAGATCATATTGTCCCCCATGGTGGGACGACAAGTTCAGTGTCAATGTCACGTTTTCCCCCTTGTGGAACTGTGCCGATCTGTCTAAAATCCAAATTTTCCCTTGGAATGGTTCAATTGAAAATTCACCGATAAAATCATATCTTCGCACGGAAATAAAAGCAATAAACATGTTCAAAACCATAGTCATCCTTGTTGGACAAGTCGGTATTGCCTGCATAAACAAATGTCGAATAAGTGGATTATTATATTCAAGAATAAAATAATATATGATTTACAATAAAACAATCAAACGGAATTATGAAATATAAAAAGGAGATGCCACAGTCCGATTTGATTATTGAGCAACTGTTATCCTGCATTGCAGGCGACAAGGATCAAAAAGCGATAAACCCTGTTTATAAAACATCGGATACAGTGTTGTATAACGCTGACTGTCTGGAGTTGATGCCCAGGTTTCCGGACAATTATTTTGATATGATTTTTGCCGATCCTCCATACAATCTTTCAAACAACGGCGTTACATGTCATGCCGGAAAGATGGTGAGCGTAAATAAGGGAAAATGGGATAAAAGCAACGGTTTTGAAAGCGATGTTGAATTTCACGAAAGGTGGATTTCCGAATGTCGCCGGATATTAAAACCAGGTGGAACAATATGGATTAGCGGCACGAATCACAGCATATACCAATGCGGCTACTTGTTACAGAAGCTTGACTTTCATATCCTGAACGATATTTCATGGTTCAAGCCAAATGCAGCTCCCAATCTGGCCTGTACGACATTTGCTCACAGCCACGAGACAATACTTTGGGCGAAAAAAGACAGAAAAGCCAAGCATGTTTTCAATTATGAAATGATGAAAAACGGTATTTTCCTCGAAGATAAAATGAAGTCTCCCGGCAAGCAAATGCGCAGTGTCTGGAGCATCCCTACCCCTCCTCCGGACGAAAAGACATTCGGCAAACATCCGACCCAAAAACCCCTGTCGCTTTTGAGACGTATCCTGCTGTCGTCAACAACCAAAGGCAGTTTGATTCTGGACCCGTTTAACGGCGGAGGCACTACGGGCGTTGCGGCAAAAATGCTGGGCGAGGAGAGGAAATATATTGGTATTGAAATAGAAGAAGAATATATCTCACTGACGATAAAACGGCTGAATAAAGTTTAATTAACGCCCCGCTTTGTTGCAGATATTATTGCATGGAATAGAACATAATTCCCAGTCATGGCCTTTTCTGATTATTCCTTTTGATTTAATAGAATAGCGTCGGATTTTAAAAGAAATAGAAATTGATTAACCATGCCCTTATACCGGTCCATGCTAATTTTGAAAAACATAAATTATATTCCTCTTGCAGTCTGACCTTAAAACCGGCAAAAAGAACAGTGTCCTCCATCTTTACCGAAACGATCCTCCCCCACCCCATTATTTACAACCGTGCAGAAAAGCTTCACCACATCCGCAGGCATATCAGTCTCCAGGCGAGAAAACAGCCTTTTCCAGCATGAGAAAAGTCTCCCCCATGGTGGGACGATGCGATCCGCGCTCAAAACATATTGTCCCCCATGGTGGGACGATATGATTCGGGTTCGGATTATGCTGTCCCCCATGGTGGGATGATATGATTCGGGTTCGGATCATGCTGTCCCCCATGGTGGGATGATACGATCCGCGTCCGGATCATGTTGTCCCCCATGGTGGGACGATACGATCGGCATCCGGATCATGCTGTCCTCCATGGTAGTCTGACATGCTCCGTGTCCGGATCATATAGTCCCCCCTTGTGGAAGCATGTTCCGCGGCCTGAAATCCACAGAATCTCCCATGTTTGCAGGCATCGTAATCGCCGCCGCCATGCAAGTCCCCTTATTTTTATTACATTTGCACATTCAAATAAAAAAAGTCTCAATCATGAAGATAGCATTAATAGGATACGGAAAGATGGGGAAGGCCATCGAGAGAATAGCGCTGGAGCGTGAACATACGATCACCTCAATCATAGACATAAACAATCCGGAAGAATGGGAATCAGAGCGTTTCCTCAGTTCAGATGTAGCGATAGAATTTACAACTCCGGCGACGGCTGTTGCGAACTATTACCGGTGCTTTGACGCGAATATTCCGGTTGTGTCCGGCACGACCGGCTGGCTGTCCGAGTGGGACAAGGTTACGCGCCGCTGTCAGGAGGAAGACCAGACGTTCTTCTACGCCTCTAACTTTTCCCTTGGCGTGCAAGTATTTATTCGTATCAACAGGCAGATTGCCAATATGATGAACCGCTTTCCACAGTACGACGTCCGGATGCGTGAAACCCATCATGATCAGAAGAAAGACCGGCCAAGTGGTACAGCCGTAACTCTGGCCGAGGATTTGCTTCTCGCCATAGACCGCAAGCACATGTGGTCGATAGAGGCCAGTACCCCCGATGCAATCCTTATCGAATCTATCCGTAAAGGCGAAGTCCCCGGAACTCATGAAATATGTTATGAGTCTGCGGCAGACTTTATCCGCCTGAGTCACGAGGCAAAAAACCGTGAGAGCTTTGCATCCGGCGCTGTACTTGCAGCTGAATTTACGGAGTGGAACAGCGGCCTTCTAGGAATGGACGACATGCTTGCGATTTAATCATACATATATAATATATCGAAAAAAGCGATATGAGAGCAATATCAAAGCTCCAATGGGCGAGCTTCGGCATTTGGACGACTGTTTATCTTCTTTTCTGCCTGTGGATGGAGAACGCCTGGCTGTTGGCCGGCATAATAGTCCTTATTGACATATTTCTTACCAAGTACATACCCTGGGGTTGCTGGAAGCGGTCGAAGCATCCCGGCGTCCGGCGTGCTATGGAGTGGGTGGACGACATACTGTTCGCGCTGATAGCCGTATATATCATCAACCTGTTCATATTCCAGAATTATCAGATACCGAGTTCATCACTGGAGAAGTCATTGCTGGTCGGCGACTATTTGTTTGTGAGCAAGCTGAGCTACGGTCCTCGCGTGCCGAATACCCCGTTGTCCTTCCCTCTGGTGCAAAACACTCTTCCTGTTTTTAATACCAATTCATATCTGGAATGGCCCAGTTGGGGATACAAGCGCGTTGCTGGTCTTGGTAAGGTTAAGCGCAATGACATCGTAGTATTCAATTTCCCCGCCGGCGACACTATTGCGTTCTTGCAGCAGAACCCTGACTACTACAGTCTGGTTGAGCAATACGGTCGCGAAGCAATATTGCTGAACGAGGGTACGTTCGGCAAAGTCATGTACCGCCCGGTAGACAAGCGCGAGAACTATGTGAAGCGCTGCATAGGTATGCCAGGCGACTCGCTGTCTGTTGTTGACAATCAGGTTTACATTAATGGCCTTGCAGGAGATAATCCCGAAGACATGCAATACAACTATTTTGTCGAGACGGATGGCTCCATAATTACCTCCGAACAGTTCAAGCAGATGCAGGTGTCCAGGAGCGACCAGAATTTAGCCCAGCAAGGCGCCCTTCCGTACCTTGGTTTCAAGCCTGACGCATCGGGTCGTTATAACCCCGTTTATCATTTGCCGTTGACGCGGAAGGCGTTTGAATATGTCCGGAACCTTTCGATCGTCAGGAAAGTCATCATTGAGCCTGATGTATTCGGAGGAATGACCTACCCAATCGGCTATGAAACCAGTTGGACACGCGACAATTTCGGCCCGATATGGATACCGCAGAAAGGCTCGACGATAGAGCTTACGGAGCGCAACCTGGCTTTCTACCATCGCTGCATACGCAATTACGAGAATAATGACCTTGAAGTCCGTGCTGATGGAAAGATATTCATCAACGGAAGCGAATCAACCACCTATACGTTCAAATACGATTACTATTTCATGATGGGCGACAACCGCCACAACAGTTCCGATAGCCGCGTATGGGGCTTTGTCCCCGAAGATCATATAGTCGGCAAACCGATACTGATATGGCTGTCCCTGGATAAGGATCACGGCTTGTTCAATGGCGGCATCCGTTGGAACCGCCTGTTCCGGACCGTGCACTGAGCGGAATGGATTGTCCGGGCTGCGCACAAAACGAGAGTTTGTGAAGCGTTACCTTAGCTTGATATTATTATCAGTCGGCGTCGTTGCATTGCCGGTCATTACTCACATCTGTATCATCAGTTCCTGCCGCATATCGACCTCCTCGATGTCAGAGGCCTTGCATAAGGGCGACTACGTTCTCGTTAGCAAATGGCGTTTTCGCAAGCGCTTGTTGAATCGGAACGACATAGTCCTCCTGAAGAGTCCCCTGATGCAGGATCGCCGCAATGCTCCCCTCCTCCTGAGCCGTTGCATTGCGTTGCCCGGCGATACAGTTATAGTACGTGATGACGGCTATACGGTCAACGGCGAAGAGTATCCCCGCTCTCCCACCACGTTGCAGACCTACGCCATTACGGAAGGTATCAGCGTCCGCTTCCTTGCCATACTCGAAGAGTTGGGTATTCCCCATCGTGAAATATCTGATGGTTCTTCCGGCCTCTGTCTTCGCCTGACGCGCTTTGAGGAATATCGCATACGCGAAGAATTGTCTCCTGGGATGAACGCTTCGTTCGTCCGCTCTGCCTCCAGTGCCTATGCCATTGTCGTTCCTCTTCGTGGCGTATCATACCATATTACAGAAAGTCTGCTGTCCGCCGGTCGTGAAGCGATAATACAGGAAACGGGTGGGATGGCCGTCTTCCGCAACGATAATCTATATATAAAAGATAGGAGAATAAGTACGATAAGCTTCAGTCAGGATTACTACTGGCTTTTGTCCGACAATATCGACGAAGGAATAGATTCTCGGCACCTCGGCCTCATTCCCCGCAGCCACATCATCGGCAAAGTCCAACTCCGCTGGTATTCATCTCCCTCCTCCGGCAATGTTCGCCCCTCCGAATGACGACCTGCATCCTTTCCACCGCCTATCTTGCCCCCGTGCAATACTATTGCAAGCTTTACCGCTATGACACAGTCCAAATAGAGGCGCTGGAGAGCTATCCGAAGCAGACATATCGCAATCGTTGCGTTATTGCCGGCGCCAATGGCCCGCTCACTCTCAGCATCCCTGTGGAGAAGCCGTTGCCTGGCGCCCCTACATGCGACATCCGCATATCCGAGCATGGCAACTGGCGGCATCTTCATTGGAACGCCCTTTGCTCGGCTTATAACGGCAGCCCTTTCTTTGAGTACTACGCCGATGACTTTTTTCCGTTTTACAAAAATAGATATGACTACCTGTTAGATTATAACGAAGCTCTCTGCCGCCTCATCTGCGAACTCCTTGACCTTAGTCCGTCCATTCGCCGCACAACTGTTTATCAGTCCTCCCCTCCCAACGATTTTCGCGAAATTATCCATCCCCGCCATGAGCATCCAGACGATAGTTTCCGTCCCCAGCCCTACTATCAGGTGTTTAGTTCCCGCCACGGCTTTATTCCGAATCTTAGCATCGTCGATCTCCTCTTCAATTTAGGTCCGGAAGGCCTGGTCGTCCTGCATGATTCCAGTTGTTGAATCATAGCAGACCATTATGCCTGTCCGGTTCAATCTTCAACTACTCCCCAGGGATATTGCATTGTTACGCAGTGCAGCGAGCCATGCTGCTTAATCAACGCTCTGCAGTCGATAGACACAACTTCTCTGTCCGGGAATAACGCCTGCAACGCCAGTTGCGCCACCTTATCCTTAGGCGAAAGATAAGCCGGCATCAGGACTGCCTCATTCATAATAAGGAAGTTCGCATATGTCGCGGGGAGCCTCTTTCCCTCGAATACGAACTTCTCTGCCATAGGCAGAGGATACAGTTGAAACGGCTCCCCGTTTTCCTGCACAAACGCCCTAAGTTCATCCTCCATCCGCGATAACGCATCATAATGCTCATCATTCTCATCGTCACATTTGACATAAGCAATGCAATTATTCCCACAGAAGCGAGCCAAAGTATCAATATGCCCATCCGTATCATCGCCTGCCAAACCTCCATGCTCCAGCCACAACACATGGCGGACACCGAATAACGCCCTCAGCCGCTCCTCGATCTCCTCCTTCGAGCAATGAGCATTGCGAGCGGACGATAACAGGCAACTTGATGTCGTAAGGATAGTGTCCTTCCCATTCGTTTCGATACTCCCTCCCTCAAGGATGAACGTTCTCTCGTCCGTCGTTGCCACTTTCGGCGCAAAGGTGTTCGACAAAAACAACTTGCTCGTTATGCAATTATCATTCGTTGAAGGATATTTCCCGCCCCATCCGTTAAAGCCGAAATCATATATGACAGGCTCTCCATTGCGGAAGACAGTAATGCCCCCATGGTCGCGTGCCCAGGTATCGTCGGTGATCATCTCTCTCCAGATGATGCGACTGACATCGAGCCTGTTACCTAGCTGTCTCTTCACCAGTTCAACATCCGGAGCGACGATGATTAGCCGCTCGCGCTTCACAATCTCCCGTGCAATAGCCGTGAAGCAATCTGTCGCCTCTTCCAGCATATCTCGCCAGTCCGTCTCTCGATGCGGCCACGTCAGCTGCACCGCGCTATGCCTGAACCATTCAGGCGGAAAGAATATAGAATTGTCCATATATTAATTATGTATTTTGACGCAAATTTAGGAAAAAGCCCATGCCCATTGCCTCGCATCAAAGTCATGCACATGCCCGTAAACGCGACCATTTCCCCGGCAGGCAAGCCTCTCCCCAGCACCGCAAACACGAATCCGTATTAATTGTATATTTGCGATTATATAAGTACAATATAAGTCAAACAAGCTTAACAGATTATCAGGATGAGACGAGTACCTCTTTACAACTATTTCACCACGCAACGTGACAACAATTACCCCATCGCCCTTGCAGATCTAAACTATCTACCCTCCCAGATTCCGGCAAGCAAATTCCACTCCCTTGAGCATTACGACATATCCTTCATATACGAAGGCCGCGGCGACTTCTCCGTGAACGAGCAAACGCACACTGTCGCTCCCGGCGACATCATCTTCTCGCGTCCCGGCGACATTCGTGCATGGGATGCCATGAGCCTCACCGGCGGTCGCGCCCTCCTGTTCGACGATGTATCCATCCAAACGCTGTTCAGCGGCAGCAGCCCGATTGAGAGCATGTCCTGCCTTTCCCCCGCCCGTCAATCGGCCAGACTAAGCCTGACGATAGTGCAATACAGGAACATCCGCGTGCTCCTCTCCGAACTGAAAACCGAGCTGCTTCTCAAGAAGAAAAACCGCACCCGCATATGCGCCTTCCTGTCCGACATCTTCACGCTTCTGCAAGCCGCATACACCGATGCCATGAAATCACTTCCGGACATCGTCATCCCCAGCAACCGCACGCGCCACATCCACGTAAGCGAGTTCTTTCGCCTCGTCAACACGGAGCTGTGCCGCGAACACTCCATACAATATTATGCCGGTCGCATGGGCATAACACCCAACTATCTTAACGAAATAATGAAACGCTCAATCGGCATAAACGCCAAGCAATACATACAAAACAGCCTCATCATCGAAGCCAAGCGTCGCCTGGCACATACCGACCAGCCCATCCTCCTCATCTCGGAAGAACTCAACTTCGACACCCTTGCATATTTCATCCGCTTCTTCCATCGCCAAACCGAACTCACTCCGCAGCAATACCGGGCTATGCTCCACACATCCCGCTCTGCCGTATAAAGCCGTCGGGCAGCCCCTCTGACCGTTAAATATTGTCAATAATACAGCGTGGTAAAATTAATCCATTACCTTTGCTGTGTTATTAATATCATACACAGTAAATAATGGTCAATCTGAACAACATCAACTTCGCATACCGCCGCAACAAGGCCGTGCTATGCAACATCAGCCTTACCCTCTCGCAGGGGACAATCTACGGTCTCCTCGGCAAGAACGGCGAAGGCAAGACGACCCTCCTCCGCATCCTCTGCGGACTGCTCAAGCCCGTCACAGGCGAGTGCCTCTCCCTCGGCTTCACGCCCTTCGAGCGCCAGGCCGACTTCCTTCAGCAGATATTCCTGCTGCCCGAAGAAATCTATCTTCCGGACGTGAAAGCCAGGGACTATTTCGACATGTATCGCCCCTTCTACCCAAGCTTCAGCGACGAGATTCTCCGCACCTGCATCGAATCGTTCGACGTAGAGACATCCGCCCCGCTCAAGTCCATGTCGCTGGGTCAAAAAAAGAAAGCAGCCATATCCCTTGCCATGGCCGCCAACACCCCACTCCTGCTCATGGACGAACCGACCAACGGGCTGGACATACCCTCGAAGAGCGCCTTTCGCAACCTCGTCGCCTCGGTCATGACAGACAGCCGCACTGTTGTAATCTCCACCCATCAGGTGCGCGATCTTGAAAGCCTCATTGATGCAGTTGTCATCCTCGACAACCACGCCCTCATCCTCAACAACCCCCTGAACGAGATTGGCGACAAGCTCATCTTCCGCCCCGTTGATGAGACGGATGCCCCACTCTATTCCGAGCCGACGCCCCTGGGTACCATGGGCGTGATGGCCAACACTACCGGCGAGCCAAGCCCCGTTTACCTGGAGCTTTTATTCAACGCCGCCATTCGGTCGAAAGCCCAAATACAAAACATTCTTAACCCGCAAAACACCCTGAACAAATGACAGCAACCAATCAATTCTCCCTCCGCCGCATATCCCTCATCCTCCGCGCCGACTGGCTGGAAAACCGCCGGACATGGCTATATACAGCCGCTGCACTCCTTATCGGCTGGGTGCTTCTCCAGTGGGGCAGTTTCGGCATATATTCGAGCAGTAAAGTCGACAACCTCTTCGGGCTGTTCGGCCTTATCATGCTCATCAACTACTGCCGCCATGTCGGGCGCAAGCTCCATCGCACGAAGGGCAACTTCCTCGCTCTCCCGGCAAGTAACGTTGAGAAATATGCCGCCATCATCCTCGAAGGCGCCCTGTTCTACCTTGCGCTACTGCTCTTCTACGGCCTTGCCCACCTTATAGTCGGGCTTCTCCTCCAGGCTTGGGTCAGGCCTCTTCCCACGGTTGTCGGCGGCGCTACATTCGGCTCGGTCGTAACGGCGCTATTCTTCTCAGTCCTCATGCTTCTGTCATACGTGAGCTTCCCCAAGCGCCCGCTGTTGATCTATGTCGGCGCCATCGGCATATACACTATTATTAATGTGTGTATCATGCTGCATATCGGCTGGGAAAGCTTTAGCATCTCCTTTGTCACGATTAACAGCAACCCCACTGGCGTAACCGACAGTCACGACCTTGCCGGCATCAACAGCACGCTCTTCGACGCTGCCAACAGAATCATGGATGCCAGCTTTGCATACGTCCTTGCCGCCGCCACGCTGGCGCTCATGTACATAATTTATATTAAGGTAAAAGAACTGGAGCACCGATGAAAGAGAGCCACTCCATCTTCGCCCAGATAGCTGACCGCATATCTGACCGTATCCTCGCCGGCGAATACCGTCCTGACGAGCTTGTGCCCTCCGTTCGCACGCTCGCCGTCGAGATGAACGTCAACCCCACCACGGCCATGCGTGCCATCGAACGCCTCCAGCAGTTCGGAGTCCTTTACAGCCGCAGGGGCGTCGGCTGCCTGGTCGCTCACGATGCCCCCGCCCTGATAAGCGAGATGCGCCGCCACAGGTTTGCAAGCACTACCCTCCCGGCCGTCTTCAGCGAGATGCTCCGGCTGGGCATATCGCTCGATGCCTTAGTCCAGGCCTATAATGAATACATGTCCAACCATTCAAAAAACGCACAAGATGAAACGCAGTAACCGCCTGCTCGTCATCCTCCTGCTGGCCCTGTTCGCCTATCCCTACCTGGCGCTGCTCATTGGCCGGCTGGTTGGGTGAGGAGTTCACAGTTTTTCAGTGAACAGAGCATAGATCATATATTATAACCCCGGTTTGTCAATCAGTTTTCAGATTTAAGTCCGGGCAGCAGGTGATTAGCCGACTGCCCGGACTTTTTTTAGCCTTCCGTCCGGCCTGCAAGCCTTTGGCAGGGCGTTATAAACCCGGAATGATGCTCCATGAATCCATCCATTCTATGACCGGCTGACGGCCTTCAAAGCGTATCGGCAGCCATATGTACCGCCCGTCGATGGGATTCTCCGGCGTCCACCTGTCGCCCATGTAGATGAATTGCGGCTGTCGCCCCGGAAGCGGCAGTACGAAAGTGCTCTGCGAGCGCAGGGAGACCTCGGATTCGTCGCCGCGGAAAGGGTTCTCCAGTTCAGTCCAGGGGCCGGTGACAGCCGGCGCAACGGCCGATCTTCCTGCATTAGGCTCCCATCCCGTGCACCCGGACATGATCAAATAATACATGCCATCATGCTTGAACATTGCCGGCGCTTCCATGAATCTGCCGGCAAAGAAGCGGTAATAGACCCCGGTATGCGACAGGAAGTCATCCGACAGCAGTGCAATCTGCAACGTGGAGTTCTCCTCCGAAGCATAAATATGATAAGCCTTGCCATCGTCATCCACGAATATGGTCATGTCCCGCGCCATTTGTCCTCCGGCGAAGTCCCGTGCAACGATCTTCAGCGAGTCCGGCGAATCCGGCAGCGAGCCTCCGCTGTAGACGCTCCCGTTGTCCGTTGCTCCATCCGTTTTCAGCTCGTCCGGATAGTTCGCAGGCCATTGCCCTGCATTAGGTCTGACGGACGATATGAAGCTAAACTGCCCGTCAGGCGCATCGCTCGTTGCCACTGCGGTTCTGGCCCCGCGATAGCCCATGCCCTTTGGTTCAAGATGGAACCACATTACGAACTTTCCCGTCAGTTTGTTGAAGACGACCTTGGGCCGTTCGAGTATGGCTCCCTTCTCGATTTCGCTCCCTGAGCCTTCCGGCATGACGCTCAGCACGACGCCCCGGTCAGTCCACGAATGAAGGTCAGTCGATGAATAGCATCTGAAGCCTACCTGCGCCTGATTCCCTTCCGGTCCTTCGACCTTATGCTCCCCGTACCAGTAATAAACTCCTTCATGAAGAAGCATTCCTCCCCCATGCGCATTGATGTGCACTCCATTATTGTCTGGCCACGGTTCCCCCGGCGTGAATATCTTCGGTTTGGAACATGCAGTGACGGCCAGTCCAATCAGTAAACAAGTTAAAAGATGATTTTTTTTCATTTGAACATATAATTGATTTACCGCCAAAGATACATTTTGTCGCCGGCTTTGCATACAGCCGTCAGTCGTCCATTCCGCCAATCAGTCTGATGTTCGCCAACCGGCGAGTTGGCGGTGCGCAAACTCATGAGTTGGCGATACGCAAACCCATGAGTTGGCGGTGCGCCAACTGGCGGGTTGGCGGTCTGTTCGATGGTCATGTAAATAGGTAACGACTGTTCGGAGGGAATGCCGTCGAGCGGTTGTGTGAAATTTGGCAACATGTTTGGATGTTCGGATATTTTTTATCTTTGCGGGCAAGTTAGATATTGAAGTATTACCTGCTAATTATTATTAATATGAAAAAGCTATTCCTGACAAGTATAGTATTATTATTGGCCCTGTCGGCCTGTTCCGACAGAGTAAGTATAAACGTTGGCTACCTTCGTTGCGAAGGCCTCGAAACCCCATTGGGCATTGACAGTCCCCCTCATTTGAGCTGGATTGTGACGAGCAGTGAGCGCGGCGTTGTCCAGACGGGATACCGTATTATTGTCTCCTCGTCAGCGGCTCTGCTTCAGGCCGGAGAAGGGGATTTGTGGGATACTGGCGATGTTCAGTCCGATGCTTCTGTAAACATCCCCTACGGCGGCAAGTTTGCCGGTCGCACTACATATTACTGGAAGGTACGCACGAGTACGAACAAGGGCCAGAGCCGCTGGAGCGCTGCCTCGTTCTGGACCAGTGGACTGCCCGTCGAGACGGACTGGAAAGCCCGTTGGATAGGGTTGGAGAAGGGCTTTCCCGGCGATGTGCTGACAGGCAAGACGCGGCTGTCAGCCCGCTACCTGCGCAGGGATTTCGTGGTTGAAGACAAGCCTGTGGAAAGCGCCATGCTGTATATAAGTGGCCTTGGCCTGTACGAGGTTAGCATTAACGGTGAGAAGCTCGGCTGGCAGTTGATGTCGCCGACGCCGACGGATTATACCAAGGTTGTGAAGTACAATGTTTTCGACGTGAGTAACAACATTAGCGGTGATGCGAATACGATAGGCGTGACGCTCGGTAATGGTCGTTACTTCTCGATGCGCAGGGGGCCTGGCGATTACGGTATTCCCGAAATTCGCCACTTTGGTTATCCCTGCCTGATTGCCCAGCTTGAGATTCGGTATGCTGACGGTAGCGAGCAGACTGTTGTCAGTGATGCCGGCTGGAAGATAACCGCGAATGGGCCTATTCGTGCCAACAGTGAGTTCGACGGTGAGGAGTATGATGCCCGGCTGGAGATGCCTGGCTGGGACGTTCCCGGATATGATGATGGCGGTTGGGAGATGGCCGAGTTGGTACCGCCTCCCGGAGGCAGGCTGGAGGGTCAGGTGAACCGTAACATGACGTCGATGGAGACGTTGCTGCCAGTTTCGATAACCGAGTATCGCCCCAACGTATATATAATGGATATGGGTCAGAACATGGTAGGGCGGATAGCGATGACGGTCAGCGGCGAGCGCGGTCGGCAGGTGACTCTTCGCTTTGCCGAAAGCCTTAATGCCGACGGCAGCCTGTACATGGACAACATCCGTGGCGCCCTGGTGACAGACCGCTATACTCTCAAGGGTGATGAGGTTGAAGAGTGGGAGCCATCGTTCACATACCATGGTTTTCGGTATGTTGAGATTACCAATTATCCCGGCGAGCCACAGGTGAATGCCTTCACTGGCAATGTTATATATGATGAGATGGAGATGACCGGCGAGTTCGAGACCTCCAGTTCGCTTATCAACCGCATATACAGTAATGCCTGCTGGGGCATCCGGGGCAATTATCGTGGAATGCCTACCGATTGTCCGCAGCGTGACGAGCGCATGGGCTGGCTTGGCGACCGTGCGACAGGTTCCCATGGCGAAAGCTATATATTCAATAACTATAACCTGTATGCCAAATGGCTTGACGATATTGAGCAGTCCCAGCGCCCGAACGGCAGCCTCCCTGATGTTGCTCCGAATTACTGGAGCATGTACAGTGATAACATGACCTGGCCCGGCGCATATGTTATTATAGCTAACATGCTGTATGAGCAGTACGGCAGTGTCGCTCCAATCATCGCTCACTACCCGTCGATGAAGAAATGGCTTGAATATATGCGCGACCGTTACATGGTTGACGGCATATTGACTAAAGACACGTATGGCGACTGGTGTATGCCCCCTGAGCGCCCTGAGTTGATACACTCTCAAGACCCTGCCCGCAAGACGGAGGGCGCCTTGTTGAGCACTGCATTTTATTACCGTATACTGACCTTGATGGAGCGCTTCGCCCGCTTGCAGGACAAGGCTGGTGATGCTGAAGCCTTTGCCGTTGAGGCGGCTATGGTGAAGACGGCCTTTAACGCGCGTTACCTCAATGCTGACGGTACATATTCAAACAATACCGTAACTGCGAACCTCCTTCCCCTCTGCTTTGGAATGGTTCCCCCGGACAGCCAGTCAACCGTCTTCAACAGTATAGCAAGCAAGACGGCAACCGAGTTTGACAACCATGTAAGCACAGGCCTTATAGGCATCCAGTGGTTGATGCGTGGGCTGACTATGTATGGTCGTCCCGACATGGCTTACCGGATTGTGACAAACCGCAGCTACCCCAGTTGGGGCTACATGATAGAGCGTGGAGCAACGACGATATGGGAGCTGTGGAACGGCGATACAGCTGACCCGTCGATGAACTCCGGCAACCACGTCATGCTGCTTGGCGACCTGGTGATATGGTTCTACGAACACCTTGCAGGTATACGCAATCATCCCGGCAGCAGCGGCTTCAACCGCATAGAGATGAAGCCCTGCATCATGCCCGAACTGGACTATGTTAAAGCCAGCTATAACTCTGTTCACGGCCTCATCTGCAGCCACTGGTTAAAGACATCCGGCGGACTGCGCTGGGACATAAACATCCCCTGCAACACAACGGCGACGGTTCATATTCCTGCCGCCGGTCGCGAAAGCATCTGCATGTCCGACGGTTCTCCCCTCCCCGTTGAAGCCCGCTTTATAGAGGAAAAGGACGGTTACGTTATCTATGAGATAGGCTCCGGGCAATACGACCTGATGATTAATACCAGATAGTTGATATTTTTCGGGCTGTCCGGTCGGTATATAGCCTGCCGGCAGTCCGTTAAGGGGCGTTCATCCGGTTCCGTATTTTCATATACATATATATATGTATGTGGATGGATGAAATTCAAGCGATATGCAGTCATAAAGACGCATTATTATAAATAGCATACCTGTATAAAAGATTAACATGAACAAGAGATTATTTTTATTCCTCGCCTGCACGTTATGCACGGCGATACCCGTCCTTGCCCAGACGAAGCAGCCGGACGAGCTTGCCTACAAAATCAAGAGTGAAGCTTTCTCCAATTCGCAAGTCGAGGACATGGCGCAGTGGTTTACCGACTATCTCGGCCCTCGTTTGGCAGCTTCACCCAACGGACTGAAAGCCGAAGTGCTGGCCATGGACAAGCTGACCTCCTACGGTTTAAGCGGTTCAAGAGTTGAATATGCAGCCCCTTTCCCCAAGGGCGGTTGGGAGAACGAGCATAACTACGTCGCCATGACCTCTCCCTACTATTGCAGCTTCTCGGCCACACCCAGAGCATGGTCAGGCAGTACGGCAGGTCTTGTCAGTGCAGACGTTGTGTATCTTAATGTCGAGAAGGCCGAGGATTTGGAGCAATATCGCGGCAAGCTGTCCGGCAAGATTGTCCTTATGCCGCCCGTTGTTCCATACGAGATGAGTTTTGAGCCGTTAGCCAGTCGCATCAGCAAAGACCGCCTTGCAGAGCTGTCTCAAGACCCGCGTCCCCAAGGTTCCACCCGTTATATGCGCTACTTCAGGATGAACGATCTTACCCCCCAGTTGCAGGCCAGCATCACCCAGCTTATTGCAGAAGAAAAGCCCGTCGCCATACTGCGCGGCAGCGGTACATTCAACATACCCATGTCCAACGGTATGCAATACACAGCCGGCGACGCTCATCCATTACCGGAGATTAATCTCCCCACAGAAGACCATGGCCGCATGGCCCGTCTTATTGCCAAAAACATCCCTGTGACAATGGAGATAGACGTCCGCAACAGCTTCCACCCTGCCGACACATTAATAAATAATGTAATAGCGGAGATTCCCGGCGTCCACCCACGTCTAAAGAACGAGATCGTGCTCATCGGCGCCCACTTCGACTCATGGCATGGAGGCACTGGAGCTGCCGACAATGCTTCCGGCTGCATAGTCATGCTCGAAGCCATGCGCATACTGAAAGCTATCGGCATTTCCCCTTCTCGCACCATACGCATAGCCCTGTGGGGAGGCGAGGAGCAAGGCCTGTACGGTTCCAGAGGATACGCAAGTAACAATCTTTACGACAGAGAGAAGAAAACCAGGCATCCTGGTTATGATAACTTCGTTCTATACCTTAATATGGATAATGGCTCCGGCCGCTTTCGCGGAATATACCTGGAGGAGAACGACATGGCCATCCCATTCTTTAAGACATGGATGTCTCCACTTGAAAGCCTTGGTTTTACAACCCTCAGTCTCCGTCGCACAGGCAGTACAGACCATGTAGCCTTCAGTACGCTCGGCCTTCCCGCCTTCCAGTTTATCCAGGATCCCCTTGAATACGGACGCACCTACCATACGCTCATGGACACATACGAACGCCTCTCATTGGACGACCTGCGCATAAACGCAGCCATCGTCGCATGGTTCGCGCTAAACGCCGCCCAGGACAACGCCCGCATCCCCTCCAAACCCGGTGTCCTGGAGAAACTGCAAGCCGCGACTAATGAAATTAGATGGTAAAGACATCAATAGTCATCAAAAAAGGGTAAGCCCTCAAGCCCACCCACATTCGCTCCAAACAACCATCCTGGCATTTTTAAGGCCTCCCTGCAATGGAAGCCTTCTTCTCCGGATGTTACGGGCGATGCGAAATACCCGACTGATTACCCCTCTCCTTAAAATTATAAAAGGGGACTTTTTCTCAAAGCTCCCTTTTATAGGTTTTAATAGGTATTAGTCTTTAAGGCAAAAAGATTGTTTAGGTTATCTGCCTGCAAATATCTGTTAATTACAACAACAAAGCAAATATTCTGACGTGTGCAACCACTAAAAAGAATATGTTGTAGAGCATAGTTGTATAGCACAGGTTATTCAGGCTTATAAAATAGAGTACCCGCATGTGCAAATCTAAACCGGCAAGGCCATATTCAGGTTTTGTCGGTTTAGATTTATATGCAGCGAGAGTTTATTCTTTACGTGTCGCAATCCAGTCGTAATGTTACAGACTGTTCCTGATTGCAAAGCCACAAGCCGCCTCAATAAGTATTACAGCCGTAAATATTATCTCTATAAACTCACAAGCCGGCACCCGTTTTGTGAAGCCACGGCTGTTCTGTCTCTCATTAAAAACATGATTTTTTTTGCAGCTGTCGCACTGAACGTCTCACAAGACACTCCGAGCGTTTCACGAGACACTCCGAACGTCTCACGAGACACTCCGAACGTCTCACAAGACGCTCCGAACGTTTCACGAGACGCTCCGAACGTCTCACGAGACGCTCCGAACGTCTCACGAGACGCTCCGAACGTTTCACGAGACACTCCAAACGTCTCACGAGACACTCCAAGCATTTCACGAGACGCTCCGAACGTCTCACGAGACACTCCAAGCGTTTCACGAGACGCTCCGAACGTTTCACGAGACACTCCGAACGTCTCACAAGACACTCCAAGCGTTTCACAAGACGCTCTGAACGTTTCACAAGACGCTCCGAACGTCTCACAAGACGCTCCGAACGTCTCACGAGACACTCCAAGCGTTTCACGAGACGCTCCGAGCGTTTCACAAGACGCTCCGAGCGTTTCACGAGACGTTCAGAAAGTCACAATATATTTTTGGAGAGCCTCGCTTGAAGCTCGACGCTTTTTTGAAATAGAAAATACTGGCTAACTATTTTTTGTTTTTGCCACACAAGCCGTCAAAAGCTTTTTGTGCAATAATTCTGTTTTGTTGCGGATAGCAATGAACTGGTTCATTTCACCTGCGGGCTATGCAAAAATGAATCAGAGCGACTTTGACGGCACAGAGGAGGCTATTTAACCCATAACGATTGTCTGTTAAGGCTACCCAGGCTGGGTAATTGGGGATGATTGTCTATACCATGATGCGTTGTAGAGCTTGTAAATCAGAAGAGGCTATATGAAAACTTCCGGTAAGCGCTGCGATAAAGCGCATTACCGGAAGTCTCCGAATGATTTTTCCTGTAACGCCAGGCAAGGCAGGCTCACCTCGGCAGGCAGAACGGCTCTACAAGACCTTCCAGCTGTTCATCGGTCATTCCTTCTGGTTCGAAGCCAGCGGCACGGGCGCTGAAATATATCTGGGCAGATTTGCTAAGAGTATCAATGGCATCGAAACATTCGATAATATCTTCACCGACGGCCAGGATACCATGTTTCTCCCAGACAATAATATCATGGTGCTTTAGTTGCTCAATTGTCGCACGGGCTAGCTCAATAGTGCCGGGGATCTCATATCCGACTATCCCCAGGCCACGAGGAACAATGATTCGACATTCCGGTATCATGCTCCATAGCAGGCGGGTCAGACGTGCAGAATCCAGCAAGGGCTTGCAATGCGTCAGGCCGATAATATCCGTCGGATGAGTATGCAAGACAACACGTATTTGCCTGCCTTCGGCAAGAAGATAATCGTGCATAAGCAGATGCGATGGCAATTCAGAGGTTGGGCGGATTGGATTCTCTGCCAGAATATCGTAACTGTCGCCTGTCGGACTGATGCGTATTAGAGCGCCGTTAGACCATGGTTCACGGGCGACGTAGCGCATCCGCTTCCCAGTTCCGGTGACATAGAAAATATGTCCTTTCAGGTGTTCTGCTCTAATCGCCAATGGCAAGTTGGATTCGACGGGCTGCATCTTTATTTCCTGCGGAGTAAAACAATCGGTCAGGTTTACTGAAATATTGCCTCCGTTACGCTCAGCCCAGCCTTTTTCCCATAGATAGCCGGCTGTTTCTGCTATGCGATTTATTTCAGTCATTAAAATTTTATTGTCGCGTATCATAGATTTTTTTATTTATTCCATTAAATCAAATTCGGTATAACCAGCGAAACAATCAGAGCGATCATGCCGACAACCAATGCCAGCGCCGCCCGGCGCCCGGCGCCTTCCCATTCCTTCAGAATTACCCCCCATACGTTACTGAACAAAATATTGAGAGACATAAGTATGCTCCACGAAAAGGCCAGCATCGCCGGGTTTTCTGACAAAAAGGCTTTCCCAGCTCCCAAACCAAAGAACTGGCTATACCATAATAATCCGGCCAGGGCGCAGAATAAAACATTGTTCACCACTGCCCTGCTTCCGACGGAGAAATAATCGGAAAAGCTACTGTTTTGCCTGTTCCTGTATAAACAATAAGCAGCGTTCGTAAAGAAACCGCCAAGCGTCACCAGCAGTATGACAGGATTCAGTGCCAGCAACTCATGGACGCCCTGACGCAAGGCATTCTCCTGAACCGATGCGCCTGCTTCCAGGCCCAGATTGAAACACGCGCTTGCCGCTCCGGCTAGAAGGGCGACCAACAGCCCTTTCGTAAATGCAAAATCACGAATAGCCTTGCGTTTCTCTTCCTCCGGCATCGAACGTTCACGCAGATGGCCTGCATATCCGACAATGGCTATCCCGGCAAGCATAACGCTAACACCTATCGTCAACGCAGCCGTCGTCCCGCTGCTCTTTCCTGACAGAGCCGGTATCATCGTACCGAAAGCAGAACACATCCCTAACGCAATGCTTTGTCCTAAGGCTATCCCCAGATAGCGCATTGAGAGGCCGAATGTCAGTCCACCTATTCCCCAGAAAGCACCGAAAACAATCGACTTCCACACCGGCGCTCCGGCATATATCTCCATCAACGTTGTTACAGACGGTGCCGCCAGCAATGCTCCAAGCAGAGGAAAAAGCAACCATGCAAATATTCCCTGCACAAGCCAGAAACATTCCCAACGCCATTGCTTAACACGGTTAATCGGCGCATAAGAACTGCTCTGCGCGAAGCTGCCGGCAGCAATTATGGCCAATCCGATAAGAATGTTCGCGTTCATACTCTCTTTGACGTCACGTTTCGTTCGTATGCCTGGATACCGGAGATGTAATCCTCGCCAACAGGAACGTTATTCGTATGGCAAAACATATCCCAAACGGCAGACCATGGGAGTGATTTAATCTCTTCCTGAAGTGCTAGACGCTCGAAATATTTTCCGTCATCCTCATATTTGCGAAGCTGACCGGCGGGTTCGAGCATAGCTTGAAGGAAAGCCTTCTGAGTAGCGCGAACACCGATAACGTATGCTCCTATTCTGTTTATCGTTGCATCGAAATAGTCCAATCCGATATGGACACGGGAAAGGGCATCGCAACGGACGACTTCGCGAGCAAGCTCCGTAAGATCGTCGTTCAGGATAACAACGTGGTCGCTGTCCCAGCGGATAGGGCGACTGACATGAAGCATTATCTCAGGAGTAAACAGAAGTAAAGAGGAAATCTTGTCGGCAATATTTTCCGTCAGATGGAAATGCCCTGTGTCAAGCGTAACAATTTTCCCTTTCTTCGCTCCATATCCCAAGTAGAAATCGTATGAACCGACGGTATAACTCTCCAGTCCGATGCCGAACAGCTTTGCCTCGATGCAGTCTTTCATGTTTGCATAAGGGGTAGCAAATACTTCGTCAAGACTTTGTTCCAGAATACGGCGGTAACGCAAACGATCAGCAGGAACTTCCTTGCTTCCGTCGTGTATCCAAAGGTTCATCATGCAAGGATCGCCCTGCGCCTTGCCCATTTCTTCGGCTATCGCCCTGCAGCGTTTTGTATGTTCAATCCAGAAGTTGCGAGTACTGTCGTCGGGATTGGCCAGCGTAAGGTTGCCGCTGCGTGGATGAGAGAAGGAGGTGGTATTGAAATCAAGTTTCATGCCTTGCTCCCTGCCCCATTCTATCCAGGAAGCAAAATGCTCAGGCAAAACTTCATCACGATCAACGGCACGACCGCCGAAGTCTCCATATATTTCATGCAAGCTAAGACGATGGCGTCCGGCAATGTAACGTGTAGCTTCCGAAATGTCTGCCCGGACTTCCTCAATGTTACGCGCCTTGCCGGGATAGTTGCCGGTCACTTGGATACCGCCGCTTAGTTCGCTGCCGCGGCTTTCAAAACCGCTGACGTCGTCAGCTTGCCAGCAATGAAGTGAAATAGACAGACGGCCAAGCCGTTCCATCGCTTCGTTAACGTTAATTCCAACAGCAGCATATCTTTCAGCCGCTATTTCAAAAGATGTTTCAATTAATTGTTCCTTTTTCATTCTCTTGTATTGCGTTTATTTATTATTAAGTCTCTTATGTTTCTTCACATGGAATGGTTTTATGGGAGAAGAAATGAATCGGGGAGTGTCTGGATGTTTTTTATTTACATTAATATATGTGTGATGATTAAGGAAGGAAAGTCTTTACAGGAAATGAGCGTGCAATGATTTGGCGCATCTCCCAGCGATCAGCAACGAGGCCGGCAGCTTTGGCCTGTATCATGATGTTGCCGATGGCGGTGGCTTCGGCAGGACCGGCGAGGACGGGGAGACGGATGGCCTGGGCAGTGAGAGTATTAAGGTAGTCGTTTTGAGAACCGCCGCCGATGATGTGAAGACAGGTGATTGCAGTGTGAGAAATGTCTTGCAGCAAAGATAACACCTCTGCATAGCGACCGGCAAGGCTGTGGAAGATTATTGAAGCAATATCGCCATCTGTTTGAGGAACCGGCTGATTGCTTCGCTTACATTCGTCAGTTATGGCAGCAGTCATGGATTGAGGATTGGCAAAGGCTGGATCATCAGGATTGATGATGGAAGGGAAATCAGCAGCGTTTTTTGCCATTTCAACGATTTGAGGATATGTATAATTACGACCGTCGGCAATCCATTCACGTTTACATTCCTCAAGAAGCCAAAGGCCGGTAATATTTTTAAGCAGGCGGGTGGTATTTTCAATGCCGCCTTCGTTAGTGAAGTTGTGCTTGAGAGTAGTTTCGTTGATGATGGGGCTGGAATTTTCGATGCCCATCAGGCTCCATGTTCCGCTGCTTAGATATGCAAAGCCTGGTTGGAGAGCAGGGACGGCAGCGACGGCGGAGGCAGTGTCATGACCGGCAACAGCAATGACAGGGATTGGAGCGATGCCGGTTTCACGAGCAATGTCGTCGGAGATTGCGCCTATTATCGTTCCTGGTTGAATTGGCTGATGCGGCAATGTGACGGGGATGTTCAGAGATTTGAGCAGAGCATCGTCAAATGTTCCCGTATATGGATTTAGCATTTGCGAAGTGGAAGCGATAGTGTATTCACATGTTTGGCGACCGGTAAGCATATACGCGAGCAGGTCAGGCATAAAAAGTATATGTTCGGCAGCGGCACAGGGCGCATATTTTGCCTGTCGCGCACGATAAATCTGGAAGAGAGAGTTGAAATTCATGATTTGTATGCCAGTCGCACGGTAGAGGTCGTTACGTGGAATATGTGCGAAGACTTCCTCCGGAGCGCCAATAGTGTAAGGGTCGCGGTAAGCTCTGGGGAGACCGAGGATAGCGCCATCCGGAGCGATATAGCCGAAGTCCACCCCCCATGTGTCGATGCCGACGGATTGAGGCGTTATACCTTGTTGTCGACATTTGACAAGGGCAGTCTTGATTTCTTCAAATAACGAGAATATATTCCAGAAATATTGGCCGTGGATTTGGAGGATACGGTTAGGGAAGCGGTGGATTTCCATTATTTGGAGTTCCCCCCCGTTGATTGTTCCGATGACGGCTCTGCCGCTTGTTGCACCGAGATCTATTGCTAAAAAAACTTTGGTATTCATGTTTCCCTGGTATTTAATATTGTTATTTGCCGGCAAATCTACAATAATATTTTGAATCATTGCAGGATGACGGAGAAGCGAGTTTGAAGCTTTGAAGGCGCAGTTTGATTCTCCGGGAATATCGCGTGACTCTCCGAAAGTCACCGTTGATTCTCCGAGAATATCGCGTGACACTCCGAGAGTCACCGTTGATTCTCCGAGAGTATATGATCGATTCTCCGAGAATCACGCTTGACACTCCGAGAGTCACGGTTGATTCTCGGAGAGTATATGATCGATTCTCCGAGAATCACGCTTGACACTCTGAGAGTCACGGTTGATTCTCCGAGCATCACGGTTGATTCTCCGAGCATCACGGTTGATTCTCCGAGCATCACGCTTGATTCTCGGAAAGTCACGCGAGACGCTCCGAGCATCTCACAAGACACTCCGAACGTCTCACGAGACGCTCCGAACGTTTCACGAGACACTCCAAGCGTTTCACGAGACGCTCCGAACGTTTCACGAGACACTCCAAGCGTTTCACGAGACGCTCCGAGCGTTTCACGAGACGCTCCGAGCGTTTCACGAGACGCTCCGAGCGTTTCACGAGACACTCCGAACGTTTCACGAGACGCTCCGAGCGTTTCACGAGACACTCCGAACGTTTCACGAGACGCTCCGAACGTCTCACGAGACACTCCAAGCGTTTCACGAGACGCTCCAAGCGTTTCACGAGACGCTCCAAGCATCTCACAAGACAAGACCAGGATTAGCTTGTATTTGCACATGAAAAAACCTGCATTTGTGAACATATAATTACATTCATAAAAAACAAATAATAAAACTAATAGCAAGATGAACATTAGCAGCAATGCAGCATCAGCCCCTTCTGCAAAAACAGTACGCCTGATTACTCTTAATATCATTTCTCATGATGGCAGAGTTCGCTCCCTGATAAAGGATGGAGCGTAAAAATATATCATTCAGTTTAGTAAAACATTAAAAGAAAAATTATATGAATAAACAAATCCTTTTTATAACGTTATGCCTTTTTATAATAAATGCCTCTTGTAACAAAAACAGTGACAACGACAGCAAAGAAAGCTTTTCCGCTCCCCCGGACAAAGTGATTGCAAATGCTCCCGGAACGCTTAATTATTATAAAGAATTTAATCAATGGGAAGTGAAATATGACTTTGCCTTGCAAGCATACGATTCCGAGGAACATTATATTATAGGCGGATTTGAATGTGAGTCAATCCCGTTTGTTGAAGGCTCGAAAGTCCTAATCAACAGTAATTGTTTTTCGGCGGAATCCCCCGGCCGGTTCTACTGTTATTGCCGGAATAGAGTATTATAATATTATTATACAGTTGTTGCCAAATTAGTAGAAATTCAAAAATAAAAAAGGGTATTTTATTGTTTTCGTTTAAATTAATAACAAAACAACCTGTTACCGATGACTGCTGCTGTGTTGTTTACATTATCTGGAAGTTTTTCAGCATAAAAAAACAGAATAAATATGAACCTAAATTCAACTAAAAATACCAAAGCCTTTGCCATCCTCATTATCTTTATTGATGCTTTCAGGATGTAGTAAAACAGATGTTTCTCAAATGTATATTCCCGCATGTAGTTCTGCATTTCGCTATATGTCGGTCATGGAGCAGTCAAAATACTTTAAGGCGAAATTAAGGGCACGTATCTTAAACTTCACTATCCTGTTTATGCGTGAAGCCAGACGCCAATGTCCTTTGTGGCGAGATGAGCAAATCAGAAAGTTTTGATATGTTCCGAGAGTGTAACCAGAGATGTTCCGGGTTCATTAAAAACATTTCATAACTGATTAAAAACATTTTTGAGCGTATCGCTTGAGATTCCGAGAGCATTGCGCGGTTTGCGGAGTGTAGCGTGAGATTATTATAGATATTCCCTTTCTTCGTTAAGCATCAACAGTATCGTTTTCAGCATATAACAAGGCTTGTTAGACATTTCGGACAGGTCATAAATGAATGAAGGTTTTCGGTCTGTGAGTATTCGTGCAGGCTAAAATCATCCTCATTATTTGGAACGTCCCGTCTTTTTTTCCTACATTTGCGCACATTCTTAATTAAAGTGTGCAATACAATGGCAATAAACGTTTCTAAAACTCGTGATATGCTGGTGGACGTCGCCAGACAATTATTTGCGCGAATGGGTGTTGACAAAACGACAATGAACGACATAGCGCAAGCCTCCATGAAAGGGCGGCGAACATTGTACACCTATTTCAAGAGCAAAAATGAGATATACCAGGCAGTCGTAGAAACCGAAGTAGCCAAGCTCTATAAGATGCTCACAGACGTATCTGCCAAAGAACTGCCTGCCGACGAGAAGCTAATAGCCTTCGTTTACGCAAGGCTTGACGCTGTTAAATCCATCGTTATCCGTAACGGTACGCTCCGCGCCAATTTTTTCCGCGATATATGGCGAGTAGAGAAAGTTCGCAAGGACTTTGACTTGCGCGAAATAGATCTTATAAAACGTATACTTGATGACGGCGTTAAGGAAGGCCTGTTCAAAATGCCTGACGTCAATATAACTGCGCTAGTCCTTCATTATGCTCTGAAAGGCTTGGAAGTCCCTTACATACGAGGCGTAATGGGCGACACGATCATTCAGCGCATCAGGCGTAGAGACAATGTAGTAAATTTAATTTTCAATGGTATTAAACTAAAATAGAATTAGATGTTTATCAATGCAACTGGTTTTTATGTTCCTGCCGGTCGGGTTCATAATGATTATTTTCTTAAAGTAAATGGATTGACAAGCGAATGGATAGAGCAACGCACCGGCATTGTGACCCGTTCAAAATGTCGCCCCGACGAAGATGTTAACACAATGAGCCTAAATGCTGTTCTTAACGCTAAGCCAAAACTGCCATATAATATATCAGATGTTGATTTGATCATATCGGCGACGTACTCGCCTGTCGATACAGTGGCGACAGCAGCTCATACAGTTCAAAAGGAATATCAAATCGAGCACGCGAAAGCCTTCATGATTTCCTCCGCCTGCTCGTCCTTCCTCAATGCCCTGGAAATTGTTGAAGGATATTTTGCCCTCGGAAAGGCCTCTAAAGCCCTTGTCCTTTCCGCAGATAACAATTCACTCTACCAAAACGAGGCAGATCCTCAAAGTGGGCATCTCTGGGGAGATGCAGCTGCAGCCTTCTTCCTGTCCAGGGAACGAGTACAGGCGAACGAGCACGAAATAGTGGACATTTATACTGAAGGCCTTGGCCATATAGGCAAAAGCGTTGAAGCCGTAAAGCTCCGTCCCGCCGTCGAAGGCATAATGATGCCGGAAGGCAAGGACGTATTCATCCATGCCTGCAACTATATGCCGAAAAATGTCCTCTACTTGTTAGAAAAGAATGGATATTCACTCGAAGATCTCACCTACTTCATTGGACATCAAGCTAACATGCGCATCCTCTCCAATGTTGCCAGGCAACTAAAGCTCCCTGAAGAAAAAATGCTGCATAACATTGAAGAATTAGGAAATACCGGCTCAGTAAGCTCCGCCCTTGTCTATGCACAAAACGAACAGCGTTTTCGTGAAGGCGATCTCATCGCCCTTGCTGTCTTCGGCGGCGGATATTCTGCAGGAGCCTGCCTGATTAAATGACAAAATAATAATTATACATTAATATATATGGAATTACTTAAAAGAAAGACAGCTCTTGTAACAGGAGCCGCCCGTGGCATAGGAAAAGCCATCGCCCTCAAATTTGCATCAGAAGGAGCCGACGTAGCCTTCACCGATTTAACCATCGACGAGGCAGGACTTGCCACCCAAGCTGAAATAGAAGCCTTCGGTGTAAAAGCTAAAGGTTACGCCTCCAATGCTGCCAACTTCGACGAAGCGCATAACGTAGTAGCCGAAATACTAAAAGACTTCGGACGTATCGACGTCTTGGTCAACAATGCCGGAATCACTCGCGATGGCTTGATGATGCGTATGACCGAGCAACAATGGGACATGGTCATAGGCGTCAATCTCAAATCCGCCTTTAACTTCATTCACGCCGTAACTCCAGTCATGATGAAACAAAAAAGCGGTAGCATCATCAACATGGCCTCTGTCGTTGGCGTATCCGGGAATGCTGGACAGGCCAACTACTCCGCATCCAAAGCCGGAATGATAGGACTAGCAAAAAGTATAGCCAAAGAATTAGGTTCTCGCGGGATACGCGCAAACGCCATCGCCCCTGGATTTATCATCACTGACATGACTGCTGCCCTATCTGAAGAAGTAAAAGCCGAATGGGCTAAACAAATACCACTTCGTCGCGGCGGAACACCTGAAGATGTAGCCAACGTCGCTGTCTTCCTTGCCTCCGACATCTCGTCTTACGTTACTGGTCAAGTTATCCACTGCTGTGGAGGGATGAACACCTGAATGGAAATTATCTACGAAGACAACCATCTCATAGCTGTCAACAAAACTTGCAATGAAATCGTGCAAGGCGATAAAACTGGCGATGCGCCTCTGGCAGAAATGCTAAAAGCATGGTTGAAAGAAAAATATCAAAAGCCAGGAAATGTATTCTTGGGCGTACCGCACCGCATTGACCGTCCCGTTAGCGGTGCGGTTCTTTTTGCCAAAACCGAAAAAGCTCTCATTCGCCTAAATGAACTCTTCCGGCAAGGTGAAGTAAAGAAAACATACTGGGCAATTGTGAGAGAAATACCCCCAAAAGATGAGGATGAACTTATTCATTGGCTCGTACGTAAAGAAAAGCAAAACAAATCCTACGCCTATGCGTCCGAAAAAAACGGTGCACAAAAAGCCATCCTCCATTACAAAATAATTTCCCACAGCAACAATTACACCTTATTGGAAATAGACCTCAAAACCGGTAGGCACCACCAAATACGTGTCCAGCTAAGCAAAATAGGATGCCCTATAAAAGGCGACCTTAAATACGGATTTGATCGTTCTAATCCCAATGGTGGTATAAGCCTCCATGCCTGTCGTCTGGAGTTCATCCATCCAGTCTTAAAAAGTCCAATCATTATTGCTGCCGAACCACCTAAAGAAAATCTTTGGCAGGCATTAACGTGAGTAACTATGTAAAGCTGCGGGAACTTTATCTATATTCCAACCTGAAATAAACAGTTAATTAATTAACTCAAATTTTGTGTCTTTGTGTTTATATATCAGGTATATTTTGCTGCATATTCTTACTTTTCTTTGAGAACATTCATTTTGGATTGAAATTCTTTGCGATAGCTTCTGCCGATAGGGATTTTCTTCTTCTCGGAGATGATGACATGTTCGTAGTTGAAAGATTTGATTTTATCGGTGGAGACGATGAAGGATTTGTGGATTCGGATAAATTCTGCGGGTAGCAGTTTTTGGATGTTTTTCATGGTCATTATCGGCATGTAGATTTTGTCTGTGGTTGCTATTTTAATATAATTATCAAACGCTTCGATATACAAGATGCTTTGGATAGACAATCGTATATTCTGATAATTGTATTTAAAGGAAATAGTTACGTCTTCTGTTTGTTGTCTCGCAACTGTTTTGTAGTTTGGGGAGGTGCTTAGCATTCGTTGTTCTGCTTTTGTGCATGCTTTAAGGAATCGGTCGAAGCTGAAAGGTTTGAGTAGGTAATCGACGACATCTAGTTCAAAGCCTTCAACGGCGTATTCTTTATGTGCGGTTGTGAATATGACGAATGTTTTTTGTTTAATTGATTGTACTATGTCAATTCCGGAAATGTCTGGCATTCGGATGTCGAGGAAGATTAAGTCAGGCTGCATTTTTCTAATGTTTAATATGCCTTCTAGCGGGTCGGCGAATGTGCCGAGTAGTTGGATGTTTGTCGCTTGATTGCAGTAGCGCTCAAGAAGTTTGAGTGCGAGTGGTTCGTCGTCGATTGCGATACAGTTCATTGCGGAGTAAGTTGTATATTAAGCTTTATGTGAAAGGCCAATCGGTCAGTAGTGATTGCAAGCGAATATTGTTTGGGATAGGCTAGTTCAAGTCTCTTGCTGATGTTGGCAAGGCCGATGCCGGCGGAGTAGTTCCTGTCCTTGGCGATGGCGAAGATGGAGTTATCGCAAGTAAATGCCAGCATGTTGTTGTCTATTTTTATGCAAATATGTATAAAGCAGTCTATATGTGCGCTAATTCCGTACTTGAAAGCATTCTCAACGAAAGGGATGAAAGTCAGCGGCATAATTGTATAATCGCTCATGTTTCCGTGTATATGGAGTTTGAGTTCAAATTTTTCGGAGGCTCTCAAACTTTGCAGGTGTATGTATTCTTCCAACATTCTGATTTCTTTTTGTAGAGGGATACGACTTTGGTCGCTTTCGGTTGTCACGAAACGCAGAAAGTCGGAGAGCGAGAGTATCGCTTCCGGAGCTTTGTCGTCTTTGCTGAGCGCAAGGTAGTAGATGCTATTTAGGCTATTGAATAGGAAATGTGGATGGATTTGTGATTTAAGAAAAGAAAGTTCTGCTTGAACCATTGAGTTTTCAAGTTCTTGTAATCGTTGTTTTTCTGCGTACCATTGTGCAACGGCTTTTAGTCCAGTGCTAATGATAAAGACTATTAGAAATTGGCTTGATCGTGAATAGAATCCGAATCGCCTGGTTAATTCAAACATGTCTAGTTTGCGTTCTTCCATTTGTGGGAAGTCCGGTGGTCGCCTTTGAGGCGGCATATGGTGGTGCGGTCCCATTAAGAAATAATGCCTGAACAGCCATGGGAGAAGAAAGCAGAAAAGTATATAGGCACCGATTGTTATGCCGATGAAGAGAACTATTCGTTTTCGGGAGAGGAATCTCGGCACGAAGAGATTGTTGTTAAAATAGAAATATGTGAGTAGAAAGATATAGCTAACCATTAATAGCCAGTTGAAGAAATTTGGGTTTTTCGGCCCCCTGATGATGTGGAAAAAGATTGTCCAGCCAAGAAGGTGGGCAATTATAATGAGAATCTTTTTGATTGAAGGTGGCATGGTAGCATTGATTACTAAGGGATGAAAAACGATAAAGTAAGATAGATTAAAATGATCGTTTTGTTTTCTAGTACTCGTGTATTTTGATATTATCGCCCAGAATAAGTTTTTTTATCATAAATATTGAAATAGCATTAGAGGATAATGACGTAAAAGAAGCTCCAACCGGAAATAATGCAGGCAGGAGCTTCTTTGTTTTTTAGTACTGAAAGGATTTATGCGCCGAAGTCGTCAAACAATAACATTTCAAGTGGGACGCCTAGATTGTCCAACATTTTTTTTACTGCGTTCGACATGGGGCCTGGGCCGCACATGTAGTATTCAATATCTTCTGGAGCTTCGTGGTTCTTGAGATAATTATCGTGAATCACTTGGTGTATGAAGCCAACATGCCCCGTCCAATTATCTTCCGTTCGAGGTTCGGATAGGGCGATATGAAATTTGAAATTAGGATAGTTCTTTTCGATCGCGCGAAAATCCTCCTCATAGAATATCTCCGCCGTCGAACGGGCGCCATACCAATATGAAACTATCCGATCGGTAGTCTTGAGCGTATTAAACAAATGAAGGAGATGAGCACGAAGCGGTGCCATTCCAGCTCCTCCCCCTATGTATAACATCTCTCTCTTAGTATTCAGAATATGAAAATCACCGTAAGGGCCGGACATTTTTACTTTATCACCTGCCTTCAACGTGAAGATAAAGGATGAAGCAATGCCAGGTTTTATGCCAACTTTCCACGTGCCGGAAGAACGATCGAAAGGAGGGGTAGCAATACGGACATTGAGAGTTATGATATTACCTTCGGCTGGATAGTTCGCCATTGAGTAAGCACGGATTGTTTCTTCGTCGTTCATGCAACTCAAATCCCACATTTTGAATTTGCTCCATTCGTCGCGGAAGCGTTCGTCAACGTCGATATTCTTGTAATCCATCGTGAATTTTGGAATACTAATCTGCGAATAGCTTCCTGGTTGGAAATTCATCGTTTCGCCTTCGGGTAATTTGACTGTAAATTCTTTAATAAAGGAGGCCACGTTGCGGTTTGATACGACTGTACATTCCCATTCCTTCACGCCGAATACAGATTCAGGGACACGGATGTTTATGTTTTCTTTGATTTTCGTTTGGCATCCAAGGCGCCAATTATCCTTAATTTGCTTACGGGTGAAAAATCCGACTTCGGTTGGCAGAATATTTCCGCCGCCTTCCTGTATCTGGCATCGGCATTGTCCGCAACTGCCGCTTCCGCCGCAAGCTGAAGAGAGAAAAATGCCATTACTTTGCAGCGTTGAAAGAACAGTACCTCCGAGTGGTACGGTGAAGTGCTTTTCACCATTCACTATCATTTTTACATTTCCCGAAGGGATTAATTTGGCTTTAGCGAATAGCAAGGCTCCAACCAGAATGAGTGTTATTAGCAAGAAAGCGATGGTCCCCGCTACAATAGTAAGACCTCCCGACATTAATATAATCATCTTTTCGTCTATTGTTAATAGTTAGTAATTAAATCTTGAGGCCGGAGAAGCACATGAATCCGATTCCCATCAGGCCGGTTATAATAAATGTAATCCCAAGTCCGCGCAACGGTTTGGGAATATTGGAGTAAGCCAATTTCTCTCGAACGGCAGCCATCCCGACTATTGCCAGCAACCAGCCTATGCCGGAACCGAATCCGTAAACCGTTGCAACACCTACATTCGCAAATGCTTTTTGCTGCATAAAGAGCGAACCGCCAAGAATAGCACAATTTACCGCTATCAACGGTAGGAATATTCCTAGCGACGAATATAAGGCCGGCGCAAAGCGCTCAACCACCATTTCCACCAGCTGTGTAAAGGAGGCAATGATGGCAATAAATATGAGTAACGAGAGGAAACTCAAATTGACACTTTCAAACTGTGTCCCTAACCAGCCAAGCGCACCTTCTTTCAACACATAATTCTCAAGCAGATAATTAATCGGCAACGTGCATGTAAGAATGAAAGTTACAGCAATGCCTAATCCCAATGCCGTGTTTACATTTTTTGAAACAGCTAAGTAGGAACACATGCCTAAATAATAGGCGAAGATCATATTATCTACAAAGATCGAACGCACCAGCGTACTCAATAATTCTTCCATTGTTTTCTTCCTTTCTTTTAACTGTTTTATTTCTCCTGAAGTTCCTTATTCCGCGAACGATGCACCCAGATGATAATCGACACGACAATTAATGCCATTGGCGGTAAAATCATTAGGCCGTTATTGACGTAACCCAAGTCATAACAGATTTTGGGAATCACCTGATAACCGAGCAAAGTCCCTGAACCGAACAATTCGCGGAAGAAACCAATAATGATCAATATTATGCCATAACCCAAGCCATTCCCAATGCCGTCAAGGAACGACGCCCACGGGCCGTTGCCCAAAGCAAAAGCCTCCAGACGCCCCATCAGGATACAATTAGTAATGATCAACCCGACGAAGACAGACAGCTGCTTATTAACGTCGTATGCAAAAGCTTTCAATACTTCACTCACGATAGTCACCAAAGCCGCCACGACGACTAGCTGAACAATAATACGTATGCGGTTCGGAATTGTGTTGCGTAGCAATGAAATGATGACGTTGGCAAAAGCCACGACGATGGTAACGGAAGCAGCCATAACAATAGAAGGTTCCAACTTAGACGTTACCGCCAACGCCGAGCAAATTCCAAGCATCTGAATGATAACCGGATTATTTTTGCTTAACGGGCCGGCCAAAATGCTTTTATTTTTACTAGATAAAAATCCCATCTTTAAATCAATTAGTATCGGTTAGAAATTTCTCATATTCTCGAAGGCTGTTCTCCAGCATCATGCTTACCCCTTTGCTTGTTATTGTGCCGCCAGAAATACCGTCAACGTAATCTTGCTCTGTTGTTGACTTGCCTGGCTTTACAATCGCAATTGACTTAAATTCATTATTAATGAATATGTGTTTGCCTGCAAATTGGTCACTGAAAGAAGTGTTTACAATCTCGGCTCCAAGCCCAGGCGTTTCTCCTGCATGTCCGAAATCTGCGCCAAAGACGGTATTTCTGTCTTCGTTTACCGAAATATACCCCCAAAGTGGTCCCCAAAGACCTGCTCCGCTGAGTGCCATTATATATTTTGTCTGCCCGTCGATGCCTGCTATGAAAACCGGATAAACATTTCGTTCAAAAGCCTTTGCAACATCCTCCGCAAAAGCATCACCATCCGTTTTATGCCCCTGTGCATCGACAAAAAAAGCATCCTTTATCAACTCGTTGTATTTTTGCTTGGCCTCTTTAGCCGTAACTCTTACATTAATCGAGCGCAGAATCTGCTGACGCTTATCATTTTCTTCATTTTCTTTCTGAAAGCTCTTCAGCGACTGCGAAGTGAAGGCTAGAACAACGGCAACGGCGACTACCATTACCGAAGCATATATTATTGTATAAGTATTACTGTCTCTATTCATAATCATTTATGTTAAAGCTTATAATTCCCGGCTCGCTTCATACGCCGCAATATATTTCTTTGCACGACGTAGTAATCAATCAGCGGTGCGAAGATGTTCATCAGCAGAATCGCCAACATCATCCCTTCTGGATAGCCAGGATTCAGAGCACGGATAGCGATAGCCAACATTCCGACCAAAAGTCCGAAGATGTATTTGCCTTTTTCCGTGCGTGCAGACGTTACCGGATCTGTTGCCATGAAAACCGCTCCGAAAGCAAAGCCGCCCAAACAGATATGTTCCCATGGCGAAGCCTGCATAACAGCAGTTGTCCCCACCAGGTTGAACAGCAACGCCGCCGCTATGCCTCCCACAAAGACGGAAATCATCGTCTTCCAGCTCGCTACACCCGTAAAGAGGAGAATCACTGCGCCGATCAGTATGGCCAGTGTGGAAGTCTCGCCAATCGAACCCGGAATCAGACCGAGAAACATATCCCAAAGACTTAGCGGATGTCCCAACGAGTTCATGGCCTGGAACGACCCGTCGGACGGAGCCACGTTTATTTGTCCGAGAGGCGTAGCGCCGGAAAAGCCGTCAACGATCCTGCCGCCGCCAAGACCAAACGTTGTGCCGGTACGTACAAACACCTGGTCGCCCGACATGCAGGCCGGATAAGAGAAAAATAAAAAAGCGCGTGTTACCAGCGCCACATTAAAGATATTATATCCTGTTCCTCCGAACACTTCCTTTGCGAAAATCACCGCAAAAGCAGTTGCGACTGCAATCATCCACAGCGGCGTATCAACCGGAACGATGAGCGGAATCAATATGCCTGAGACAAGGAATCCCTCCTGAATCTCCTCCTTCTTCCATTGCGCGACAATGAACTCAATTCCAAGGCCTACGATGTAAGAAACGATGATAATCGGCGCCACAGCGAGGAAACCGAACAAGAACATCTCGCAAAATCCAGCCTCCGTCCCGATTGCCAGGTAATGCTGATAGCCCGTATTAAACATTCCGAAGAGCAGAGCCGGAACAAGCGCGATGATAACTGCCGTCATTGTTCGTTTTGCATCCATATTGTCGTGTATATGAACGCCCGACTTGGCTGTTTCGTTCGGTACGAAGAGGAAGGTTTCAAAACCCTCGAAAACCGAACGGAACATCCCGAATTTCCCCCCTTCCTCAAAGTGGGGCTTAATTTTATCAAGGTATTTCCTTAACGCTTTCAATGTTTTATATCAATTAAACGTGTTATTAATTCATTTCTTTATAGAGAAGGTTCAACCCGTCGCGAACGATGCGCTGAAGCTCAATTTTAGATGTATCGACAAATTCGCACAGAGCAAAATCCTCCGGCGCAACTTCGTATATGCCAAGATTTTCCATCTTGTCTATATCGAAAGCGATGATGGCTTTGAGTAAAAATTCGGGATAAATATCAAAAGGGAATACTTTATCATATTCGTTTGACATTATCATTGCCCTTCGTCCCCCTCTAATACGCGCATCAATCACATATTCTTTACTTTTTCCAAGAATCCACGCGAGAAAGGTTCTGCTGATGCTGAATTTGTTCAGTCCTGGCATTGCCCATCCCAGGAAATCATGCGTATTGTCGCCTTCGGGGATGATGGTTATTTGCGAATCGTAAGCGCCGAGATAATCATCCTTTCCGACTTTCGTTCCTGTAAGAACATTACCGCTGATGATTCGGATTTTCTCCCGTCCGTCCAGTACTTTTCCCTCTACCAAGCTGCGAATCGTGCATCCTGCATGAGTTTTTATATATCCCCTCTCGGTTGTTTCCGATCCGGTTATTGCAATCAGTCTCGTAAAATCGACTATACCTTTATTAAACAGTGCGCCTATTGTTATAACGTCTTCCGGATTGACCGTCCATACGGTTTCTCCCTTATTTACAGGCTTAATATGGTTTATCAAAACGCTCGCATTGGCTGCCGGATGAGGGCCTTCGACTTCAACAAGTTCAACGTTTTCAGGTGCGTCAAATGTAAAGCCTTTACGTATTCCTGCATAGACTTTTCCTTCTGTTAGCTTTGCCAAAGCTTCCAAACCTGTGCGAAAATCAGTTTCGCGACCTCTTAATATGTATAAGAAATCCGGTGCAAGTGGAGCAGAGTAAAAAGCTGACAGGAAAATATCCCGTGGAACCGTGTCGGGAGCGGCCACAACGTCGTATGGTCGCTGGCGAATGACCGGCCACAATCCTGCTTCGAGAATTGCGTCGCGCACTTCATGTGAAGAGATGGTAGAAACATTTTTCTGTCCGAAGTTAACATATTCGTTAGCTGCGTCCGGCTTAATAACTATGTTAAGAAGTTTTCGTTTTTCTCCTCTGTTTACGGCAATTATCTCGCCACTTACTGGAGCGGCGAATTTTATTTGTTGACGGTTTTTATCAATCATTACCGCCGAGCCTGCTCCCACTTTATCGCCTGGCTTGACGATGACTTTCGGAGAAATGCCCTGATAGTTGGAGGGCGTAACTGCGAATGTTTCGCTCTGTTTGCCTTCGAGCATTACATTAGAAGCTTTTCCTTTCAGATGAATATCTAAACCTCGCTTAATTTTGATCACTTGTGTCATGATGCAATGAAGTATCTTTTTTTTAATTTTAGCGCAAAAATAATCATTAATTTATTCCGTGAAAACAATTGTTGATAACTTAATAGATAAATCAAATAAATGACTAGAAATGTCGAATCTCCACTTGTTAACAAAGCTTCTTCCCTGTCCGTTACGCCCCGCTCCCGCTACGTCTTGCCGCATTACTGCCGCCTTGTGTTTGATATGCGTTTTATCGCCTTCGCCCCATGTAACTTTTTTTATATGTGCAAATTTAATATGGCGCTAAACAAAAACAATATGGCGAAGGAACAATTCTGCCGTCCTGGCGAATAAATAGACCGGCTTAATCATCAGATTAACTTCTGCATTTGTAAAAAGAATAACGAAATAAAAAAAGTAAATGAAATCATGAGTAATTTAAAGACAGTCTTGGGACCAGCCTGCTATTTGTCCCAGCTTTTCGACATATTTATGCAGGAAATATACATTCTTATAAGTAAATTAAAGTCATATTCCTGGAAGTTTAATTTAATTTCTCGCCAAATCCACTGCCTTTTTCAACAATTCTGCATAAATGAACCAAGTGGTTACATTGACGAAGGTAAAACAATGCGCTGTTTCTGGATAAGTATCTTGAAGAGCTTGAAAATCAAGATGTTTTCTTGCCTGTTTAACTTCTTGCGCTATCAAAAAAACATGTTTTTCCGGCAATTAAACATGTTTTTTTACTGTTACAACATGTATTTCTGTCGCTGCAACATGTTTTCCTGGCTCCTGAACATGTTTTTTTGCCGCTGCAACATGTTTTCTTCGCAATTGAACATGTTTTTCTGTCGCTACAACATGTTTTTTTCCCTCCTGAACATGTTTTTTTACCGATTACGCATGTTCTCTACACAGCAAAAACGGTTTAATTGCCAAAAAAACATGTTCAATCGCGAGAAAAACATGTTGCGGAGCCAGAAAAACATGTTCAATCGTGAGAAAAACATGTTGCAGAAGCAAGAAAACATGTTTTTTCCTGAAAAAAAACATGGATGCGCAGTTATGCAAAGACTTTTTTCCTGGCAAATCCCCTACCCTGGCGTACTTGCCCTTATCATTTTCCTTATTTTGTTTTTCAATTCTCATTTTTCGGTTCTCTATTCTCAGGAAATACGAAAGACGGCGGTATATGATGAGCAGTTGAAGTCGTTGCAGATGCGTATTGGTGGCGAGCCGTGTTTGATGCCCGTTATTGAGATGAACGGCGGTGAGAAGGTTGAAATATCTTTCGATGCTTTCGGTCATGATTATAAGCGCTTTGCGTATGCCGTTGAATATTGCGATGCGGATTGGCGCTTGTCCGCCTTGTCGCAGATGGAGTACATGGATGGGATGCCCGGATTAACGATAAATGATTTTGCCGGCTCGACAAATACTACGGTTGAATATACAAATTACCGTTTGGAGATGCCTAATGACGATGTAAGGTTAAAGATTTCCGGGAATTATGTTGTTCGCATATATCCGGAAGGCGAGCCTGCGCATACGCTCCTGACGGCTTGCTTTTCTGTCGTTGAGTCGCAGGTTGTTATTGATGGCGGTGTGAGCGGCAACACGTTGCTTGATTATAATCAAGGGCGCCAGCAAGTAGATTTCAGCATATTGCTTCGCAATCTTGCCGTTCAGAATCCTCAGACGGAGTTAAAGGTTTTTGTATATCAAAATGGCAGGAAGGATAATGCCGTATCTGGATTGAATCCGACGTCGATATTGCGCGACAGGCTTGTGTATGAGCGGAATCGCAAGTTAATTTTCGAGGCCGGCAACGAATATCGCCGCTTCGAGTTTTTGAGTAATATGTATAATGGGATTGGCGTGGAAAACATTCGTTTTTTCAATCCCTTCTACCATGTAACGTTGCAGTCTGACATGCCTCGTCGTGGTCAGGTACATCGTTATGATGAAGACCACGACGGGCGCTACTATATACGCTGTCGGAACTGCTCCGAAGCGGATCGTGAAGCTGACTATTGCTTTGTACATTTTTCGTTGAAGATGTCCGAATTGCCCGGCGGCACGCTTCATTTGCTGGGCGATGCGTTCAATAACATGTTGGATGAGAGAAGTCGGCTGACATACAATTCCTCTTCCGGGCAGTACGAGAAATACGTTCTTCTGAAGCAGGGTCATTATAATTATTCCTACGTTTTTTTAGCTCTTGGGCAGAGTGCAGGCGAATCGTTCCCTGTTGAGGGCAGTTTTTACCAAACGAGTAATGAATACGACATATTTGTTTACTTCCGCCCCTTTGGCGTTAGGTATGACAAATTGGTTGGTGTGCGGAAAATCAGGGAGTGAAATTGTTTTAAAGTTTTCAGCTATTGTTTTTCATTTCGCTGTTGTCACCTGCAAACGAAAAACTGATAGCTGAAAACTTTAAAAACACGTCAGAATCCAAATGCGAGTGAGATGTAAAGATTTCCGGTTTTTAGTGAAAAGTCATCTTCTGTCAGCATGTCCATGTAGGCCTTGAAGTTTTTTGATGCGAGGTTTGCCAGGCCTGCTTCGTATCCTGCGAAGATTTTGTATCGCGAGTATTCGATGCCGATGCCGAGTCCCAGTCCGAAGTCGATGTTTTTCATCATCGGTTTTGGGCCATATAAATCGGCGCTGGGCAAGCCTGCGCTGATGTCGAAGTTCGCCATTGCGATTTGTGCTCTGGGTTTGAGTTTTCCGGAGATTCCGTAAGCGAAATATGGCCCGATGCGCGGCATGAACCAGATGTCTTTGTCGATTGCGATTTTGTATGCGAAGTAAAAAGGCAGCTGGACGAAGAGTGGTGTCATATTTATGGTCAGATTTTCGTTTGCTGGGATGATTACTCCGAGGATTGAGAATTGCTGTGCGGCATATTTGACGCTTTTAGCGTTTTTGTAGGAGAGTTCGGCTCCTGTTTGCAGGACGATGTCTGTTGTGAGGGGGATGTCCAGGGTTAATCCGACATTAAAGCCTGCTCCGACTTTTGAGTCTCCCAATGCGTCCTGTGTGTTTTCGTTCATTCTCATGCCGGTCAGATTCAGTCCTGCTTTTACTCCGACGGAAATTTGTTGTTGTGCCTGTGCCGTTTGCGTTGCTGCGGTTATTAAAGATGCAGCGATGATGATAAATAAGATGCTTCTCATATAATATAATGATGTATTAAATTTTTATTTTGGGTTTATACATATCTGTTGCAGTTATTCCACATTCATTTTTCATTTGTATTGCATATTCCATTAGTCCGAGTTCTGCTGCGGCATTATTCGTGCCGAAAGTAAATTTTACTCCTGCTTCTTTTGCTTTCATGATGATGGCCTTGTTTGGGATTCTGTACCGATTGTTTATTTCTAGCGCCTTCCCGCTTTTGGCAAGTGCGTTAACGAATTTGTTCATTCGTTCTTCTGTCCAGAACTGGTCGTATCGTCCTACCATTTGGTCTGGCAGGAAGCATGGGTTTACATAAATATCCATTGGTTCGTTTAGCACCATGCAGATTCTGTCAACAATGATGTCCATGTACATTTCTTCTTCGTCGATCCATGTTTCTTCCGGAATCCAGAGCCTCGTTCGGCGTCCTTTATTGTCGGAGAAGGTTAGAGCGTCGGTAAAGACATAATCAAATTCGTCCCTTACGCTTTTCGAGAATGTTTCGATCCATTCCCTTCCCTCGGCCTGCATTGCAAGGATGAAAGGCTGTGTGCGCATTGTGTCTAGGAATGTGAGGACTTCGCCGTCATTTGTAATCGGGAATCCAATTCCGCAATTAGGTGCGAGGGCATAGTTTATTCCTGTTTTTCGGGAGAGTGCTGCTGCTTCCTCCTTGGTTAGTCCTCCCTTGAGATGGACGTGATAGTCGAGGACTGGGAAATCTTCCTGGTGCAGTTTAAGAATATCATCCTGGTTTTCATCAACATCAGTTGTCTGCGCCTGTGTACGGTCAAGTTTTTTGACTGTAACCGATTTGATTCGTATTTCCCCTTCGTCTGAGCTGGTGAAAGCCAGTAATCCATCTGCGAGCAGTTGCTCTTTATTGGCTGGAGTTCTGAACGTTTCCGTCGGTTCAGCGTATTCAGCCACGAGATTTCCGTCGATGCTGACTGAAATCAGGTTTTCCTCCACGCTGACTCCCAAAGTGAACCATTGCTCGTCCCTGACAAAGCTTTTGGTCAGGTTGCGAACGGCGAGTATGCTGCCGCTCATTTTCCACCATACGGGGTCATCCCTGTCATTATTAATAGCAACACGATAGCCCTTTTTGAGAAGCTGATCGGTATGGAAGCAAAAGAAGCCTTTTCCGCCCTTGACTGTTTGCAAGACGATTTCAGCATGGAAATTCTTGAATTTTTTATTGAGGATAGCTGTTGCCTCCTTGCCTTTAAGCGTAATGACTGTATTGTCGGCCTCCACATTGCCTGTTGCCGTCCAATTACCATCATATCCTTCAAATACGATCTTATTTCCTGAGCCGGAGCAGGAAAACATTAATAAAGCGCCCGCGACAAGCGCTCCGGCAAAAACTAAAGCAGATAGTTTATTCATGAAATATATTGATTAGATATTAAATAATTTTTCCAAGCCCAAAAATAGCTTTTTTTCCGTCAGGAGAGAAAAAAAGTTTTATATTTGCGAACATTATAAACCACGATAAAATAATAAAAAATGCAAACCAGAAGAGAATTTCTCAGACAAGCAGCCGCCGCACTCGCCGGCGGATTAGCGTTACCCCAGATTTTCACATCATGCGGAGGAGGTAAGGCAGCAGCAGTAAAAAAAAACATCGGCCTCCAACTGTACAGCCTTCGGGAAATGGTAAAAGACGAAGGCATCGAAAAGGTGTTGGAGGCGGTCGCCAAGATGGGCTACACAAACGTTGAGTTGGCAAGTTATAATGACGGTCAGATTTACGGTATGTCCCCAGCCTCATTCAAGAAACTCCTTGACGATAATGGCCTAAGATGCACGAGCGCTCACGTTTCGACGACTTACACGAAAGAAACGGAAGCAGAAGCCTTCCAATGGTGGGACAAGGCTATCGACGCCCATAACACTGTCGGATTAAAATATTTAATTCAGCCCTGGCTGGACGTAAATGAAAATACGCCGCTGGATACATTAAAGCAATACTGCGACTATTTCAGCAGCGTTGGTCAGAAGACAGCCGCCGCCAGCATATCCTTCGGCTATCACAACCATGCCCATGAGTTTAAAACCATAGACGGACAGCCGATTTATGATTTAATGCTCGATAACGTGAGCAAAAACCACGTAACCTTCGAGCTGGATGTATTCTGGTGTATCAAAGGTGGCGCAGATCCTGTAAAATACCTCGCCGAACGTCCCGGTCAATTCAAAGCTATCCATATTAAAGACGCAAAAGAAATAGGCGCAAGTAAAGAGATAAACTTCCAGCCAATTTTCGAGCAGATGAAAGCCAACAACATAAAAGACTGGTTCGTCGAAGTCGAGGAATATACAAACAACAATCCCGTTGAAAGTGTCCAGCAGAGCTACGACTACCTTGCAGCAGCTGAATACGTATATTAGCATATTCAGTGCAGGGTTAACACATAAATTAATGGGGGATTAGCCAACAACCGGGCAGTCCCCCTTTTTATAAAGCATATGATAGAAAAACTTTTCAGAAAGAAAGAAATCGGCAGTATGCTCTCCGAGTCATCCGGCGGGCTGAAGCGCAACTTGACCGCCTGGCACCTTGTAGCTCTCGGCATAGGCGCGATTGTAGGAGCCGGCATATTCGTAATCACCGGCAAGACAGCAGCGACCTGTGCCGGTCCGGCGTTAACCATCTCCTTTGCCATATCCGCAGTTGGCTGCATATTGGCCGGGTTGTGCTATTCCGAGTTTTCGGCGATGATACCCGTTTCCGGCAGCGTATATTCCTATTGTTATACGACGATGGGTGAGTTTCTTGCATGGTTTATCGGCTGGACGCTCATTCTTGAATATTTGTTTGCCTGTTCTGCTGTTGCGTCAGCCTGGTCTGGCTATATGCTGAACCTTCTCCACGGTTGGGATATACACCTTCCGGTTCAAATCGCTCAATCGACCTTTAGCGATGCAGACGGCGCATGGAAGTTCAGCGGCAGCATCATCAACCTTCCGGCCGTGCTCATCGTCTTCTTCCTCTCCGCCCTTCTCTTGGGCGGCATCAGACAATCGGCGATGATTAACAACATCATCGTAGGCATAAAACTCTGTGTAATCATTCTCTTCGTCGTCTTTGGCATGACGGTTATCCTCGCCCCCGATTTCGATCTCCGCTCAAACTGGACGCCTTACATACCGCCCAATACCGGCACATTCGGCCAGTTTGGCTGGAGCGGGATATTCCGCGGTGCCGCCTTGGTCTTTTTCGCCTACTTGGGTTTCGACGCTCTCTCCACGGCAGCGCAGGAGACGCGCAACCCACAGCGTGATGTTCCTCGCGGGATTCTGATTTCCCTCATCATCTGCGCCCTTTTATACATCCTTGTAACAGCTGTCCTCACCGGAATTGTGAACTATAAAGAGCTGGATGTTGAAGCCCCAATCGGTGTAGCGATAGACAAAGCCGCAACATTATACTGGCTCAGCCCCTTCATCAAGCTCGGCGCCATTGCAGGCCTCAGCTCCGTCATACTCGTGATGATGCTAGGCCAGTCTCGCATATATTATTCGATAGCAAAAGACGGCCTGTTGCCCGGCATATTTTCAAAGATAGACGCCGACCGCGGTGTTCCGCGTAATGCGACCCTCCTCTCCTGCATCGCCACATCGCTCGTAGCCGGTCTGCTTCCGTTGCAGGTGTTAAATGAACTGGTGTCCATCGGAACGTTGCTGGCATTCGCGATTGTTTGTATCTGCGTCGTCATTTTGCGCAAGACACGCCCGGACTTGCGCCGCCCGTTCAAGGTTCCGTTTGTACCAGTCATCCCCATTCTCGGTGCATTGATATGTATTATTCAGATGGTCTCGCTCCCGTGGATAACATGGATTCGCCTTATCGGCTGGACAGTCGTAGGCTTCATCGTTTACTTTGCATATAGCATAAAACACAGCAAGCTTAATTAGCTTGATACATATATAAAGAGAAGAATGCCCTGTCCGCCCGACAACCATCCCTGCTTAACGACAAAAAAAACTCCGGCATGGAAGCCCGGCATTATATCGTTGGCAAGTCATCCTCCGTTGTTCGAGAGCGGCAGCGCTTCACTCATGCACATATAATATATGAATAGATGCCGTAAAGCCGGCGCAATCAATCTCCACAAAACACCAACCGAGCGCCTGACCGAAAAGACCGCATCCCACTCCATCCACTTCGCCGTCCATACATAATTTGAAATCCGTGCAGCAGACACAGCACCCGCTTTTTGCAACCAATCCCATTTCTCCACATTAACGTCCTCCGATAAATCCATCTATATTTTTTGCCCTCCCGATAAAAACACTCCAATATCACGATTGAAAAAGCCATAATCCTCCCGCTGTCATTTAATCTTGCAAAGCCATAAAATCGCCGTTCCCAAAGCGGAAGCGTTGAAGAAGTAAAACTCCATCGCGGAATAAACATGACAAAAAACGCTCTGACAGAATCCTCTCCACCGCCGGAACATTTGAGCGATAGTCTCATTCCACCCGCTCACGGTAGCGAATTTCACCTTTTATAAATACTTGTATCCCTTTCCTACAACTGAATATCTATTTTGCACTTCCCAAAAATACGCTCGCAATTTTGCATCATCTATTTGTTATACAACAAAATCTCCATGCAGATTTGCATCGCCTATTTGTTATATAGCAAAATCTCCATGTAGATTTACGCCGCCTATTTGTTATACGACAAAACCTTCATGCAAATTTGCATTGCCTATTTATTGTACAACAAAATCTCCATGCAATTTTGCACCACATATTTGTTATATAACAAAATCTCCATGCAATTTTGCATCATATATTTATTATATAACAAAATCTCCATGCAGATTTGCATTACATATTTGTTGTATAGCAAAATCTCCATGCAAATTTGCATCATCTATTTGTTGTACGACAAAATAGCAATACAGATTTGCATCAGCAATTTGTTGAACAACAAAAACTTCACGTAAATTTTCATGAGACATTTGCCATATTACAAAGCCTCACTGCAATTTTTTGTCTGCATTGTCTATTCTTGCAAAAGGCGGAATGAAGGATACAAAAGGAGATTTGACGAATGAAAAAGGGCAAAACGAGTTATCGGGAAGCATTATGATAAGGTAAAACGGCTCATTTAGTTTCCTTTAGTTAATTGGAGGACTGCAAATTGTCGAAAGTATGGAATTCATCAGAAAGTTGCGATGTTATGGCACGAATATTTTTTCGGCAGAAGTTTGGATTGGTATGAATTACTTTCGTCGATAAAGTCCAGCTTTTCAAATGAGTGAGAAAGCGTATAAACGTGAGTACTTGAAATTTTATTTATCTAGTATTGCTCCAAATTTAAAGCAGGATTTGTTTTAATGGCCATGTATTTTACAGGCAGAGTATAGCGAAGAAAATTAATAGCCTGAACTCATTTGAATATCCGACTTGAAAGATAATGCGAAATATTTTTATTCGACTGGAACAAACGGGATGCGTTCCAATATATTTAACAGCTTCTATTTCCATAAGACAAAACAATATTATTGCTAAAAATACATGGATAAAACTAGCAAAAGGATGTTAAGTGTGTTAAAAAATCAACTGTAATATCTGTGGAAATATTCACAGATATTAATTTCTACGGTTAAGGGCAAAAAGAAGCAAAGAAAGCTGTTCGTAAAAGCGAAACTCTTTAATAACTATTCATAATATAAGAACAACATTGCAAGAAAGTATTTTGAGGCGGAGAAAAAGCCATATATTTGTTCCATGAAAATCAGAGATATAATAAAAGTAATAGAAGACGTTGCCCCGCTGTCCCTTCAGGAAGATTTCGACAATGCAGGCGTGCAAATCGGCAATGTCGAGGCTGAAGCCACTGGTGCCATCCTATGCCTGGACATAACGGAAGCCGTTCTTGATGAAGCAATAGAGCGGAAGTGCAATCTGGTCATATCCCATCATCCATTAATATTTAAGCCCCTCAAATCCATCACTGGCGCCACGTATATTGAACGCTGCCTGATAAAAGCCTGCAAGCACGACATAGTCATCTATTCCGCCCATACCAATCTTGATAATGCCGTTGGAGGCGTAAATTTTCACCTCGCCAGGCTGCTTGGTCTTGACGACATACGCATATTAAGTCCGCAAAAAAATCGACTATTAAAACTGGTCGTATATGTTCCCCAAAACCATGCCGAAAAGGTACGCGAAGCTATTTTTTCAGCCGGCGCAGGACATATTGGAAATTACGATTTATGCAGCTTCAATATTGACGGCTCCGGCAGTTTTCGCGCAGGAGAAAATACTCATCCCTACTGCGGTCGGAAAGGAGAAATACATATCGAAAAGGAAACGCGAATAGAAACAATCCTTCCCGCCCATTGCAAAAACTCCGTCCTCCAAGCCCTCTTCAAAAATCATCCTTATGAAGAGCCGGCATACGATTTATACGCGCTGTCAAACACATGGAACTCGGCCGGTTCAGGCGTTGTCGGGTGTTTGCCGGAGGAAGAAAATGCCCGCCAATTCCTTCTCCGAGTCAAAGCATTATTCAATGTGCCATCCGTTAAAACATCTGTGTTTTCAGAAGAGAAAAACATTCGTAAAGTTGCCCTCTGCGGTGGAAGCGGTGCGTTCCTAATCCCCGATGCCATATCGGTTGGAGCCGACGTATTTATTACCGGCGAAGCCCGCTATAACGACTACTATGTTGAAGGGAAAATAATCCTTGCCGTCATCGGTCATTATGAATCCGAAGTGGTCACAACCGACCTTTTCAAAGCGATCATATCCGAAAAATTCCCTACATTTGCCCAGCATTTTTCAAATGCGATTAATTCAAACCCAATAAATTATATATAAGATGACAAAGAATACATCATCAGACAAAGATTTCACCGTTGAAGAGAAACTCGCTGCCCTGTATCAACTCCAAAGCATGTTGACGGAGATAGACAAAATCAAGACGCTTCGCGGCGAGCTTCCGCTCGAAGTTCAGGACTTGGCAGACGAGATTGCAGGCTTGGAAACCCGCCTCCAGAACTATCAATCCGAGATAAAAGAATACGAAGGGTCTGTCGTTGCTCAAAAAGCACGCATAACCGAATCCAAATCGCTCATCGAGCGCTATAAAGGACAGTTGGACAATGTCCGCAACAATCGCGAGTACGATAATCTCTCAAAAGAAATTGAATACCAAGGCTTGGAAATAGAATTTTCAGAAAAGAAAATACGTGAATATAACGAGCATATAGCCTATAAAAGAATAGAAATATCCCACCTTGCCGAAACCCTTTCCGGACGCAAGAACGATCTTGTCCAAAAACGCAACGAACTTGACGAAATAATTTCAGAAACCAAGCAGGAAGAAGAGCGGTTGCGAGAAAGAGCCAAGAACCTTGAAGCGACAATTGAACCACGCCTTCTTGCAGCCTTTAAGCGCATTCGCAAAGGAGCGCGTAACGGTCTAGCCATTGTAGATATTCAGCGCGATGCCTGTGGTGGCTGTTTCAACAAGATTCCTCCCCAGAAACAAATGGACATTAAGCTTCGCAAGAAAGTCATCGTCTGCGAATACTGCGGACGCATCCTGATCGACCCCGAACTAGCCGGAAAAGAATGAGTGCACGAGTTTGGGAAACCATAAAAGCATACGAGGAAATACTGTTTGATTACTATAACGGGATAGCCCGTATTACCATCAACCGCCCCCGTTACCGCAACGCCTTTACCCCCGACACAACCGCCGAAATGAGCGACGCGCTTACCATTAGCCGTGAAAACCCCGACATCAATATCGTAATTCTGACCGGAGCAGGCGACAAAGCCTTCTGTTCCGGAGGAGATCAAAACGCAAAAGGCAAAGGCGGCTACATCGGCAAAGACGGTATCCCACGCCTGAATATCCTTGACGTTCAACGGCAAATACGCACACTCCCCAAGCCTGTCATTGCTATGGTCAACGGTTATGCCATCGGTGGTGGACATGTCCTCCACGTTGTTTGCGACCTTACGATAGCCTCCGACAACGCCATCTTCGGTCAAACCGGCCCACGTGTAGGCAGTTTCGATGCCGGCTTCGGCGCTTCCTACCTTGCGCGTATAGTAGGCCAGAAAAAAGCACGCGAAATATGGTTTCTCTGTCGTCAGTACAATGCGCAGGAAGCGTTAGACATGGGTTTGGTCAACAAAGTTGTCCCATTTGACAAGCTCGAAAACGAAACCGTCGCATGGGCAGAAGCCATGATGATGCACAGTCCTCTTGCTCTTCGCATGATTAAAGCCGGACTAAACGCCGAGCTGGATGGCCAAGCCGGCATACAAGCCCTCGCCGGCGACGCAACCTTATTATACTACCTCACCGAAGAAGCCCAGGAAGGCAAGCAGGCGTTCCTTGAAAAGCGAGAGCCTGACTTCAAGCAATATCCCAAATTCCCCTGAAAAGGTGCCCCCTCTAAGAGTATCCACCTTTCATTCACAACTCAAATTTCGCCACCAGGCGAGAACGTCGCGAGGGACATACGTAACCCGCGACGTTTGGCATGTAGTAGTCTCTTCTGCCGACTCCGATTCCGACTGCCACATCGGAGTAGGCGAGTGCTCCCCCTTGCCGCAATTAAGCTGCGATTATTGCCCAGACTATGGGCAACTGCTATCTCGCTTCTGCCGGAAAGTTGAAGAGGAAGGCTGCATCGACAGAGAAGCCCTCCTCCCCTACCCTTCTATCCTCTTCGGCATGGAAACAGCCTTCCGCCATTTCGAGATAGGTTCATACGCCCTCTGGGATACTCCTTTCTCCCGTGGCGAAGAAGGCATTCCCATCAATGGACTAATATGGATGGACGATTATGCCGGGATGCTTAAGCAAATCGAAGCCAAACTTGCAGGCGGCTATCGCTGCATAAAGCTGAAAATAGGAGCAATCGGCTTCGATGACGAACTCCGCTTGTTAAAACATATCAGAACCGCCTTCTCCCCATCAGACATCGAGATCCGCCTTGACGCCAACGGTGCCTTCCATCCCTGCGAAGCACTGGATAAACTCAACCGCCTCGCCGAGCACGGCATCCACTCCATCGAACAACCTATCCGTTCTGGGCAACACGCCGACATGGCCAGCCTCGCCGCCAAATCCCCCATCCCCATCGCTCTCGACGAAGAACTCATCGGATGCCATTCTGTGAAAGCAAAGTTTGATCTCCTCCAGTACATCCGCCCTGGAGGCATCGTTCTCAAGCCCACTCTTCACGGCGGCCTGAGCGGATGCAAAGAATGGATTGACATCGCGGAGCAGCTCGACATAACATGGTGGATAACATCTGCGCTGGAATCCAACATCGGTCTCAACGCCATAGCTCAGTGGAGCGCCACTTTCAACAATCCACTCCCTCAAGGCCTCGGAACCGGCGCTCTATACATTAATAACATACCTGTTCCACTCGACGTCAAGAACTCCCGCCTCCATTACACTCCCCGCGAGAACTATGAGGCTTTCCCCATTACATTCGAGAACTCAATCACACCCATCCATACCTCCGGCTCAACCGGCACGCCAAAAATTATACACATCCGTCGCGAACAAATGCTCCACAGCGCCAGACTCACCCGTGACGCCCTTCACCTAACCCCCGGTGACAATGCCCTCCTGTGCCTTCCTCTGCAATACATCAGTTCGCAAATGATGCTTATGCGTGCCGTCATTGCCGGGCTGAACCTCTTCATCCGTGAAGCTAGCGGCCATCCGTTGCAATACGAATCCACATCCTTTGACTTTGCCGCAATGACTCCGCTTCAGGTATACAATTCACTTGCTGTCCCTAAAGAGAAAAAACGCCTGCAGCAAATAAAATGCCTCATCATCGGTGGAGGCAGCATCTCACCCGAAATGGAAAAAGAACTCGCTTATTTCCCCCACGCTGTTTATTCCACATACGGGATGACCGAAACAATCTCTCACATTGCCCTCCGGCGTCTCAACGGCCCCGACGCTTCCCTTGCCTATACTCTCCTCCCCAATATCAGCATACGGCTGTCCAGGGATGGTGCCCTCGTTATTGATGCTACCTGCATCGCTGCAGAAAGCATTTACACTAATGATCTCGCCGAAATATTCCCCAACGGCACTTTCCGCATCCTCGGTCGCAAAGACAACACAATCAATAGTGGCGGAATCAAAATACAATCCGAAACAGTAGAAGAAAAGCTTCGCTTGGCCATCCCCTTGCCATATGCCATAACATCTGCTCCAGACCCAAAGTTTGGTGAAATCATAATCCTCCTAGTCGAACGAGGTGTTAATATTGACAAAATCCGCACACAAATTCCCTCTCTCCTTACCAAATACGAACTCCCACGCCACATCCTCGAAGTCGAAGAGCTGCCCATCACGGTCAACGGCAAGATAGACCGTTATGCTTGCCGAGAACTTGCTTCCAAATTCTTCTAGCCCCGGTTCGATTGAATTTTGCAGTATTAAAAAATTACAGACATTTTAAAATTCTTCCCCAAAACTCATCCATCCCGAATTTAGCCTCAAAATTTTAATACCAATAGCTAAGAAATTTATTTAAAATGTCAGTATAATAGCATGACGCTCGCTCTGCCGCTTTTAAGAATTTCTTCGGAGGAGTTGTTCCTATGTTTTTAGATTGTAATAATTTGAGTTTGGGGTTTCTTTTTTTTCTCCAGACATATTTTTTATTAATCGGGATTGGCGTCTCATTGTGTTTTGTTAATTGAGTGGAAACGGCAGGAGATATGGGCTTCATTGCGTTCAAAGTCTTTTGATGTTTTGGCTACAATGGTTTCATACTATTCTTTTTGTTTTCAATATTATTCCTGTGTCTTTTTTGCAAATGAACTGCGAATATTCGCAGGCGAGAATTGTGTCGCGCAGGTTTTGCTTTCGGACTTCCTGAACGAGGGAAACGAAAGGGCTTATTATTGCTTGGATTGAAATTAATACAGTCATTATAGTATGATAGACGATGTCTGGAGACGTTCGCCACATGTCTTGAGATGTTCGTTACGTCTTTTGACATGTGATTTACGTCTTTAAAGATGTTCGCCACGTCTTTTGACATGTAAGTTACGTCTTTAAAGACGTTCGCTACGTCTTTTGACATGTGATTTACGTCTTTAAAGATGTTCGCCACGTCTTTTGACATGTGATTTACGTCTTTAAAGGTGTTCGCCACGTCTTTTGACATGTAAGTTACGTCTTTAAAGGTGTTCGTTACGTCTTTTGACATGTGATTTACGTCTTTAAAGATGTTCGCCACGTCTTTTGACATGTGATTTACGTCTTTAAAGATGTTCGCCACGTCTTTTGACATGTAAGTTACGTCTTTAAAGACGTTCGCTACGTCTTTTGACCTGTGATTTACGTCTTTAAAGATGTTCGCCACGTCTTTTGACCTGTGATTTACGTCTTTAAAGGTGTTCGCCACGTCTTTTGACATGTAAGTTACGTCTTTAAAGACGTTCGCTACGTCTTTTGACCTGTGATTTACGTCTTTAAAGACGTTCGTTACGTCTTTTGACATGTGATTTACGTCTTTAAAGATGTTCGTTACGTGTCTGGAGACCTTCCTGGAATGTATGGCCAAACTCCGAACGTTTTCTGCGAAACGCCCCGTTCGCCCCGTGCCGCAGCCCTCATCGCCCGGCGCTTTGGAATCGTCGGGATTCCTTCTATCTTTGTGCCCTATAAATAAATCATTTACATTAATAAAGATTGATATGAAGAAACACAATTTCTCAGCAGGACCTTCAATCCTAAGTGATTATACGATTAAAAACTCGGCATCCGCCGTGCTTGATTTTGCAGGAACAGGTCTTTCCATCCTGGAAGTGTCGCATCGAGGAAAGGAATTTGTCGCCGTTTGCGAAGAAACGCGAGCGCTGGTAAAGGAATTACTGGATGTTCCGGCGGGTTACGAGGTTATACTATTGGGCGGTGGCGCCAGTTTGCAATTCTGCATGGCTCCGTTTAATTTGCTGAAAAAGAAAGCGGCATATCTTGATACCGGCACTTGGGCAGCAAACGCCATAAAGGAGGCAAAGTTCTTCGGAGAAGTCGATGTCGTAGCATCATCGAAAGATTCAAACTATTCTTTCATTCCAAAAGATTACGTTGTTCCGTCAGACGCTGACTATTTCCATTTCACGTCCAACAATACGATTTTCGGGACCGAGATGCGCTACGATCCGAATGTCAACGTGCGCTTAGTCTCCGACATGTCCTCAGATATTTTCTCCAGACCGATAGACATAGCCAAGTATGATCTCATCTATGCCGGCGCTCAGAAAAACCTGGCTCCTGCCGGCGTAACCCTCGTCATCGTTCGCGTCGATGCTCTTGGAAAAGCCGGTCGCCCGATACCGACAATGCTCGACTATTCCACCCATGTTAAAAAAGAATCCATGTTCAATACACCGCCCGTATTCCCAATTTTCGCCGCCCTGCAAACCCTGCAATGGTATAAGGAGCAAGGAGGCGTTGCCGTGCTGGAAAAGAGAAACGTGGAAAAGGCATCCATCCTGTACGATGAAATAGACCGTAACAAACTGTTCAAAGGCACCGTCGCCGTTGAGGACCGCTCAATCATGAACGTCTGTTTCGTTATGAATGACGAGTACCGGGAACTCGAAGCCGACTTTGCCACCTTCGCAGCCGCTGCCGGAATGTCCGGGATTAAAGGCCATCGCTCTGTCGGCGGTTTCAGAGCATCGATCTACAACGCCATGCCTAAATCAAGCGTCGAAGCCCTCATCGAAACAATGAAACAATTTGAAAAACAACATTAAATCATGGCAAAAGTATTATTAGCCACAGACAAACCATTCGCTCCCGTTGCCGTCAGCGGCATACGCGATATTATCGAAGTTGCAGGCATGGAACTCGTCCTTCTCGAAAAATATACGGAGAAGAAACAACTTCTCGATGCCGTCAAAACAGTTGATGCCATCATCATCCGTAGCGACATCATTGACGAAGAAGTTCTCAATGCAGCATCTCGGCTAAAAATCATCGTTCGTGCCGGAGCCGGCTATGACAATATAGATTTGGATGCCGCCACAGCACGCAACGTATGCGTAATGAACACCCCTGGTCAAAACGCCAACGCCGTCGCGGAACTCGTCTTCGGAATGCTCATTTACAATATCCGCAACAACTTCAACGGAACATCCGGGACAGAACTCAAAGACAAAAAGCTGGGAATACTGGCCTACGGCAACGTCGGTCGTAACGTTGCTCGCATAGCCAAAGGCTTTGGCATGGATATATATGCCTACGATGCCTTCGCTTCTGCACAAATCATAGCCAATGACGGAGTTAAGGCTCTCGACTCCGCCGAAGAACTCTTCCGCAATTGCCAAATCATCTCCCTGCATATTCCAGCTACAACGCAGACACGGAACTCCATCAACTACTCCCTCATGAACTCCATGCCCAAAGGCGCAATTATCGTCAACACCGCAAGAAAAGAAATCATCGACGAAAAAGCGCTGGCACAGATATTCGCCGACCGTAACGATTTCAAATATCTTACAGACATCCTCCCAGGCATCGACGCAGAACTCAAAGCCGCATACCCCGACAGATACCTTGCCATGCCTAAAAAAACCGGAGCGCAAACCGCCGAAGCCAATATCAACGCCGGTATAGCAGCAGCCAAACAAATCGTTGACTACATCCTTAACGGCAACCAACAATTCAGAGTGAACTAAACGCGATAAAAAGCCCAGCCGAAAGTTAAATATGAAAATAAAACCATTCAGAGGACTGCGTCCTCCACAAGCCATCATTGAGCAAGTTGCCTCCAGGCCATACGACGTGCTCAACTCCGATGAAGCACGGACAGAAGCCGGCGATAATGAAAAATCCCTCTATCATATCATCAAGCCTGAAATAGACTTCCCCATTGGAACAGATGAGCATGACCCATGCGTATATGCAAAAGCCGTAGAGAACTTTAACAAATTCAAAAACAACGGCTGGCTCGTCCAGGACAAAAACGAAAACTATTATATCTACGCCCAGACAATGAACGGCCGCACGCAGTACGGACTCGTCATTTGCGCAAGCGTCGAAGACTATCTTGGCGGACTGATAAAGAAGCACGAACTCACAAGGCGAGACAAAGAAGAAGATCGAATGAAGCACATCCGTGTCAACAACGCCAACATGGAACCGGTATTCTTCGCCTGCCATGACAATCCCGCCCTCGACAGCATCATCGCCAAATATGCCGAACAAAAGCCTGAATATGACTTCATCGCCCCGGATGACGGCATCCGGCATACCTTCCATATCATTGACAACCGTGCCGACATCGACCGAATAACCGAAATATTCGCCGACATCCCGGCGATGTACATTGCCGACGGCCATCATCGTTCCGCTGCCGCAGCGCTCGTAGGAGCAGAAAAAGCACGCAACAATCCCAACCATAAAGGCGACGAAGAATACAACTTCTTCATGGCCGTATGCTTCTCTGCATCACAGCTGACAATTCTGGATTACAACCGGCTGGTGAAAGATCTCAACGGCCTGTCTGACGATGAGTTTATAGACCTGTTGAAAGAAAACTTTACGGTTGTCAATAAAGGAAACAGCAACTACAAGCCATCCGCCCCACACAACTTCTCTCTATACCTCTCCACTGACACCGGCGGACAATGGTATTCACTAACAGCCAAAGACGGCACATTTGATGAAACCGATCCCGCAGCATCACTCGACGTGACAATATCCTCATGCCTCATCCTCGACAGAATACTTGGAATAAAAGACCTCCGCTCGGACAAGCGAATCGACTTCGTCGGCGGAATCAGAGGCCTCGACGAATTGAAACGACGAGTCGATAGCGGAGAAATGAAGCTTGCCCTCGCATTGTACCCCGTATCAATGAATCAACTCATGGCGATAGCCGATAGCGGCAATATCATGCCGCCCAAGACAACTTGGTTTGAACCCAAGCTACGTTCAGGTCTGGTCGTCCACGACATATTATTCTGAGTTTTTTTATTTTTCATATTTTTGTTAATTTAAATGCCAAGGGGCGCTCCCATTATCTAGGAAGCGCCCCTTCTTTTTGCAGCATCTCAAAATTATACTTATGAACGTCTAATATCTCGGCAACGGGATAGTCGCTTATTCACCACAGTCGTACAACAAGACCCATGCTCCAGATGTATTGTATTCGTCCAGCTGCTTGTACCCCAGTGAATCAAGCGTGTGCTTGAAAGCTGCATGCCAGAGCTGTTTGGGGGTAAACAGCAGGAACCAGTTGCGCCCCTTACAGTCTTTTACGGAATTGACAACATCATCGTCTTTTTTATTTCGCTTCAGCCATGTCAAAGGAATGCCTTTGATATGCTCGTACTCGATGTCTTGACTGTTGATGATGTTTATGCGCTCGCTTATTGCGCCAATGTCCTTATAATATCTGTATGTGCAGAGATAATCTTTGCTAATATATACATTAATATTTTTAGCTACCTCCGTTTTTTCCATGTAGCTTATGGCAGACTTGAAATCTCTAAAGTCAATCGGGAAGTTTCGAACGGTATACAACACAAGCATCAAAACCGGAATAACACAAATCCATTTCCCTGCCTTACTCCTTTCTGCGATATACCGAATCCCAAGGGCGCATACCATCATCATGCCGGGGAATGTATATAAAACCAGGCGTGCCCGGAAGGGATACAGATGAATGGCAGAGAGAGCCAAATGCAATACCAGCGGAAGGCACCACAGAATCAGGCAATCAAACCGCTTGCGGTTAATCATCCATATAACACCCAGAAGATATAGCTCGCATAAGATGGTCATGAAAACCAGATGAGACTTGGCGGCGTGAATCACCATCTCAAAGCATACGGAAAACATTGAATTTAGTATAAACCCCGTCGTTGTCCTGAACGACGGATCGAACGGATTCAGGCAGAGAAAACCATGGTTCTCCGCCCACCACTCAGTCATGAACCCTTTCAGAGGATGACCGTGAACAAATGCCGTATAATATGCCGCAAAAGCTAATGCCCAAACGGTAAAGACAATCATAAGCCGCCCAAAACCACGCTCACGACCGGCAGCAGCCTTATAGCACAAGTATATCCCCGACGTGCCCAAAATAATCGGCGATACATTCGTGAGAAAAACGGCAACAACCCCGCCTGCACACAGCCAGCAAACACGCGCTCGCTCCGACCTGTATTCCCTGAGCACCAGCCAAAAGATGCCAAGAAGAGAGAAGGCGTCAGTCATGTATTGCTTAACCTCGCTCGAATAGCGAAGGAACGTATGGCTACTCACAAAAAAAGCCAGCGCCATGGCAATATACAGCCGCCCATGCTCCTGCTTGCGGACAATCAGCACGAAGAACAGCAACGCCCCCCAATAACTGAGCAGCGGGAACAGCCGCAATCCATATTCGCTGTTCGGAATGAGCGTTGAAAACATCTTCTCCGCAAGCAGGAAAAGCGGCGGAGCCACCTGTGCATAATCGAGAGGCTTTAGCACGTCCAAAGCGCTCCGATGGATGATGTTCAGCCCCAGCAAAGCCTCGTCGCCCCAGATGCTGCGGTTGTAAATGAACTGTATCGACGAAAGGAGAATGGCGTAGAGGACAAACAATCGAATGATGTTCTTTTCACTTGTGAAATAATTTTTTTTCATATTATTCTTGATTATCGTAATGTATATTAATATATGTGTCTTATGTGCGGTCGAAAAGCTCATTCACGACCATGCAGCCTTCGCAGCATCCGGCGGATGAACCGGGAAGGATAGCCATAAAGAATGGCAACGAAAAACATGATTGCATTAAGCATACTTATCCGTAAAAAATCCGCCGAAGCGTTATAGTGAGAAACGCGCTCCCCCTTGGGAAGATAGCTGACATCCACCTGAACGGGTATCAGCGGAATGTCCCTCCAGGCAAGGCGCAACAGATATTCCAGCTCAGCCTCATACCTGCCGGTGAACAGCCTCATGCCGCGCATCAGGCCAATCGGATACAGGCGGTAGCCACATTGCGTATCGGGCAAGCAGCGGCCGGACTGAACGGCGAACCAGAAGTTCGATAGCCGGTTGGCGAACTTGTTTCCGGCGGGCATGTTCTCCTCATGAAAACTGCGGCTGCCGATAAGCATGGCGGATGGGTGCGCAATGGCCGCATCAACGAAAGATGGGAGGTCGGACGCCTTGTGCTGACCGTCCGAATCAATCGTAATCGCAGAGGCATACCCCATGGAGAGCGCCGTGCATATCCCGTGTTCGAGCGCCAGGCCCTTGCCTTTGTTGCGGGCGTGAGTTACGATGGTTATGCGCCCTGAATAGCGCGATAGCAGCTGTGGAGTGCGGTCGGTCGAGCCATCATCGACGACTATTATAAATGATGTATGGCGGAGAATCTCCGGCAGTAATACTTCAAGGAAAGGAGCATGATTATAGGTGGGGATAATGACGCAAATGCCATGCTCTCTCATCCGCCCGTCAAGCGTCGGAGCATGTCGCAAGCAGATGGATAGCCGGGCAAACACCACGCCGGCTTCGCTTTCGACTGTGGTTGTGCACTTATATCCCTCGTCCGTGGTTGAGACTTTCGTAAACGTAAATTGAAGCCGGCAGCAATCGTCCGGATTAATGACCGCCAGAAACTTGACGTTGACCAGCTTACCGAGCAGCAGCGGCGCCGAGACATGCTCCTCCATAAGCTCCTTGCACATCTGTATGAGGCATACGCCTGGCGTCACGGGCAGGCCGGGGAAATGAGCCTTGTAAATGAAATGCTCCCTGTGCAGAGTAACGTGAAAGACGAACGATTGCGCCTCGCCGGCTGCATGTCGCTCGATGTGGTAAAAGTCGTCCTTCAGCGTCATTGGCGAATGGGATGGAACGTATATGTTATGCGGCGGCGAGTGTTCGTCATGATGAAGCCACCGCCATGGCGACGCTCGATTGCATGTCCTTTCGACATCCTTCCGTCATTGCCTTCGCCAAGCAGGTAGCCCAGGTCGCCCGCAACAGTGCGGCGGATGTACCATTTGTCGATCATCGGCATCATATTGCTCAACTTGCACTTCCCCCGGCGAACGCTGAAGTCGAACATTCCCAGCCCGAATTCGTTCAGCATCCTGCCCGTCCACCCGCCTTCCGACTGCTGGAGGAAGATGATGCCGCTCATTCGTGCCTGGGGGGTAGCAATGTCCGTCTTGTAGCGTGAGAAGCGCTCGATGTGCAGGGGTTCCGTCGACTGCAGTCGCGTCTGTCCGGCGCATGAGGGGAGGAGTAGCGCAGGCGCGGTGGCGAGGCTAGTCCACAGTAAAGCGGCTATCGTCGATCTTTTCATTTATGCGCTTGTTTGTTAGCCGGATATGCGTTGCATCGCCGTTGGGTTCTTCCATGACGACAGTCTCGACGCTGTGGTCTTTACCGTCAAAGTAGAGGCGTATGAGCGCGAACATCTTGCGGACATCCTTCTGCACAGGTGTCAGTGATACCATCCGTCGCCCGCTGCCGTCAATATAGAACCGTGGAGTGAAGCTTTTGTTGTCAGTCATTCCGCTGCCGTTCATGCTGCTAATCATTATTTTGACGATTGATTGGAAAAGGGCGTTCGAGCGGACGTCAATGACGCTACGGCCTGCCTCCGTCTGCATCGCTATCCTGTTATTATTGTAAATGAACGTATATGCGTATGGCGTCGTGTATTCCCATCGGACGCAGTTTTCGCGCCTGTAAAACATCCTCCCCGACGATTGCATTTTTTCGTTCATTATGGCTATCTCTTTCGTCTGCTCAAAGTCACATGCGAGGCTCGACAGCCGGGAGGTGGCTTCCGCGATCTGTTCCTGCATTTGCCGGCGCTGCGCGGGTGTGGCCTCCACATATTCCTGTGCAAAAACTGGGTGGAGCAGTGTGGAGGCGAGGAGTATAAACATACATGTCAGTCTCTTCATCTTATGCTTGTTTAGTTATTAATATTACGCCGGCAACGACAAGGGCAACGCCTGTCCAGCGGCTTGTAGATACGGTTTCATGAAATATGTATACCGAGGCAATCATGCCGAAGGCATAGCTTATGCCTGTCAGCGGATATGCAACGGAGAATGGCGTTCGCTTCAGTATGTAGAGCCATAGCGCTGTGGCCGCCATCATGCTTAATCCTGAAGCAAGCAAAGGCCAGTTCGTCAGCTGTCCGAGCATCCAGCGCCATGTCATCCGGAACTCGCCTGCACGTGTAAGTCCCAGCTTTAGAAATACCTGGCCGAGGCATAGCAACATGCACTGCAACGTGGATATAAGCAGGGTTTTCAGCATGATGACAGCAGGATTAGCGAGTGGGCGCGATTCTCGCAGTGATTATATAGCAGTATGCGCTGTACGCCGCCATGCTCGCTGCCGGCACTGCCTCCGCCGACGGAGAGGAACGACGGGATGCGACCTTTGCTCAGGCATGTCGCCGATGCGTAAACGGCCAGCCCTGCCGACGTTCGTATTTCGCCGAATATATGCTTGTACATTAATATGTGCGTATCAGGGAAGAGTACGCGGGCAGCCGAGCGGTATGCGGCATCATTGGCGGCATTGCCGTTAAGGCCTGTCATGACGGCATCAATGCTGCTTAATGTGCATCCTGCGCCTTCCGTCAAGCGTTGGAGGGCATCCCCCAGGCCGTCAAGCGTTGAGCCGTAATGCAGTTCGATGCCTTCTACTCGACAGAGCGGTTGCCGGTTGCCGGTATTGCCGCAGAGCATCATGCTGACTGCTGCCTCGCCGCCCATGCAACCGCTCGCCGGACCCATGTAGCCTGTGCGGCTTAACATGCTGTAATAATGAGGGGTAAGTTCGTCGTATCCGCCTACAAGCGCGGTGGTTGCCTGGCCGCGTGTGATTTGCATGTATGCGTCCATGAAGGCGCATTCGAAGGATGTTCCCTTGTGCGTATACGTACTGTTATAGCCATGGCAGTGCGTGTCAATGGCTATCAGTGATCCAATCGTATTGTGTGTCGATTGCATGAAGGCTGTTGGTTTCAGGCAGGCCTCGCCCTCGTAGGTCATTGCTTCGAGGAAGGCTTCGGTATTCTCTACGCATCCGAAGCCTGTGCCGGTCAGGATTGCGTCCGGACATCCTGTGCCGGCGGCTTCGATAACTGAGCGCGATACGACGAGCGCACGCTTCAGCAGTTTCCCTGAGCGCCGGGAGAGCGTCGGCGGCAGATATTCCCGGTAGTCTGGATCTATAACGGGCGCCAGATGGCTGTCATGAAGTATGGGGTTGTCCATCCATTCTTCGCACAGTGGCTTCTGTATTGAAATCTGTCTTGCGTCAAGGATGTATACGGGAGATGGCGTTGATGGCAACTGCCTTGCATCTTCTGCGTCGGGGTTGTGACGGGGACGGACTTGAGACACTGTCGAGCCGGCGACTGTATTGTCGTCATCCTGCGACTGGTTGTGTGTTTCGCCGCCAACCGGCGAGTTGTTGGTTGCCGACTGTGCAGTTGTTGGTTGCCGACTGTGCAGTCGTTGGTTGCCGACTGTGCAGTTGTTGGCTGCCGACTGTGCAGTCGTTGGCTGCCGACTGTGCAGTCGTTGTTCGTCGACTGGATGGTTGGCGTGCCGTCGCCTGGTTGTGGGATGGTATTGTCCTTGTTGCAGGCGGAGAAGATGAGTGTCGTGTCGTTCCCTCCGAATCCGAATGAGTTGGTGAGGATGTGGCGGAGTTTTGCCGGGCGTGCATCTGCTGGTGGTGTGAAGGGGAGTTCTGGCATGGCGATGGCCAGGTTGCGGTTGGCTGGTATGAAGCTGTGTTGCAGTGCGAGGATTGAGATGACGGCTTCGATGCTGCCTGCTGCGCTGGTTGCATGTCCTGTGTATGCTTTCGTTGAGGAGACTGGCGGCATGGCGTCGCGGAAGACTTCGACTATTGCTGTGCCTTCGCTCAGGTCGTTGTTGTCTGTGCCTGTGCCGTGTGCGTTGATGTAGTCGATGTCTGCTGGTGCGAGTCCTGCGTTTTTGAGTGCTGCGGTCATTGAGAGTCGTGCTCCTTCTCCTGTTGGTGATGAGGCTGTTTGGTGGAAAGCGTCGCATGTGTTGGCGTATCCGGCAAGTTGGCAGAGTTTTTTTGTTCCTGGTCGTTTGCTGATTGTTTCTGTTGCTTCGATGACGAGGTATGCTGCTCCTTCGCCGAGGTTGATACCGCTTCTTTGTGCGTCGAATGGTCGGCATGGTCTTTGGTCGAGTATCATCAGTGAGCTGAATCCGTTGAGGTGGAATCGTGTTAGGCATTCGCTTCCTCCTGCGACGACTATGTCTGCGCGGTTGTTTCGGATGAGTTCGGCTGCTTTGAGGATGGCGTTTGCTGCTGATGAGCATGCTGTTGATATTGTTTCGACGTGTGTGAAGATGCCGAAGTGGTCTGCGATTGCTTCTGTGCATGCGCCGCAGTCGTGTGTTGAGATGTAGGCGTTGCGGTCGTTATTGTTCATGAAGTCGAGATAGTATTTTTCGCTCATGTCCATGCCTCCGACGGTTGTTCCGTTGACGAGTGCGATTCTGAGTGTTCCTTTCTCGTGCAGTTGTGCTTGCTGCAGGGCTTCTTCGATGGCAATTGCGCCCATTAGTGCTGAGCGTGTTATGGCTGTTGCTTGGGGTATTGACAGTCGTTGCATCATTTCTTGGTTGCTTAGCTGTACTTCGCCTGCGGGGTATTCTCGCCGTGATGTATCCAGCCTTGTGATGGTTGCGATGCCGGAGCGGTCGTGCAGTAGCGATTGTAGTGTTGCTGCCCGTCCTCTGCCGATGGCTGAGATGATGCCCATGCCTGTTATGAAGATGTCCTTCATGTTGTTATTTGGTCCGGTTGCTTTGTATGTATTCTGCCATGATGCGTATGGATTTGAATATTTCTCTTCCTTGTGCTGGGTCTGCGAGTTTGATTCCGTAGTTCTTTTCCATCAGTACGATGAGTTCGAGTGCGTCTATGCTGTCGAGGCCGAGGCCGTCTCCGAAGAGTGGTGCATCGTCGTTGATGTCTGCGGGTGTAACGTCTTCGAGGTTGAGGACGTTGATTATTTCCAGTTTCAGTTCTTGAATTAGTTCGTTCATATTATTATGTTATTTATTGTTTGTTTGTTTTCTTAGGTGTATGATCAGTTTGTTTACTTGTTCTGGGGTGAATGGGGTTGTTGTGTTGCTGTTGTGTTGTTTGTTGATTAGCATCATGAAGGCTTCGTGTGTGTCGTCGGCGTATTCTGTCCATCCGGTGATGGCTGTGTTTCCGTTGGTGTTGTTGAGTGTTTGCCGGACGGTTCTGACGATTGTTTCTGGGTTGAGGCTTGGGGTTATGTAGGTTGATGTTTCGCCTGTAAATTTGTTGCGTATTGCTATTTCGGCTGTGAGGATGTTGGGGAGTGTGTAGACGAACAGTGATGGGCTTGGATAGTTGTTTTCGGGGTTGATGGTTGTTTGGTATAGGCGGTCTGTATCGAGTGATGAGCTTCTGTTGAAGCATATTGTTGCTATGTCTTTGCGTGTGTTGAGGTTGCGTTTGTTTTGTTGCAGGAGTAGTTCGGCTGCGAGGAAGCCGAGTTTTGCCAGATTGTCCATTTTGAAGAATTTGGGGTAGTCGATTCCGATGGCGCGATATAGTGGTGTGAGGCCTTCTCCGGCGGTTGTGACTGTCGGGTGTGTATGTTTGGGGGAGATGTAGCTGTATTGGTTAATGTATAGTTCCATTGTGGGTGTTTTTTTTGAATAATAGTGCTGCATTGCATCCTCCGAATCCGGACATCATTTTGATGCAGTATGGTTCGGTTGAGTGTTGTGTTTTTGTGGGGATGTTGAGTGGGTATTCGTTTTCGCCGCGGGTGAAGTTGTGTGTGGGGAGTATGGTGTTGTCTGTCAGTGCGTGTGTTGAGATGATGCTTTCGAGGATGCCTGCTGCTCCGAGTGTATGGCCGAAGTTTCCTTTGAGGCTGTTGACTGGTGTGTTGTTTAGTTTGGCTCTGGTTATTGCTATGGCTTCCATGCGGTCATTGTATGGTGTGGCGGTGCCGTGTGCGTTGATGAAGGCGATGTTGTTGTGGTTTGTTTGCTGGAGGATGTTGGTGAGTGCTGCGTAGCTTCCTTCGGCTGTTCGTGATGGTCCGGATATGTGGTTTGCGTCGTTGGTTATGCTTCCGTTGACGAGTGTTATGTGTGTATTGGGCGGTTGTGTTGTTTTTCGGTATATGATTGTTGCGGCGGCTTCTCCGAGGTTAAGTCCTGAACGGTTGTCGTCGAATGGCTGGCATGGTTTTGGCGATAGCGCCTTTAGGGATTGGAAGCCGCTGATGATAAATCTGGAGAGTAGGTCTATGCCGATAACGACGGCTGTTGTGTATCGTCCGTCGCTCAGTTCTCTTATTGCGGTGATTTGTGCGCATAGGCCGGATATGCAGGCGTTTGATATTGTTATTGGTTCGTTGGTGTTGTTGAAGTGTTTGGCGATGAGTTGGGCGGTATGCCAGAGGTGTAGTTTGCGTGGGTCGTAAGTTTGGTCGGGTGTGTCGAGGAGGTGTATGTTTCCTTTTGTGGTTGAGAGGATGAAGAGTGCGTCGGGCGATGAGATGTCTATGTTGGCTGTTGTTGCTGCCGTGTGTGCGGAGAGGATTGCTGCTTTTTCGAGTGTGGTGTATGTGTTTGTATGGCTGTGGAAGTGTTGGTTGAAGGTGTCGTCCAGCTGTTCTCGGTTGATGAGTGATGCCTGGAATGGTTCGGCGATGGATGTTGCGTTGTGTAGTGCGATGCCTGATGTTCCGGCTTTGACTGCCTTGTAGTTCGCTTCGGATGTGAGTCCGAGGGCGGAAATGATGTTGTCTCCTGCCCAGATGATCATATTAGTTTCATTTGTTGTTTCCATTCTTCGTAGAATGGTGGGTTGGTCCATACGAGCTTGTAGTTTCTGTCGAGGAATACTTGGACGGATGAGCCTGTTGCGATTAAGTTGTCGGTTGCGTCCTTGATTTCATAGTTGAAGATTATCTTGGCTGCGTCGGTGTTGCGATAGGTTATGTCGATTCTGGCTTGCTGTCCGTATTGCAGTGGTTTCTTAAAGCTGAATTTCAAATCTACCAGTGGGGCGTAATATCCATTATTAAATATGTATAGGTAGCTCAGTCCGTATTTGGTTCCGAAGGCTTCGCGTGCGTCTTCAAAGTATAGACTGTACGAGCCGTGCCAGACTATGTTCATGGAATCGACTTCGCTGAAGCGGATGTCGATGGTGCGTGTGGCTTTCAGTTGTACTGGGTTTGTGTTATTCATTGAGTTTGTCTATGTCGGTAATGGAGATTTTCATTTCTCCGGTGGCTATTTGTCCTTTTGTGCTTTGGACGGAGATGCTGACTAGGGTCATTTGAAAGACCTCTTCGAGGACGTTAATTTCGGTGATTATCTCTTCATTTTCTTCTGGCAGACGGTGTATCTCCATGTTTTTCATTGAGCCGATGAAGCCTAGTTTGACTGTGCCTCCATCAAGCTCTTTACTGATATATCCCATGCGGGCTGCGCAGGTTTGAGCCATGTTCTCGATTATACCTGCTTCGCTCAGGACTCCGTTGTCTAAGAAGATGTTGTCCTTGCGGATGACGAGGGCTGTTATGGTTTTTATTGGGTCAAAATGTAGCATACGGTCGAGCATGATGAATGGGTGGCGCTGTGGCAGGAGGTCGATTATGTTGACGGCCTGTTTCATCGTTAGTTCGCTTTCTTTTTGCAGACGATGAGTGAATGGCCTTTGCCCAGTCCGTCGTGTATATGCTCGACGGTCAGCCCGGCGATGTTTATGCAGCGGAGGAGGTCAGCGCTGTTAAACATCTTGCTGTTTCCGTTGGCGATGGCGGTGAAGTACAAGCTTATTTGTGTCAGGCAATAGGCAGCTGTTTCGTGCTTTTGCCTGTCCCATAATGTTTCCATGATGAAGAGGACTGAGGCGGCGCTCATTGAGGCGGCGGCGCGGCTGAGGATGCTTATTACTTCGGCTTCGGAAAAGCAGTCTAGGAACTGGCTCATCCATATGGCGTCATAGCCTGTTGGAAAGGGGGCAGCGTGGTCTAGCAGGTTGGTGGCATGGGCAAAGATTCGTTCGGAACCTTTCTTTCCTTGAGTTTCCTGTTTCATGAGTTCCAGCTGCTGAGGCAAGTCCATTATGGTTACGTTGACTGCTTCGTCATAATCTACGCAGCGTAATGCCCATCTACCGGTGTTGCCGCCGACGTCAAGCAGCGTAAGGGGCTGATATTTGAAAACAATTGGAAGGGCTTCCGGGAAGGATTGATCGGAATAATAATGGTCGAAGGCGAACCAACTGTTCTGAGCGTTCTCCGGCAATTGGGAGAGGCCTTCATAGATAGTTTTCCATGAACCGAAGACTTTCAGGCCTTCGGGCTTTCCGTTCAACAGGGCTTCTTCCAGGTTGAACCAGCCCAGGTAGTTTACATTGTGATTGAAGTCTATGTTGACTCTTACGAGCGGATCGTTCAGGAGAAACCATCCAGTCTTTGTTATCTCGAACCGTCCGTCGCGCAGCATGACACTACCAGCCGTAAGGGAGGATTCGAGCAGCACCTGCACGGCATAGCGTGAAAGGCCGGACTGCCCTGCTACTTCGTCGATTGTCAATCCGCGCTCCGAGTTGACGAGGGATTGCAGGATTCCGAACTTGATCATCAAGCGTGAGACTTGGAAGACTACTGGGCCGAAGCTGATTTCGTGAGCGGCGCGAAGGGCGTCTAGTGCTGGGCGGTTGTCGGTTGAACAGGCTTGCTGTATGTTTGGAAACATATGGGTGCTCTCCTTGTTTTATCTTAGCTATTATTACTTGGCGGCGAGCCTCGATTCGATATAAGCGTAGAAGTCAGCAAGAGTGTTTACGCCAGCCATGTCCTCCGGTTTAATCTTGAAGCCGAAATTGCGCTCGACAAGGACGACGATGTCAACGAAGTCGAGGCTGTCGATGCCCAAATCGTCTTTCAGTAAGGCATCGGGACGGATGGTGGAGAGTTCTGTTTCCAGTTCTTCTATCAGGAAGGTTGTAACAATTTGTTCTATGTTTTCTCGGTTCATTTTGATTAGGATTTGTATTATATGTGTTTCTTAATAACTATTGCGCTGTTTGTTCCCCCGAAGCCGAAGGAGTTGGAGAGGATTATGTCCAGTGATTTCTCTGTCGTCCGTGTTGTGATATTGAGCCGGGCAGAGAACTCGTCTGGGGTCTCGAAGTTGATGTTTGGCGCGATGAATGAGTTTTGCATCATGAGGATGGAGTAGATAATTTCACTGGCGCCCGCCATCCAACATTCATGCCCAGTCATGGATTTGGTCGAACTCACAGGAGGCCGGACTGCGCTGAACAGACGATCGATGGCGACGGCTTCATTGGCGTCGCCCTGTGGAGTGGATGTGGCGTGGGCATTGATGTAGTCGATGGCAGATGGGGAGACGCCAGCAGCGGTCAACGCTCTTTGCATGGCCAGGAAGGAGCCTTCGTCACTGGCCTGGGAGATATGTTTGCCATTTGAGGAGAATCCGTAGCCCGCTATTTCAGCATATATCTTTGCACCGCGGGCTATGGCGTGTTCATAGTCTTCCAGTATAAGGCTTGCAGCACCTCCACTGGGAATCAGGCCGTCTCTTGCGGCATCGAACGGGCGGGAGGCTTTGGATGGCTCATCCGTTTGCATGGAGAAGGCGCCAAGGCCGTCGAAACTGCCCATTGAATAGATGTTGGTCTCCTGCGCTCCGCCGCACAGAACGATGTCCTGCAAGCCCTGCTTAATGAAGATATAGCCCAAGCCTATGGCGTGAGAGCCACTGGCGCAGGCGGCGCTGATAGTCATGTTCACGCCGCGGATCTTGAAGATCGTGGACAAGTTCATCGTGACCGTCGAGTTCATGGACTGGAATATGGCGCCGGAGCCGACTAACGTAGTGTCTTTTCGCTCCATTATGGCATTATGCGTTTCTATCACTGCTTTTGCGGAGGAATCGTTGCCGTAAAATATGCCTGCCTCGTGATTTTCAAGATAGTCAATGTCGAGACCGGAAGTTTGCATAGCTTCGGCAGTGGCTACGTAGGCGTATTCACCCTCTTCCGCCATGCCAACGCGAAGACGTCTGTCCAGGATGCCTTTTAGGGCTGGGCGTTCGACTATGCCGGTGAGGGGGGAGCGGTAGCCATATTCTTTCCGTGCGGGGTCGAGGCCAATACCTGAACGGCCTTCGTAAAGTGAGCGGGTTACTTCTGCAAGGTTCTTGCCTATACATGAATATATGCCCATTCCGGTTACTGCTACTTTTCTGTTCATTGCTTTCAGTTTATGTGTACAGGCCGCCGTTAATGGAGATGACTTCGCCGGTGATGTAGGCTGCATTGTCCGATGCAAGGAAGGCAGCTAGAGCGGCGACCTCCTCGGCTGTGCCAAAGCGGCCAGCAGGAATAAGTTTCTTTATGGATTGTTCGTCCAGTCCTTCTGTCATATCTGTTTCGATGAAGCCGGGGGCGATCACGTTTACGGTTACTTTTCTGGCGGCTACTTCCAGAGCAAGAGCTTTGCTCGCACCGATCAAGGCAGCCTTCGCCGCAGAGTAGTTCGTTTGCCCCGGCTGCCCTTTCAAACCGGAGATAGAGGATATGTTGATAATCCGGCCACTTCTGTTCATCAGCATGTCTTTCAACAGTCTGCGAGTGACGTAGAAGAAGCCGTTGAGCGTCGTGTCGAGTACCGAATGCCATTGAGAGGCTTGCATGAAGACCATCATCGTGTCTATACGGATACCGGCGTTGTTTACCAAAACAGATATTGTGTCCTCCGGATGGGCATCTTGCCATTGGGTCAGGGCAGCATCAGCAGCCGAACCGTCGGCAACGTCAAAAGGGAGCAGTTCGGCTTTTCCGCCTTTAGATTCAATTGCCGAGAGTGTCGTTTCTGCAGCCGCCCGGTTGGACTTATAATTAATGAGTATGGGATATTCGTCAGCAAGACGGAGTGAGATGGCTTTGCCGATGCCCCGCGAGCCTCCTGTGATTAGAGCGTATCTCATATTACGGTATTCATTATATGCTTTTTCAGCGATTCGATTGTTGGGTATTGAGGGACATCTTCGACAAACTCCGGGAAAATGCTGCGTACTTGTTCGTATATCTCGCGTGTCCGGGGGGAGAGCCTGTTTTTGGCAGACAAGCAGTCTGTGGCCTGAGCAAGCGCCATTAAGTGAATGGATGTCACCTGAAAGGCATTCTCGATAACAGTCTTGGTCAGCAGCGCGGAGTTCGTCCCCATACTTACGATGTCTTGATTGTCGTTGTTGCAGGGTATGCTATGAATGGACATGGGCATGGCAAGCGTCTGGCTCTCCGCCGTAGTCGAAGTAGCCGTGAATTGCGTCGCCTGAAGGCCGTAGTTAAGGCCAGGTATGCCCATGTTAAGGAATGCGGGGAGTATGCCGTTCACTCGGTCGTGACAGAGGTAGTTCAGCTGCCTCTCCATAAGCATGGTTAACTTGGCGATTCCGATCTTCAGCTTGTCCATCTCATAGGAGATATAGTCGCCGTGAAAGTTGCCGCCGTGATAAACATTGCGACTGTCAGGATCAACTACGGGATTGTCGCAGACAGAATTGATTTCATTCACGACAACCGTCTCGGCGTTAAGCAAAGCATCGGCGACAGGTCCGAGTATCTGCGGAACGCATCGGATAGAGTAATAGGGCTGCACCTTGTGCGTAAATACATTTCCGCCATTCTCCACATTATTATATAATGTATCCTCTCGTTTTTGAAGAGCGGCTGAGCCTTCGCCGATTTCGCGCATCATCAAAGCTATCGCACGCTGGCCGGGATGAAGCTTCATGGCGTTCAGCTCGGCGGAAAAAGAATCGTCGTAGGAGGATGTAATCTCGTTAATCCACACAGAGGCCAGAACAGCCCAGCGCAACAATCTACGGGAGTACAGGACATTAATCATTCCTATGCCGGTCATCACCGAAGTCCCATTCGTTATCGACAAGCCTTCTCGAATATGTATATCGAATGGTTTCAGATTATTCTCCTCCAAAACCGGCATCGCCGGGCGCCACTCATTATTATAATGTACCTCGCCTTCGCCGATCAATACAAGAGCCAGGTGAGCCAGCTGAACCAAATCGCCGCTCGCCCCGACGCCGCCGTGTTCCGGAATCAACGGATATATGCCGCGGTTTATACATTCGACCAGCAAGCTAACCATCTCCAGGCTAACACCCGAACGAGCTTGAATAAAAGTCCCCAACCGCGCTGTCATCGCCGCACGAACGTACAAGTCAGGCAACGGAGAACCAGCCCCCGTCGCATGGCTGCGGATAATATTGTACTGCAACGCCTTCAAAGAGCGCTCCTCCACCCGGTATTGAGCCATCGGGCCGAATCCTGTATTTATGCCATAGATGATTTTATCGGCCGAGAAGGTTTTAAGAAACTCATAACATGCCGCGATCCGCTCCCCGGCAGCCTTCGACAAGCTTATGTGCTCCCCGTCCAACAACACCTTCTCCAAAATTTCCGGCGATATGGTTCTGTCTATTGTATTCATTTGCTGTTAAAAACTTTTTTCATTTGGTCGGGCAAAAATAACAAAAACAACAGGACGGTAAAAGAGGCCTCCCTCCGCCTGCCATTTTACAGCTCGCTTTTTATTCACTATATTTACGTTATGAAATTCTAATAACCAATCACGGTCTATATAAGGAATAGACCTTCAAAAAAACATAAAATGAAGAAAAACATAACGCATACAGCAAGAGACGGCATAAAGCCCAAGCTCCCGAACTCGAAGGCGGGAGCATCTAAAAATGTCCTTCCCATACTAATCCTTCCTTTAAACAAATAAACATTATATGAATAAAACAATTCTTTTCATCGCCCTAGCCCTCCTCATCGTAAGCCAGTCATGCCAAAAAGATAACACTGAAACCGATGAATCACCCGGAATTATTGAAAACATCCAAGGCTATTTATCCTATTACGAAGAACTCAACTTATGGGGCGTCATAGAAGAGTCCCCCACCGCAGCGCCAGCCTCCCCGAAAACCTATCTGATAAGAAAATTTGAATGTGACAGCTTCCCCTTAGCAATAGGAATGAAAGTAATAATTAGCGGCCAATACTCAAAAACGCAAGTCCCATTTCCCACTCCGGAAAAGATGGCATATTACAACATTATTGTTAGCAGCATTAAGCCGGACGAATTTAATCCGGACGGCGAGCCGGCAGGCATTCCCCCCGCTTCCATAAAGCAAGTGGCAGAAATAATAGAAGTGCGTTACGGGACAGTAACCGCATTAACATTTGACGATAAATCCTACAAGTTTTCACTCGTAAATATTGAGGAAAATATGTCCGATTGCAGCGAAACCGGTGATGCACTGTACGCCTACCAAATACACGCAGATATTCGCCTGGAAACAGACAATGAAAACAAACTTCTGCGAGTAACCTCCAGACCATGCGGCGTATTCGCCTTTCCGGACGGAAGCCATATTGATTATGTACAAGAGGAAATTGAAGCCCTACAAAAATTTTCATTATTAAATCCCGACATACCATCTTTCCCCACCAATTTCATTTATTTTTATGGAAAAGGAACACAATTAAAAAATACCCCATTCAGCATTTTTATAGGGCACGCATATTATGCAAGTGACATAGATATATCCGAACATCCACATAACGATATAAATATGATTCCCCTCGTTTTTATATTAACAGTTAACAGATAATAAAGAGCCAGAAACTTAAAATTCACAGCAATTTGCGTAAAAACAATCAATCCCCACCGTTAATTTAATACACAATTAAAATCAGACAGCAACCCCCAAACCTTAGCATCCCGCCGGAATAAACCAGATTAACATCCCCATAATTACGCTCATCCGGAACCTCCGACTGCCGCCTCCCCCACCCCTTCCCCAGCAAAAAACGCATAAACAGCATTTTTTTTGTAGCACATAAACCAAAGACCAACTCTAAAAACTAAACATTTCCAGACCTGCAACAGAAAGAAAAGCCCAACATCCTTACCGTTAAAAGCAATTCCCCCGCGGAGCCTGACGAATAAAAGTCAATTTTCGGACCATCCCCCGGTAAAACCCAATCCCGACACCCCCCGTCCCCACTTCACAGCCCGGCAAACCCAATCCGCAAACAACCCCGGCTATACAAAAATAACGCCGCTAAAAACATATTTTTTACCGAATCCACTCGCCCTTTAAAAAAATCACATATATTTGTTGAGTATTAAATATAAATTATTTTTCATTTGAATTTAATGGAACACCAACTAAAATCCGCGGCAACCAACAAGCCGCAACACAATGACGGCCGCCCGGCCGCTTCAACAACCCTTTTGCGAGCCGCTTTCGCATCCCCGCGCACCGGCTTTGGAACCAATAACGCCAGCTCCGGAACTTTGCGCACCGGTGCCGGAACTTTGCGCACCGGTGCCGGAACTTTGCGCACCGGTGCCGGAACTTTGCGCACCGGTGCCGGAACTTTGCGCACCGGTGCGGAAACCTTGCGCACCGGTGCTGGAACTTTGCGCACCGGTGCTGGAACTTTGCGCACCGGTGCTGGAACTTTGCGCACCGGTGCGGAAACCTTGCGCACCGGTGCGGGAACCTTGCGCACCGGTGCGGGAACCTTGCGCACCGGTGCGGAAACCTTGCGCACCGGTGCGGAGAACAACATTAAGAAAGAGAATTTTGTAAGAACTGTTTATTTACAAACCAATTTAACATTTTAACTCATGCGTGGACAACATATAATTCCACAACGCGACGAAGACGCCGTCCTCTGGGGCGAGAACTTCACCGTAAAAATAGACGCCCATCCAAACAAATATTGGATCGAGCAAGCAGATGTAACCGAGCTAGTCGGCAAGTTCAATGTCTTCAAGAACTACGTCCCCCAAGCCAAAGGCCCCGAAAGCACCCATGTGATAATTGTCGAAAAGGACCAGGCGCGTAAGGCGTTTGAGGAAAAAGCACGCTCAATCATCAACTACCAGCTGCAAAACCCCAAAATAACCGACGCCGACCGCGCCTCCCTCGGCCTCCCCATCCACGACAAGACGCATACCCCCATCGGAATCATCGACACCTACCCCATCCTGACCGCCGAAGCCCAAGGCTCCCGCCACCTCAAGCTCGACTTTCACGACAAGGACAAAGCCAACAAAGCCAAGCCCTACGGCGCAAACGGCGCAGTCATAGCCTACGAAGTCCTCGCCTCTCCCCCCGCAAAAGCCGCCGACCTCCGCTATACCGCCCTCGCCACCCGGACGCCCCACATACTCGAATTTGACGAACCCGACCGCGGCAAGACCGTCTATATCGCCATCTGCTGGCAAAACGAAACCGGCCATCGCGGCCCGTGGAGCGACATCGTCAGTCAAATCGTCCCCTGACATTTAACAACCGGGAACCGCCCGAAATCCTCCTTCCCCACGCAAGCCCCCCGCGAGCCTGACGAAGAAAAAGACAATTACAGGCAGTCCCCCCAATAAACAACCCCCAAACCGGGTAGCCAAGGATTAAGCCCCTTTGAGCAACCCGGTTTTTTTCGTTCCTTTGCATCAAAACAACGTAAAGCAATCGCCTCGCCCCCCATGCCGGCAACAAACAATCGCACCTCCCCGCCCTCCAGCCCCCACTGCCGGTTAAAGCCGGCAATACTGGAACAAATCAAAACAGTGGCATCGCCGGAAACCGTAAGCAAAAGCCATGTTAACATTAATCAACAAAAAAGAAAACCATCGGATACAACCGAATAAAAAGCAAATTCAAGAAATCCGATAATAATATAAACAGTAAAAAAATCAGAAAAGAGCATGTCACAGATAAAACACATAGTATTCGATTTAGGCGGAGTAATCATCCACCTCGACCACAGCTGCGCCGTCCGCCGCTTTGAATCCATCGGCATAAGCAATGCCGCCGCCCTCCTCAATCCTTACGAGCAAAAAGGCATATTCCTCGATTTTGAAAACGGAAAGCTCGATATGCCCTCCTTTTGCCGCGAGTTAAGTAAATACGCCGGAAGAGAATTGACAAAAGCCGAAGTTGTTAACGCCTGGAAAGGTTTTATCGTCGAAGTCCCCCAATACAAGCTTGACTACATATCCGAATTAAGGAAGACCCACCGTGTCAGCCTTTTGAGCAACACTAATCCCGCAATAATGGAATGGGCCAGGAGCACGGATTTTTCAGAAGTCGGGCTGCCCATAACATCCTTTTTCGACGCCATATACACTTCTTACGAGATAGGCATAACCAAACCCGACAGACGAATTTTTGAATATATGTTAAAAAGAAACGTTTTTCTCTCCTCGGAAACTCTTTTTGTTGACGACGGTGAGAAAAACGTTAAAACTGGGGAATCGCTGGGAATGTTTATCTATAAACCGGAGAACGGTGAAGATTGGCGCGATAAGATTACCAATCTTCTATAATTAATAGCGTTTAAGCACCCAGGTATCCTGGAAATTGGGGTAATATCTGGATCTGATTCTGATTCTTTCCTGAAGCGCCTCGTTTTTGTTGTCGGTAGTTTTTACGATTACGCGAATCAGTCCTCTGTCGTTCCTGACGAAATCAACAACGTAACCGTCTCGCTGCATGCGTTCTTTAATGGCATTAGCATTAGTGCCGTTTCTGTAACTGCCTATGACCACATTGTAACGTTTTAGGTTAAAAGAGACCTGAACATTGGCGTTGCTGCTGTTGTCCTCGTAAGGATAAACATTTTCCTGGATTGGATTATAGTCATCGTAATTATCTTCATAATTGCCGCCTTCTTCCTCCGACCCCATTTCGTCTATTCCTCCATTGTCTTCTCTCGGTTTGTTCACAGGAGCTATTTCCGAAGGTTCTTCAGTTCCGAATTCGTCGGAAAAGTCATCGGTGGTTTGTTCCCTTTGCTGCGCCTGCTCATAAGCCGATTTGTATGTACTTTTTTTCGAGCCGCAAGATTGAAGGGCGACGATCATACATACTGCGATTCCTAATAGCCAAATTCTATTCATATTTATTCAGTTCTTTAAATTTATAATGCAAAGATATATTTTTATTGCTAATTTCGCATCACATAGTAAATAATCCACTTTTGCAAAACAACTTTTAAAAAGATTATGAACAATAACACATTACCCGTACTTATGGCAACAGTTTTATTTGCACTCGGATGTTCGCCGCTCGCGGATAAATCCGGCAGTTCATCCGCCCCTGTCGGCCGTCCGGAAATTAACCTCGCAAGCGGAATATTAACCCCTGAAATTCTTTATAGCCTGAGCCGCGTCAGCGATGCCAGACTGTCGCCGGACGGCACAAAAGTCCTCTACGGCGTTACCTTCGTCAGCATTGAGCAAAACAAAAGCAACCGCGAACTTGTAACCGTCAATACCGACGGAACCGACAAGCGACAAATCACTCAAACGTCCCAAAGCGAGAATAACGCCGTATGGATGAGCGACGGCAGGGAGATTGCATTTTTATCTTCGCAAAGCGGTTCGTCCCAGATCTGGCTGATGAACGCCGATGGAAGCAACCGCCGTCAAATAAGCGACTACGCCGGCGACATAGAAGGATTTATCTTTTCTCCCGATGAAAAACACATTCTTTTCTTTGCCAACATAAAATACGGAGATCGCACCGTTGACATTTTTCCCAATCTCCCCAAAGCCACAGGGCGCATCATCTCCGATTTAATGTACAAACACTGGGACGAATGGGTCGAGACCATTCCTCATCCCTTCGTTGCCCCATACGAAAATGGTAAAATGGGCACCGCCAAAGACATTATGGCCGGAGAACCATACGAAGCCCCGATGAAACCCTATACAGACCTGGCCGACCTTGCCTGGAGCAGTGACAGCAAACAAATCGCTTACGCCAGCCGCAAAAAAACCGGCATGGACTACTCCCTCTCCACTAATTCCGACATCTACATATATAATATAGAAAGCGGAAAAACGCAGAACCTCACCGAAGGCATGATGGGCTACGACACTGCCCCAACCTTCTCCCCCGATGGTAATTACATTGCATGGATCAGCCAGGAACGCGACGGCTATGAATCCGACAAAAAGCGCCTCTTTATAGCCAACCTCGGCAACGGAGAAAAAAAGACCTCACCTCCGATTTTGACTATGATATAGACGCCGTCAAATGGCTCCCCGACAGTCGCTCCCTTTACTTCATAGCTTGCAAGGAAGCCCTAGTCCACATTTTTCACATTGACTTGGATAAAAACATTCGCCAAATCACCGACGGTCAATATAATTATGTAAGCCTCGACGCCGCAGCCGGTAAAATGGTCGCAGTCCGCCAATCCCACGCATCCCCGTCCGAAGTATTCATAATTAACCCTGAAACCGGCGATGCCAAAGAAATAAGTCTCGAAAACAAAGCCATATTTGACCAACTTACTATTGCCCGTTCCGAACCCAGATGGATAAAAACCACCGACAACAAACAAATGCTCGCCTGGATCATCTATCCGCCGCACTTTGATCCCAATAAAAAATACCCAGCCCTCCTCTACTGCCAAGGCGGCCCGCAAAGTTCCGTCAGCCAATACTGGAGCTACCGTTGGAACATGCAAATCATGGCCGCAAACGGTTATATTGTCGTTGCCCCCAACCGTCGCGGCGTCCCCGGCTTCGGGAAGGAATGGCTCGAACAAATCAGTGGCGACTACGGCGGACAAAACATGAAGGACTATCTCTCCGCTATTGACGATGTTGCCCAGGAACCTTACGTTGATGCCTCCCGCCTCGGAGCCGTCGGTGCCAGCTATGGTGGATACTCCGTCTATTGGCTTGCCGGCAATCACCAAAAACGATTCAAAGCCTTCGTCGCCCACGCCGGCATGTTTAACTTCGAGCAGCAATACCTCGAAACCGAAGAAATGTGGTTTGAAAATTGGGATTTAGGTGGTCCATACTGGGACAAAACCAATCCTAAAGTACAAAACTCCTATTCCGCCTCCCCGCACCGCTTCGTCGATCGCTGGGATACCCCCATTCTCGTGACTCACGGTGAAAAAGACTTCCGTGTTCCGGTTTCTCAAGCCTATGCAGCCTTCAATGCCGCCAAATTACGCGGCGTTCCTGCCGAGATGCTTGTCTTCCCCGACGAAAACCACTGGATCGCTCAACCGCAAAATGGCGTCCTCTTCCAGTACGTATTTTTCCGCTGGCTCGACAAATGGCTCAAATGAATTTAACGTTGATTAAGCAGTTGTAGAGTACTGTTTAAGATATATTTTCAGCGAAAAGAAAAGCCTTTTTCAGAAGCATATATTAAATGCAACGGGAATTACTTTGAAAGTATTCCCGTTGCATTTTTTTTCATCCCGTTCACTGATAATAATTACAAAAAGAGGCTATTTAGCAAGGATTTCAGGAAGAGTAAAACGATAGCAAACAGAGTTATTTTCCGGCATTGGATTTATTCAATAAAGAACAGTATTTTCCTCATCGACGCAGAAACAATTTATCAATCTGTTCAATTGCAGTTCGCAACGCGCCGTTCCGTCCCATCCGAAAACATGTACGCTGAGTTTCGTCACCTTTCCGCTCATTAATTCGTTTACCGTCTTGCCGGCGTATAAAGCATATATGTATTTGTCCGTCGTATAAACTCGCATATATTGCAATGGAAGATTAGCCGTTTCCTGAATTTTGGTGATTGCAGGGAACTGTTCATTCTTGAATTTCAGTAATAATCTTTTCTGTAAATCATTTAAGGGAATAATTCCGATTGCCTTATACAATTCATAAACCTGAACCAGAGATGTTTTATCAGGCTTAATTTCCATATCTCCATTAAAGATAATCTTCGCGTCCGCTTCTCCATTACCGAGTTCAATGATGCAGGATAAAAATCATATTTCCTTATATCATTTTCAGATGAAGAATAGATAAATACCTGTTCTTTAACAGACATTGAAGTTCCCAGTAGAAGTCCATTGTCGATAACAAAACATTTGCTGACAGGAAACAATTCTTTCGGCATTTTTTTTTATCGGCAAAACCTTCCTCCCATTTGTCTGTCGTTTGATTATAAGAATGTAATTGCATCCAGCGAAGGTCGCCAACCCAAAGGCAGTCAACGTTCCCAAGCCTGTTCCTCTAAGAACTGAAGGATTGAATTTAACTTCGTTCGGCCTCTGCCATTTGCGCCCTAACTGGTCAATCAGGCAGATACGGTCGTCTTTATTCTGAAGATTTTGACGCCAAAGTCATCCTTTAATTCCGTAGAGCCGATAGTAGAATCATTTATCCATATCATTTTCTTTGGAAAGAATAAATCGCCGGAAAACAATAATTATTCGCCATTAACTTCATAGTTTTTCTCAAACTTTAATATCTCCTTAACTCCAGTCGCTTTGTTATCTTTTAAGCAGGAGCAGAACAGGATTAAAGCTGCTAAAAAAAAGTGTTTGTTCATATTATTTATTGTATTAATTATAATCGGATCAGTCTTTTTTAAGTTAGCAAAAGTTTTTTTTATGAACTTATGTTTGCATATAAATATCTTTTGTCCGCTCTATTATTTATTCAATCTGCGGCTATATTACTACCATAGTTAGAGGAATTTTCAGTCTCTTCCAACTCCGCCAGAGTCTTAATATTAGCCAGTCCGGTATCAGACAGAAATATTCCGGTCTTGTTTTTACTGACATTCCAAGCCGCAACAGCTATTATTGTAACTATTGCAATAGCGATACAAAGAATTTAATTCTTTTCCATTTTATTGAATTTTCGCCTCTCATTTTATCCTGCAAATAAGACAAATAATTATTTAATTAAAAGGAGTGTAACACAAGATTTGATTCTCCGAGCATCTCGCGTGATTCTCCGAGAGTCTCGTTTGATTCTCCGAGCATCTCGCGTGATTCTCCGAGAGTCTCGTTTGATTCTCCGAGATCGGCAGAGCGTAGTGGTGGGAAAGAGTGTGCGTTTGGGTGG
>JAIRPK010000027.1 GCA_031257015.1 Tannerellaceae bacterium
GATGAGCTGCCCGAAGGAGGACGCATGGATAATCCCGCCTTCGGACTTGACAATAATCCCGGCAAGGACGCCATCCTCTTTAGCGATACCCATCCCTACAATCCGCCAAACTGTAACGCCTGTACTTTGCCAGGAAAACGGATTATCCGAAATACCAAGGGAGGAATTTTTCAGGCATTTTCCAAAAGAAAAGACTGCTATCACTGCTCAAGACCAAAGGAGCTAATCAGGAAAACGGAGGAAAGTAACGCTAAAAAGGCAGAAATCGAAAATGCAAAACGGCAGGCAATCGAAGATGCAAAGCAGTTTTTTAAACCATCCACGATTCGTTCCGATAATTTGTTGACTGGTGTATTAAACAACAGCAAAAAAGGATTGATGAATGTATTGCACCATCCTTTACGGAATATTGGAGAAGTTAATGCGGCGATGGGAATCGTCAATCATATAGAAGAACTGAAATTTATTCGCGTAAGTCCCTTCGGAGAGGGTAAAGACTTAATCAGGGACGCAAAGAATCTTGCCAAGAAAAAGAATATGGGAATAATGCAGTTTAACGTCTATGAATATCATTACGAAGGCAAGGCTTATTACGTAAAAACGGCGCAGTATGAAGATGGGTTTGAAATGCTTTATTCGTTCACTAAAAAACCGTAGTCCAATCGCGAGGTCACTTGCCCCTTTGCGAATTGATGCTACGGTTTATTTTAAATTAGGAGACAAAAATACAAAATATTTCAATATGAACATACACGAATTTAGCAATTTAATCGCGCAGAAGCGTCGCGAGCTTGACGCCCTCCTGCGCCGTACCCTTCCCGTCAAGGTCGGGAACATGGCAAAGGCGCATTATCAGGACAACTTCCGCAATCAGAGCTTTACGGATAACGGCAAGCAACCCTGGCCGAAAACCCGCCGGCAGCTCTCCGGAGACAAGTCGGCCGCAAGCAATTACGGCGCCCTGCTCAGCTCCCGAAACCATCTCTACTCAAGCGTCAAGTATACGCCCTCCGACTATCGCGTAAGGGTGGCAAACGACCTTGAATACGCGGCCATTCACAACGACGGAGGCACAACAAACCCGACAGTCACGCCTAAAATGCGCCGCTTCGCATGGGCTATGTATTTCAAACACAAAAAGGGAATGTTGCCGGATGCTGCCGGTAAATGGAAAGCGCTTGCGCTGACAAAGAAAAGCAGGCTTACTATCCGCATCCCCCAGCGGCAGTTTATAGGCGAAAGCGCCGAGCTGAACGAACAAATACGCAATAAGATTGACAGCGAAATCAATAATATTTTAAATAAAGAATAATGGAAGAAATCCTAATATCAATCCTCAAGCGCCTCAATGAGGAAGTATCCGGCCTTTCGCTCGTCGACGAGGACACCGGCCAGCTGGAAACAGATGCGGACACATATCCGGTGACATTCCCGTGCGTCCTGGTCGGGAATACGGAAATTCAGTGGAGCAATGTCGGACTTGGAGTGCAGGAAGGCGAGGCGCACATAACCGTGCGGCTGGCCATCGACTGCTACGACGACACTCACATCGGAAGCGAAACGACAGGAAAAATAAGGGAGCGGCAGCAGCTGAGCACTGAAGTTTACCGCGCTCTGCAATGCTTCCGAATGGGAAGGAACTTCTCGCCGATGATGCGCATCAAAAGTCGCGACTATACCCTGCCGGGATGTATAAAAGTGTATGAGAAGGTATTCAAGTTCAACTGCTTTGACGAATCTGCGAAACAGGATAGCCCGCTTCGTCCGTAAACAGTGACAGCTGCCCGCAGGTAAGCCTCGGCATGCGGACTTTCGGCACCTTCAAAACCGATGCGTCCATCTTGCTCCGCTCGCGAATGATGGACAAAATCCGCTCCTCCGACAGGAAAAACTCCTGCTCGGAGAGGATCTTCAACGTATCGTCAAAGCGCAACCGCCTCACCTCCGTCCAGTAGTAATACCGGCGACAGAGGGATTCGTTTCTCTTTTCAATCAAATCCTTGTTTCGTCCCTTCGACATATCAGGCTTGTTTTATTGCAAAATTAACAAAATCAGGCGGAGAATGGGCGGTAAATATCATCCATCCCGTTTCCTCGCATCCGAATGAAACAACAGCCGGACGCCTCACGACGGCCGGCTGTCTGCCTACAAAAAAGCAACTAACGTTCTGGCTAATTTAGATTATGACTAATCTGTACTTTAAATATTTATTGATGTGAAATTTCCCGTACCCTGTTCATTCCGTCGCCTCCAATTCCCTTATCTCCTCCCATCCATTATCCCATTTTATTTCCTGCTTGCGCCAAAAGAAATGTGGTATATCTTCGCCTGTGTGCATACAAATATTCCCATAAGCATCTATATAATTCACCTCCCCGTTGATTTGCCTCAATGAGGCGAAATCCAATGAAGGGTGAGTAATTGCCTTACCCTGAAAAAGGGCTTCTATCGCTTCTACCCGTGTCATATTTAATAGCATTATAAGTTCCTGTATATATCGTAAAGCGCATCGGAGGCCTCTTCAATCTTCCTGCGAAGCTGCGCATTTTCATCTCTCAATCCGGAATTTATTCCGAGCAAATCATCTATCTCGCACTTCAGATGTATTATTTCCAAATCCTTGTCGTCCATGTCTTCTTTGTTTTACTAATTCGTATTCTTATCTCTGATATTCTCATTGCCAAGCCGTCGTTCCTTCAGTAATCCAGCCGCGGAAGCCATATATCGGTCCAGTCCCGGTAACGCTTTTCCACCTCAATAAAGTATCGTCGGACTGCTCTGCCAACCTGATTATTTTCCAGCATGGCTATTTCTTTGGCCATATCAAGCGACAGCTTGTATGCAACGGCCGGACGACCGGCAGACCTCTTGATTATGTCACAATTTTGTGACATAATTTTCCAGAAGTCCCAACCCTCGCAAAAGCCATAGTCCCTGATACGTCGCCTGATCC
>JAIRPK010000017.1 GCA_031257015.1 Tannerellaceae bacterium
CGGGTAATCAGAAAACCGGAACTGCAGGAATACGCCAACACGTGGAAAGCCGACCGGCACACAGCCAACAGCCGAATACTGAGTTCAACGATTTCCAACGAACGGCTGAAACGGGCGGGTTGCATCTTCTTTACCGGTTATGCCACCAAGGAAATTCCTATAAATTAAAGAACCGCCGTCGGCCGGCCAGTACGCACGGCGGTGGGAGAGGGCGGAATGGGGGAGATTTATGTTTTGATTGCGAGATTGTGTTGGGCCTCCTCTCCCACTGACAGAGGAAAGTCTTTGGATGCGCCATGCTGACAGGATGCGTTAGCGGAATGGCAATGGTGTTCGGGGCGCCCCAAAATCTGAAGGAAGCAACAGTCAAAGGCAAGGTTATGACGCACGGAATTGAAGGATTTAGAAATCGCCTACCTGGAACAATATAAACGTTCCGCCGGCAAAACCTGATATAAGGCCGAACAGAGGATGCGAATCGAGCAATAGATTGAGAAAGCACGAAAATTAATCGTAGCCTCTTACAGTAATCAGATGTGAGCTGCCCAAAGCGTTCTCGTGAGTTTATCCCATTGTTCTTGCAGGATACAGGGATTCCGCTATGGGGCTGGCGACAGGTAAAGAAGATCTGCAAGACGTCGGCAGATGTCACAATAGTTTATGTGTTGCAAAACGGAGTAACAGACTTGAGTTGTGGATTTCAGGAACAGAAGAGAAAAGACATGGCCGATTAACGCTTCAGCGTTGCAAGTACCTTCGCGGAGTCGTCTTTCGCAGTCCTAAGATACCGGACAATTCCACTTGCTATCAGGAGAGTTTCGGACATACTAACTTTAGTGCTGCGCATTGGTTGAGAGGCCAACAGAAAAAAGTCCACTGCTCGTCTAGCCCAATCGTAACGCAATAAGAATCATGCAGGCAGAAGGAAGACGCGCAAAGATGCTTCTTTCGAACTTACCCCAATTATACAAGCTACATTCAGATGCTCAAAAGGCCGACGGCTGCATCAAAAGACGAGAACGAAAAAGCGTGCAGATGAAGTCAAGATTAATAAGAATTCATCAATTTAAAGGCAGGCAATCCGAAAAAAAAGAGTTGCAGGTATTGTATGAGAAAAAATATGTATATATTTGCAGCCAGAAAAGCGGAAGGCGCTCATTTTGTGCTTATGGAAGTTATGCCTGTGTAGCTCAGCGGTAGAGCACTTCCTTGGTAAGGAAGAGGTCCCGAGTTCAAGTCTCGGCACCGGCTCAAAGGATATAGAAAATGAATATGAACACTAATAAAAAAAAGAATATTTAAGCTATGGCAAAAGAACATTTTGACAGAACAAAGCCTCATGTGAACATTGGCACAATAGGCCATGTTGACCACGGTAAAACAACTTTAACAGCAGCTATTACAACAGTCTTAGCGAAGAAAGGACTTTCCGAAATACGTTCCTTCGATTCTATAGACAATGCACCAGAAGAAAAAGAACGCGGTATAACAATTAACACGGCTCACGTTGAATATCAAACAGCGAATAGACATTATGCGCATGTTGATTGTCCGGGTCACGCGGATTATGTGAAGAATATGGTAACGGGAGCAGCTCAGATGGACGGCGCAATAATAGTTGTTGCGGCAACTGACGGACCAATGCCTCAAACGCGTGAACATATTTTATTGGCTCGACAGGTGAATGTACCGAAGCTTGTAGTTTTCATGAACAAATGTGATTCTGTTGATGACGAAGAAATGCTTGAGCTGGTAGAGATGGAGATGAGAGAACTCCTTTCATTCTATGAGTTTGACGGTGACAATACTCCAGTTATTCGAGGTTCGGCATTAGGAGCTTTAAATGGCGATGCTAAATGGGAGGATAAAGTTGTAGAATTAATGGACGCATGTGATAAATGGATTCCTCTGCCACCTCGTGAAATAGACAAGCCCTTCCTGATGCCGGTAGAAGATGTTTTCTCTATCCAAGGGCGTGGAACAGTTGCAACAGGACGTGTAGAGACCGGTATTATCAAAACTGGAGAAGAAGTTCAGATTATAGGATTAGGTGCTGATGGACTGAAATCTGTTGTTACAGGTGTTGAAATGTTCCGGAAAATACTTGACGAAGGTCAGGCCGGAGACAATGTTGGCTTGTTACTTCGTGGTATAGACAAACATGAAGTTAAGCGCGGCATGGTTATAACCCATCCGAATAAAGTGAAACCCCATTCCAAGGTTAGAGCGGAGGCTTATATATTAAAGAAAGAAGAAGGTGGTCGTCATACCCCTTTTCATAACAAATATCGTCCTCAGTTTTACATCCGGACATTGGATGTAACAGGAGAAATTACTCTTCCTGAAGGTACGGAAATGGTAATGCCAGGAGATAACGTATCAATGATAATTGATTTGATTTATCCGGTAGCATGTAGTGAAGGTTTACGTTTTGCCATTCGTGAAGGAGGACGCACAGTTGGTGCTGGGCAGATCACAGAGTTGCTAGATTAAAGAATTCTCCCTTTTTTGAGGGGGGGGGGAAACACGGATGTAGCTCAGTTGGTAGAGCACTGGTCTCCAAAACCAGGTGTCGGGAGTTCGAGTCTCTCTATCCGTGCTAAAATGTGCAATGTAAATGAATAAAATTACAAATTATTTCAAAGAATCTTATAACGAACTAGTTTATAAAGTTTCTTGGCCAAGCAGGAATGAGCTTTCGAGTAGTGCTGTTGTAGTAATGTTTGCTTCCCTTATTATAGCAGTGTTGATATTTCTGGTTGATTTTGCGTTTGAAAATATTATTCGTATGATTTATAGAGTTTTACTTTAAACCGATCAATAAGTTAAGGATATGTCTGACGTTGAAAAGAAATTTTATGTTTTACGTGCTGTTAGTGGTAAGGAAAACAAAGTTAGAGAATATCTGGAGGCTGAATTGAAGAATACAGACTTGAAGGACTATGTTTCTCAAGTGCTGATACCAACGGAGCGGTCTTATGTCATGCGTAACGGGAAAAAAGTATTGAAAGAAAAAGCATATCTTCCCGGTTATGTAGTGATAGAAGCTGTCTTGCTTGGAGAAGTAGCTCATAGGTTAAAGAATATTCCCAATGTAATCGGTTTTCTTGGTGATTCTGACGTTCCGATACCATTGCGCCAAACAGAAGTAAGTAGGATTTTAGGTACGGTAGGCGAATTACACGATCTTCCGAATGAGTTGGATGTTCAGTATTACATAGGCGAAAGCATCAAAGTAATATATGGACCATTTAACGGTTTTACGGGTGTAATAGAAGAAACGAATGCAGAGAGAAAAAAAATGAAGGTTATGGTTAAAATCTTTGGCAGGAAAACTCCTGTGGAGTTGGGGTATATGCAAGTAGAGAAAGAATAAAATGTTTGTTACGGAGCTTATTATTCTGTTATAGGTATTATAAAAAAGTTAAGAAAAAATGGCAAAAGAAATTGCAGGACAAGTTAAATTGCAAGTCAAGGGAGGAGGCGCAAACCCGTCTCCCCCTGTAGGTCCAGCTTTAGGGTCTAAGGGTATCAATATCATGGAATTTTGTAAGCAGTTCAATGCCAGGACCCAAGACAAAGCAGGTAAAATTTTACCTGTTGTTATTACTTACTATGTTGATAAATCATTTGAGTTTGTTGTAAAAACACCTCCTGTGGCGATTCAATTATTAGACTTGGCTAAACTAAAAGGAGGCTCTGCAGAACCCAACCGTAAGAAGTTAGCTGAGATAACGTGGGAGCAAGTTAAATCTATTGCAGAAGATAAACTTGTAGATTTGAACTGCTTTACGATTGAAGCTGCAATGAAAATGGTTGCAGGTACGGCTAGAAGCATGGGAATAACAGTTAAGGGGGCATTCCCTAAATAAGATAAAAACTTCAATCTAATGAGTAAACTTACAAAAAAACAAAAGTCAATTTCAGGTAAAATTGAAGCAGGGAAAGCATATACATTAAAAGAAGCATCAGTGTTGATAAGGGAAATTACTACGGTGAAATTTGATGCGTCTGTTGATGTTGATGTCCGTTTAGGTGTAGATCCTCGTAAAGCAAACCAAATGGTAAGAGGTGTTGTTTCATTACCTCATGGGACAGGTAAGCGAATCAGGGTTCTTGCGTTGTGTACTCCTGATAAAGAAGAGGAGGCTACAGTTGCAGGGGCTGATTATGTCGGATTGGATGAATACATTGACAAAATCAAAAATGGCTGGACAGATATCGATGTTATAATAACATTGCCTTCCATCATGGGGAAAATTGGTGCATTAGGACGAATATTAGGACCTCGTGGTTTAATGCCCAACCCTAAAAGCGGAACAGTAACCAATGATATAGGGCAGGCAATCAAGGAAGTGAAGCATGGTAAAATAGATTTTAAAGTGGATAAAACAGGCATTGTTCATACTTCAATAGGTAAAGTTTCGTTTAGCCCTGAATTTATCTCTGATAATGTCAAGGAGTTTGTTTCTACTTTAATAAAATTGAAGCCTGCCGCGACAAAAGGAACTTATATAAAAAGTATTTATCTTTCAAGTACGATGAGTATAGGTATTAAAATTGATCCTAAGTCTATTGATGAAATTAGTTAACGATTAAGATGAAAAAAGAAGACAAAGGTAAAATAGTAGAACAATTGACGGTAGTCATAAAAAAATATCCGAATTTCTATTTGACGGATATTGAAACATTAAATGCCGAGAGAACTAGTATATTGAGGCGTGAGTGTTTCAAGCAGAACGTAAAGTTGATAGTAGTAAAGAATACATTACTAAAGAAGACTTTTGAAAAATTGGAAGGCGATTATTTAATCTTAGATGACTCATTGAAAGGCCAGACTGCTATAATGTTATCGCATTCGGCGAATACACCTGCTCGTTTAATATTCGAATTCGCTAAATCCTCTAAAAAGCGAAACGAGACAATTAAACCAGAATTGAAAGCTGCATACGTACACGGAAGTTTTTATATTGGAGCTGAGTACTTGGATGCTTTGGTGAATATAAAAGGTAAGGATGAGCTTTTAGGAGATGTGATTATGTTATTGCAATCTTCTTCAAAAAATGTAATTTCAGCATTGTTATCGTCAAAAGAAACTATTGGAGGGACGTTGAAAGCCCTAGAAAGAAGATAATTTTTATTTTTATCATATTAATAATCATTAAATCATACAAAATGGCAGATTTAAAAGCTTTTGCAGAGCAATTAGTTAACTTGACCGTAAAAGAAGTAAGTGAGTTAGCAATAATTTTAAAAGAGGAATATGGAATTGAACCAGCGACTGCAGCTGTTGCAGTAGCAGCTCCAGTAGTTGCCGCCGCAGAGGTTGCTGAGGAAAAAACTTCTTTTGATGTAGTACTTAAAGGAGCTGGCGCCAATAAATTAGCTGTTATAAAGTTAGTAAAAGAACTTACAGGGCTTGGATTGAAAGACGCTAAAGATTTGGTGGATGGAGTTCCTAATATTATAAAGGAAGGTATAGCGAAGGCTGATGCTGAAGGTTTAAAGAAGAGCTTAGAAGAAGCAGGAGCAGAGGTTGAGCTTAAATAGTTTATGCTTGTTTAGCAAAAAAATAGTTGAGAATCTCAATAAACAGAGATTCTTGACTATTTGTATATATAGAGATCAAGTTCAATTAACATTCTAACAAATGCCTTCAATAATAGTAAATAACAGAATTAATTTTGCATCAGTTAAGCAATTGTATCCCTATCCAGATTTTTTAGAGATCCAATTGAAATCTTTTCATGACTTTCTTCAGATAGATACTCCTACGGAAAAAAGAAAAAAAGAGGGTTTATATAAAGTTTTTGCAGAGAATTTTCCTATTGCAGATACTCGTAACAATTTCGTGTTGGAGTTTTTAGACTATTATATAGATCCACCTCGTTATTCAATAAATGAATGTATGGCACGAGGGCTTACATATAGTGTTCCGTTAAAAGCGAAACTAAAATTGTATTGCACAGATCCTGATCATGAAGATTTTGACACAGTTGTACAAGATGTTTATTTAGGACCGATTCCATATATGACGGAAAAAGGAACGTTTGTTATCAATGGAGCAGAGCGGATAGTCGTTTCACAACTGCATCGTTCACCAGGAGTTTTTTTCGGACAAAGTGTACATGCTAATGGTACAAAGTTATATTCGGCAAGAATCATCCCATTTAAGGGGGCGTGGATTGAATTTGCCACAGATATTAACAATGTTATGTATGCGTATATCGATCGAAAAAAGAAGTTGCCTGTTACGACTCTCCTAAGAGCCATTGGCTTTGCTAGCGATCGGAATATTCTTGAAATATTTAATCTGGCAGAGGAGGTTAAGGTTAATAGAGTTAATTTAAAGAAGTCGGTCGGACGCAGATTGGCTGCTCGCGTACTAAAGACTTGGATGGAGGACTTTGTAGACGAGGATACAGGAGAAGTAGTCTCGCTAGAGCGGAATAATGTAATTATAGATAGAGAATCAATATTGGACAACGATAATATTGAAGCTATATTAGAATCGGGAACACAAGAAGTGCTACTGCATCGTGAAGATTTAAATCTCTTTGACTATGCTATAATTTATAATACACTACAAAAAGACCCAAGCAATTCAGAGAAGGAAGCTGTCTTATATATATATAGGCAATTAAGAAATGCTGAACCCGCCGATGAAACTAGTGCGCGTGAAGTGATAACCAATTTGTTTTTTTCAGAGAAACGCTACGATTTAGGTGAAGTAGGCCGTTATCGAATTAATAGAAAATTGGGAATTAATAAGAGTGACGATGTAAAAGTTCTTACCAAGGAAGACATTATAGGGATCATTAAACATTTGATAGAGTTGATCAATTCAAAAACTATTGTTGATGATATTGACCATTTAAGTAATAGGCGTGTTCGTACAGTAGGTGAGCAATTATATAATCAGTTTGGGGTAGGGTTAGCAAGGATGTCAAGAACAGTTCGAGAACGGATGAATGTAAGAGACAATGAGGTTTTTACTCCGATTGATCTTATAAATGCGAAGACAATATCTTCTGTGGTCAACTCTTTTTTCGGAACGAATGCGTTGTCACAGTTTATGGATCAAACTAATCCGTTAGCAGAGATCACTCACAAACGCCGTTTATCTGCATTAGGCCCTGGCGGATTGTCCAGAGAACGAGCAGGTTTTGAAGTACGAGACGTACATTATACTCACTATGGACGCTTATGCCCCATTGAAACTCCCGAAGGACCTAATATAGGATTAATTTCTTCACTTTGCGTATATGCAAAAATTAACAACTTGGGGTTTATTTCTACTCCATATAGGAAAGTAAGCAATGGAAAAGTGGATTTCTCAGATGAAAGTATACAGTATTATACTGCTGAAGAGGAGGAAAAGAAGACTATTGCTCAAGGCAACGCTCCCTTGGATAATGGATGGCGCTTTACAGATGAAAGAATAAAAGCAAGACACGAAGCTGATTTTCCACAAGTTTCGCCCAATGAAATTGATTTGATGGATGTGTCACCAACACAAATCGCTTCCATTGCCGCCTCTCTAATTCCTTTTCTTGAGCACGATGATGCAAACCGTGCGCTAATGGGGTCTAATATGATGCGTCAAGCGGTTCCTTTGCTATGTCCAGAATCTCCTATCGTCGGTACAGGTATAGAGGCACAGGTCGCAAAAGATTCTCATACACAAATTATAGCGGAGCATGACGGAGTGATAACATTTGTAGATGCAACATGTATAAAAATCAAATATGATCGCACCGAAAATGAGGATTTTGTAAACTTTGAAAGCGCTGAACATACTTATTCTATTCCTAAATGGCGAAAAACAAACCAAAGCACAACCGTAGATCTTCGTCCTATATGTGAATGTGGTGAACGTATTAAAGCAGGACAAATACTGACGGAGGGTTATTCAACGCAGAACGGAGAATTGGCCTTGGGACGCAATGTTAAAGTTGCTTACATGCCATGGAAGGGATATAACTATGAAGATGCGATTGTTTTGAACGAACGAATGGTAAAAGAAGATATATTTACGTCTGTACATGTGGATGAATATATCTTAGAAGTACGAGAAACTAAGCGTGGAATGGAGGAATTGACATCTGATATACCCAATGTGAGCGAAGAAGCGACTCGTAATCTTGACGAACGGGGAATAGTGCGGATTGGTGCACGTATAGAGCCTGGAGACATATTAATTGGTAAAATCACGCCCAAAGGAGAAACGGATCCTTCACCAGAGGAGAAACTTTTACGAGCAATTTTTGGAGATAAAGCAGGAGATGTTAAGGATGCTTCTCTGAAAGCTCCGCCGTCGCTGTCGGGGGTTGTTATAGAAACAAACCTGTTCTCAAAAGCTATAAAAAAACGAAAATCTCGCTTGACAGACAAAGCTCTTCTGCCTAAACTTGATGAAGAGTATGAAAAAAAAATGTCGGAATTAAAAGATATACTTGTCGACAAATTATTGGTATTGGTTAATGGTAAAGTATCACAAGGAGTAAAAGATATTTCAAGCAATACTGAAATAATTGCAAAAGGACTAAAATTTACGCGTAAAGATCTGGACATACTAGATTATAGCTTAGTGCAGATGACACGGTGGACAGCAGATCCTATCAAGAACGAATTAATAAAGGATGTAATTCAGAATTATATAAAAAAGCATAAAGAACTTGATGCCGAATTAAAAAGACAAAAGTTTGATCTGACAATAGGTGACGAACTACCAACTGGTATTATTCAAATGGCGAAAGTATATATTGCAAAAAAACGCAAAATACAAGTGGGGGATAAAATGGCTGGACGCCATGGAAACAAGGGTATTGTATCTAAAATTGTGCGCCAAGAAGATATGCCTTTTCTTGAAGATGGAACTCCTGTTGATATTTGTTTAAATCCTTTGGGGGTGCCATCACGTATGAATTTAGGGCAAATTTTTGAAGCCGTACTTGGATGGGCAGGATATGCTATGAATGTCAAATTTGCCACACCTATTTTTGATGGGGCGTCGTTGAGTGATTTAAATGAATGGATGGAAAAGGCCAATTTGCCCCGTTATGGAAAAACTTATTTATACGACGGTGGAACCGGAGAGCGCTTTGATCAGCCCGCTACTGTAGGAGTAACGTATTTCCTTAAATTGGGGCACATGGTTGATGATAAAATGCATGCCCGTTCAATTGGTCCATATTCTCTTATTACACAACAGCCGTTGGGTGGAAAGGCGCAATTTGGAGGGCAACGTTTCGGAGAAATGGAAGTTTGGGCATTAGAAGCTTTTGGAGCTGCACATATTTTGCAAGAAATACTTACGATAAAATCGGACGATGTTGTAGGGCGATCAAAAGCCTATGAAGCTATAGTAAAAGGTGAGCCTATGCCAAATTCCGGTATTCCAGAATCGCTGAATGTTCTTCTACATGAATTGAGAGGGCTTGGTTTGAGTTTTATACTTGATTAATTAACAACTCTAAAAAACAGAGTATGGCTTTTAGAAAAGAGAACAGGATTAGAAATATTTTTTCAAAAATAACTATCGGATTAGCTTCGCCGGAAGAGATACTTGAAAATTCGAGTGGAGAGGTTTTGAAACCGGAAACAATAAATTATCGTACTTATAAACCGGAACGCGACGGGTTGTTTTGTGAACGCATCTTTGGCCCAATAAAGGATTATGAATGTCATTGTGGCAAATACAAAAGAATTCGTTATAAAGGCATTGTATGTGATCGTTGTGGTGTTGAAGTTACAGAAAAAAAAGTACGGCGTGAGCGTATGGGGCATATTCATTTGGTCGTTCCTGTCGCTCACATATGGTATTTTCGTTCATTGCCTAATAAAATAGGTTACTTATTGGGGCTTTCGACAAAAAAACTAGATTCTATTATCTACTATGAACGATATGTTGTAATACAGCCTGGTATTGCGTCTTCTGTGGAATATTTAGATCTTCTTACAGAGGAAGAGTACTTACAAAATGTAGACAGCCTGCCCAAAGAAAACCATTTATTAGAAGACTCCGACACCAATAAGTTTATAGCAAAGATTGGCGCTGAGGCTATTTATGACTTGCTAATGCGTCTGGACTTGGATTCTCTTTCTTATGGATTACGACACAAAGCAAGTACAGACACATCCCAACAAAGAAAGAACGAAGCTTTAAAACGCCTTCAAATTGTAGAAGCTTTCCGTGCATCGCGGGGGCGTAATCGTCCAGAATGGATGATCGTTCAAGTAGTGCCAGTTATTCCGCCAGAATTACGCCCATTAGTCCCTTTGGATGGAGGTCGCTTTGCAACCTCTGATTTAAATGATCTTTATCGACGAGTTATTATTCGTAATAATCGACTGAAAAGATTGATGGATATAAAGGCCCCTGAAGTAATACTTCGTAATGAAAAAAGAATGCTTCAAGAAGCCGTCGATTCTCTATTTGACAATTCAAGAAAATCAAGTGCAGTTAAGACAGATGCCAATCGTCCGCTCAAATCCCTTTCTGACAGTTTGAAGGGAAAACAAGGACGCTTTCGTCAGAATTTGCTTGGTAAACGCGTTGACTATTCTGCTCGTTCTGTTATTGTTGTTGGCCCAGAGCTTAAAATGCACGAATGTGGTATTCCTAAAAATATGGCAGCAGAATTGTATAAGCCGTTTATAATACGCAAACTTATTGAGAGAGGCATTGTGAAGACAGTGAAATCGGCAAAAAAAATTGTAGACCGAAAGGAGCCAGTAGTTTGGGATATTTTGGAATATGTGATGAAAGGGCATCCTGTTTTACTAAATCGTGCTCCGACTTTGCATAGACTTGGGATTCAAGCTTTTCAACCCAAATTAATCGAAGGAAAAGCAATTCAGTTGCATCCTCTCTCTTGTACGGCGTTTAATGCAGATTTCGATGGAGATCAAATGGCAGTACATCTCCCGTTAGGGAATGAAGCAATATTGGAAGCACAAATGTTAATGCTAGCCTCACACAACATACTAAATCCGGCAAATGGAGCACCTATTACTGTTCCTTCTCAAGATATGGTGTTGGGATTGTATTATATAACCAAATTACGCAGAGGTGCTAAGGGCGAAGGCTTACTTTTTTATGGTGTTGAAGAGGCTATAATTGCATATAATGAAGGAAAAATTAGTATTCATGCGCCAATAAAAGTTCTCGTAAGTACCTTGGATGAATCTGGATATCCAGTAAAAAAAATACTGGAAACGTCCGTTGGCCGTGTTATGGTTAATGAATATATTCCACAAGAAGTGGGGTTCATTAATGAACTGCTAGGGAAGAAAGCGCTTCGCGACATAATTGGTCAAGTTATAAAAATCTGTGGAGTAGCACGAACTGCACAATTTCTTGACGATATAAAAAATTTGGGCTACCAAATGGCCTTTAGAGGAGGTTTGTCGTTCAACCTTTCAGATGTGCTTATTCCTGATGAAAAAGATCGTCTGGTGGAAGAAGGTTATCAAGAAGTTGAGCAAATCATGTCGAACTACAGTATGGGATTCATCACTTTTAATGAGCGATATAACCAGATTATTGACACATGGACACATGTGAACAGCCGTCTGTCTGAAAGCCTTATAAAGAAATTAACCGCCGATAATGATGGATTCAACTCCGTATTTATGATGATGGATTCTGGTGCGCGTGGTTCCAAAGAGCAAATTCGCCAACTTTCAGGCATGCGTGGATTGATGGCCAAGCCGCAAAAGAGTGGTTCTGACAGTGGACAGATTATTGAGAATCCAATTCTGTCTAATTTTAAAGAAGGCCTATCTGTTCTTGAATACTTCATATCTACTCACGGAGCACGCAAAGGTTTGGCTGATACCGCTCTTAAAACAGCAGACGCCGGTTATTTGACACGCCGCTTAGTAGATGTTTCACATGATGTGATTATTAATGAAGAAGACTGCGGCACGCTCCGAGGTTTAGTCTGTACGGAGTTAAAGAATAATGAAGAAGTTATTGCGCCTTTATATGAGCGCATACTAGGTCGTGTGTCAGTTCACAATATACAGCATCCTCTCACGGGCGAAATAATTGTAGAAGCAGGAGAAGAAATTAGAGAAGAAGCTGCGAACAAAATACAAGAATCGCCTATGGAAAGCATAGAGATTCGTTCTGTTCTAACATGTGAATCTAAAAAGGGAGTTTGTGCCAAGTGCTATGGACGTAACCTGGCAACAGGTCAAATGGTGCAAAAAGGAGAAGTCGTCGGTGTTATCGCGGCACAGTCAATCGGAGAGCCGGGTACTCAGCTAACATTACGTACTTTCCATGTCGGAGGTATTGCTTCTAATATTGTTGCGGAAAGCAGTATAATATCCAAATATGATGGCATTTTGGAAATAGATGAACTTCGTGCTGTAACTTCCGTTGACCCACAAGATAAAAAACATTTAGTCGTAGTAAGTCGTTTAGCTGAAATGCGCATAATCGATCCAAACACAAAGATCGTATTGCTCACTCATAACATCCCTTACGGTTCAAAGTTGTATTTCAACAACAAAGACATGGTTAAGAAAGGCGATGTCATTATTGAATGGGACCCCTTCAATGCCGTCATAGTGTCGGAAGTCGCTGGTACGATTGAGTTTGAAAATGTGCTGGAAGGAATAACTTATATGATAGAAAGTGATGATACAACCGGACTAAAGGAAAAAATCATCATTGAATCCAAGGATAAAACCAAAATTCCTATGGTGCATATCAAGAACAGTGAAGGTGATTACATCAAGAACTACACTCTTCCACTCAGTTCTCACGTTATCAAAGACAATAACGACACCATAAAAGCCGGCGATGTATTGGCCAAAATTCCTCGCGCAGTAGGAAAAACGGGCGATATAACCGGTGGTTTGCCTCGTGTGACCGAATTGTTTGAAGCCCGTAACCCTTCTAATCCGGCGGTTGTTTCGGAAATAGACGGAGAGGTTGGATTTGGAAAAGTGAAGCGAGGAAACCGTGAGATAACTATTACGTCCAAACTTGGAGAAGTAAAGAAATACATGGTTCCGCTTTCAAAGCAATTACTTGTTCAGGAAAGCGATTACATCCGCGCAGGTATGCCATTATCGGACGGAGCTATTACTCCTTCAGACATCCTTGCAATCAAAGGGCCAACGGCTGTACAGGAATACATTGTTAATGAAGTACAGGATGTTTATCGCCTCCAAGGTGTGAAGATTAACGACAAGCACTTTGAAGTTATCGTAAGGCAAATGATGCGCAAAGTAGAAGTCGTCGATCCGGGCGACACCAGATTTCTCGAACAGCAAGTGGTTGATAAACTTGAGATAATGGACGAAAATGATCGAATATGGGGAAAGAAAGTAGTTGTTGACGCTGGTGATTCTCAAACTCTACACGCTGGCCAAATAGTTACGGCACGCAAGCTTAGAGATGAAAACAGCATGTTGAAACGTCGTGATCTTCGCTTAATCGAAGCCCGCGACGCTGTTCCTGCTACTTCCAACCAAATTCTTCAAGGTATCACTCGTGCTGCCTTACAAACCAACAGCTTCATGTCGGCGGCATCCTTTCAAGAAACAACTAAAGTTCTTAATGAAGCTGCAATTAACGGCAAAGTTGATCGACTGGAAGGCTTGAAAGAAAATGTTATTTGCGGTCATTTGATCCCTGCTGGAACCGGTCAGCGAGACTTTGACAAGCTTGTCGTAGGCACCAAAGATGAGTTTGAACGTATTTTTGCCAACCGCAAAAATGCTGAAGAACTTAATATGATGGACAGAATGGTTTATCGGAGAGAATAATCAGACGTCTTTCTCTCTATAAAATGCCAAAAGAACTCCTGCAGCCAAACAATGCAGGAGTTCTTTTATTTTTTAAGCCTGCTGTTATGAACGTCCGAAAACAGAGATGTTTCAAACGGCTTGCTTCTACTCCAACTTGACATTATTATCATCAAAAACAGGAAAACAGCGGACGTTTTTCATCTCGTTGGAAAAATGCAAAAGTCCGTCTGACGCTTTTTTTTATCGCTGCAACGTTTCAAAAGCTTCGTCGAACATGTTTCTCTATTCTCTGTAAAATCATATATCGGAGTTCGGAATAAGCAAACTGAAAAAATCAGATAGAAAAAGGGGCAAGTTTCAAATATTCGTATTATAAACTTTATGCAAATGAGAGGTTCATTTTATCTTCTCTTTTTGAAGCCTTTTTAAAGAATCTAATTCATTTGGAAACAGGTATTAAGAGTGACGAAAAAAATCGCTTAATGAGTTGGAGAAATAGAATATCATTGCGAAAAAGTCCTGTAATGGAAACGGTAAATGATGAATTGGAAAATATCTGTCAAATCGACTATTCCGGGCGCCGAAATACGGGCATTTCCCTTATGAACAGGATACCTGCTCTTGTTTCTCACAACTTTTTCACTGACAGAAAGCGCTCCTTTAAATTTGAGAGGAAAGTTCCAGAGGAGCAACAGTATCGATTTTATTAAATACGGGACGGGGGCTGCCGGCGATAGCTATTCTTTATGAAGCGTTTGGAGATTGGACAACAATTATGGCTTAGACTAAACTCAAGTTGAGAAACATAACTATATCATATCCGGAGAATAATCGTATGAAAATTGGGGCAATGCTTTGTTCTTCTTTATGAATCTTTTTAATTATGAGAAAACGATTTCTTTCTTTACTCTTTGGGGAGAGGGAAACACGGTTAATTTCACGAACTGTTATATTATGAAAATCACGTCTGGTATTCAACCAAAATTCAGATATTCTTTTTTGTCCTGACATGTTTGCCACATTTTTAAAGATGTTCGCCACGTCTTTTGACATGTGACTTACATCTTTAAAGATGTTCGTTACGTCTTTTGACATGTGACTTACATCTTTAAAGATGTTCGCCACGTCTTTTGACATGTGACTTACGTCTTTAAAGATGTTCGCCACGTCTTTTGACATGTGACTTACGTCTTTAAAGATGTTCGTTACGTCTTTTGACATGTGACTTACATCTTTAAAGATGTTCGTTACGTCTTTTGACATGTGACTTACGTCTTTAAAGGTGTTCGCCACGTCTTTTTACATGTGACTTACGTCTTTAAAGGTGTTCGCCACGTCTTTTGACATGTGACTTACGTCTTTAAAGGTGTTCGTCACGTCTTTTGACATGTGACTTACGTCTTTAAAGATGTGAGTTACGTCTTTTGACATGTGACTTACGTCTTTAAAGGTGTTCGCTACGGGAATGGTGCTGTTTTTTGCTTACTGATATGTTTCGCTTGACGATGGTGAGAGGAGGCGTGAAACAAAACTGTTTCAGTGTTTATTCCGGGAGAGTTTATTATTCACGGAATTGGACTGGAGGAGATTGAAAGAGGCGTTTGAATGGCTTCGGCCATCTCTCTGCCTGCGTGGATTAACTCAAAATAAAAGTCTATTTTTGCATTCGTAATTATATAAGCAGCAAGAATGATAAACGAAATTAAACGACTCCTGAAAGAGGTAGAAGAATTGACTGCCGCGAATGCCGGCGAAATCGAGGCTTTGAGAATAAAGTATCTTAGCAAGAAAGGTGAAATCGCACGGATGATGAATAACTTCCGCGAAATAGCGGCGGAACAAAAAAAGGAAGTGGGGCAGCATCTTAATATACTGAAGGAAAAGGCCCACGAGAAAATTAATGAATTACGCGAGAAGTTTGTCGAACCGGAAGGTGCAGGCGGGGATTTTGATCTTACGCGAACCTCCTACCCCATCGCTTTAGGTTCGCGGCATCCGCTATCTATTGTGCAAAAAGAAATTTGCGACATCTTCGGACGTCTTGGATTTAATATTGCGGCAGGACCGGAAATTGATGATGACGAACATGTTTTCTCAATGCTCAATTTTCCTGACGACCATCCGGCGCGAGACATGCAGGACACGTTTTTTATTGAGAACAAACAGGTTGACGAACCTGCCGGACGGGAAATTATCCTGCGGACGCATACTTCGTCTGTGCAAATACGGGTGATGAACGCGCAAGAGCCGCCTATACGAATTATCTGCCCCGGTCGCGTTTATCGGAATGAGGCGATTTCTTATCGTGCACATTGTTTCTTTCATCAAGTTGAGGCTTTGTATGTTGACCGGAATGTTTCGTTTGCGGACTTGAAACAGGCTCTTGACTTCTTTGCCAAAGAGATGTTCGGCAAGGAGACGCAAATTCGCTTGCGACCTTCTTATTTTCCATTCACCGAACCTTCGGGCGAGATGGACATATCTTGTAACCTTTGCGGAGGACGGGGGTGTTCGTTCTGCAAGCATACGGGATGGGTGGAAATACTCGGATGTGGAATGGTTGACCCGGCTGTGCTGGCCAATTGCGGTATTAATCCGGACGAATATTCTGGTTATGCGTTGGGAATGGGCATTGAGAGGATTGCGAACCTGAAATACAGAGTGAACGACCTCCGACTTTTCTCCGAGAATGATCTCCGCTTCCTCAAACAATTCACTTCTGCTTACTAAACAGTTTTTGGACGCTTGTCTCGACGGCAATAATGAACAAAAAGGCTCGGTACAACAATATCATCCAGTGGTTCCAGGCCAATATGCCGTTGGCGAAAAGCGAATTGAACTACCGCAATCCTTATGAGCTGCTGGTGGCTGTTATATTGTCAGCTCAATGTACGGATAAGCGGGTGAATATGATTACGCCTGCTCTGTTGGAAAGTTTTCCGGATCCGGCATCGCTTGCGGCGGCTTCTCCAGAAACGGTTTATGAGTACATACGGTCTATTTCGTATCCTAACAATAAGGCTAAGCATCTGGTGGGAATGGCAAAGGCTTTGGTGGAAAATTATGATGGACATGTGCCTTCCGAAATAAAGGAACTTCAAAAACTGCCGGGCGTCGGGCGAAAGACTGCGAATGTCATTGCTTCCATAGTGTTCGACAAACCGGCCATGGCGGTTGATACTCACGTATTCCGCGTTGCAAACCGCATCGGACTGACCAATAATAGCCGAACGCCGCTGGAAACTGAGAAGACGCTCGTCGCCAACATCCCTGTCGAGCTTATTGCACGGGCACATCACTGGCTAATCTTGCATGGCAGATATGTTTGCACGGCGAGGAATCCGAAATGCAATGAGTGTGGAATTGCAGCATGGTGTGAATTTCATTCTAAGAACGGGAAATGAGGTCTTACAGTAAGGAGATTGTCATAAGTTTTGCGGCACTTGTGCTCCTCGTCTTTGCAGTCGTCGCCTTCCTGCGAACAGTTCGTGTTCAACAAAATAATTTAGATGTAAATATATTCTCTCTCATCCCTCCTAATGCAGAGGTGACATTCACTATCAATCGCCCTGACATGTTCCGGAAAATACCTGGACTATATGCAGCTCTCGGCGATGAAATTCCTTCCGTTTATTTATCCATATTACAGAATCTTAGCCTCGAATCGGCTGTTATATCCTTCTATCCGCAAGGCTCTCTTTGCTGTGTGCAAACACAAGCGCCTGGTGACATTGTCGATTTTCTGTTTGACAGATTTAAAGAATATGCGCCTCTGAAGCAGGAAGCGAACAAATTGGAGTTTTATTATCTCCCTGACGCTGAAAACCGTTTCCTGGGATATTATACATATAAGAATGTGTGGGTCGGGAGTTATAGCAGCAAACTTCTTGAACGGACGGGCGCACGGCAAAGGCGGAGTGAAATGATGTTGCCAAACGAAATGCTCGACTTGTTTGAAAAGGCTGACAAGAACTCGCCGGCGAATATTATCTTCCCTGTCTCCCTTGTTGGACTGGAGCTTCTGCCGGAATTTGCTGAAACAAACTATCTCGCTGCCGACTTGTTCGTAAGCGAGGGTAATCTTTGCGCATACATGTATCTTCCGGCATACGACGAAAAAATAGAAATGCTTCTCAAGAATTTCCTTGAAAAGCATTTTCCTATGTTATTGTTCTCCTTCCAAATCTCGGTTGATGGCGGGAAGGTAGCGTTGACGGCTTGCGCTCCGGTGGGGAATTAGCTTGGAGATAGGGCTATTGCGTTATATTCTTTTCGGCTTGTTCCCGTATTCCCGTTTTCTTTTAATATGTATATCCGCCTGATTATATCGACTACTTTCAGGCCTTCTAGCACATTGGTTGTGATCGTTTCCTCCGACGAGCCGGACAGGACATTGACAACGTTACGAATGACCATGTCGTGGTTCTGTGCCGAGCCTTTGTATGAGCCGTAATCGTTTCCGGGCTTTGTTGGAGGGAGAACAGGCATGTTGTAATCCTTGATGTGGCAGTATTCAACTTTGTCCATGTATTGACCGCCTATCTTGACACTTCCTTTTTCTGCGATTATGATCATGCTGCTTTCCATGTTCCTGTCCCAGACAGATGTGGAATAGGCAAGCGTGCCTATGCCGCCGTTCAGGAAACGAAAGTTGATTAGGCCAGTGTCCTCGAAGTCGGTAAGATTGCTGTGGTTGAAATCGGCAAAGCACCCTTGTATGTCGGTTATGTCGCCGAATAGCCAATACATGATGTCGATGAAATGCGAGAATTGGGTGAACAGTGTGCCGCCATCCAACTCCGCGTCGCCATGCCAGCCGCCGGGTTTGTAATAACGCTCGTCCCGATTCCAGAAGCAATTGAGCTGTACGACGTAAATATCGCCCAGCCTGCCGGTTGTCACCATCTCTTTTATCCATGCTGATGGAGGTGAATAGCGGTTTTGCATGACACAAAAAACCTGACGGCGGCACTTGAGAGAGACATAAACGACACGCTCCGCATCGGCCAAGCTTAACGATAACGGCTTCTCAACTACGACATGACAACCGGCTTCGAGAGCCTGTATGGCCATTGACGCATGAAGACCGTTGGGCGTGCAAATATTAACTACGTCGATCGGCAGGTTGCTCTGGAAAAGCTCAGCCATGCTGCCGAAAAACGGGACGTCTTGCAAGTCTATGCCCAGTTCGCTTCGCGGACGGATGTCGCATAGTGCAGATAAATGAGAACGCTCGTCGCGCATGATCATCTCCGCATGGCGTTTGCCTATATGTCCGCAACCTACGACGGCGAAATGGATCTTATTCATTTAAATCAGCAGGCCGGAGGGCAAGAGGTTGTTCTTTTCTATATCCTTGAAATAATTGTACGTGCCGACTTTTATTTCGGAGCAGGCGGCCTCGTCGGCAACAATGATTCCTTTCGGATGCAACTGAAGGGCAGAGATTGTCCACATCTGGCTGACCGATCCTTCGATGGCTTGCTGTAATGCACGAGCCTTGTTGTGCCCATTGACGAGGATGAGAACTTCGCGAGCGTCAAGAATCGTGCCGACGCCGACGGTGAGGGCCGTTTTCGGAACCTGGTTGACATCGTTGCCAAAGAAGCGGGAATTGGCGATGATTGTGTCTGTCGTCAGGGTCTTTATCCGTGTCCGTGAACTTAATGACGAACCTGGCTCATTGAAAGCTATGTGCCCGTCGGGGCCTACGCCGCCAATGAAGAGGTCGATGCCGCCTGATTCTTTCATGCAGGCTTCGTAAGATAAACACTCTGCTTCCATATCAGAGGCATTGCCGTTAAGAATGTGGACGTTCTCCGGCAATATGTCTATATGGCTGAAGAAGTTGTTCCACATGAAGGAGTGATAGCTCTCAGGATGCTCCTGGGGAAGGCCGACGTATTCGTCCATGTTAAAAGTGACGACATGGTTGAACGAAACGTATCCTTTATGACATAGTTCTATCAGCCGGGCGTACATGCCAAGGGGCGACGAGCCGGTAGGCAATCCCAGCACAAAAGGTTTTTTTCCACTGCAAACAGCCCGGTTGATCCGAACTGCTACATAATTGGCTGCCCATTCGGAGAGGGCAGCGTAATCCGGTTCTATAATCAGTCTCATTTAAGTATATCTATTAATTATCGTTTAGTTTTTGCGCCATTAACTTGCCTAGTTCAAGGCAACGGTTATATGTGTCGGCTGTCATGCCTTGCTTTTGCTCTACGGCAGAGCCAACGGTTTCCCATTTCATGCGCAAGGCGTATTCCTCCAGTTTTTTAACGGCGGCGCCAGCCCATGTAAATGTTCCGAAAATGCCAAATAGCCGGTTCTTGACGTCGCGCGTCTCGACCTTCATCAACAGAGATTCTATTTCAGGGAATAACTGGTTTGAATATGTCGGGCTGCCGACAATAAGGCCGCGGTATTTGAAAACGTCGCGGAGAATATATGAGGAATGACTGCGGCTAGCGTTGTGCATGGCGATGTTCTTGATACCGTGCTCTACCAGCGAAGTAGCGACAGCCTCGGCCATCTGCTCCGTATGACCGTACATGCTGCCGTAAACGATTGTGGCGCCGGACTTGCCTTCGTAGCGGCTCATGCGCTCATAGACGGAAACGGCATCATTAATGTATCGCTTCCATACTGGGCCGTGAGTGGAACAGATCATCTGAATGTCGAGCGAAGAAACTTTATTTATCGCTTTCTGTACCGGCGAGCCGTATTTGCCGACTATATTGGAGTAATAGCGTTCCATCTCATCCCAAAAGCCGTCTAACAAAAGCTCGTCGTCAATTATGCCGCCGTCCAGTGTGCCGTATGTGCCGAAGGCATCGGCGGAGAACAGGACTTTGCTCACAGCGTCGTAAGTAAACATGACTTCAGGCCAGTGAACCATCGGGGCAGTGTGAAAAAACAGAGAGCGGGAGCCGATCGGCAGAGAATCGCCGTCCTTAACCTCGTGAAGCCCGTCTTTTATGCCGTAAAAACCGTCGAGCATTCCGAATGTCTTGCCGTTACCGACTATCTTCATGCCGGGATACTGACGGCGGAGCTGACGTATGCTGCCGGAATGATCCGGCTCCATGTGATTGACTATTAAATATTCCAGCGGACGATCGCCAAGAATGTCGCTCAACCGTTGAAGGTATATGTCGGAGAAGCTTGCATCAACAGTATCAACCAGCGTCGCCTTTTCATCCATTATAAGGTACGAATTGTACGATACTCCATGCGGCAGCGGCCAGAGGTTCTCAAACAGCGACTTGCTGCGGTCGTTGACGCCGACGTAATAAATCTTATTTGCTATTTCTTTTGCTTTCATATTGCTGAGGTTGTTTTTTCAGTGCACGCCATACAAAATAAACTCCGGCAAGAATGAACGGGAGGCTGAGAAGTTGCCCCATCTTCAGTATCATGCCGACCTCAAAATCTTCCTGAACGTTCTTCAGGTATTCAATGAAAAAGCGGGAGGCGAAGATACATATCATGAATATGCCGAAAATGAAGCCTTCTCTCTTATATGCGTCTTTCTTGAAGTAAAGCCACATGCAGAGGACGAAGGTTAGCATGTAACACGCCGCTTCGTAAATCTGCGTCGGGTGGCTCGGCGGACTAAAAATCGGTTCCTGTCCCTGCTTCCATGAATATATATTCTGGATGAACTTGAACGCCCAGGGGACGTCAGTCGCATGTCCGTATATCTCATGATTCATTAAGTTGCCCAGGCGGATGAGGGCAGCGACGAGGCCTGTCGGGACTACCAGCCGGTCGAATGTCCACAGCATACTTTTGTGCGTATATTTTCGGGAGAAGAAGTATATCGCGATGATAATGCCCAGAACGCCGCCGTGACTGGCCAAACCGCCACCGCGAATGTTGATGAACGCAAGCGGATCGGTCAACAGCGAGGGCTGGTAGAACAGACAGTGCCCCAGACGTGCGCCCAAAACAGTCCCCAGGATAGTGTACCAGAATAGTGGATATATCCATTCGCGGTTCAGCTTCTCTTTTTTCCACATCTGCACGGCTATCAAATCGCCGATATAAAAACCGACGGCAAAGGCCAAGCCGTACCATCGCACTTCTATTGTGCCGACTTGGAAAAGCGCCGGGTCGGCTGTCCATGTTATAAAGTTTAGCATAAATTTAATTGGAGATATTATATGTATATTACAATTATTGAGAAAACTCCGGTTCGGAATCGCCACAAAGATAGCAATTTCCGAGTATCTCCTTCCCCGCCGCCGCGCTGATGTTCAGACTTGCCGGAGGGGGCGCCGCGCTCGATTGGAGAACCTGGAATTTTCCGGACTGGGAATGACATCTTGTTCATAATATGGAGGCGAAGGGCAATTGAAGTGTACTGAAGTTTTTTCAAATCGTCTGGGAACCAGGTTGAATATATGCTGAAGAGAATAAAGGAAACACTGTGGTTGTTTGAATATATCTTAAACTGCATAAACTTATTTTATTTATTGAGTGTATATATGTTAAATTATACAAGCTATTTTTTATTGATTGTTTGAATATGTATTAAAATATATGAACTCATTTTATTGATTAAATTATTTATGTGAATAAGCATATATAACTGTTCAATTAATTGAATCGGCTTATGTATAACAAAAGATAATCATTAAATTGGTTGAATGATATTTATCTAAAGCTAAATATTGTCGTTCAATCGGTTGAATGTCTTTATCTTGGATTGTAACTAATTATTCAATTACAGTTTTTATTTCACGAGAATGAATTTTGGGCAGCACCGGTGGCTGGACGTGTTGCGCAACGGGCGAAGGAAGGCGAACGGGTGGATGACTGGGAATAATACGAAAAACGAGAGCCTATGCAGGTGCATGGCCCTCGTCGTCAAAAAAAACATTTAAAACATGTCTTGGTTTGGCGTTTAATAATCTGCGTTCTGAGGGTCAAATTCTGCCCAGCCTTGCGTCCAGTTGTCAGCTTCGGAATCGCTCGCGAAGGCGCCAACGTATGGGACTTTAGTAAAGAAGGCGTCGTTCAGCAAGGCGTCGGCAAAGGAGGCGGCATTGAGCAGGGGACTGCCGGCTGTCGGGCTGAAATTAGCCGAGGGGTCATTGGGGGAGTAGCCGGTTGAGAGGAGGGGACGGCGCTTGCTGAAGGGGTGCTTCAGTTTAAGGGAGGCGATGTCGGGAATGACTGTATTGTTGAGGTCTGGTTTCTTGAAATAGTTTGAGGAGAAGTCGCCACTCCAGTCTTCGGGTTTCTTTTTGTCGGCATCGGCTCCGATGAGGTTCATGCCTGCGAAGAAGATGTTTTTGAGCTTGAGATGGCCGTCTGTGGCTGCTCCCTGCGTGTTGCCCTTTTCGTTGGACAGCATCAGGCCGACGGGAAAACCGGCGAAGACGGAGTTGAAACAGCAGAGGCGGGAGTTGCGGCGTATTTGCAGGGCGGCTTGGAAGATGCCGGGACGGATGGGATAGGCTGCGTCGGTTGAGGTTCCCCAGTTGTAGCCGTTGATGTAGCCGGAGCTGCCGGATTCGTTTCTGAAGTCATTATCCTGACCGATGGGGCCGATAACGGTGACGTTGCTGAAAGTTACGGTTGTGAAGGGAGATTTCGTGTCGCCGTCAGCATTGTTATCTGATTCAAAGCTGTTGGAGTTCGACTGGTCGGCCAGCTTGGGGTCGCGGACGGAGAGGAGGAACTGCAGCTTGCCTGAGTAGCCGAAGTCGGTATCAAAGTCGTCATCCCATCCGTGCCATGCGATGAGATACTTGCAATTGACTGTTCCGCCGAACCATTCAAAGGAATCGTCGCCGGAGTAGGAGACCTGGATGTGGTCTATCGTTGTGCCGCGACCGACGGAGCCGAGTGTCAGGCCGTTTATCTCGTTGTCGAGGGCGTAGGGATAGCCGGCAAATTCAATGCGGACATAGCGGAGAGTGCCGGAGTTGTCGTTGTCATCGTCGCCTCCGTAGTCTGCTTCTATACCTCCTTCGACGGTAGCTTTGGTCTGGTTGTTACGGGCTTTACCGCAGATGATGATGCCTCCCCAGTCGGTGGCCTGGCGTTGGCCTTTCTTCTTGGCGGATGTGAAGATGATGGGGGATGTGGGGGTGCCTTCGGCGTGTATCCTGGCTCCGCGCTTGATGATGAGGGAGGAGCCGGTGGCGGATTCGATGTTGTTGTAGTCGAAGTTGCTGCCTTTGATGATTGTTCCGGGTTCGATGGTCAGTGTGGCGCCTTCTTCGACGTATATCCAGCCTACCATCGTGTAAACGCCTTTCTTCAGCGTGTGTGATTTCTTGATGGTGAAGCGTTTCTGTCCATTGCCGAGCTGGGTCTTGTCCGGGCCGAAGAGGATTTGCTCGTCGCTTACGCTAACGGCGAACGTGGCTGTGGCCTTGTCTGAACCGCTGACGGTTATGAGGGCTGTCCCGCCTGCGATGCCCTTGACGGTAACGACGGAACCTTCAACGCTGACGGAGGCAACCGTGGGGGCGGAGCTGACGGCTGTGAAGGATGGGGCGCCGCCGGTGATGGCGACGGTGGCTGTTGCATCAATGTCTATTTCTATGGCCTGGGCACTGAGCTGGGGGGAGTTGGCGGATTTACGACTGACCATGACGGCCATCTTGGCTGTTGCATTGTCCTTGCCTGTGACGGTTAGCATGGCTTGGCCTTCGGCAATGGCTGTGATGGTGATGATGCGGTCGTTAATCTTTGCGGTTGCGGAGCTGGGGGCGGAGCTGGCGACGGTGAAGGGAGGTGTTCCGCTTGTTATTTGGGCAGTGGCGGAGGAACCGGCTTCAACGGTGATGGTTTCGGGGGAGAGGACAGGGGGAACTGGCGCCGGCTCATCGTTTTTGCTGCATCCGGCGAGAGCGAGGGCTGTACATACGGACATTAGAAGAATTGATTGCTTAATTGTTTTCATACAAAAGACATTTTAGATTGTTACACATATATATTATTATAAATTGAGCTTGATGGACAGGGCGAGGTTTTGACCTGGCTTATATTCCTTCGTGGTCTGCTCGCGCTTGAGGAGGCGGCCGTTAGCGTCTGCGAATACTGGGAATTGCTTGTAGGTCATCGGGGCGGCAAGTATGTCGCGTATGCCGGCGCTTAGCTCTATGTTCTTCCCCAGCTTGTAGCTGAAGTTGAAGTCGATTACGTGGCGGGGCATCTCGTACATGTCAGGGATGTTATTATCTATTGAGCCGCCATGGCTGCTATCGGTGCGACCAATGCCGACAATTCTCTTCCCGATGATGTTGTACATAAGCCCGGCGCTAACAGCATTATGCTGGTAGAAAACGCCGGCGTTCACCAAATAGGGGGATTGTCCCTGCATGGGGCGGTCGTGCTCCGTACTGCCGGCGTCGAACATGACATGGCTGCTGATTAGAGCGCCATTGAAGGTGAGGCTAAGCATCGGGAGACCGAGAATGTCAAGACTCTTTCTTACGTCCAGCTCGATGCCGTAGTTGTCTGCGCGACGGGCATTCTCGAAGGTGAATGTATAGGAGCCGCCAGCGTCTATATATGTCCATTCTATCGGATTGACGAAGCGTTTGTAAAATAGAGCGAAGGAAATAACCTCCGAAGAAGACGGGTATATCTCATAACGCAAGTCAAGGTTATCTATACCGGCAGGGCGCAATTCCCTGTTCCCGCGAACGAAGCTGAACAAATCAAAATCATAGTACGTCGAGGGGGAGACTTCGCGAAACTCCTGGCGGTTGACAGATTTGCCGTATGCAAAGCGAAGGAGATGGGTCGCGCTTAATTTAAAGGTTGCATTGACGGAGGGAAAAATGTCGCTGCCTGGATATGTATAGACTTCGGTTGCATCGGTATTAATCGTCGTATGATTAGTGAGCATCATGCGGTTATTCTCATAGCGGAGGCCTGCATAGATACTAAACCTGCCAATGGGCATGTTGAGGCCGAGGTAAGCGCTACCAAGGCGGTTTGTCCCGGAATAGTCATTAGTGCGGTCAGTTGCATCGGAGACGTAGAACTTGTCGGCGGACAGGTATTCGTCGAGCATCATCTCCGGAGCAGAGCGATAGAGGAAGTCGGCGGGAAGGTTGTCGGTATTCGCTTTGTAAAGAAAGTAACGAGTGGAGTACGAACGGCTGCGCCAATCCACGTATGCGCCGCCCTTGAGAGAGGGAGAGAAGCGACCGAACTCGAACGTCCGACTGTAATTGACGCCGGCGGAGAGAATGTCTTCTCCCAGGCGATTAAAGTCGCGTATGATGCTGTTCATGGCATACTTCTCGCGGTCTTCTTCACGGTCGATGATTCTGCGATCGGGCTGATGCTTGTTGGCGAAGGAATAGCCGAGTGTCCAGTCAAGCCTGCCGGCGCCAAGAGCATGGAAACCGCCAAGCTGACCGGTATAGGAGCCGCGGCTGTTATAATAGTACTCTTCCTTTTCCTGTGTATAGAGAGCGCTGATGTTCTGCCAGCCGTCGCGGAAAGTATAGCGGTCGCGCCCTTGCTGGTTAAACAGGTTGCGGAACTCAAGGCGATGGTCAGCAGAGAGCATCCATACCACGTTGAGCATGGCGCCTAACCTGGATGTCTGGGTATATTGATCATCGGCGTATTTATAATAGTACTCCGGGCGGTCTTCAACCTTGTTATATATTCCGAAGCGGGAATTAGTCATGTTCATATAAGTCTGGTATGACCGGCTGTAATTCAGGGCGAAGACCAATCCCAGCCGACCACGGCTCACGGGAATGAGGCGATTGAGCAACAGGGAAAAACGATGGTCCGCTGACGGACGAATGTCGTTCAGCGACCAGTCATTGTTGAAGCCTCTGCGAGATATTTCAGTCACCTGCTCTGGATTGGTATTGTCCATCCTGCGGGCAGGAACAATGCTGCGCATCGCACGGAAACCGTTGTCGAAACCTAAAAAGTCCGTCGAACTGCCATGGGCGCGGCGGAAGGAGCGAAAGTGGGTCGACGTATTGATATTCACTCCACAGGAGGCTTGCAGAACATTCTCGTCAGGCATGTTCTTTGTCGAAATTGAAACGAAACCGCCAGTGAAGTCGGCAGGAAGCTCCGGGGCGGGAGACTTGATGATCATTATATTATCTATCTGCCCGCTTGGAATCATGTCGAAGGAAAAGGCACGGGAATCGGCCTCGCTGCTTGGCACGGAATTGTTATTTATCCATACATTATTGTAACGCTGGCCCAGACCTCTGGCGACAATGAAGCGATTGTCCGTAACGGCAATGCCGGGGATGCGCTTGAGAGCCTCCGACGCATCCCTGTCTTGCGAAAGCGCAATTTGCCGGGAGGAAATGCCGCTGATAACCATCGAGGAGGTTTTCATCGCGTTGAGCAGCGAAACCTCGGTGTTCATCTTCCGGACGGCATATACCGTTACTTCATCTATCCCCATTGCAGACTCTTCCATCATTGCACTGGCAGCTGTCTTCTGACCGGCTTCTACTTTCACGCCGGTCAACTCTACGGTTTTGAAGGATATGAAAGAGAACTTCATGGAATATACGCCTTGCGGAAGCTTTATGCAGTAATTCCCGTCAATATCCGTCGTTGCGCCGGTATTAAGAGTTTCAATAATGACGTTTACGCCCACAACAGGCTCGCCGGTGGTCTTCTCTATCACCTGCCCGCAAACCTCGCCGACCTGGGCGAACGTGCTCGCGGAGATGCTCCAGCTTAAAATTATTAGAATGGTTGCAATTCGATATTTCTTTAACATGTCTATTTTGATTTATGGCGCAAAGGAAGATGTGGAATATTACTAAACCGTGACGTATAGATTAAATAATTGTTTCATTTCGGTGTCAAAACATTACCCAAAGGCTTAATGACATGTTCTTCACGTCTTTAAAGACGTAAGTCACATGTCTTGAGACGTAAGTCACGTCTTTAAAGACGTAAGTTACATGTCTTGAGACGTAAGTCACGTCTTTAAAGACGTAAGTCACATGTCTTGAGACGTAAGTCACGTCTTTAAAGACGTAAGTCACATGTCTTGAGACGTAAGTCACGTCTTTAAAGGCGTAAGTCACATGTCTTGAGACGTAAGTCACGTCTTTAGAGACGTAAGTCACATGTCTTGAGACGTAAGTCACGTCTTTAAAGACGTAAGTCACATGTCTTGAGACGTAAGTCACGTCTTTAAAGACGTAAGTCACATGTTTTGAGACGTAAGTTACGTCTTTAAAGATGTAAGTCACATGTTTAAAGATGTTCGTTGCGTGTCTTGACATCTTTTGAGGGAAATAAATCATGATTGTCTGTATTTTTCTGCCCCGTTTGTTTTTCAGGAAGAGAATTTATCTTTGTGCAATAGCATAAATATTGCCTTCGTTAATCAAATGAACGGCTTCAAACACATAGAACTATTGTTGGCCTTTGGATTTATATATGGTTATGATTTATCTGGTAAATTCATTCAAAAGCATCATGTTACAAATGATTATTTGCGTGCCGTTCATGAATTAAATTCGCTAAATAAGGATACTGTTATTTTATAGGATGATTTTAGAAATCCTTTCAGAATGTTGCATATACATTGGATATGTGTATTGTTCGGCAAAAGCATTCAAGAAAGCAATCTGGCGGATGGTTTTGTTATTCATCCCCGTATTGTAAGCAATTCGCATATTTTTAGTTATTGCCATGCAGGAGAATTAAAAGCTCTCATTCCTGTTAATCTTCCGGACAATAAAAACAGGAGTCTGTACGAAGAATTTATTAACGCAGATGGAGATATAAATCCAATAATTGTGAAATTTAATTTCAAATAGAGAGGGGTAAAGAATAATTAATATTATCCGGTATTTCTATTTTTCTTTTACTGATTAATTATCGCCGGTTCAGTAAAAATGTCCCAAAACATAATTTGCCTGTTTCGTTATAAAGGGATTGTGAAAGGGGAAGAACGAATTTTCGCTTATGAGAATGGTAAGCGGGTGTTCCGGTGAGAAATCGTGCCGGATAAATAACTTGACGAAAGTGGATACTTGCCCTGCCTTTTAATATAATTTATTATGTATAAAAATGGAACTTTCAGAAGAAATCATCTGTTAGTGTTTTTCATGCTGGGAGCTGGAATTGATTTTGTTAGCAGCAACGGCGCCATTTTTTATTCTCAAGTCTTGCGTGGAACTGCACGCGATGGTTTCCCTTAATGTTTTTCCGCCTCAGTCTTTGTGCAGCAATATATTTTCAATTGTAAGTGGGTACCATTTATATTCAAGCTCGTGAACCTTGGCTGCCAGAGTTTCCGGAGTATCGCTTTCGAGTACGGGGCAGGTGGCTTGAAAAATGATATTGCCTTCGTCGTAGTTCTCATTGATATAATGTATGGTGATGCCGGATTGTTTTTCGCCGGCTTCGATTACGGCCTTGTGGACATTCATTCCGTACATGCCTTTCCCTCCGTATTTTGGCAGCAGGGCGGGATGAATGTTGACAATCCTGTTGTGGAAAGTGTCAAGGATTGGGCTGGTCACTTTGTTCATAAATCCGGCAAGGACAATGAAATCTGTTTTATACTCTCTTAGCTTTTCCAATACGACAGTCTCTGTGCCGGCAAATGCCTCGCGGGGAAAAGCGAATGAGGGGACGTTCCATTGCATGGCTCGAACGAGTGCTCCGGCATTTGAATTGTTGGAAAGAACCAAGGCGACATTAACCTTGTCATTTGAGTGGAAGTATTTAATAATGTTTTCGGCATTAGTGCCGGCTCCTGATGCGAGAATGGCTATGTTTATCATATTCTATACTGGTTTGTTAATGCACAAGGAAAGGGAAAATGTGCATTCGCAAGTAATTTTTAGCTTCATTTATTTGCGTAGTTAGACAAAAATTGCTTTCCTTTGCACTGCAAATTTAAAAAGTATATATCATATTATTAATCTAAATTCAAAAAGTTATGTCTGAAATTGCATCCAGAGTGAAAGCTATTATCGTTGATAAATTAAGCATTGAAGAAACAGAAATCACAAACGAAGCGAGTTTTACCAATGATTTAGGTGCGGATTCTCTTGATACGGTAGAGTTGATAATGGAGTTCGAAAGAGAGTTCGACATTTCAATTCCTGATGACCAAGCAGAAAAGATTGTTACGGTAGGCGATGCTATCGCTTATGTAGAAAATCATGCGAAGTAATCCGCTTTATTACGTATGGAATTAAAAAGAGTTGTAGTAACCGGGCTGGAAGCCATCACCCCATTAGGTCTTACCATTTCTGAAACATGGGAAGGCCTAATTGACGGACGAAGTGGCGCCGGCCCGATTACTTTGTTTGACTCGTCCAAATTCAAAACTCGCTTTGCCTGCGAAGTTAAGCGGTTTGATTCGTTACAGGTAATGGAACGCAAAGAAGCTCGCAAATGTGATCGTTATACGCTGTTTGCTTTAGCGGCGGCTAAAGGCGCGATCACAGATGCAGCCTTTGACTTGGACAAAGAAAACCTTGACCGTATTGGCGTAATCTTCGCCTCTGGCATAGGCGGCATTAAGACATTTGAAGAGGAGCTTTTGGGATACAATGAAGAGCGTGGCCCACGTTTCAATCCTTTTTTTATTCCCAAAATGATTGCTGACATCGCCGCTGGACAAATATCCATGCTGTATGGTTTCAGAGGACCTAACTTCGCAACTGTTTCGGCTTGCGCATCGTCCACCAATGCTATTTCTGACGCATTTAACTATATACGGTTAGGGAAAGCGAACGCTATTATCACAGGAGGAGCAGAAGCGGCCATTTCGATTGCCGGCGTCGGAGGATTTAATGCGATGAATGCACTTTCTACTCGTAATGACGCACCTGAAACGGCTTCGCGACCTTTCAGTGCCAGCCGCGACGGCTTTGTGCTGGGCGAAGGAGCCGCTTGTCTGGTTCTTGAAGAGCTGGAACATGCAAAAGCCAGAGGAGCTAAGATATATTGCGAAGTTGCAGGGGCTGGATTGTCGGCTGACGCACACCATCTCACGGCTTCACATCCGCAGGGGCTTGGAGCAAAACTTGTTATGATTAACGCTCTTGATGATGCGAATATGCAACCGGAGGAGATTGATTATATAAATGTACACGGGACATCGACTCCAATAGGCGACATATCGGAGGCGAGAGCGATAAAGGAAGTCTTCGGAGAACATGCGTACCAATTAAACATCAGTTCTACCAAGTCTATGACAGGCCACTTGCTTGGCGCAGCCGGTGCGCTGGAAGCTATCGCTTGTTCCTTGGCTGTAAAAAATGACATTGTCCCGCCTACAATTAATCATGAAGATGGCGATGATGATCCCGAAATTGACTACAAGTTGAACTTTACTTTCAACAAGGCGCAGAAAAGAACCGTAAGAGCGGCTCTCTCAAATACATTCGGCTTTGGGGGGCATAACGCCAGCATTATCGTCAAAAAGTTTGCGGACAATTAGCAAAATATATTAACGTGTTTAAGTATATACATGGAAAAATAAGGCTTCTGAAATTAAAAAACAAGGAGCCTTATTTGTCTTTATATAAGATAATGGGATTCTATCCCGACAATATTAAACTTTATGAAGAAGCCTTCCTGCATAAATCATCAACTCTGGGAAGAAACAACGGAAAACAAGCAAATAACGAACGCCTGGAATTTCTCGGCGATGCCATCCTGGACGCTGTTATAGCCGACATCCTCTACAAACATTTCCCGGACAGAAATGAGGGATACCTTACTAATACCCGCTCCAAAATCGTGCAGCGAGATAACCTCAATCGTCTAGCCGTTGAACTCGGAATAAACAAACTTGTTGTATATGCTACACGGCTGTCTCACAACAATTACCTTTACGGGAACGCTTTTGAAGCTTTCATTGGAGCTATTTATCTTGACAAAGGATACAAAAAATGCTACCAATTCATAGAGAACAAGATCATTAAAAAATATATCGACCTGGACAGGGTCGCTCGAAAGGAAGTCAACTTTAAATCATCACTGATCGAATGGAGCCAAAAACATAAACTGGATATTAAGTTCGACCTTATCGAATCTTTCAACGACTGCGACGGCAACCCTGTCTTCCAAAGCGAAGTCATCATGATGGGCAAACAGCTTGGAATCGGCACCGGATACTCCAAGAAAGAATCGCAACAGCAAGCCGCCAGAATGGCCATGAAAAAACTGCGAACCAACAAAAAACTCCTCAACGTCAAATCGGAGGAAAAATAATCGGCTTCCCGGTTCGCATTTGCCACAAAAAAACTCTCGCTACACATCCTCTTCTCCCCGAACGCTTCGATAAGAACCGCGCTTTGCTATTATCATTTACCAACAAATAAATTCATAATCATTTTCACAATGAAGAATATCACCGCATTCTCGCTCATCTTCGCGAGCCTGCTCATCTGCTTTAACCGGCAGGCGGCGGCGCAGAAGATAAACGCCCCGGCGCAACGCGAATTGCTGCCGGGTATGATCTCTGACAAAATTATTTCCCCGCAGGAACGGAAACCGGGAACGATCTCGATCTACGGGCCTTATCGGCCAACCATCAGCTCTATTCGCAAACACAAATGTCCAGAATGGTTCAGAGATGCCAAATTTGGAATGTTCATCGACTGGGGGATATACTCCGTGCCGGGATGGGCGCCGAAGCAAGAGGAAGGCTCAATGTATCCAGACGGTTATCTGAACCACATCCTGCATCGAGAGGCTGACAGGGAATATCATGAAAAGACATGGGGGAAAGATTTTATGCCGGATGACTTTATCCCTTTGTTCACAGCAGAAAACTATAATCCGCAATGGCTCGCTGACCTCGCCAAAGAGGCCGGAATGAAATATGTCATACCATTCTGCAAGCATCACGACGGATTCTGCCTCTGGCCAAGCAGCTATACAGACAGAAACGCATTGCGGATGGGGCCGCACAAAGACCTTATACGCCCTCTCGTCGAAGCCTGCAACAAAAACGGATTGAAGTTCGGATTCTATTTCTCCGTCGAGGAATGGAGATCGCTTATGATCGAGGACGGCGTGAAAAAAGTGCGCGTCTGGAACGGACAGCCGGAGAAATGGAACGCCTCAACAAAACAAATCAAAACAATGCTCAGCGGAAAACCATTCATCAACGGGGATTTCTTCGCCGATTACATCGCACCGCAGGCTATCGAATTTATCGACTTGTATGACCCGGACATCCTCTGGTTCGACGGAGAATGGGACTACCTCATGGAGCAGCAGCACACGCCCGACATCATCTCATATTTCTTCAACAGGGCGGAGGGACGGAAGGATGTCGCGCTGAATGACCGCAATGGACAGGCCAGGCATAAGATCGGCGATTTTTTTACCAGCGAGTACCACTCTTTAACGCACGAAATGAAACTGCTCTTCCCATGGGAGGAGAACAGGGGCATCAGCCAATCCTTCGGATACAACTGGCAGGACACCGAGGAGAACGTCCTGACCGTCGATGAGTTCATTGACTTGTTCGTGAGAACCGTCAGCGAGAACGGGAACCTGCTGCTCATCGTCAACCTCGACGGCAAAGGCGGACTGCCACCAGTGCAGGAACGCAGGCTGCGCGAAATAGGCAAATGGTTGCAAATAAACGGCGAAGCCATCTACGACAGCAGACCGTGGATAGTCAATAGCGAAAACAACGGCAAAATCCGATACACGCAGAGCAAAGCGGGAGACGCAGTCTATGCCGTCTGCACCGATTTTCCCGTCGGTGAACTCACGCTCAAGTCCCTCTATATCGGCAAGGAATCGACCGTGACAATGCTCGGAGCCGAACACATGAAACTCAACTGGACGATGAAGCCAGGCGTCTGGAGTGAGCGCGACCTGGTCGTCTCTATCCCAGACTCTCTTTACAATATGCGCAAGAATGAATATGCGTGGGTGTTCAAAATATCGCTTTAAGCGAGGACTGAGCCGACGGCTTTAAGCGAAAATACAGGATTAAAATTCGAGAATTATTTGTTTCAAATCAAGAAATTGCCTTGGAACAATTCGGCAGGGATGCGGAGCATCGCGTCCCTGCATTTACAACTGTCGACCTCCATTTTCCGAATAAACAAGTCAAAATGGAGAACGGAAAATCTTTTGCCTGTAAACTTCCTCTTGAAATAAAAAAACAGGAACACAAAGTCGCGAAACATTAATCTCCAAACACTCCCACTAATACCGACGGTCTCCAACATTCATAACCGCGTACCAGCCGGCAGGAGCTGTGCGGAGGACGCGGCTCCCCTACCCTGTTCGGGGACTTCAACGGCCTCAAACGTTCTGTTAATTTCGCATCCGTTATTAATCATGATTTATAACAAAATGCTCATCCCGATTTGCAGGGAGCCTTTGTCACATCTCAAAACAATGAACGGAAAGCGAAAAGGCACAAAGTCGCGAAACATTAATCTCCAAACACTCCTACTAACGCCGACAGCCTCCAACATTCATAACCGCGCACCAACCGGCAGGCACAATACAAAGAACATGGCTCCCCTACCCTGTTCGGAGACTTCGACGGCGTCCAGCTTACGGTTCATTTTACACCTGCAATTCATCATGATTTACGACAAAATACTCATTCAGGTTTGCAGAAAGCCTTTGTTCTCGATCAAAACCTTCACGGAAACCTGGAAAATGGTTTTGTCATAGATCATGACCGTTTCCGGAACTTGAAAAACGGTTTTGTCAGAGATCATGACCATTTTCGGAAACCGGGAAATGGTTTTGTCATAGATCAAAACCATTCCCGGAAACTGGAAAATGGTCTTGTCATAGATCAAAACCATTTCCGGAAACTGAAAAATGGTTTTGTCAGAGATCATGACCGTTCCGGAAACCTGGAAAATGGTTTTGTCAGAGATCATGACCATTTCCGGAAACTGAATGATGGTTTTGTCATAAAACATGGCTAAGCGCGGCTGCAAAATGAACCGAAAGTTGAACGCCTTCGTATTCACTGAAAATGGGAGGATGACCGCGTGCCCGGCGATGCAGCTGTCGGCCTGTTCGGGATTATGAATGTTGGAGAGCTTCGACATCCGGGGGAACGGGGAATTGTTCATGCTGCGTGGCGCCGTGTATTCGTGTTAAAATTTGAAACGAAAGTTCAACAACAAGGTGTTGAGACATGAATATTTTTAATTCATGCCGTGCGCCGCCGAGTTGCCGTGTTTGAAATCCAGCTGAAAAACCACCGACAAATTATTCTTCCTTAATTCACAAATCATAAATTTCAATTAATTTAAGCTTTCGGAGATGAATTTTAACATCGCGACAGACGGCGGCTCTTTATTCGTGAATTAAATGAGGCCTGCAAGCGGCGACGGCTTTATGCAACAGGCAGCAGTAGAATGGTATTTTTGCGTATCTTTGGGAAAATATTAATTTTTAAGCCGGATGACGAAGCGAACTTTTATACTTTGGGCGGATGATGAAATCGACTTGCTGAAACCGCATATTCTTTTCCTGCAGGACAGACACTGTGAGGTGGATGCTGTCTTTAGCGGGCAGGATGCGATTGACCGATGCAGGGAGAACCGGTATGATATTATTTTTCTGGATGAGAACATGCCCGGACTTTCGGGTCTGGAAACGCTGTCGATTATCAAGGAACTCGAACCGTCAGTTCCCGTCGTTATGGTTACGAAAAGCGAGGAAGAACGCATAATGGAGCAGGCGATCGGGAATAAAATTGCCGATTATCTTATCAAGCCGGTTAATCCGAATCAGCTTCTGCTGACGATCAAAAAGAATGTCCACCAGCATATTTTTATATCCGAGACTGCAACTGCTGGTTATCAGCAGGAATTTGCACGCATCGGCATGCAAATTCAGGATTCGCTCGCTGCCTGCGAATGGATAGAAATTTACAAAAAGCTCGTGCATTGGGAATTGGAGCTGGAGAGCGGCAACGCACAGTGGAGCGAAATGCTGAGGGTACAAAAGAGGGAGGCCAACCAGAGCTTTGGAAAGTTCGTGAAGCGCAATTATGCGGACTGGGTGGCAAATCCAAACGGGAGGCCGACAATGAGCGTTGACTTGATGAAGAAAATCGTTTTCCCGATGCTCGATAACGGCGAAAATGTCTTTTTTATCCTTATCGACAACTTCAGGCTTGACCAGTGGAGGGTGGTGAAGGATGCGCTGACCGATGTGTTCGCGTTCGACGAATCGCTTTACTATTCAATATTGCCCACGGCGACGCAATATGCGCGTAACGCAATCTTTTCCGGACTTATGCCGGCGCAAATCGAGAAGCTTTTCCCTGAACTCTGGGTCGATGAGGAGAGCGAGGAAGGTAAAAACCTGAACGAGGAGCCGCTGATCAGGACACAGATAGAACGGTTCCGCAAAAAGTACTCGTTTTCATATACCAAAATCAACGATTCGCAACAGGGGGAGCGGCTGGTTGGCAACATTGCAGACCTTGCGCACAACCGGCTGAACGTGATCGTGCTCAATTTTATCGACATGCTCTCACATGCGCGGACGGAGATGAAAATGATTCGCGAACTGGCGCAAAGCGAGGCGGCGTACCGCAGCCTGACCAAGTCGTGGTTTCAGCACTCCTTCGCGCTGGAACTCTTTCACCGTATCGCCGAGAAAGGGGGATCTATTATCCTTACTACCGACCACGGGACGATACGGGTGGACGACCCTGTGAAGATCATCGGGGACAAGAATACGAATACGAATTTGAGGTATAAGGTTGGGAGAAATCTGAGTTATAATGCCAAGGAGGTGTTCGAGATCCGCGAGCCGGACAAGGTCGGATTGCCAACGCCTAACTTGAGCAGCCGCTATATTTTTGCACTGAACGACGGTTTTTTCGCCTACCCAAACAACTATAATTATTACGTTTCATATTATAAAAACACCTTTCAGCACGGGGGAATCTCAATGGAGGAAATGCTCGTGCCGCTAATCACTCTGCGACCGAAATGAAACGCTTTGATACCGTACATATCGCTCAATTGCGGGAAGCCGCAAGAAACTTCGTCAGCTTAATCGGCCAACGCACCGTCTTTGCCTTTCACGGCGAGATGGGAGCCGGAAAAACAACTTTCATCAAAGCTGTTTGCGAAGAACTTGGCGTTACCGACGTCATAAACAGCCCCACTTTCGCCATAATTAATGAATATGCCGGCGGAGGAGATGACAATATTTCCAAACGAGATATTTATCACTTCGATTTCTACCGCCTCGGCGAGAAACAGGAGGCTGCCGATCTCGGCGTGGAGGACTATTTTTATAGCGGAGCGCTTTGTTTCATCGAGTGGCCGGAAATTGTTGAAGAACTTTTGCCTGAAAATGCTACGCATATATATATATATGTAAATGCGGATGGTTCCCGGAGATTTGAGATTCGTTGAAGCGGGGGATTTTGGGGTTAACGAGCCTGTTTTTTAACGTTTTTTTGACTACTTGAATGATAATTAGATTAATTCAAAGTAGCAATATTAAAATTGTAAACACATTTATCGTTTTTGAAAACAATAGGTAGCAAACCTTGCTTTAATTTTGCAATGTTTTTTGATAGCAATGTATAACTGCAAAAAAAGAAAACGCCATAGGCAGTATCGTTTTTTTAGCACGATTGCAAAATAAATAACGAAGGATGAAATATTAACTATTAATAAACTAAAAAACAGAAATGACTAATTCGCTTAATCTTACTGAGCAAACGTTTAGCTCCAACGAACCGCAAGCCGGATTCAGATATTTTGCTACTGACGAAAATACGCAAATCAACTTCCAAAACAACAACCATCACCACCTTGTTTTCATTCTTGAGGGACTGGCTACTGCTAATTGCAATGAATTTAAAGAACAAGCAGTTCAATCCAAGGAATTTATTTTCCTGCCAAAACTATCCAATTCATTCCTTATGACAACAACGCCCTGCAAAGTCGTTGTGTTCTCTTTTACTAATCTCAAATCAACTAATGAGAAACAAGCATTCCAATCATATTGGCGATTATTCCCAAACGTGAATTACAGCTTTGAACCACTGCCATTCCGTAGCCCGCTAATCGAATTTTTTGACCTCGTGCTGCTTTATCTGGGGAAAAATATAAACTGCACTTACCTGCATGAACTCAAGCATCAGGAACTATTCCTTATTCTGCACTTCCAATATCCCAAAGAAGAACTCGCCAGATTCTTCTACCCCATCATCGGCAAATCCTTTGACTTCAGAAGCATGGTCATGGATAACTACCTAAAGATTCGACATATCGACGAGCTAGCACGAATGTCAGGAATGGGACGCACCAATTTCGACAACAAATTCAAAGAAGAGTTCGGATCCTCGCCTCACCAATGGATATTAAAACAAAAGGGCAAACTCATCAAGCAATGCCTGATGGAACCAAATATGACATTCAGCGACATAATGCGCAAATTCGGACTGAACTCCGCAACACACTTCACGCGCTTTTGCAAACAACAATTCGGATGCACACCCACCGAACTCGCCAGGCAAATGAAACGGGAAGCCCTGGAAAAAACACTGAACGGACCGGAACTTAACAGCGAAGAAGAAGATATTTAAAACGCACGCATAGCCTCGGATTTCCGGGGCTATGCGCTTTTTTATGCAACCTTATGTCTTGAAGAATGGAAAGCAGTGAACCACGACACCAATAAACCACTAATACATATTATAATTGGTGCGGAGAACTTTAAACTCCGTCCGGCGGTTAATCTGATCAGCAATGTCCTGCAACGCGGGAGGAAGGGACGAAACAAACTCCTCGGTAAGAACATCGCCCTCGTTAAGGAAATTATATTGCGCAGCGGTCTTACGGTCCACCTCCTTCGGAACACTTTTGCCGTAACCCTTAGCTTCCATACGACTGATGGAGATGCCACTCTCAACCAGATAATCAACAACTGACTGAGCACGCCGCTGAGCAAGATTCCTGTTATACGCCTCGGAACCCTTGCGGTCAGTATGCGCTCCAAGTTCTATCGTAACATTCGGATTGTCGTTCAGCATCTTTACAAGCTCGTCAAGAGCAGCCCTGGACTCGGTGCGCAATGTGGCCTTGTCGTAATCATAAAAAATATTGTCAATTACAACCGGACGATAAACTGGAGAAAGAAAAAAATCAACCGTATAAGTCTCATTCTTCTCCTCCGGATTGGTCTTCAACTCGAAATTCTGATTAAGGAAGCCTCTGGCGCTGGCCATCATTACGTAGCTGATGTCGCGCTGAAGCTCAATCCTGTAAGAACCGTTCTTCTTGGCAACAACCTTCTCGTTCATACCGTCGTAACCAACAATGCGAATGACGGCGCCTTCCAGGGGATTCTCGTCAATGTCCGATACGATGCCTTCAATAGAAATAACATAAGAAGGAAGTTCAAAAGAATAAATATGGTCATAACCTCGCGCATCGCCACGGTTGGAACTGAAAAAACCATGCTCCGCGCTGCCGGCAAAGGTGATGCCGAAATCGTCCGCCATGGAATTGACCGGAGGCTTCATGTTCGTCACCTCCCATGAGCCGGAGCCATCCTGAACAGCCTCGAACAAATCAAGGCCGCCCATGCCGGGATGCCCGTCAGAGGCAAAGTATAGACGGGCAGAATCGCGAACGTAAGGAAACAGCTCGTCGCCGGGAGTATTAATCCTGTCGCCAAGGTTCTCAACAGGGCCGAAATCATTGCCGACAATCCTCGCCCGGAAAATGTCCTTGCCTCCATAACCGCCTAAACCGTCGGATACGAAGTACAGGTATTTGCCGTCAGGGGAGACAGACGGATGGGCTATCGTCGTAACGGAATCCTTAATCAAACTTATGCGGGAGCCTTTTTCCCATGAAGCGGAACTGCGAGCCGAAGTATATATTTCAGCCGTGCGGGCGCCGCTCTCATCATCGGCACAATAGGTGTAAAACATAGTGCCGCCGTCAGACGTAAAACTGGGCGTACCCTCGTCGGCAGCAGTATTCACAGCGTCATCTATCTCGACGGGGGCTTGCCAGACACCTTTCTCGTCCTGCTTGGCCAAAAAGAAATTGTTCGTGCTGAGGCCTGTTATGCCGCTCACCTTACCGTTACGGTCTTTCTGGCGGGAAGAGGTGAAATATAACTGGTCATAGTTCTCGCCGTAGAGCATGGGGGCAAACTCCGCATAGCGGGAATTAAACTTTTCCATGCGCCTGACTATATAACGGGAGGGATTTTTCTTCCATTCAAGAGCCTGCTCGCAACCTCTGATGCCTTTAAGAGCCATCTCGTCGCCAGGGCTTGACTTTAAGTACTCATTGTAGTATTTTATGGCCTCGGCATACTGCCCGCGCTTCTGGCTGACCTGACCAAGCCAGAACGTAACAGAGCTGTCAGGGTATTGATAGCGCAAAGCGCCGGAATAATCGCTAAATGCACGGGCGACGTTATTAATTATCCTGTTGCACTCGCCCATACGGTAGGCTATATAGCCGCGTGTGAAACGATCCTTGGGCGAAGTTTTTGCATATACCTTCTTATATATTGCCGCCGCCTCGAAATATTCTCCGATTCGATGTTTCTCTTCAGCCGTTGACAATTTTGCCGTTTTGCATGAGTACAAAATAGCAGCAGAGAAAATAAAAATGATATAAATGTAAGCTCTCTTCATCGCAGATAATTTATTAGCATATAACGTAGCCTGGCCTCTCTTATTGCCGCCTCGCGCTTTTACGCCCACTGTTTTTAAAGCCTCCCGCAAGATGCGCGAAAGCCGGTTTTGACATTCGGAAGATGCCGGCGAAGCATCGGAAGCGCCAAGCCTATGGGGAAATTTACTGCCTCTTGATGTAGTTGGCTTTCTCGTGATGTTACAACATGTTCCAAAAGCCAGCGCACCATTTCCGAAAGCCAGCGCACCATTTCCGAAAGTCAGCGCGCCATTTCCGAAAGTCAGCGCGCCATTTCCGAAAGTCAGCGCGCCATTTCCGAAAGTCAGCGCGCCATTTCCGAAAGTCAGCGCACCATTTCCGGAAGTCAGCGCACCATTTCCGGAAGTCAGCGCACCATTTCCGAAAGTCAGCGCACCAGAGCCGGAATCGCCGGCACCAGAGCCGGAACTGTCGGCGCCGGCATATATCCGAAAGGGAGGGGAGGGAGGCGGGGCGGATGCCGGCATGTTCGGAGGGGCACGGGAAGAGATTTGCGATAAAACGGCTAACTTCTGTACTTTTGCGTTGAAAATTTCTTAATCTTTGAGTATTATTTTACTGTTAAAAGAACGGCTATGATGGTTTCAAATAAAAAATACAGGATCGGACTGGCTCTTAGCGGCGGCGGGGCTAAGGGGTTTGCGCATATCGGCGCTCTGAGGCTGATGGAGGAATATAATATTGTGCCGGACGTTATTGCCGGGACGAGCGCCGGCTCTATCGCGGGGGTTTTGTTTGCCGACGGATATTCGTCTGCCGAAATACAGGAGATTTTCACGGGGAGGGAACTCTCGGAGTTTGCGCGTTTGAAATTCCCAAAGGATGGGCTGCTGGACAGCGAGAGGTTTCGCCGATTCCTGGAAAAGCATCTGAGGGCAAGGCGTTTTGAGGAGCTGAAAATACCGCTTGTCGTCGTGGCTACCGACCTTGACAACGGGAGAAGCCATGAGTTCCGGAAGGGGCCGATTGCGGATGCCGTCGCTGCATCGTGCAGCATCCCGGTTGTCTTCAGTCCTGTCGAAATTGACGGGGTGCATTATGTGGACGGTGGTGTGTTCCGCAATTTCCCCGTATCGGTTATTCGCCGCGAGTGCGAATATGTTATCGGCGTTAATGTTTCGCCTTTTATTCCGGCCAGGTATCGACCGACTATTATTGGTATCGCCGAGCGTTCGTTTCATTATCTCTTCCGCGCCAATACGATTGAGGACCGCCGGCTGTGCGACGTGCTGATTGAAACGGAGGAGGCGGGGACTTACCGGACGTTCGACCTGGAAAGCGTCGCTGCTATTGCCGATATTGGGTATGATGCTGCCGTCGCTGCTTTTAACAAAGCTATTGCGGAGCAATGTCCGCCTTTCCTTAAATATAAATCCCGGCTCAACCGCCATAAATACAATAATGATGAAATGAAAAAGACAATTATCTATCAAACTCTGCCGCGTCTGTTCGGCAATATGAATCCTTCGCCGGTCAGGAATGGCGACCTGGCAAGGAATGGAGCAGGCAAATTTTCGGCTTTCTCGCCTGCGGTATTAAATGACTTGAAAGCTTTAGGTATAACTCACGTCTGGTTTACCGGCGTCATCGAACATGCTACGCAAACGGATTATTCCTTTTGCGGCATCGCCAAGGACCATCCTGCTATCGTAAAGGGGAAGGCCGGTTCGCCTTATGCCATTAAGGATTATTACGATGTTGATCCTGACCTGGCTGAAAATCCGCATCGGCGAATGGCGGAATTTGAGGAGCTGGTCAGACGTTCGCATGAGGCGGGGCTAAGGGTTATTATTGACTTTGTTCCTAATCATGTCGCACGGCAATATAAATCGGATGTGCACGTGGGGTTTGTTGACGACCTGGGGGAGAAGGATGATGTTTCCATTGCCTTCTCGCCGCGCAATAACTTTTATTATATTCCGGGACAACCGTTTGCGCTTAATTTCTTTGCGCATAATGAGGGGGTGGCATATGGTGAATTTCCTGCACGCGCAACGGGGAACAATTTGTTTAGCCCTGCTGCGGGAAAGGACGACTGGTATGAAACGGTAAAGCTTAATTATGGGGTTAATTATGCCGACGGCGGCTCGAAGCATTTTGAGCCTGTTCCGGATACATGGAGGAAAATGCTCGACATTCTACGGTTCTGGGCGTCGAAGGGCGTTGACGGTTTCCGTTGCGACATGGCGGAGATGGTGCCCGTAGAGTTTTGGGCATGGGTTATTCCTGAAATCCGGAAGGAGTATTCTATTGTTTTTATCGGGGAGGTTTATAATCCTGCCGAGTATCGGAATTTTATCGCCAACGGGCAGTTTGATTTCCTGTATGACAAGGTGGGGCTTTATGATATTCTTCGTGACGTCATCTGTCGGCGGGTGGCGCCCAGGGAAATAACCAGGGCATGGCAGTCTATTGACGGACTTCAGCCTTCGATGCTTAATTTCCTCGAAAATCATGATGAGCAGCGTATTGCTTCGGATTTTTTTGCTGCCGACCCATGGGCGGCTATCCCTGCCATGATTGTGGCGGCTTTCATTAATTCCGGGCCTGTGATGATTTATAACGGCCAGGAGCTGGGCGAACGTGGAATGGACGAAGAGGGGTTCAGCGGTCGCGACGGACGGACAAGCATTTTTGATTACTGGAGCATGGAAAGCGTTCGCGAATGGCTTAAGGATGAACTCCCGGAGGATCGGAAACGGCTCCGGGCAATGTATGCCTGCATATTAAATGCGGCTCAGTCGGAGCAGACTGTTGTTCAGGGGAGCTTCTTTGATTTAATGTATGCCAACGAGGGGAATCCGAGGTTTGATGCGGGATGTCTGTACGCTTTCATGAGGGCTTTCCAGAACGAAGCGATGCTTGTTGCCGTCAATTTCGGATTAACGGAGCAGAGGGCTTTTATTCGCATTCCCCGCGAGGCGTTCGACGTCCTCAACATAAAGGATAACGGGGCGGCACGGACGCTCGAACTGTTCGGGGGCGAAACATCTATTGCCGCTTTGACATCTGTTTATCCATTTGAGACGGTTATTCCGCCCAGGGGGGGAGTGGCTGTGAAGTTTACGTATCTATAAAGGGCTTTATGAAAATTCATATTCGATGAAAAAAATGACACTGGTTCCTTTCGGAGGGCTTTCCAACAGGATATTTGCAATTACTTCGGCTATTGGTTTCTGCCGTGATAATGGTTTCAGGCTGAAAGTAGTCTGGTTTAAGGATTGGGGAATGGGCGCCGGGTTTCATCAATTAATGGAGGTTCTTCCTACGGATGTGGAGATTGTTGATGCGCAATGGACGGACTACCGGTTTGACAGGCCGAGGAAAAGAAATCTGTGGATGCCGGCTATTTATCAGTATTTTGCGTTTGACCGACGGCTTTACGAAAAGGAGATGTTCGGGAATATGAATTATGATTCTTATGGGGAGATGTTCCGACCGTTTGACGCGGTTTATATGAATCATTGCGGTCTTTTTTACGAGTATCCAGGCATGTTCCGCGAATTGAAACCGACGAAATCTATTCAAGCGGAAATTAATCGGCTGACGGAGCCGTTCTTGTCGCAACGGACGGTCGGTATTCATATTCGTCGGGGCGACCTGGCTGAATACAGCGAAAAAAAAAGCCCGCTTTCTCTTTTCATCAGCAAAATGGAGGATGAATTAAAGATTGACGGGCGGACGAAATTCTTTGTTGCTTCGGATTCAACGGACGAAAAAAAGCGGCTGGCGGAACGGTTTGGGGATGCTGTAATTACGTCTTTCAAGGAAGTGAGGAGGGATACGAAAGAGGGAATTATCGACGCTTTGATTGAGTTATACCGACTGTCGGCGACAATTAAGATATATGGAACTCATTATAGTACGTATTCTCAACTGTCTGCCAAATTATCGAATATTCCGCTGGAAGTTTTGTTGAACGAATAGTGGATTTTGCATTAATTGTCATGCTCGGAAGTCCTTACGGGGGTTTCCGGGCGTTTGTTTTTAATTTATTTTTCTTCGTCCTTCTTTGTGTTTGTTGTGTTATTTAGAAAGCCGACAGGAGGCTTTTTTTTGAGTTTGCGTTCATGTTGCTTTTTAATTTCTGCCTCCAAAATTTCCATAGTAATACGCGAGTCATTTGTAATGCCATCTATTTTCCTTCCGATCGCTTCTCGTGAAGCCTCATCGCAAACAAACGGGATGTCGCTGGAAACAAACTGTTCAGAGAGAGTTGCCAATTTTTCGTAATTAATCCCGAAATCAAGCGGTTTACGTTTGAGATAGAGTTCAAACATTGCCTTTCGCATCTCAAAATCGGGCGCCTTGATCTCAATCTTCTTTTCTAAACGTCCACTCCGAAGTATGGCTGGGTCTATCGTCTCTACTTTATTTGTAGAGGCCATTACGAACACGCGGCTATTGCCGATATTGTTCAACTGCACCAGAAATTCATTTACTTCTGCGCTTTGCTGTGTATTATCGCGCTTTGGCACCATTGCATCAAATTCGTCGAAGTAGAGAATTGTGGGCGCCTTTTCCTTGGCTTTATCAAATATTTCTTTGATTTTTTCCTGCGTACCATGAATATATATGCTTGCAATATCCGAGGGCTTTATTTTCATGAAATGAAAGCCTGTTTCTTCTGCAAAACACTCGGCAAAAAAAGTTTTTCCGCAGCCCGGCTCTCCGTAAAGCAATATTCCGTTGGGCAGTCCAAGTTCGTGTCGCTGGTATTCTTCGGGGTTGCGGATAACATTAATCACAGTCCTTTGCAGCTCTTTTTTAAGGTCTTGCATACCGGCAATGGCGGCGAAGCCTCCTTTTTTACTTACACTGTTTTTTTCTTCCGGCACTGACTTGTAGTCAACTACTATTTCGCCATTCAGAGCTTGCAAAAATTCTGTTGCCGTTTGAAAACGCTTGTCGGGATTGCTTTGCAATGCTTTATGCAGAATATTCAGAATGGCATCATTGCAATCTACGACACGTGTTATATTAGGAAACAGTAACTTTTTTTTGCGTTGCTCCAATATTCTTTCGCCGATTCCAGCATCGTTCACATCCGAAATTGCATCTTGATAAGGAAACATTCTGAACAGCATTTGATACAATATAACCCCAACTGAAAACGAATCGCTTTGCGGAGAGAATGCTCCGGGCGCAATACATTCACTGGCTATATATCGCAGGGACGAATAATCATTTGGCCTTACATACGATTCTGAAGATTGGCCTGTTGTTCTCGCATTTCCGAGATCAATGATTTTCGCAATCGGACTGCCCGACAGGTCAAGCATAATGTTATGCGGCGTGATTTCGTTGTGAATAATCGGTGTCGGCAAGGAGTGCAGATATTGCAAGCCGTTCAAAACCCCTGATAATATTTGCCGAATATCATAAAGATCAATAAGCGGATCACGCGCAAGACATTCTGCCAGTGTTTCTCCTCTTATAAAATCCGATACGAGGTATAAATATTTGCGGTTCTCTATAATGATTTCGCCGCTGTCTTTATATGCTGCAATATTCGGATGATTGACGGTTTTCAGAAATTCAATTTCGAATAAATTCCCGTTTGCATCAAAATCGTTCCGGTGAATTTGCTCTACATTAAACAGTTTCAGGCAATACGGTTTATTGTCTTTCCCACGCACGCGGTATGCTTCGGCATTTCGCCCCTTTTTGATAAAAAGCATGATTTCATACTTCCCATCAAACATTGATTTTTTTGTTAATGTACTCATTGTTTTAACTATGATTTTTATTAATAATTCTCACCCCGCAGACGAGTTTTTTTTACTTGCCTGCAAGGTGAGGATTATTGCTGTATTGTTTAATAAATGACTGAATAAAATTATATTACGACTATTCTGCGACGAAGCTGTCCCACTATTGCTATTACCTCATTTTCTATCAATTGGCCGCTGTTGTGCATCGGCCAAGCTTTATCAATTAATGCTTTAGCTTTGTCCCTGCTTTTCCATTCAATCTCATCAAAATTGTTTGTGAAATATGCTAAATATTTCAACGGGAAGAAAGTTATCTTCGCATACTCCTCCTGTATTGTCTTCCGATTTAATTTTTTTGCCCTCGTAATATTTTCTTCTTTAATTACTAATTCAATTTTTTGTCTTAAATCGAGAAGCATATTGTCTATCTTCCCACTTTCTAATAATTGTATTGTATAACTAAACAACATATTCAACTCTCTCCACGAAGACGGAGGCTGTTTCTTGAGAGTATTACAGACCTCTTCTAATTCAAAATATGCGTCGCGCAGTCCTTTCTTATGTGGCGGCCAAAATGTCTCCAGATTCAAAAGTATTTTACGCAAGTCGTTTTGGATTTCCAGCCTTCCATCTGCAGAGCCTCGTTTATTTTCTAGTTTTTCTTCAAGTTCAGTCAACTCTTTTAAAATATCCTCGGCCTTTTCAACTTTGTCCAGCCTGCTTTTAGTGGCATCAATTTTTGCCTGCAAGTCATCGGTCTCGGGGACATTCATATTTTTGATTTCAATCTTAACCTCTTCGGAGTGTTCCAGCGCCGGGAAAAATACTTCAACCGTCATTTGGCTTGAGCGATCTATCTTAACTTTAAGATCAACAGAGCTGCCTTTCGGCAAGAGAGCCGGCAAATGTTCGCCTGTGATAATAACCTCGCTCACAAGATTGTTCAATTCAGGGTTGCTTTTGGCCTTAGCGTACTTATCGCCTTGATAAATTGGGATGTGGATATTATCGCTCCTGCCAGGACGAACGTCCTCGCTGGTTTTTAAGTTATTTATCACTCCTTTCACTCCTTCTGGTGAAATTTCCCTGTTCTTTTCTAATCCTTTGATTGGAAAGATCAGTTCTTCATCTTCATCTTCAAAATACTTAACGATGCAGTAGTCATACTGCAGAACCGGCACTATGATCGGCTGAACGACAATTTTAGCCGGTTCGCAGCCAATGCGGTTGCCATTATTGTCATAGACATTTATTGTAAACTCGTTCCTAGCACCTTGTTTTAAAGGGATTTTTAACGAAGCAAATCTTTCGCCAGTAATTGGCATTTTTGCGCTCCTCCATCCCCGATCTGCACGGACCAGCTCCGCTTCGTATTTCGATGAGAATTGGCCTGTTGTATCCTTCACTTTTATATCTATATCGGTTTCTGCTGCAGGCGTTTCCGGGTCGTATATAAGCTGGAGCTGTATTGTCTCCGATGCGTCAACGCCAAAGTTGATAATGTTTGGCTTGCAGTCAATGCGCTCACCGTTACTACCATATACATTTATTGTAAACGTGTTGGATACATTTTTCTTCAAAGGAACGTCGTTAAACAAAGCTGCTCTTCTTCCACCAAGCGAAATTTTATTGCTTGTCCATCCCCCGTCAGAACGAACAAGTTCTGCTTCGTATTTCGACGAGGAGCTGCCTGTTGGTTGCTCCATCACTTTTATACTGACATCGGTGAAATCATCTGTAGTTTTCGGTCGGTAATTAACTTCGAGCTGTATGGATTCCTCCGGAAAAACAATACTGGAAGCATATAAGGCCGCACCGGAAGCGACAATAGTCATCGGGTCTATAGAAGTATCAACATTTTTAGTAATCTGCTCTTTTAGCATGCTTCGCAAAATAGAAGAATGTGTCGGGCCACCAACTAATATCAGCTTATCCAAGTCACTTCCTTGCATGTTGTTTCTTTTCAACAAGGCTTTGGTAATTTCGATAGCATCCTGAAAAATGGGAGCTACAACTTTTTCCAAATTCTCTCTCGTAATAACCATATTAATCTCCGGTTGTATGCCGTTCTCGTCTTTAAAATGCAGGTCGTCAAGATTAGTACAAATGCCATGTGACTGCTTAAAAGATAATTGATTTTTTGCCTCTTCAGCGAACCTCTTTAATGCATCGCGAAGTATTTGCTTTTTACGGGACGAAGTTAAAATTTCGTTAAGGGCATAATGTTTACGCAAGTACGGCAAGATTAGCTGATCTACGATTGCCTCATCCAGGTTCTTGCCGCCAAGCCAGTTATCTCCTTCAGTATCCTTGACTTTCAAAGAGCCATCTTCTACCTTTAATAACGCGGCATCAAATGTTCCACCTCCAAAGTCAAACACAAGCCAATAGCCGTTTTTATCATGCGCTTTCAATCCATAGGCTGTAGCCGCCGCAATAGGTTCCTGCAATAGAACGATATTCTTAAAACCGGCCAACTTCGCCGCCTCCATGGTAGCACTGCATTGCTGACTGGTGAATTTAGCAGGAATCGTTATTACGATCGAGGATATATTCTCGTCCAAGACTAACGATTTGAGCTTCTTCAGAACTTCGGCTGAAAGCTCAACACTATTCAACGATCTACCAAGGTTTTTACAGTAGTAAGTCGTATTCGTCCCCATTGTGCGCTTAAACTCGATAAAAGTATTCTGCTCGCCCTCGTTGAAGTTTTCCAATGCTCTCGCATAGTCGTTTCTCAGCGCACCGATAGCGGGTTCTCCAACCAACAAGAACCCGCGGTGGTTATAACCCACACATGAAGGCACGGTATCTCTCAAAGAATCGGATTTAATAACCCGTGGTACTCCGTCCTCTATCATAACTATAGCGGAGTTTGTTGTTCCTAGATCTATTCCGAATTGTTTACTCATTGTTTTTTTCTATTGTTTAATTATTATTTAATGATCCTTTATGTATATATCGACAATATGATTCCCTTTGGAGTCAAAAATGTTGTACTTATCAATGGGATGCATGATTTTGGAATGATGTGTGCTGCCTTCTCGATTCTATCTTAAGGACATCCATCTGGCGTCCGTAATCTGCGTAAACAAACAATGTTAAGTACTGCCTCTGGTTAAATTAAAGAATCCAATATTTTATCGTTTTGTTGCTCCTACTCTAAGCTCTATCTGCGCCGCTTGTATCATTATTCCCTTATAATCTACTTGTGGCTTTACGATTTTAGAAATTATTTCCATTCCTTTTTCCAAGCTCTCGTCAAAGACGCTGCTTATGACAATCACGTTCAGTCCTTCGACGTAACGTTTGCCGAGCAGTGTGGGTATTTCATAGCCGTATGCCGAGAGATTGTCTTTGAGTCTTTCGGCTGAGTGCTTTATTTGGTTCACTCCTCTTATGCCTGGTTCCATTAGTGAAAGATTTCTCTCGATAAGCGTGATCTCATCGGCCAGCTTAAGTGGAATAGAATGGTCAAGTTCGGCTGGTGGAGGCGAGGAGCCTTTCTGTAAAGCTAAGTCTTTAAGGCTCCCCAAAATATCTGTTTGCAGCGCTAATCCCCCTGCTACTTTTTCATCCAAATCAAACTTGTATTTCTCAAACTGCCCGATAATATCATAACAGTCTTTTTTCCGGTAGATGTAGAGCCATGCGAACAAAGCTCCTTGTATCAACAATAATAATGCGACGCTAACCAGCGACCATCGTAAGACGGTACGCCGCGTTTCCGAAACCTCGACTTGCGAAGTTTCGGATATTGCTACTAATTCGGAGTGGGTGATTTTGGCATCTAAACTGTCGGTAAGAGCGACGATTTTTGCTTTTTCGACTCGAAGCTGCGATTGCAATTGCTGAATATCCTTGCCTGCCGCCGTGAGCTGCCTTTGAAAAAAGACCCTTTGATTTTTCAGTTCTGTTTGTAACGCCTCGACGCGCCTTTGCAGGTTAACAAAGGCATGGCTGTCGGACGACTGCGAAAATACTGTAACTGCGAACAGCACAAGAACGAGTGTTAATTTTATTTTATCCATAACCATATATATTTAATAATTTGTATTATTTACTTGCTTGCTGCTTTCACTATCCATCCAAGAACAATTCCGGCAGTAACTCCAATGATAATAGGACCGGTTCCGCCAACTATTACCCCTATTACTCCGCCTATAAAACCAAATATCCACCACGCATTTGAAAGGAACCAGGGTATCTTTTTCCACCATTTCAAATAACTCACTTCAGGAACGCATGGCTGGTATAAAAGTTTAAAAACTGTGTCAACTAGCTTTTTATACTTGGAGAGTTGTTTATTATTTGTTGATTCTTTAATTATCCCAACTATTTGATCGGGGAACTGCATTTGTATCGACTTCACAACATTCCGGCTCAATGATTCATACCGGGACATATTATTGTTATGGAGCCAATCGAGCATTTTTTTTACTTCTTTCAAGAACGCTATTTTCTGTAATAATGCCGTTTCTTTTACCTTTTTTAGCAAGGCTAATATTTGCTTCTTATTACTATCGTCAGCAATGCTCTTTGCCATATCCAGCAAGTGGATAACTTTCACATAAAAGTCTTCATTTTGAACGTTTTTATGACAGTAGTCAAAAAAAAGACCCGAACATAACACGAGTTCCTGTACAACTTCGTTAGCCATTTTCATTAACGTCTTGCGAAAATCATTCATGTTTGGGATTTTCTCAACACTGTCTGCTAATTCGTTTAACAGACGAAGTATGTCTTTGGTGTTTTCGTATAGTGTTTTCCCTGCATCGTAAGCGGCAGCGGCTTTATCTTCGCGTTTTTTTCTACAAATAGCTATTTCAGCTTCGATATTTATTTTACCCTCTGGCTTTTCACCTATTGGAGCTTTTTTCTTTCCATTCCCTGGCTCCTCTTCCTTTCTCCCACCTCCAATATCATCAAGATTTTTCATGTCATTCTCTATTTGCACTTTCAGTTGCATCCCCGCAGCAGTATCCTTCGCAAAAGTTATCAGCTCCTTCGCTTTTTTATAGTCGTTGCTTTTGTTAAAAAAATCAATTGAGCAAAGTCTGAGTTCTATTGCGACTTCATCGGCAACAGATGTATAGTGAAGCTCTTCGCAGTATGCTTTTATTTGATCCAATTGTTTTTTTGTGTTCTCATGAAGCGCCTTGCCGGCAGTGTAGGTATCGGAGGGTTTTTCTTCTCTCTTGCTCTTTGCTCTCTTGCTCTTTGCTTTTTGTATTTCAGCTTTGACATCTTCTGTCGTTTGCGTGGAGTGCAACTGTTTGAAGAAATCGTCTTTGGATACAAATTTAAGGCCTTGCAACAGCGATCTGAATCTAGGCAAAGTTAAAATTGAGTTTTTTTGTTTTATCTCCTTTCCAACTTCTTCCAAAAAATAGTATTGCTGCTCTTTGGCTGTGGTTTTGAAGTACTTGTCGATCGCCTTCTCTGTAAACGAGCTGAAATACCCACTTTCAATAAATTTGAGATTGGCAACGATTGCGTGCTCTTTATTGCCGTTCTGGCGAAGCATCTCAAGCACAAACAGATTGTGATAAGCTGAAAAGTTACGCTCTGTTATATCTCGCCAGTATCGCTTCCCACCTCTGGTTTCGGCAACAACGTTGTTCCAGACGTTAAATGCGTGTTCAATATCCATGTTGTTGTCTTTCAAACTTTCAAAGGCGGCTTCGTCGGTAATATCATAGCCGTTCCAGAACCAGAAAAGCGACCATTGCATTTTTTGTGTATCCGTGTCGAGATTTGAACGTGCTTCTTGAACAGTATCAACAGTACGGTTTAACGTTCCGAGTGAAGGGAAACTGAAATCGATAGGCAGCGGTATCCCTGCTTTAATAAGCTGTATCAGACGGTTGGCAGCTTCTCTAATTTGATTGTTACTTGCACCGGCAAGGATGCCGAGGATGCGGTAGGGGTTGTTTAAAATGTTCTCCATGTTGTATATCGGTTTGTGTAGAGGTTGGCTCTACGGTGAGTATTATTCCTTGCAGTCAGCCATTTCGGAAATGGCTGACTGTGTCTTCGTCAAGAGAGAGGATAAATGGCCAGTTGCATTTGCTTCGCTGCCTGTGTTGACAGAAACAACTCGTAGAGCGTTTCGGACGTTCTGCGATATGATTAGCGATTTCCTTCGCCTAGCGGAGGAACATCGTGCGGCAATTTTCGAGTTCGGAAAGCTGCCTGTTTGTGGTTCGGATGTCATGTTCGTCTAAAAAATTAACTGCACATAGGTACTAATTTGATGGCTTGAGTCAGTATTGAATATTTAAAGGAACGTTTAAATATTCAATGATGTAAAGTTAGGAAAAAATTGAAACGGCCTATTCTGAACACGATTTTTTTATTGAAAAACGATCTTCAATCATGTTAATTTAAACGTTCGTTTTTGCCGACATAGCTTTTTAGGATGTAACAATCTGGCAGCCAGCTATTTTTACTCATTTTTTTTGCAAAATCAGAGCAGTTTCGAGGCTTCCCGAAGCAGTTCTTTTTTCTTCATTGAATATAATTCCATGCTCCGAAGGTGTTTAGACATCTTCGGAAAATGCTAGGAGATGTTTGGGAGGCATTGGCATGTTTAGCGGACAACATGTTTGGAACAATCGTTGCCGACGATAAATATGCTGGCTCCAAGGCTTTTATGAAACGAGAAAAGACGGGGGGGGGGTTATTGGGTGAGGGAGAAGCGGATGCTGACGCCGTAGTCGGCATTTGAGGTGGGGTATGCGGCAGCGGATATGAGGGGATTGTTCCTTTGGAGGTTGTAGAAGGCGCGGAGGTTGAGGGAGCGGCTGACACCATAGTCAGCGGAGAATTGGATGGTTTGCCCGATGTTTCCGCTGGTGGCTTGCGCGGATGCGTCCTGAATCTTGCGGATGAGGGATTGCATCTTTGTGTATTTATAGTCAATGCGGAGGTTGAGGTCGTTGCTGAAATCTTGGCTGGCTTTTATTCTTAGCAGCTTGTTAAACTCAGTAAGCTTATATCCCAGTCCGACGGTGATGCCGTTGGTTATGGCTTCGACGAGATGGAAGGAAGAGATGTTAAGGTTTAACATTCTTGTCCGGTCGTAGCTTGTGCGCATGGTGATGTTGTTGACGAGGGTTCCGTCAAGGCCAAGGAGTGGACTGAATCCTTCGGATATGGATACGCCGACGATGCTGTTTTGTGCGGAGGGGGCTGGATTGCCTGTGAATGGGTCCTGGATGAATCCGAATCCATTGTTTCCGACACTGACCCAGTTGAGCTGGGAAGAGTATGCGCCGACGTTATATGTGCTGCGGTATTGATGGCTAAGTACGAGGCTTTTGAAATGCTGCTTGATGAGAGGTATTTTGCCCAGGCCGTCGTAGCTTATCCTCCAATTGGGGAGGATGGAGAGGAGGCTGGGGAATGGGGAGAGGGAAATGCTTGATGCGGAGCGACCGCCGTAGGCTGCAAGGAAGGCGGGGATGAGAACTTCGGTGGAGTTTATATTGACATTGCCGTTGGCAAGGGATGGATTGTATGGTTGTCCGGCCAGTGATGAGCCTTGGAGGAAGCCGGCGTTGGGGTAGTTGAGGGCGGAGTAGTTTCTTTCCAGTCTTGCAGCTATGGCGTTGCGGTTGGCGAGGAATTTAGCGAAGGTTTTGGAGGCGTAGTTATTGCTTGCATCGCCCATGCTTTCAAATGCGGAGCCAATGGAGAGCATACTTATTGAGAAGCTTCCTCCTCGGAGTTCGGGCATCCCGTTGTACATGTACTGTATTTCGGTGTTCCTTGTGTCTGTGCGGTTGGCGGAGAGGTCTATTTTAAGCCCGGAGAAGGGTTCGAGGCTTACATTGGCGACGAGGGTTGCTGCGTTATTTATCATTGCGGGCGTTATGTTGTTACGGTTCATGACGAGCCAGTCTTTTTGGGAGAGTTCGTCTATGTAGCGTCTGCTGACGTTGCCAAAGGCGAATCCCAGACCTGGAGCCAGGCCTGAGGATGAACTCCCTTGTCCGAACATGCCGCCTATTGCGGGGCGATAACCGGGTATCATCATTCCGTCCGTGATGGTGTATTGCAGGTTCAGCCGTTTGAGCATCATCATGAAGAGGAGGGCGTTCTCGCCGACTTGCCTAGCAATGCCATCTCCTTTTGGGGGAGCGTATGTGAGGGTAACGGTGAGGGTAACGGTGTCGCGGTTTTCTATTTTGAGCTTGTTGTAATCAACAGTTTTGTGTTTTAGCCGGTATATTCGGCCAGCGGATGTTCTGGCACGGATGTTTACGTCTTTGGTTAACATGCCGTGTTCAAGGATGGTTGCACTGTCTGGGCTTAGCTTGATGGTGCGTTCGATTTTTGTGCCGTTTGTTTTTTTTATGGGGACAGCTCGGTTGTTTCCGTTATGTTTTTGGTTAAGTTCTTTCAGGGGCTTTATTTTATTATAGAGAGAACTGAAATTAACGTTGGCAGTGGCTCCGATTATTCTTTGGTTTTTTATAGTGTTTCCGATTTCGATTCTGTCTTCAACGGCGGCTCCTCTGTCCCAATTGTATGTTGCGGAGTATTCTGCCTGCGCGTTTATCCATTCGAGGGCGGGTATATAGGTAAACGGGAGAGTATAAGAGGCTTTGAATGTTTGGTCATAGCGTAGGGGGGTTCCCATTTGTGCGATGCTTTGGCGGACGGAATCTTTCCATATTTCGTACTGGTCGGGGTTGAGTTGTTTGTTGACTTGGATGCGAGGCTCTTCGATGCGGGCGTTAGTACCTGAAGTGAAGGTGGCTTTGAGATTGTTGGTGAAATTCCATGAGAGGCTGAAGGCGCGATCCCAGAGGAAGTTCTGACTGAAGGAGAGAAGGTTTCTTTTATCTTGAGCGGATTGTACTATGCTGTTAAGATTGCGCATTTGTATTTCGTAGTAGTTGCGCATCATTGAGGTCTGGAAGCTGATGTTGGAGGGAAGGTAGCTGAAAGCTAATTGTTTTATATATCGCGTGTATCCGTTGCTTTTGGAGATGTTCGCGAATGGGCGGTAGGGGGGGATATAGGGACTGTATGCGTATGCGAAATTGCCTCGGTAGTCGAGGGTGGTTTCATATTCGACATCTGGGCGGTAGCGATTGTTTTCGCTAAATGCGTATCCAATACTGAAGTTTGCCGGATCGTACGGCATGGGGGTTTTGCTTCGAATATCGACTTTTACGTTGTTAAACGAAATGCTTCGGACGATGGATTTTTCGCGGGCAAAGCTTAGGATGGAATCTTTTTCTGATTTTTTTGCTACGGCGTCTAAGGCTTCGCTTAGGGTTATGTCCTGGTCAAGTGGATTGTATTTGGGGTCGGTTATTTCTTTTGCGAGGGTGTAGTAGAGTGGTATGCTTACTTTGGCTTCTTTGGGAAAGAATTTGCCCAGCTCTACATTTGTGGCGATGCTATATTGGGTGTAATCGTCCATTCGCCGCTGATTGACGGACTGTTCCAATCCTCCGAAGCCGGATGTTTCGATGCGTCCGGAGAGATTCACGGTTCCCAGGTCGGAGAGAGCCAGATTTAATGAGGCGTTGGCAGCCCATCCTCCTTCTTCGTTGAAATCGGTCAGCCGGAGTTCATTTATCCATACTTCAGCGCTTTTGGGGGCTTTTGCATTGTTGCGGACGCCGACCATTATTACTTTGACTTCAGAAAGGGTGGGATTGCCGACTACAGTGATTTTGTTGTTGATATTATCGGGGTCGAAGTCGGAGTAAGGTATTTGATAACCTACACCTGATAGCCCCATACGCTTGTCACGGTTTCGCTTTAACTTGAGGTTAGTAAGTATTTCAAAGCGGAAGTCCAACATGTTTTGTCTAGGCCAGACTGTTTCCTGATCAGAGACATTGTAACTATTATAGTTATCTCTATGCGGCGTCATTTTGAGGGGAACTTCGTACTCGTAATAATTATTCCTGTAATCAGAGCCAAGGCGAATGAAGACGGATAGTTCCGAATCGTCCGGCCTGGTAAATTCATCGTTGATGAGCGTTTCTGCATGACTGAAGAGTTGCATGCGTTTGTATTGCCTCATGTCGTAAAACGCACTTTTGTATATAGCTCTTGCGTCTTGCGAACCGAGGTTCATGATTTTCATGGATAGAGATTGCTCGTTTTGCTGCACGAGGTTAGGCTGCCCGGGGTCAATCATGCGGGTTACTCCTGGAGGAAGGACGTAATTAACCGGCTGGCGACTGCTATTTTCTTCTATGTTTACTGACGATACGTCGAGCGTGGCTCCTGCAGAGGGAGCTGCGGACGGACTTGATAAATCCTGCGTGTATGTTCTCCATTCACTTCTGACTAGCTGAAATGTGCCGAAGCGCAGAATGGTAGTGTCCCGGAAGCCTGTCATGTACATGCGCATGAAACGGATGGTTTTAAAGTCGCGTATGGAACCTATCGCTTTTGTGTATTGCTTTACGGGAATTTTGAACTGGTACCAGCGGACGGTCTCCGTTTTGCCGTTTTCCAATCTTACGTTTGCATCGTGTGCATCTACGATAAAATTGTTTCCGACTTTCATATTTTCAGGACGAAGTGATATTTTGTATTGAAAATATCGTTCGTTTTCGTTCATGGTATTGTCTTGGTTGAGGTCTTCCACATCAGGGGTGGTGCGGGCAGCCATGTTGTAGTTTTGCCCTTCGGATATGGCGCTGTTGCCTTCGGTGCCGTTGTAGTACTTGTATCTTTCGATGATGCCGGCTTCGTCGCGGTCAAGGTCAGCGCCACGGTAATGACGGAAGTTGTCGCCGGCCGGGTCGCTTAGGAATGGGGTTAATGCTTCGGGTGTCAACTTGGACTGAAGTTTTATCAGATAATCGCGGTAAGCAGGATATTGAGCCTCTTCTTCAGATGATAGTCCGTTTAAGCCCACATCTTGAAGACGGCGTGAACCGACAGAGTTGTCAAAAGCGTAAACTGTGCTTTGTAGGCGGGGTACTTTTCCCCAAACGGTGTAATCCACCTTGGATGTGTCTCCGTCTATTGGAAGGCCGTTCTCAAAGAACTTCTTTTCATCCTTCAGTACATCCTCGGATATTTCTCCCAAGTTGAAATACAGCTCGCCACCGGTAGATTGAGGCTTATATATAAACGGGTCGAGCACCCAGAACTCGATGAACTCGATGTTGGCGGTTTCAAAATCGCTTTGGTCGATCTTGCGCATCATTCCTCCCCAACGCTTTTCTGGATTCATCAACGTGCCATCGGGGTTAATTCCTTCGGCGTCCAAATTGTAGGGACCTCTTGTATTGGGATAGAAGGCGACGTTGAGGGACTGGATGGTATTAGCTTCGTTCATGGTAAGGTTTCGGTTTGGGAACAACTCGTCAACATATATGGCACGAACATAATGGTTGGACAGCTGCTCCTTGTCTCTCTTTATGTGGGCGGGAACTTGTGTCGAGTTCGGGCGAGTGAAGAGACCGTCGATATAATACCATGCCATGAGCGCTCTGTTCTTTCCATAGTCGATATTATTAACTAATGACGCTTCTTGGAAACGCTTGTCCGCGCCGTCCTCCAAAGGAACGCTGGAGAGATTCCATGGATACGGGTCGCGGAGTTCAAAACCGTTTTGCGTTGATTCAAAGTCGTCTAGATAAGTATATTTCCCTGTGTATTGGTTCTCATAATGCCCGGCTATGAGGTGAGCGAACTCGGCGTTGAAGGATATTTGGCTGGGGGCGGTCAGTTCCAGCAAGGGGATTTTGTCCAGCACATTCGTGAGCCACTGACTTTCTGTTTTGAATGAAGTATTCATGCCCCATAAAGTATTTCGCACAGATTCGTCTCCAAAAGTTGTTTTAGTAGTGAGCGGCATTTCGGAGAGGTGCATGATTGTTGCTCCGAGGCTGAAGTTTTTGCTGAATTGATAATTCATGTCTAAACCAAGCATGGTTTTGCGCTGGCGGTTATAGAAGGATTGGTTTTCAAGATCGACATTAATGGGTGTTCCACTTGCTACGACGCCGTCGTTTAGGATAGTGACTATGCCTGATGCGTAATCGACTATGTAGTCAACATTCTCGATCAGAGTTTGCCCGCCGGCTGTGACTCTTACTGAACCTCTGGCGACGTTACCCATGCCTAACTGTATTTCCGAGCCAGACGAGGCTTTATATTCGCCACGGAGGATAAACTTGTTCTTCTCTGCTATTTGGCTTGCATAGTTTAATGTCGAATCGTAGAGTTCCTGAAAGACATATTTGTCAGCTATGGATGGATTGCCTATCTTTTTATGCAGATGAGAGCCAAATGGCTCTACTACGGGGAAGATTATTTTGCCGCTGGTTGGCAATATAGTTACGCCTTCTACAAAATCGTAGAAGCCATCTGGAAACGGCTCATTCCTCTGGTCTAGCCTGTCAAGACTCAATACGCGCAACAACAGCTGATCTTTGATGTCGCCCTCTGATATATAATTAAGATATGTACCAGTTGTATCGTTTTGGTAGAGAACGTCGAGGCGGAAACGGTCTTTCTGGACGGAATAGGCATCGAGGGAGTAAACGTTTTTCATCATCAAATCCCAGAATATCATATCGGGCGACATGGATGTGCCTTTGAGCAGTTTAACATAGAGGTTTTCGGTCGTCCCTCTGGCATTGTCGGTGGAAAACTCGCCGACTTTATAGGCTGTACCATTATATTGAAAGTCGTATGCGACAGCTAAGACTTCGTCTGGTTGCAGGGAAGTATTCAGAGAAATATATCCCAACTGACGATTTACGGTATAATCAGCTTCCGACAGAAGGCGGGCGTTTTCTATCTTCTCATAATCTCTGGCGCCAACCATAATTGGCGATAATACCTGATTAACGCTGCTGCCTGAACGAGCATCGGCAAACTCAGAGAGCAAGCGGTTATAGAGCGTGTTTGCATTGTTATATGGTATCTCAAGCGTTCCTTGGGGGGTAACCACTGTCACATTGCCTATTTTGTTATGCTCGCCGAGGTCGGTAAAGGCTACTACATTGCGTGCCTGATCGAAGCTGCTCCTCTTATTGGTTATCCATACTTCGACGCGGTTAATGGTTACGGAGGAACGTATGTAAGGAAGTTTTTCAAGAGCGTAATCGTAATTATCGCGGAAATAATGGCCTAGAAAAAAATGGCGGTTCTCGTCGTATTTGTCAATACGTATCTCAAAAGGGCGAGTCTGGGCGCCGCCCTTTGACTTTACGCTCTGTGATTGCGTTGACTGCTGGGCAAACAAGGCATTTAGGCGGAGCTTGCCGAATTGAAGATCCGTCTTGACTCCAAATAACGAGGCTCCGCCGTGAATTAGGGAATTATTTGTGCGCATGCTCACGTTGCCGGCTTCCAGGGACTTGATTATTTCGTCTTCTTCGCCGTTGTAGGCCAAGCGTAGCTGCTTGGAATCGAAATCGAATGATGTTTCGGTGTTGTAGTTCATATTGAACTTGATTTTTGTCCCTACGCTCGCCTGGACGTTGAACTGTATGTCCTGGTCGAAGTTGAAATAAGTGCGGCTGCGTGCTCTTAGCGGTAACGAGGGATTACTTGTTTTGTTTTGCTTCAATCCGAGCTTAATTTCAGCCGAACCTTGGGGGCGAAGATGAACTCCTCCTTTGCCGAAGAGGCGTTCGCCTATACTACCAAGGTCAAACTGCATGTCCATGAGATTAAACTCCTTGCTGGCTTCTTGAAGAAATGCTTCTTCGTTTTTCCTCTTAAAGTACATGCGAAGAGATTGGTGCATGTCGTAATCACGATATTCCTCCGGCGTCAACATCAGCGGGGTTCCGATGTCCATATCGCCTATCTTAGTGCGGAACAGATAAACACCTGTGTTTATATCGTATTCGACACTGGTCTTTACATTTTCCGGTTCCTTTAGATCTGCTGGTGATTGCTGCAGAATGTCTTCATATTTATCAGGCATGGTTTTGGAAACGGGATAGCGTGCCGGTGGGACTGTGTCTTCGCTGTGAACGATTGGCGCCCGGAGAGCAGGAAAAACCAAACCGGTACCGGCGTTGAGCGTGAATACAACGACCGTGAAAAGCACAACTATCGTCAGGCTTATATATATTATTATGCGGACTTTCATTTATAACATTCTTAGGGCACTTTTGATCACCTGCTCAACCGGCAAGGCGGGAGAACCTTTTAGAATGGAGATGACAACTTTCTGCGAGGCGGCTTTCTGAAAGCCCAGCATGACAAGAGCTGCTACGGCCTCTTCAACTACGTGCGCATTGCCCATGGCACTGGCTCCGAGCGTCGATACTGCCGTATCGGATGTCTTTACCTTGTTTTTTAGATCGACGATGATACGCTGTGCAGTCTTTTGGCCTATACCCTTGACGGAGGTCAGAGCCGATTCGTTATTACCAGCTATGATTTGCTCTACTTCGGAAGGGGGATAAGCAGATAGAATCATTCGTGCCGCGTTGGGGCCTACGCCAGATACGGATGTAAGTAAAAGGAATATTTCGCGCTCATTCTTCGTCGCGAATCCATATAAAAGGTGGGCGTCTTCACGTATGATTTCGTGGACATAAACCTTGGCGGACTTGTTAACTACATATGCACTATAACTATGAAGCGAGAGGTTCAATTCATAACCGATTCCGGAACATTCAATTACCATTCTTGCCGGAGACAACTCAGATATTTCTCCTTTTATATATTCTATCATCGTTTCTTCTGTTTAACGCTGTTAATAACGCGAATCTGCCCTCCTTTATTATTGATGATAGCGAAAAAAGGGCGCCAATCTCACAATCCAAGTCTTGCTACACCAAAATCGTATCGCGTTCTCCCTCATTCAGACGTTTTCCTGAACGGCTGAATACGACAGATATAAAGTTCTTACAAACAACGAAAATAAGCCGAAATCATCGCCGATTTGTCACGAGATAACTTATCTTTGTCCTGATTTTAATTATAAACAATTAATATATTAGACAATGGAAAAGGACAATTCAAAGGTAAGTTTCAAAACTTTAGGGCTGGTAAACACTAAGGCTATGTTTGCTAATGCCATGTCAGGTAAATACGCCATCCCCGCATTCAACTTCAATAATATGGAACAACTGCAAGCCATTATCCAGGCCGCAGTAGAAACAAAATCGCCCGTCATACTCCAAGTATCAAGTGGAGCACGGAAATATGCAAATTCAACATTACTTCGCTACATGGCAGAAGGAGCAGTTGCTTACGCTAAAGAACTGGGATGTCCCAACCCGCAAATCGTACTGCATCTTGATCATGGCGATACGTTTGAACTATGCAAGAGCTGCGTGGATTCCGGGTTTTCTTCAGTAATGATCGACGGCTCACACCTTAAATACGACGAAAACGTAGCTCTTACAAAGCAGGTCGTCGAGTATGCACACAAATTCGATGTCTGCGTTGAAGGCGAACTTGGCGTGCTCGCTGGTGTGGAAGACGAAGTAAGCGCTGAACATCACACTTACACCGAACCGGATGACGTGATTGACTTCGTCACCAAAACCGGATGCGATTCCTTGGCTATCTCGATAGGCACATCGCATGGAGCTAACAAATTCACGCCTAAACAATGTACTCTCGATAAAGATGGCAACCTGGTGCCCCCACCGCTGAGATTCGACATTCTCAAAGAAATCGAAAGTCGTATTCCAGGATTTCCCATCGTTCTGCACGGAGCTTCATCCGTACCGCAGGAATACGTCAAAATAATTAATAGCAACGGAGGAGCGCTCAAAGATGCCATCGGCATACCTGAAGAACAGCTTAGACAAGCTGCTGCATCGGCCGTCTGCAAAATCAATATCGACTCCGATAGTCGCCTGGCCATGACTGCTGCTATCCGCGAAGTTTTCGCTCTCAAGCCTGCTGAATTTGACCCGCGTAAATACCTGGGACCGGCTCGCGAGCTGGCAAAGCAATTATACAAGCACAAAATTGAAAATGTGTTGGGGTCAGCAGACAAACTGTAAGCTTTTATTGTAAGCAATGAATGAATGAATAGCTGCAATGCAATGTTGCAGCTATTTTTTTGCTCTTGTTCCTGATCTCTTACGTGAAAATATTGCAGCATCCTCATGAAAATGTCACTACTTCAGTAACGAACGTCGCATCGAGCTGTTCACCGAAGGCTTCCGATGGTTCGACCTTCGCCGCTGGCGCCTGTTCACCGATCCGATCAACGGCTACAAGCTCAACGGCACGATGAGGCATACGCTCAAAGCACGACCGAAAGTGGAAATCACGCCGGAGGTACTCGCGACAATTGACTCAGCAAACGACCCTGATTCATACTTTGCCGTATTCAACAACGAAATTCACGCAATCGACGCAAGCCCGTTCTCGGTCGGCGAGCGACAGTATTTCTATCGAATCAGCTTTGAATCGCATCTCCGTAAAAATCCCAAACTCACGCAAACCCTCAACTGGGAAGACGGAACTTTCAATCCATACGAATAAAAGAATACGGTTACATTACCGTATATCTTAAAAAGATTCAAACGGCAGCGACAGGGGCAAGGCTTATCTTGCCCCTGTTTTGCGACCGGAGGTTTTGCAACCATGCAAAACCTTCAACTTCTTCCGGACGGAGCTTTCGTAACCATGCAAAAGCCTCAGCCTCTTCCGGACGGAGCTTTCGTAACTATGCAAAACCTTCAACTTCTTTCGGACGGAGCTTTCGTAACTATGCAAAACCTTCAACTTCTTCAGGACGGAGCTTTCGTAACTATGCAAAACCTTCAACTTCTTTCGGATGGAGCTTTCGTAACTATGCAAAACCTTCAACTTCTTCAGGATGGAGCTTTCGTAACTATGCAAAACCTTCAACTTCTTTCGGATGGAGCTTTCGTAACTATGCAAAACCTTCAACTTCTTTCGGATGGAGCTTTCGTAACTATGCAAAACCGTCAACTTCTTTCGGACGGAGCTTTTGCAACTATGCAAAACCTTCAGCTTCTTTCGGACGGAGCTTTTGCAACTATGCAAAACCTTCAACTTCTTCCGGACGGAGCTTTTGCAACTATGCGAAAGGCTCCGCCGGAAAAGGTTGGAGGAAAGTGCGTCATATAAATAATTGCGGGAATGTTTTAAGGCATAATCGAAAAGACACATCTTTTAGCGCCAGGCTGTTGGCAACTGTTCGTTTATCATGCAGCCGGCCAAGTGCGCCGGGGGTGTGCGTCAATGTCAGGACTTTTCATCGCTCCCGAATATAACCGGCTGACAATATTATAAACAGCTTCTCCCAAAAAAACTATCTTTGCGGCTAAAATAAGAATAGATTAACGAATTATGGAAATAGTATTAAGCGGCATTCGGCCAACCGGCAATTTGCACTTGGGGAATTATTTCGGTGCAGTTCAAAGTTTTGTGCAGTTACAGCATGATTATAAATGTTTTTTCTTCATTGCCGACTGGCATTCGTTGACGACGCACCCAAAGCCGGAAAACATCCGCCGGAGCGTAAAAACCATCCTCGCGGAATATCTTGCATGTGGAATTGATCCTGAAAAGGCTACCATATATGTGCAAAGCGACGTGCCCGAAGTTCTGGAACTCTATCTCTACATCAACATGAACGCATATCTGGGCGAACTCCAGAGAGTAACATCCTTCAAGGACAAGGCTCGTCAACAACCGGACAACATTAATGCCGGGCTTTTGACATATCCAAGTCTCATGGCTGCTGACATATTAATCCATAAAGCCAACTACGTTCCGGTCGGCAAAGACCAGGAGCAAAACATGGAAATGGCCCGCCGTTTCGCCCGACGCTTTAATATGATGTATGGAACGGAATATTTCATTGAGCCGGCCTCATTCCATCTTTCGGAAAAGGCTGTGAAAGTTCCCGGACTGGATGGCAGCGGAAAAATGGGCAAAAGCGAAGGCAACGCCATATATTTGGCTGACGACGAGCAAACGATAAAAAAGAAGGTTATGAAAGCCGTCAGCGATTCCGGCCCTACCGAGCCGGACAGCCCCAAGCCGGAGCCAATCGCCAACCTCTTCTCCATGCTTGAGATAGTCTCCGCTAAATCCACTTACGACTATTTTAACGAGAAATACAACCGTTGCGAAATCCGCTACGGCGATCTCAAGAAGCAACTGGCTGAAGACATAAACAAATTCTGCTCTCCAATACGCGAACGCATCATCGAAATATCTTCAGACGAAGCCTATCTCAACCGTGTCGCTCGTGCCGGGGCCGAGAAGGCATCCGAAAGCGCCGCCGCTACCATACGCGAAGTGCGCAGCATCATTGGCTTCGGAGCATAATGCTTATGACGAAAAATACTATATTTGTTCCCGATAAAACTGTAATAATAGATATATTATAAGGGATTTGTTATGGCTATAAAAATTAAGTTGTCACCGAAAACGAGAAAAACAATCATTATATCATTCTGGAGCGCATACGCACTGATGATCATTTGCGCCGTATATTTATTCTCTTCAATTGCCGCCGGACGCATCGGCTACATGCCTCCTGTCGAACAACTCACCAATCCGATAGACAAATACGCATCAACCATATTGTCTTCCGACGGAATCCTGCTCGGCAGTTATGCGCTTGGCAGCGACAACCGCATACTCGTTAATTACAGTGATCTCTCTAATGACCTTGTAACAGCCCTAATTGCAACGGAAGACATCCGCTTCGCCAATCATAGCGGAATCGACGTTTTCGGACTTCTTCGAGCCATTGTCAAGCGCGGCCTCTTATTCCAAAAAAGCGGAGGTGGAGGAAGTACAATCACCCAGCAACTTGCCAAGCAACTCTTCTCTCCCAGCGCGGGCAACTTCCTCGAACGCCTGTTTCAGAAACCCATCGAATGGGTAATAGCCGTAAAGCTTGAACGCTATTATACCAAAGAAGAAATCATAACCATGTACCTTAATAAATTTGATTTCCTCTACAACGCCGTCGGCATACAGTCTGCCGCTCACGTCTATTTCTCCACCATCCCCAAAAATCTGCGCCCCGAAGAAACTGCCACCCTTATAGGCATGTGCAAAAACCCCTCATATTATAACCCCATACGTTACAAAGAACGCTCGCGCCTCCGCCGTAACGTCGTACTCGCACAAATGGAAAAGGGCGGCTACATAACTGCGCGTCAACGCGATTCTCTCTCCGCCCTCCCTCTCAACATTAAAGTGTCAAAAATGGACCATAAAGAAGGTCGCGCTCCTTACTTTCGCGAATACCTTCGCATGGTAATGACCGCCTCCAAGCCCAACAAGGACAACTATAAAGCATCCTGGCTCAAAGCCAGATTTACAGAAGACTCCATCGCATGGGAAACAAATCCCCTTTTCGGATGGTGCAACAAAAACAGGAAACACGACGGAAACACATATAATATATATACCGATGGACTAAAAATCTACACAACGATAAACTCAAGGATGCAGCAATATGCTGAAGAAGCCGTCCGCGAACATCTTGCAGAAGACCTCCAACCCAAGTTCTTCGCCGAAAAGAAAGGACGCTCATACGCTCCCTTCGCAAAAGACCTCAAGCCGGAAGAAATGGAGCTTATCATGTCTCGCTCCATGCAGCAAACCGAACGTTACCGGAGCATGAAAAAAGACGGAGCCAGCGATGCCGCCATTAAAAAAGCCTTCCGCAAACCAATAGAAATGAACGTCTTCTCATGGAACGGCCCAATAGACACAGTCATGTCTCCTTGGGACTCTATTAAATACCACAAAAGCTTCCTCCGCACCGCCTTCATGTCTATGGATGCACACACAGGATATGTAAAAGCCTACGTAGGAGGTATTGACTATACCAAATTTCAATACGACATGGCAACAGGAGGTCGCCGACAAATCGGTTCAACAATGAAACCTTTCTTCTACTCTCTTGCCATGCTCGAAAACATCAGTCCGTGCGACCAGCTCCTTCACGTCCCCCAAACACTAACCGACGAAAACGGAACCCCCTGGACACCACGTAACGCAGGCTCGGAACGTGTCGGCGAAATGGTCACAGTTCAATGGGGACTGCAACATTCTTCCAACTGGGTAACAGCAGCGCTGATGAAACAACTATCCCCATATAATCTGGTCAATCTCCTTCACTCCTTCGGAATGCAAGGATATATTGCCCCAGTTGTATCTCTCTGCCTAGGCCCAGCAGAAATATCAGTAAGCGAAATGGTGGGGGGATACTCAACATTCGTAAACGGGGGCATGAGAGTCGAACCTCTATACGTCACCAAAATAGAAGATCCCTATGGCAACACTGTCGCTACATTCAACCCTCAAACACACGACGTGCTTACCCCCGCCGCAACATATAAAATGCTCCACATGCTCCAAAGTGTAATGAACGGCGGAACAGGCAGTCGCATCCGATACCGCTACAACCTCCGCGCCCCCATGGGCGGAAAAACTGGCACGACGCAAGACAACTCCGACGGTTGGTTCATGTGCTTCACCCCAAGTCTTGTTAACGGATGCTGGGTCGGAGGAGAAGACCCATCTATCCACTTTGACCGTATGAGCGAAGGCCAGGGAGCGAGCATGGCCCTCCCCATCTACGCACTTTATATGCAAAAAGTATATGCAGACAAAAACCTCGGATACTCCGAAACAGAACGCTTTATCATCCCACCGCAATACAACAACCCCTGTGCCGGAACAAGCAGCGACTACATCCGCGATACACATATCGACGCAAACCGGGGAATAGACAAAATATTCGACTAGCAACACGCACTCCACAAGCCCAATTCCAAACCTGTAAAAAAACCAAAATCATGAATCCAAAACAAACTCCAAACACCTGTTTCCCTATCAACATCGCTATCCTCGCCATTGCTATCACCATCGCCGCCTGCCAACCGGAAACTATCGCCCCACCACTCCCCGACAAAACACTCCTCATATACTTCGGCGGCGACAACAACCTGTCCGATGAAACCTATCAAAAAATTAAAGCAATCAAAGAAGGACTGCCCCCCAGCAGCCCTCAACACAACATACTGCTATATCACGATCCCGCCAACGCAACGCCCACACTGACGGAACTCAAAAAAATCAACAACCAAACAACCATCGACACCATCGCCACATATGATGAAACAAACTCCGCATCCCCAACAACACTCGCCCAAGTAATAACACAAATCCAAACAACTCACCCTGCAAAAAACTACACACTGCTCATCTTCTCCCACGGCTCTGGATGGCTACCACAAGGCGCACTCATCAACCCAACACTCCGCTCCATAACACTCGACGGCTCAACAGAAATGGAACTCGCCGCCTTCGCTCGCGCAATCCCAGACCATACATTCGACCACATAGTCTTTGAAGCCTGCTTCATGGCAGGCATCGAAGTAGCCTACGAACTGCGCAACAAAACCAACTATATCCTTGCCTCCAGCGCGGAAATCGTATCCCCTGGCTTCACCGCAATCTACCCAGACGCCTTCGCCTACATACTCGACCCCACACCAGCCAACTTCGCCAACTACGCATTCAATCACTTCGACCAACTGGAAGGCGAATACCGCTCCGCCACTCTCTCACTCGTCCGCACCGCACGCCTCCCACAGCTCGCATCCTTCATATCCGACCACTGCCGCCACGACACCATAATCAACGTCAACACCATCCAGCATTTCGACCGCAACCGCACATACCGTCTATTCTTCGACTTTGAAGACTATTACTTCCGTCTGCTTGACAATGATGCCAAACGCATCGAACTCCAACGCCTCATCGACGACTGCGTAATATGGAAAGCATCAACACCCACATTCCTCCCCAGCACCAACGGCTTTAACATCACCCGACACTCCGGCCTGACCGTTTACATTCCCCAGGACAAATTTCCCGTCCTTAACATCCTGTACCAATCAACACAATGGAAAATCGCCACGCTCCCCAAATAATTCTCACCCTCATTCCTGACTATCCCAACTCTGCGCAACTGAATTGCTGCGCCGCTGTCACTTATTTATATATCCACGTATAAACCGCCTTGGTTTCATAGCTGATAACAGGCGGAGGATGGTCATCTACTTTACATATATAATTATCGTATTGTCATTCATGATTGCCTGCTTACCGAAATGTCGTTAAATCGGTCGTTGGAGGGAAGGATATTTGTTTATTGAGTGGGCGGGAGGTTGTTATTTACATATTCAAATATGTTTCGCTCGGCTGCAAGTGTTGGCTCTGACTGTGCGGCGTTAAATATGTTGTTGGATGGCGCGGCATTTGTCTATAAAGGAGGGGATGGAGGCTCTTGCGGGAGATTGTGGAAGAGGCGGTCAATTATGGGATGGGAGGTTATGCAAGCGATTGAGGTGCGCCATACTGAATTGCTGCGCCGCTGTCACTTATTTATATATCCACGTATAAACCGCCTTGGTTTCATAGCTGATAACAGGCGGAGGATTGCCCATCTACTTTACATATATAATTATCGTATTGTCATTCATAATTGCCTGCTTCACGAAATGTTGTAAAATCGGTCGTTGGAGGGAAGGATATTTGTTTATTGAGTGGGCGGAAGGTTGTTATTTACATATTCAAATATGTTTCGCTCGGACGTAAGTATTGGCGATGACTGTGCGGCGTTAAATATGTTGTTGGACGGCGCGGCATTTGTCGATAAAGGAGAGGATGGTGGCTTTTGCGGGAGATTGATGGTGAGGCGGTCATTTATTGGATGGGAGGTTATGCAAGCGATTGAGGTGCGCCATACTGAATTGCTGCGCCGCTTTCACTTATTTGTATATCCACGTATAAACCGCCTTGGTTTCATAGCTGATAACAGGCGGAGGATTGCCCATCTACTTTACATATATAATTATCGTATTGTCATTCATGATTGCCTGCTTCACGAAATGTTGTTAAATAGGTCGTTGGAGGGAAGGATATTTGTTTATTGAGTGGGCGGGAGGTTATTATTTACATATTCAAATATGTTTCGCTCGGATGTAAGTGTTGGCTATGACTGTGCGGCGTTAAATATGTTGTTGGATGGCGCGGCATTTGTCGATAAAGGAGGGGATGGTGGCTCTTGCGGGAGATTGTGGAAGAGGCGGTCAATTATGGGATGGGAGGTTATGCAAGCGATTGAGGGAGGTTATGTGGAGGAGGTGCGGCTGGATTGGGCGTTCAGCGTTTGTAGCTGTATTGTAATGGTTTCTTAATGGCTGCGTAACGGGTTGTGCCGATATTTACGGTCGAATTAAACGAGGGGGGACGATTATGATGCAGGCGCATTTTCAACTGCATTGCAGGTGAATAATCTGCGGACTGTGCCTGGCTTGGGCAGGTGGGTTAAATTATGTAATTCAATCGCCTGGGATGGCTTCTTTTATACGGTGGAAAAGACTGTTTACACGCAGAGATATGGGAAACCGGAATCCGACATTCCGGGCGGATGCCAAACGGTATATAAGTTGCTTAGCGGCTCTGTTCCAGCCGACCGGTCAAGCATTTGCGGCTTGATTACGCGGGTGGTTGATATTTGCGGAATCGGATGTGCGCGTCCTGGTTGCGCAAGGATAGGGGATATGGCTAATTGCCGGTCATCGCATGTATATACAAAATGGGCGGGCGGGTTGTACTAATGCAATGTTTAATGGAGATGCGGCGCGGTTGCAACAGGGCTAATTGTATGGTCTGAATGTATATTGAGATTCGGTTGTCAACTTACGACCGGGCAGTCGGCAACTCACGACTGGGCAGTCGGCAACCTACGACTGGGCAGTCGGCAACTTACGACTGGGCAGTCGGCATCTAATAAACATATATGTGTGCGGCTTTTACTTGTTCAATATTTGAAAGTGATGCTGGATGGTCGGGGTTGTGTTAATTGCATGGGTTAAATGTATAATGCAAGGCGGGGTGCGGCGGGGATGGCGGGCTGTTGCGCAGGGCGTATGCGGGTGAGGGCGTTGTGGAGGCCTGGCTGCGGGGGCGGGGGCGATGGTGTTGCATTAATTGTTATCTTTGTTCGGTCTAAAATTTCCTTCACAATCATATAATATGTTTTTTTTTATGAAAATACGGATACAAATAATGGTAGGGTTGGTTGCCGTGCGGCGGGCGCTGTCGGCAGGCAATGGTGTTTTGTCGCGGTTGGACGTGGCGCTTGGCGGGGGCCGGGCGGCGCGGTTGTGTTTAGTGGCTGCGACTGCCGGAGGGCGGGGCTGCAAGGGCTTGGTCGGCGGTGGGATGATGGTTGCGGACGGGGTGTTGAGGCGTTTGTAATATAGATGGTCATGTTGACGAAAATTGATATTAATCAGGTTAAGCAGCGATATGGGATAATTGGCAATAATCACATGCTTAATCGCTCTATTGATGTTGCGCTTCAGGTCGCGCCGACGGATTTGTCTGTATTGATTACCGGCGAGAGTGGCGTTGGAAAGGAGACCTTTCCGCAGATTATACATCAGAACAGTCCACGGAAGCATGGGGTTTATATTGCGGTGAATTGCGGGGCTATTCCTGAGGGGACGATCGATTCGGAGCTGTTCGGGCATGAGAAGGGTTCGTTCACGGGGGCGCTGGCTGATCGCAAGGGATATTTTGAGAGTGCTGACGGGGGTACGATATTCCTCGACGAGGTTGGGGAGCTTCCTGTTCCGACGCAGGCCAGGCTGCTACGTGTTCTGGAAACGGGGGAGTTCATTAAGGTGGGGTCGGCCAAAGTACAGAAGACTAACGTGAGGATTGTTGCTGCAACGAATGTTAATTTGATACGTGCGGTGAGCGAGGGCAACTTCCGGGAGGATTTGTTCTACCGCCTGAGTACGGTTCCGATTACTGTCCCGCCGTTGCGCGAGCGGGTGGAGGATATATTGCTGCTGTTTCGCAAGTTTGCGGGCGATTGCGCGGAGAAATACAGGATGCCTCCTGTCCATATTGATGATAATGAGGCACGCGAGTTGCTGCTGGCATACCGCTGGCCGGGGAATGTTCGCGAGCTGAAGAACATAACCGAACGTATCTCAATAATAGAGGAAAGCAGGGCTATTACGGCTGACATACTCCGCTATCATATCCCGAACTTGCAGGCCGAGAAGCTCCCCGTTCTATTAACGCAGGGGCGGGAGCAGAAGGTGTTTAGCAATGAGCGGGAGATACTCTACCAGGTGCTGTTCGATATGAAGAATGATGTGAATGAACTGAAGAAGCTGGTGCACGATATTATTAGCGGGAAGGTGCCGATGCACGTAGCGGAAGAGGCTTTCGTTCACCAGCATCCCATTCCGGCTCCTGCACCCATTGAGGAGGCTGTTCCGGTAGTGGAAGAGGAGAACCTCTCCATTGAGGATATGGAGAAGGACATGATACGCAAGGCGCTCGAAAAACATTCGGGAAACCGACGAAACGCAGCTGCAGACCTGCGCATATCCGAGCGCACGCTTTATCGAAAATTGAAGGAATATAACTTGGACAATATAACAGAATAAGCTATGAGACATAATTATTATACATATATATATATGTGTGCGGCGACGTTCGCAACACTGCTGCTTGGGGGATGCAAGATTTCGTACAGTCCGAGCGGCTCGTCAATCGACTATAACGTCACAAAAACAATAACTATCAATGACTTTCCCAACCAGGCTCCACTGGTTTATCCGCCACTGTCGCAAAGCTTCACCGAAGGGCTGCGCGACAAATATACCAGGCAGACGAAGCTCCGCACCGTCTCCGCCAATGGCGACATAGAGCTGGAAGGAGAGATAACCGGATATGACGTGGCGCCGATGGCCATCAAGGAAGATGCCTATTCGTCAATGACCAAGCTGACAATGACCGTCCGGGTGAGATTCACCAACAGATCCAATCCGGATAAGGACTTTGAACAGAACTTCTCAGCATTCCGCGAATTTGACAGTAACCTCATGCTCCAGGACGTGCAGGACTCATTAAACGAGGAATTGACGAAGGAAATAGCCGACCAGATATATAATGCAACCGTAGCCGACTGGTAATCCGCATGGAAGACATCTACAAATACATGGCCAACCCGTTGATGCTGTCTCGCGATACGCTTCCACGACTGGAGAAGATGGTCGCGGAATACCCCTACTTCGCAACGGCCAGGATGCTCTATCTCAAGAATCTCGCACTGCTTAACGACAGCAGGTTCACCAAGGAACTCCAGCGGACATCCATCTATGTATCCGACCGGAAGATGCTCTTAATGCTCATCGAAGAAGTCCGCCTCATCGTCGAGGCTGACAAGGCACGCCCAAAGCAGGAGCAGGAAGACTCCTTCGCAACAATCGACAAATTCCTTGAATCACATAACAACCAGCTGGGGGACATATACTCCGACCCAGCAATACTGTTTTCACCATCCGTCTCGACGGATTATCTGACATGGCTCGACAAGGGGCAGCCCGTAGAGATAGATGAAAATGCACCGAAACTCAAGCATCATGCAGAAATCTCTCGCTTTGAACAAGAGATTGAAGCCAAGGCACTGGCTGGCAAAATGCTGATCGAGTGGGACAGCAATCCTGACGCAGAACCGCCGCAACGCATGGGCGAATATGCACCCACAGACGACTCATATTTCACCGAAACTCTCGCAAAGGTCTATATCCGTCAACGCAAGTATGCTAAAGCACTGGAGACAATCAAGAACATCAGTTTGAAATATCCACAGAAAAACATTTACTTTGCAGACCAAATCAGGTTTCTAGAGAAATTAATCATTAACGAGAAAAACAAGAATTAGACATGTACGCATTAATATCAGCAATTATCATTATCGCATCAATACTTTTAATACTAATCGTATTGGTGCAAAACTCCAAAGGGGGAGGGCTTGCATCAGGCTTCTCATCATCGAACCAGATCATGGGCGTCCGCAAAACAACTGACTTCCTTGAGAAGGCAACATGGACGCTTGGCGGAACCATCATCATCCTCTGCATCGTCATCAGCGCATTCCTGCCGAAGCGTGCAAAGGTGAACCAGTCGGAAATCAAGCAACTGGTTAACGAGACGCCGATAGTAAACCCAAATGTCGCTACTCCGGACTTCGGAACAGCGCAGCCAACTCCCCCGGCAGAGGAACCCGAGCCCGAAAATTAATAGATTGTAGTTCTTAGTTTGTATTTATAAATTAAATGTTTTTATGAAGCCATTGCAGTCAAGCGCAATGGCTTCTTTTATTGCCACGGCGCAAGGGCGTTCTGCCAGCCTGGGTTACAGCTTTTCAATTATCGTTTTTTAGTTATACGACCGGGCAGTCGCGAGTTGACGACTGAACAGTTGCGAGTTGGCGACTGAACAGTCGCGAGTTGACGACTGAACAGTCGCGAGTTGACGACTGAACAGTCGGGAGTTGACGACTGGACAGTCGGGAGTTGACGACTGAACAGTCGGGAGTTGACGACTGAACAGTCGGGAGTTGACGACTGGACAGTCGGGAGTTGACGACTGGACAGTCGGGAGTTGGTTATAATGCAGAAAGCAGGGCTTGAACTATGGCTGTCCAAACTCTGCTCTTCTACAATCTATAATCTACACTCCGGGCGTAACGAGCTGCTACTGAATGTCGCGGAGGAAGAGGGTATGCGGATGGTGGTACATCCAGTTAAGGCCTTCGTTAACGGGGCGGAAGCGGGAGGGGATGGGGCTTGGCATATAGCGGTTGCGCCATGTGAGGAAGTAGGAGATGCGGTAGCGCTGGAGGATGTTGATCATGTCCCAGCTTGTGTTTCCGCACTCGCTAAGGGCGGCCGGCTTGCGTTTCGCTGATGCCGTCTGGCTGACGAAGTTCAGGGCATGATCGACGGCTATATTAAACTCTGGGCCGGAGCCATACCAGTCTATGGCCAGCATGTCGATATATTCATCTCCGGGATAGCCGGTCAGGTATTCGTCCAGCGAATATACCTTGTCGGTATTGTAAACATACAGTATGTTGTGCAGACCTTTGTCGCGGAGGAAGTTGACGGTATATTTCCACAGGGCGATGTATTCCTCGGTGGTGCAGCGGGTGTTTCCCCACCAGAAGAAATCGCCCGAATGTTCGTGGTATGGCCTGAACAGAAAGGGGATGGGGCGGCCGTTACTGTCTGTCCATGTGAGGAAATACTGGGCGAGGGTGCCGAGCCATTTGTTGAACATTTCGTGGTTTTTGCCTCCGGGGAGGATTGACTTTACTTCTCCTCTGTTGCTCGACGGGGCGTCGCGTTTGGGGACGTCCCATGCCGAGCCGGGGCCGTTTGCTGTCTTGAGTCCGGGCTGTTGAGAGGTTATGGGGTTGATGCAGTGCCAGCTGACTGTTATGATGCCGTTCATCTGGTGGAAGAGTTTCACCTGCTCGGTTATTTGGGCGAAGGATACGGAGTCGAGGCTGCGCTCGCGACCGGTCTCGATTTCGCCTAATTCAAATCCTGCAACTCCGGGATAGTCGCCGGTGGCTTCCTTTACATCGGAGCGACCGGGTTCGTACCACCAGTATGTTCCATACATCAAATCGTCCTGGTGGCCGTAGATGATGCCTCGGTTTTGGAGGTTCATCAGCCGCAGGAGGAGCTGTCTTGCTTCGGGGGTCGCCTGCGGGTCGGCGGGCGCAACGGGCTGGGCTTCTGCGGCGGGGATGATGCTGAAGCATAATAATGCGAGGGTGGCGAGGGTGGGAAGTTTGTTCATTTTCTTTGCGTTGATATGATTTATTATTAATGTCCGGGTCAGGGGCGCGTGGGAGAGAACAGGCCGCCGTCGAAGACGAACGTTCGCCGGTAGAGGTTATAGACGGAGATGGGGCTTTTTTCGGTCAGCTGTTCCGGCACTTTGGCCTTGACTGTTGATTCGGATTTTGAGAGTATGTCGCAGGCGAAGGTGCCTATGTATATATAATATGTGTGCTGGAGGTTTTTGCCTGTGATGGTTATTGTTGCCCCCGGCGCGGCGGCGAGCGGCGATACGCTTTCTATTGTTGAGAGTGGCCATTCGATGTCGTAATCTTCGGCCCAGTCCGTGTTGCTGCTGCAGGATGCGAGGAGCATTGCAAGGCCGGCGATTATGGCGGCGATGCGGGTGTGCAACATGCGGGTGATGATTTCCTGTATGTTCATATAATCATGATTTAATAAGGGTTGGGAGATATGTTCCAGTAGTTGGTCTCTGTTTCGGGTATTGGCATAACGGGGATGGGCCATCCGTTCTTGCCCTTGAGGCTGCTTCGGAGGATGTTGGCGCGGATTCCGGGTACGCGGATTTCCCTGTCGCTTTCGTTTGTGCCGGTTTCCTTGAACAGTGGGTTGGCCGGATCGCGCTGGAAGTCCTTGACCAGTTCGACGCGATCGAGCAGCCTTCCTGTCCGGATGAGGTCATACGTGCGGTAATCTTCGGCGGCGAGTTCCAGCCGTCGTTCATGCCATATAGCGTTCAGCAGGGCTTCGCCGCCTGCGGTAATATCGGGCAGTTCGGGCGGCGATTCGGGCATTGGATAGCCGGCGGGATCGCCCAGCGTATAGCCCCGGCAGTAGGAGGAATTGCGGGCGCGTTCGCGGACTTTATTCAGGTATGTTCTTGCTTCGCTTTCATTCTTTAGCATGTACGCTGCTTCGGCTCGCATGAGGAATACATCGGCCAGGCGCATGAGCGGCCATGTCTTGCCACTGCCGACGCTTGGCCGGCGGTCGAGCGCCACCTTGCGAACATGATAGCGCGTTGATTGGTTCGATCTGTCGAGCTGCCGCGTAACGCCGAAGAGGGTGTTATTGTTGTATCCGATGCCATAGATGGTGCTGCTTAGGCGCGGGTCGCTTGGGTGGAAGGCATCGACGAGGTCTTGCGTGGGGTTGTTGAATCCCCATCCGGTATTCGTGCCTGTTTGTGACGTCCGGCTGGCCTGCACGTTCCAGAAGCCGAGCTGGATACCGCCTGAACCGGCAACTGCTCCTATCTCGAATATCGACTCGGAAGTGAACGAGACGGCCTCCTCAAACAGCTCGGCGAAATTGGGATGCAACGCATATTCGCCGCTGTTGATTATGTCCGACGTTAGGTCATAGACTTCCTGCCATGAGGTTTGATGCGTGCCCGGATCAATGCCCAGGCGATACATCATTACTCTTGCCAGATATGCCCGCGCTGCGCCCCTTGTCGCCCTGCCGAGGTCAGCCGACGCATATCCGCTGCGTTCGGGCAAGAGCGTTATGGCGGTCTGGAACTCCTTAATGATAAAATCGGCTGTTTCCGTGAATGAGGCTCGCGGGATATTGCCGAACTCGGATATTTCGACTGACTTTTCAAGTATTGGCATACCGCCGAAATGACGAAGCAGATAGAAGTAGTAGTATGCCTTGAAGAAATGCGCCTCGCCCCTCATCCGATTGGCAATGGCCTCGTCAAGCCCTGCGTTGTCGAGATGCCCCAGAATGTAGTTCGCCCGGCTGATCGCCCACCATCCGTGAGTGTAGAATCCGCGCACGAGCGTGTTCGTCGGGTTCATGGAATAATTGCCGATAAACGTGAGGTTGGGAAGGTCGGACGTGGTGCTTCCCTTCTCTGCATCGTCCGATGCAACGCTGCCGAAGAAGAACTCGAAATGGTGGTCCATATAGATATTGTCCGGCCCTGTCCCGGAGGTTATTCGCAGGATGTTATAGAGGGAAGCGACGGCCATTTCCGCCTGTTCTTCGCGGTTCATATAGTCCGAGCTGGTGAGCTGTCCCTGAGGCTCGACGGTAAGGAAGTCATCGCATGAGCATAAGCTGCAGATGGTCAGGAGGCCGGCGAGCAAACGTCCGAGGCATTTGTTTACATATATATAAGTCTTCATGAAATACATTATTTAAAAGGTTAAGTTCAATCCGGCGGTTATGGTTCTCGGACGTGGGTATGCGCCCATATCGACGCCGCTGTTGAGCGGGTTCCCCAGATAGTCGCCCATTTCAGGGTCAAAGCCCCGGTAGGAGGTAAATACATGCAGGTTATCGACGGAGGCATACAGGCGCAGGCGGGTCAGTTTCATCTTCGTGAGGATGCTCTTCGGAAATGAATATCCGATTTGGATATTGCGTATTCGGAGATATGAGCCGTCTTCAATGTAACGGTCGGAGAAGCGGATGTTCATATTGGGGTCTCCTGCGTGCATACGGGGATATTCGTTGGATGTCCCTGCCCCTGTCCACCGGTTCATCATATCTGTTGACATGTTCCATTGAATCATGTTGGAGGAGTACAGGTCCATGACTTTCGCATTGGCTATCTCATTCCCCACTACTCCCTGGAAGAAGACCATGAAGTCGATATTCCTGTAACCGATGTTGCCGTTAATACCGAAGGATACATCCGGCATTGCAGTGCCGAGGAAGACGCGGTCGTTCTCATTCAATGCCTTGCCGTCGCCGCTTGTTTTTACGAATCGCACATCGCCGGGCGCGGCATTCGGCTGGATGGGGTATTGCTTTCCGTCGTCGCCGGTATAGGTATAGGCATTGACCTCCTCTTGCGTTTGGAAGAGGCCGTCGGTTTTATAGCCGTAGAAATATCCCATGGGCATTCCTACTTCAGTTCGAGTGAAAGGCTGTTGTATGCGCCCGACGTTCTCGCCGTAAATGGGGTCTGGCGAGCCGAGGTCGAGCACTTCGTTGGTGACAAAGGAGGCGTTGCCTGCAATAGAGTATGAGAGTTTGCCCTTCCTGTCCTGCCACTTTAGGGATACTTCCAGACCGGTGTTCCTCATCTTTCCGGCATTGGTTCGAGCACGCCACATGCCGACGTATTGGGGAATAGGAGTGGCGAGAATCATGTCCTTCGTTGTGCGCACGAAATAATCGACTGTTCCGGTGAGTTTCATTTGATGAACTCCGAAGTCAATGCCCATGTTAAGCTGTTCTGCTGCTTCCCATGTGAGATGTTCATTCGGGATGGCTTGCTGGACGGAGCCAGGCCTGTTAATGCCTCCCAATGCAGCGGTATATCCGTTGTTCATCAGTGCTATATAATCATTATTCCCGGCGGAGGCTTCGTTCCCAACCAGTCCATAACCAAGTCTGGCCTTCAACTGTGACAGCCATTTGGCATTATCCTTGGCAAAGGCCTCTTCGTGAACATTCCATCCGAGGGAGAATGAAGGGAAGTATCCCCATTTATCAATAAACTTCGACGAGCCGTCAGCCCGCGCTGTGGCCGTCAACAAGTATTTATTCGAGAGCGAATAGTTGGCGCGGATGAAGAACGAAGCCATCCTTGCCCATGATGCACTGCTGGAGGCTGTATAGGAAGTTGCATCTGCTGTTTGCGACAGATACCACATGTTGCTTTGCTCCGGGACATCGTAAGCAGAGGCGCTGAACATATATCTGCCTCTCTCCTGCAATTCCGCGCCGAGGGTGGCCGAAACGCTGTGCCTCTTGTTGAACGTATTCAGGTAAGTAAAGAATCCGTTCCATAGCCATGAGTTGCCCTTGGGTTTGGACAGGCTCAACTGGCTCCGTTGACGCTGCTGATTGGCGGCAATGTAATAGACGGGCTGGTAAGCTGTTCTCTCGTCGAAGCTGCTCCTTACTCCGTATTGCGTGCGGAAGGACAGTCCTTTTATGAGCAAGTCGCTGAATTGTAAGGAGGCGTTTGCTGAGAAGATATTCGAGGCGCTGCCGACATATTTGGAACTGCTTTCGTTAAGCGTTCGTGCTGGCTGGTAATTCACGTCGGAATAAACAATCTCTCCCCAGTTTTCCGTATAGCTGTCCCATGCAGGAGCAAAAGGATCGGCGGCAAGGATAGATGGCCAGATTGCTCCGTAGTAATTCCCGTTACCGCCCTGATAGTCGGTTGAGAATCCCATGTTATTGCCTTGGCCTCTGCGGTCGCGATGCGTATAGGTAAGGTTCAGGTTAAACTCAATTTTACTGCTTAGCTTATAGGTATTATTAGCTCGCGCGATCAATGTTTGCACATCGTTGAAGCGGGTAACTCCCTGCTCGTTTGAGTATGTTACGCCGAAGTCGTAAGCCGTGCGTGTACCGCCACCGTTGATGTTGACGTTATAGTTTTGGCTATACCCGGTTCGTATGGCTTCTTTCTCCCAGTCTGTGCCTTTAAGCTTATTGTCCGTAACATAACTGAACTGCGCATCCATAGTCGGGTCTATCGGCATACCGGCATTCACCAGCGCTTCGCGCTTCAGGGTGGCAAACTGCCAGGCATTCAAAACGTCGATAGTGCGCACTACGTTTGACATGCTCCCGTAAACATTGAAGCTAAATACTGGCTTGCGGTCGAAGCCGCCCTTCTTTGTCTGGATAAGAACGACGCCGTTCGCCCCGCGGGAACCATATATCGCCGTAGCCGAAGCATCCTTCAATATCTCCATACTCTCAATGTCCTGCGGCGCAATATGATTTATATCCGAAACGGGGAAGCCGTCCACAACATAAAGCGGGTCAGAGTTGTTAATAGAGCCGTAGCCCCTGATGCGAATCTTTACGCCTGAACCGGGCTGCCCAGAATCACTGATAATATCCACTCCGGCCACTCGCCCTTGCAAAGCCTGCCCTATATCCGTTGTGGATAATTGCAAAAGATCCTCCGTTGATACTTTAGCTACGGCTCCTGTCAAGTCTGATTTCTTAACCGAGCCGTAGCCGACAACGACAACCTCGTCCAGGCTCTTGTTATCCTCTTCGAGCCGGACGGAGAATGTCGTTTTCCCATTGGTCTGTATTTCTTGCGTAATGAAGCCGATATAAGAAACAATCAGCGTGGCATTACCGTTTACCGACAGGGTAAATTTTCCATCCATATCTGTAATTACCCCATTCGTCGTCCCTTTTTCCAGAACATTTGCGCCTATAACAGCCTCACCCGCCCCGTCGGTCACTATACCGGTGATGCGGCGCGATTGCTGAGGCTCTGATGGCGTGGATTTAGTGATGATAACATGTCTGTCTACAATGCGGTAGGTCAATCCGCGGCTTTTCAGAACGTCATTGAGCACGTCGGAAACCAGCTTATCCCTGGCTTCGACAGTAATGCTGCGGCTGTCGTCTATCTCTTCGCTTTTGTAGAAGAACATGAACTCGGATTGCTTTTCAATCTGCATAACTACGTCATAGAACGTCCCGTTTTGGACATTGACGCTGATGCGCTGCTCCTGGGCGTAGGGAATGGCGGAAGCATGAAAGATGCCTGCCGTAAGGAGGACTGCGATGAAAATCATGATGCGTATTTTCAGATACTTTTTACATCTGTCTTTTTGTTGTTTGTTCATATTTTGATTAATGTTTAAGATTAAAACTTTTGTTTTTGCTCCGCAGAACGATGCCGGAGCAGTTATCCAATCGGTATGCGACATGTGTCGCTTCTTTTCATGGTGGATATTTCATATTGTTATATATTAAATGAGGTTTTACATCCCTTACTTTTTAATACACGATTTAGAAACAGAAAATACTTACGCAAATATTTTTTTTACATGCAAAACAACATTCTCGACCCGTCGTACTGAAAACAGCTAAAACAGCTCCGCCAGCCTGGGCACAAAAACAATAAGCCCGACAACAGCTGCCGCCAACGCCATTAGCAAAACTCCACCAGCCGCAATATCCTTAATATTACGCACCGCCTCGCTATACTCCGGCTCAACAATGTCCGCCAGTCTCTCAATAGCTGTATTCAGAGCCTCCGCCGCCGGCACGCAACCGCAAGCTATAACCACCGCAATCCATTCACTCCTGGATATATTCAGCAGGAAGCCCGCAACAATCACGCACGCCCCAATAATCCCATGCAGCCGGGCGTTATGCTCATGCTTCAGCAGCTTGACACCCCTGAACGCATATTTAAATCCGGCCAGCCTCTTTTTGAGCAATTCTTTTTTGCTATCCATATTGTACTGTACATTTTTGTGCAAAGCTATTAATATCCAGCGCCAAATTTCACAGTATGCACCGGCTTATACGTGGATTTTTTGTCTTCGTTAAAAATTCTCCGGGACTGCCGCGACACTCTCGGAGAGTCTCCGTCGATTCTCGGAGTGTCACGTTTGATACTCGGAGAGTCTCCGTCGATTCTCCGAGTGTCACGCTTGATTCTCGGAGAGTCTCCGGTTGATTCTCGGAGTATCACGCTTGACTCTCGGAGAGTCTCCGTTGATTCTCGGAGTATCACGCTTGATTCTCGGAGAGTGTCGGGTTGATTCTCGGAGTATCAACGTCGATTCTCCAAGAGTCTCGCGTGACTCTCGGAGTGTCAACGTCGATTCTCGGAGAATCAACCGTGACACTCGGAGAGTCAACTTAGCCTGCCGGGGAGCAAGTTTTGGCTTTCACGGCATCGTAAGCTCCAAAATTAGAATGTGTTTTTGCCTGCTTATTTAATTCCGGCTAAAACAAATCATTGACGGTGATGATTTTCGCAGGCTGGACAGGTAAAAAAAATGCTGCTGGCGGGGCATGGAAGGAGCGCGGCGTATTCCAATTAATGGACGAGCTGCAGATTTATTGGGAAAAGGCAGATGTTCATGCGTGCTAATACTTTTGTAATGGTTTTACAGGAAAAAATACTTGCAGGGAAAAATTTATAGTATATCTTTGAGGCATTAATTCAATATTATTAAGTAACTTAAAATCAAATGTTATGACAACAACCATTTCCAGAATTTTTTCTTTTTGCATTTTGATAGCCGCTATTGCAAGTGTTTCTTTTACAGCCTCGGCGCAGGAGGCTGTCCTTAAGAAAATGGAGGGCGCGTGGAAATATACCATGCCTGATATGGGCGGAGGAGGCTCGTTCGAGGGTAAATGTATTATCGCCACAGTCAACGGTGAAACGAAGGCGACGCTTGTCAGCCCTATGGGAGAAATCATCTCCGGGCCATTAAAGCTTGATAAGGATAAATATGTGGGCGACCTGAATATCGAAAGTGATATGGGGAGCTTCCAAATGAAAATAGCCTTCAAGTTTGACGGCGACAGGCTTTTGCAGGAGCTGATTTCGGACTTTGGAGAGATGCCGGCTATCCCGATGACGCGCCTGGCGGAATAATCGCGGTGATGTCAGCCGTTTTTTTCTCTTGCTGTAATCTTGTTTAGTCAGTGTTCGCCGGCGCAATGATTTGTGCCGGCGAATTTGTGCGTCCCACACCATGACTTTAATATTTCACAGGAAAGAATGATTCCGGCATTGTGCTAAAAAAGGGTGCGGAGGCTTTGGAAAAACAAGCTATGCAATATAAATGTCTAATATTTATGTTGAGGTTCTGAGAATCCGGAGTATCGAGCTTCCCGTTTCCTGTTTTATGATTTTGTCTTTCAGAACGTAGAGTTTTGAATGATGAGATTTGAGACTGTTTCATTGGGCAAAAACCGTCGGTTGATTCTCAAAGCATCACGGTTGATTCTCGGAAAGAATAAGCGGCTGATGGCGAAGTCGGGCGTGACTGGGCAGGCAACACTCAAAAACGTGTGTGACATTTGGGAGCTTTTCGTATGGTATGAGCTGGAAATGTGGATGCTGCCGCCTTTTATGTATATACTTTTCCACCTTGGCAATACGGGCGGCGCAGTTTGCCAGCAATAGCTAAAGTTTCAACTCTTGTGCATTGCGACTTCTGTACAGTTGAAATGGGAGCGATGAAAGTGGCAGGTTCGAGTGTTTATGTAAATAATCATGAAGCTGTCAGTCTGCTTTTTTTTCTATTTTTGTCTGCAAATCAAAAAGATATAATAAGATATGGAAATCGCAAGCAAATATAGCCCTGAGGCAGTCGAGGATAAATGGTATAAATACTGGATGGAAAACAATCTGTTCCAGTCGCGACCAGACGAACGCGAACCGTTCACCGTCGTCATTCCACCACCAAATGTTACCGGCGTGCTGCACATGGGGCACATGCTCAACAATACAATTCAGGATATTCTTGTGCGCCGAGCAAGGATGCAGGGAAAGAACGCCTGCTGGGTGCCCGGCACTGACCATGCCTCGATAGCAACTGAAGCGAAAGTCGTTGCCAAGCTTGAAGCGGAAGGCATATCCAAGCAGTCCCTGTCGCGCGAGGCCTTCCTCGAACATGCGTGGGAATGGACGCACAAGCACGGTGGCATCATACTCGAACAGCTCAAAAAGCTCGGAGCCTCCTGCGACTGGTCTCGCACATGCTTTACAATGGACGACGCCCGCTCGCAAAGCGTCATAAAAGTATTTGTCGATCTATACCGGAAAGGGCTTATATACCGCGGCATCCGTATGGTCAACTGGGACCCGGCCGCTCAAACTGCCATATCCGACGAAGAGGTTATCCACAAGGAAGAACACGGCAAGCTGTATTATTTAAGGTATAAGGTTAGCGAAAGCAACGCAGCCTCTGACGAATATTGCGTAGTTGCCACCACTCGTCCGGAGACGATATTCGGGGATGTTGCCGTCTGTATTCACCCCGACGACGAGAAAACAGCCCGCCTGAAAGGTCGGCAAGTCATCGTTCCGATAGTCGGTCGCGTTGTTCCAATCATCGAAGATGAATATGTGGATCGCGAATTTGGAACCGGATGCCTCAAAATAACCCCGGCGCATGATGTGAATGACTACCGCCTGGGTGAAAAGTATAATCTGGAGACAATAGACATTTTTAATGATAATGGTACGCTCAACAGTCACGGACTTCAATACCAGGGCATGGACAGATTCGCCGTTCGCCGCCAGATAGTCAAAGACCTTGAAGAGCATGGGCTGATGGAGAAGTCGGAAGATTATATTAACAGCGTAGGCTATTCCGAACGACGGAATGTCCCCATTGAACCCAAGCTCTCCATGCAGTGGTTCATCAAGATGGACGAGCTGGCCAAGCCCGCCCTCGAAGCCGTCGAGAATGATACCATACGCTTCTATCCAGCCAAGATAAAAAACATGTACCGCCACTGGATGGAGAACATCAAGGATTGGAACATCAGCCGCCAGTTATGGTGGGGGCATCGCATTCCAGCATACTACTTGCCCGAAGGCGGCTTCGTCGTCGCCGAAACGGCGGAGGCAGCACTCGCTGAAGCGCGGGCGAAGACCGGCAACACGGCTTTGCAAGCTTCCGACCTGCGGCAGGACGAGGATTGCCTTGACACGTGGTTTTCCTCCTGGCTATGGCCTATTTCAGTATTCGACGGGATTAACAGACCGGAGAATGAGGACATACGTTATTATTATCCGACGAATGATTTGGTGACAGCCCCCGAAATCATATTCTTCTGGGTTGCCCGCATGATTATATCAGGATACGAGTACAGGCAAAGCCCTTGCTTTCGCAACGTGTATTTCACAGGCATTGTCCGCGACAAGCTCGGCCGAAAGATGTCGAAATCCCTTGGCAACTCGCCTGACCCAATCGAACTGATGAACAAATACGGAGCAGATGGAGTTCGTATGGGAATGCTACTGACCTCTCCTGCAGGAAACGACCTGCCATTCGACGAAACGCTCTGCGAACAGGGGAGAAACTTCAACAATAAGATATGGAACGCCTTCAGACTGGTAAAAGGCTGGGAAGTTGACGCTCGCCCACAGCCACAGGCAGCCGTTATAGCCATCCGCTGGTTCGAGGCAGTAATAAACAAATCCATAGCAGAGGTGGACGATCTGTACAGCAAGTATCGCCTTAACGAGGCATTGATGCTGGTTTACAAACTCTTCTGGGACGAGTTCTCCGCCTGGTTCCTTGAAATAGTCAAACCTGCTTATGGGCAGCCGCTCGACAAGCTCACTTACAATGCAACCCTCCGCTTCTTTGACGCCTTGCTCAAGCTACTCCACCCCTTCATGCCATTCATCACCGAAGAATTATGGCAAGCGCTGGAACCTCGACGCGACGGCGAGAGCATCATGACAGCCTCCATCCCTGAAGCCGGCACAATTGACCGCGATTGCCTTGAAAGTATTGAAGAGATTAAGGAAATAGTCATCAAGATTCGCGAAGCCTGCCAAACATATAGCATAAAGAAATATGAGAAGAACGAACTCTGCATGGATACCACTGACCTTGAAGGGCTGCCAGTACTGGAAAAGCTGGGCAATGTCACCATCCGCAGAGTGGAAGAACATCCGGCTACTAACGCCGTCTTCTTCATACGCGACAGGAAATACTCCCTAAGCCTGGGAGAAGCCTTCGTAGAATACGAACGGGAGAAGCTGCAGAAAGAGCTGCAATACAATCAGGGCTTCCTCACCTCCGTAATGAACAAGCTGAGCAACGAAAGGTTCATCGCCAACGCCAAGCCAGAAGTCGTAGAGATGGAGCGAAAGAAAAAAGCCGATGCAGAGAGTAAAATCAAGAGCCTTGAAGCAGCCATCGCCGCATTGTCCAAAGCCTAAGCCCGCCTCCTACATGAAAACAGCACTGTATGTCATAGCCGTTTGCCTGCTCGCCGCATGTAGCGAGATTCGATATATGGGAATAGATACTTGCACCCCGGCCGAAATCACCTACCCAAGCCACATACATAAAATACTGGTCGCCAGTAACGCCATCCCACAGCCGCCAGACGAAGGATGCGAAGACATATTCATGGGAACTACGCTCCCTTGCAGCATCAAAGCAGACAGCGCCATCCTTGACGCATGTCGCACACTTGGCAACGCCTTCGTAGAAGCCGACTACTTCGATGATGTACTGCTGCTGAGCGCAGGATTACGAACAGACACTGCACAGCCGCAGATCGAAGAGAAGCTCTCGCCAGAAGTCGTACAAGCGCTTTGCGAAGATACAGGCGCAGATGCAGTAATTACAATCGACCGCCTCAGGTTCCAAACCAAGAAGCACGTTTCCATCCGACCGGAAGGGCACATTGAGGGAACTCTGCACATATATATATACGCAACCATCAGAAGCTACCTGCCGGAAACAGCAGAGCCGGCCATATCAGTACTCGTCGCCGACAGCATTTATCTTTCAGACTGGGGATATTCGGCAGAGCAACTGAACAACCTCTTCCCAAACACCGAAGAAGCACTGCAATTTGCAGCAAGGTACATCGGCGAAAAAGCACACACAGCCTTCGTCCCACATTGGCAAAACGAACAGCGCTGGTACTACACCGGCTACGGCGCACAGTGGAAGAAAGCATCTGCATATGCAGCAGCGGAAAAGTGGCAAGAAGCCGCTACCGCCTGGGAAAATCTCTACAATACAACCTCTTCGCGAAAAGCCAAGGCAAAGCTGGCCTCAAATCTAGCCCTCGTTAACGAACTGAACGGCGACTTGAACAAGGCGCATGACTATGCAAAAACCGCCAGCAACATTCTCCAGGAAGACGAAGGCGAAAACAGCATATATTCACTATTCCAAAGTCAGTACCTGCAAGCTCTTCAAAGACGCATCCGGGATGATGCAAAGCTTAATTCGCAAATAAGGCCGAAAAAGCTTCCGAATTAAGAAAATATCAATATCTTTGTCACGCTGTTCATAGGGAATGCCGAAATAGCTCAGTTGGTAGAGCAATTCATTCGTAATGAATAGGTCGCCGGTTCGAGTCCGGCCTTCGGCTCATCAAACAAACACTTATTTATCAAGAAAATGCACGGGTAATTCAATCCGTGCATTTTCTTTTTCCGGAAATGCAAGTGAATTAACCCAACCCAACCTCCTGTCTGGAGATGCCGCAACGGCAAGCGCGTCACAGCTCACCGACAGGCAATTCAGCTCCGGAAGCAGCGCCGATGCAGATGACAGCATCTCACCGGCATTAGTGACAGTATCCCACTAACACTAGTGACGACATCCCACAAGCGTTAGTGACGGCATCCCACTAACAGTAATGATGACATCCCACAAGCGTTAGTGACGACTTCCCACTAACAGTAGTGATGACGTCCCACCAGCGTTAGTGACGACTTCCCACTAACATTAATGATAAAATCCCACAAGAAAATGACAAAACACGGACGCTGAACCGATGAATGTTACGCGGACGCTGCATCATGCAATCACGAAACTGTCGCCACACATAAAAAATGCAACGCTTCTATTCGCATAGACACGCTGCATTTTCCTGTTCATTAGTGGCGGTACGCTATTGTACCTCTTTGACTATACCTTTACAAATAACTTTTTTACGTTCATACTGATAATAATCTTTTTGCCGGCACTGTAATTAAACAATATTCATTAACATGGTCAATAATATTTTGAATTGAAATCTTATCCCTTTTGTTCTACAAAGTAACGAAGGATTTTACAGATGCGGCAGCCGGATTGTTAACATCTAACGGCAATTTGGTTATTGCACAGGGTCGTTTTGTTATCAATACAGGTACCGAATGTAAACTACTCCCTGCGCCGACCGTAATGCGACGGCAATATGCCGAACTCGTCGCGGAAATATTTGCGGAAGTATTTGGGATTGTTAAAGCCGACTTCGTAAGCAATCTCCGACACACTCAACTGGCTTTCCTCCAAAAGCTGGGCAGCGCGTTTCAGGCGGATGAGGCGAATAAATTCCGTCGGAGTTTTGCCCGCTATGGAGGAAAGCTTTTTGTAAAGGTTTACGCGGCTCATGCCTAACTCGCGACTAAGCTCCTCGACAGACAGGTCAGGGTCGGACAGATGAGCCTCCGTGTAAGCTATGGCCTTTTTAACAAGCTGCTCGTCAAGAGAGTTGATCGCTATTTTCGAGGGTTCAATACGTATTTGCTCGTTGAGAAGCTTCTGGTTGCGCTTGCGCGTTTCGAGAAGGTTACGGATTTTGGCCAACAGGAGTTCATGGTTGAAAGGCTTGGCCACATAATCGTCAGCGCCAGCCGCCAGGCCTTCAAAATGACTCTCGTCGCCGGAACGGGCAGTAAGAAGTATTATCGGAATATGAGACGTGCGGATGTCCTTGCGGAGCTTCTTGCTCATCTCGATGCCGTCCATTCGGGGCATCATGATGTCGCTGAGTATAATATCGGGGATTTCGCGGAGCGCCGTCCTGAGGCCTTCGCTCCCGTCGCCGGCCTGCAGCACGGTATAGCTTTCCTTCAGGCGAGAGGCGAGGAGCTTGCGAAGCTCGCCGTTGTCTTCAACGATGAGAAGCTTCGGGAGACTGCTTTCGGCGAGGGAAGACTCGTCTATTGCGCCATCGGCCTCAGCCGCAGATTCGTCATTGACGGGAAGGGCGACGATGAAGCGCGAACCGCCACCGGAGACTTGCTCCGCCCATATCTCGCCGTTATGAAGAGCTACAAACTCCCTCGACAAATGGAGGCCGATGCCGCTTCCCTGGTAGTGCGTCTCACCGCTGCGCTTTACCTGGTAGAAGCGCTCGAAGATTTTATCCAGCTCGCCTTCGGGGATGCCAATGCCACTGTCGGTTATGGAAATCAGCAGCCTGTCGCCATCAATGGACAGCTCCACGGTTATCGAGCCTTCCGAGGGCGTGAACTTGAAAGCGTTGGAAAGGATGTTGAGCAGGACTTTGGAAAGCTTGTCGGCGTCGAAGAACATGTATAACCGCTCTATCTCCGTGCGGAAAGCGAATTGTATATCTTTCCGGGACATTATGACAGCGAACTGCTCCGTCTGCTGGCGGGCGAACTGAACAATGTCGCCAAGGAACCTCTGCAGCCGGTGAGCGTTGACATCCAGCTTCCGGAAGTCGAGCAGCTGGTTAACCAGAGTTAGCAGCCCCTGAGCATTGCGGCGCATGATGGAAAGAAGCTCCCTGTCCTCGGCATCCGTCGCCTTGCGCAGCAAATCTTCCAAAGGAGTGAGAATCAGCGTGAGGGGCGTGCGAAATTCGTGGCTTATATTGGTGAAAAAGCGAAGCTTCACTTCCTCTATCTCCAAACGCTGGTTAACCAGCATCTTCTCACGGGTGACGGCCAGCTTCTGCCGAGAACGCTTGAGAATGCGATGACGACCGTAAACGCACAAGGCAAGGGCGATGAAGCCATACAGAATAAATGCCCAGCCAGTGCGATGAAACGGCGGATGGACAGTTATCCGCAGCATCGCCGGAGTGACGCTCGGAACGCCGTCATTATTCACAGCCTTCAGGTAAAGCGTGTACTGACCCGGATTAAGATTCGTATAGGTCAACTGACGGCTAGACAAGCCCTCAAGCCATTGGTCGTTAAAGCCTTCAAGCTTATAGTAATAACGAGACTTCCCAGGCATACAGTAGTCGAGGGCGGCGAAGGCCAGGCTGAAATAGTTGTCGCTATAACGCAAATTAATCGACCGCGTCTGCGTAATACTTTCCCGAAGTATCACACGCCCCTTGTACTTCTCCTGAGGAAGGATGCGCTTGTTGTATATCTGGAAGCCAGTAAAGACAATATTCGGCACGTTATTGTTATAACTTATCGACGAGGGCGTGAAAATATTATAACCGGACGTGCCGCCAAACACAAGCTCCGAACGCGACGTCAGACAGGCAGCGTTATAATTGAACATCTCCCCCTGGAGGCCCTCCGAACTGTCATAGTTCATCAAACTGTACAAATATCCCGGCGAAGAATCCGTATATATGCGGATATTTGTCAAGCCATTGTTAGTCGCCGTCCATATATTATGAGAAGCATCCTCCACTATGCTTTGTATCAAATCGGAAGGCAGACCATTCTCCGTCGTAAAACGCTGAAAAAACTTCACATAAGGATTATAAACAAACAACCCCGTCCGCGTGCCTATCCACAACAAACCCCGACTATCCTCAAACAAGCAGTTAATATCATGCCGCCCAAGGCTCACACCCTCAGACGCCTCCGCTTCATAAAGCTCCAGCCGTCCACTCTCCCTGTTATATATGTATAAACCACTTTGAGCACCCACCAAAATGTCGCCACCCTTCGTCTCAATTATACCATACACCGAACCGCCAGGCCGCAAGCGACGGACAAGCCGACCACTGCGAGTGTCGATAACAAAAACACCGCCATGGAGCGTCCCAACCCACAACAAGCCCGAACGATCGCACTTCAACGCCCAGGCATTATTATCAGCCAACACAGAATCATCATAAACATAATGACGAAAAACCTTACCATCGAAGCAGTCCAAACCAGCCAAATAGTAGCCAATCCAAAGCTTCCCCTCAGAATCAAGCGCCAAACTGACAACAACATCCCCCGACGGGCTGTTAGAATCACCATCAACATGGCGGAAACGGCGGTAAGAGCCAGCAGAACGATCATAATAAAGCAACCCGCCACCATTCGTCCCCATCCAAATATTACCATCGCCCGCCTCGCAAAAACTGTTAATATCACGAAAAGGAAGCGCAGCATCATCCGCCCCACCACCAAACTTGTATATACTTTCGTGATAATAGCACACACCATTCTTATACGTCCCAAGCCAAACTATACCCGCACTGTCACAGTAAATACTGCGTATCGTGTTCTGCGCCAAGCTATGAACATCCTCATCATCACTCCACAACACACGAACAACACCAACAGACTTGTCAATCAAATTAACCCCACCGTGATCCGTACCAACCCATATCACCCCACGACTATCCTCCGACACACACGAAACAACATCATTAGACAACCGCAAACCACCAACACCACCCGTCGAATAACGGCGCCACACATTGCGCGAAATATCATAAAAGCCAATCCCATAAGCCGAGCCGAGGCCATAAACCCAAACATCGCCGGAACCATCAACAAACAACTTCGCATCACGACCGCCGCGCCCCCCAAACTCCACGAACAACGTCGAATCACGGCTAATCACACGTCCCGACTGCGCCTCCATGCACTCCAAACGACCATCGTCAAACACAAACCAATAACGACCCTGACCCTGCCGGATATCCCTGACCACGCCAGCGCCAAGCCCCCCAACAACACCCTGCTCATACAAAACACGCTGATTCGCACGAACATCATACCTGCATACACCACCAGCAACAACAAACCAAAAATCACCACCACGGTCAACATACATCACCGAACCAGGCACACCCCCAAACGACTCCACACCAGAATATCGCAACATCAACGGACGAACATCATCAACAAAACTCTCAAGAGAAGGATCATAAATCGCATAACCAGTACGAGTCCTAATCCAAAGCTTACCATCAAAAGCCTCCTGTATATTCTCAATATAATTATTAGACATATTCCCCGGCATCCCACTCAACCCCTGCTTAACATTTACAATCTCATAACCATCATAACGATTCAGCCCAGACGGCGTCCCAAACCACACAAAACCAGTCCTGTCCTTATATATACACCCAACCTCACTATTCGACAAACCATTCCCACCCCTGATACGATTAAACCTGTACTCCTCCGCAACAACAGCCCGAACCGCCAAACCACTCACCGGCGCCAGCAAACACACAGCCACAAAACAACCACGAAACACAATCAACCAATCCCACAAACCATTCCACCGAAACACACACAACGAATCCCCCACACACAACCGCAAACGTAAAACACCACACCACATCCGCACAAACAAACCAACACCCCCACCAGGAAAAACACCCAACAACATTTGACCAATCCCACACCAACACTTAAAAAACCCACACCCACAAACAGAAAAAAACACCCCAACACACCGAAAAAGAAAACCCCAGGAGAAAAAACACCCCCACACGCCAACACAACCAACTAACCCCATACCTTGAAAAAACATCTCCACCATCTAAATTATATAAACATTTTAGCAAATATAACCATTTCCGCATTTGAAAAAATCAACAACAACCACCCAAACCAACCAACAACCATCCCACAACCCCCCCCACACCCATGCCAAAAAACACAACCACATAAAACAAAAAAACAACCACCCCAGCCAACAAAACTCAACACCACTCCCCCAAAAACACACCACCACGCTTAAAAAATCAAACACCGCTGTTTGAATAATCCAGCAACGCTGCTTGAATAATCAAACACCGCTGCTTAATATTTCAAACAACGCTGCTTAAAAAATCAAACACCATTGCTTGATTACCTAAACACCGCTGCTTAAATATTCAAACACATACACCCCCCATAAACAGAACCAACGCCCAAAAAGAAAAACCCCACAGAGAAATTTGTCAAACAATAAACCAAGAAACACCAAATCCCCAAATCCAAATTCCATACCCCCAAAGTTTAAACAAGCAGAAAAACAACCACCCAGAAAACAACAAAGCCCCTCAACCTTTTCAGCAGAACCACTCAACCCATTCCCCAGAAGAACAAAAACATTCAAACCACACCACTTTACCATTCCAGCGCCATACAACAACTAACAATAGAGCACAGAGAACCACAGCCAACAACAAATGTCAAAACAAACACCAGCAATAAAAGATACACCAAGCCAAACAAATCAACATTTGCAGCAGAACCACTCAACCTATTCCCCGGAAGAACAAAAACATTCAAACCGCACCACTTTACCATTCCAGCGCCATACAAAAATTAACAATAGAGCACAGAGAACCACAGCCAACAACAAATGTCAAAACAAACACCAGCAATGAAGGATACACCAAGCTAAACAAATCAACATTTGCAGCAGAACCACTCAACCTATTCCACAGAAGAACAAAAACATTCAAACCACACCACTTTACCATTCCAGCGCCATACAACAATTAACAATAGACCACAGAGAACCACAGCCAACAACAAATGTCAAAACAAACACCAGCAATGAAAGATACACTAAACTAAACAAATCAACATTTGCAGCAGAGCTACTCAACCTATTCCACAGAAGAACAAAAACATTCAAACCGCACCACTTTACTATTCCAGCAGAATAAGACAATTAACAACCTAACATGGATACGCACAGGCAGCAACAGAACTCAAAACAAACAACAGAAATGAAGGATACACCAAACCAAACAGCTCAATATTTACAACAAAGACACTCAACTTATTCGCCAAAAGGACAGCCTCTTTTAAACCGCACCGCTTTACCATTCAAGCAGAATACGGCAATTAACAAGCCTACATGGAGA